>CBFDBQ010000010.1:0-43469 GCA_965603095.1 uncultured Thalassospiraceae bacterium | reverse complement strand
AAAGGGCGTGATTAATATCAGGCGTATCTAACGCAACAAAAATGCGCTCAAACGGCTTTGTTTCACCTGAACCTATATTTATCGAACTGTTCATATAATAGTTCTAACGCTGAAACATGCTCGCTTCAACGCAGTAAATAAACAAATGTATTTATGGGATATGCTTTAGTTGGCAGGAGGAGAGATTATTTCCTGCTTCTGACTTGTTTGCTTTTGCCCTGTCTGTTTTTGGTTGGCTTCAAGGCTTTCACATTTAGCGGCTAGTTTTTCTGCCTCTCTACGCTTTACCTCGGCGTCATATGTGGCACTGCGATAACGGGATCTGGCCTTGGATCCAGCGATGGTTGATGCAAGGCCGCCAAAAACAGCGCCCATACCAAAAACAATAATAAACGCTAAATAGACAGGCATTTCGACAACAATACCAAAAGGCCAAAGGTCAATCCCTATGGGTGCGCGATTATTAAGCGCAAAAACCACAACGACAGCCGCCGCTGGTAATATAATTATCCATGAAATTAGGCGCCGCATGTGCGGTTATCCCCAAAAGTAAGTTGTTAGGGGTTTAGCTTTTCGCGAAGCTGTTTGCCGGTCTTGAAATACGGAATATATTTGGCAGAAACATTAACCGCTTCGCCAGTGCGTGGGTTACGACCAACGCGAGCGCCGCGTTCTTTAACAGAAAAAGCGCCAAAACCGCGAAGTTCAACCCGGTTGCCATCGGCAAGGGCGTCGGTTATTTCTTCAAATATGGTGGTCACAATGCGTTCAACATCTCTTAGGTAAAGGTGCGGATTTGCATCAGCAAGGCGCTGGATTAGCTCGGATTTGGTCATATGATTTTCTCCTAACACCTACTGGTTGCTTATTTGGCCAAACGTTGGTTTTAGATGATTTTAGAATTCGGCCCATTTGAGCGTAAATAACTAGTGGCTACATCTCAGGGTGCCAAACAGAGAGCAGTCCGTCAAGTTTAAGTCGTTCAGAAAACAGAGCTTTTCCTGTTATTCCCAATATTTGTTGGTACCACTGGTCCTTGGGGTAGTCTGGTTTTGCGTCTTTTGCGGGAATATCCTCAGAAATACTGTGATTCTTGGCCAACCAGCTCCTAGCCTCTTTTTCCCCGCCGATGGCATCTATCAGTCCATTTTCAAGCGCCTGACGCCCAGTAAATATCCGCCCGTCGGCAACGTTGCTTAACTGCTCAGCCGTCATCTGTCGCCTTGAGGCGACCATACCTGAAAACATATCAAACATATCGGCTATCACTGCAGAGACTGCTTTGCGAGCTTCGGGTGAAACTGGCTCCATTGGATTTGGCTGAGCCTTCAAGGGGCTGCTTTTTATAATCTCTGGCTTAATGCCAAGCTTTTCCATAAGTCCGGTAAAATCGGCGGTTTGCATTAAAACACCTATGGAGCCCGTAATCGATCCTTCGCGGGCAATTATATAGTCGGTTCCAATGGCCGCCATATATGCAGCCGAGGTTGCGGTTGATCCCATAACCGCCACAACTGGTTTGATTTTTGTTATCTCTTTTAATTCAAGGTAAAGTTCTTCTCCGCCGACGACGGTTCCGCCGGGGCTATCTATCATTACCATTATTGCTTTTACGTTATCATCATTTTTTAGTTCATCCAGCAAATCGCCACGCCAACGATCACGAACAATTATTCCGTCAACATAAACACGGGCGATGCTATTTGATGTAATAACGCTACTGCCGCCATTATTTGTTTTGGCTAACACCACCACCAAAATTATGGTCACCAGCAGTGCGGCAATGGCCCGCCATGCGGTTGCCGCACGGCGTAAACGCCTGCGCTCTATTAGGTCGTCGACCTTTGCTTGTTTTTCGCCAACGTTAATTTCATCGTTCATGATTTATTCCGTTTTAATTAGCCCACATAACATAGCTTAACTTTGGACAAAAAGAAACGCCCTCCAGACGGCAAGGTCTGAAAGGCGTTTCAATATTTAAACTAAACAAAAGACAAGAAAAATGATTATGCCTTATCTTTGGTTGCGGCCTTTTTCTTAGCCGCTGTTTTTTTGGTTGCTGTCTTTTTTGCAGCAGTCTTTTTAGCGGCAGCCTTTTTAACAGGCTTCTTTTCTTCTGTTTCTTCTTCGCTTGCTTCAGCTTTTTTCTTAGCAGCTTTTTTCTTAGCCACAGGCTTATCAGTATCGCCTGCTGCCTTTTTTTCTTCTAAAGCTGCACCAAGAATATCGCCCAGCGAAGCTCCGGCAGAGTTAGAGCCATATTCGGCCATTGCCTTCTTTTCTTCCTGTGCTTCAAGCGCCTTGATGGAAAGCGTTAGCTTGCGGCTTTTTTCATCGACGTTGGTAATTTTAGCATCGACTTTTTCGCCAGCGGCATAACGATCTGGGCGTTGTTCAGAACGATCGCGTGACAATTCGGTTTTACGAATAAATCCATGCAATCCTTCGCCAACGCTGACTTCGATGCCGCCATCGGTAATGGCAGTTACGGTACATGTTACAATTGTACCTTTTTTCATGCCGCCACTGGCAGAGGCTGCGCCTTCAAACGGATCTTTGGTCAACTGCTTAACGCCAAGGCTGATACGTTCTTTGACTACGTCAACGTCCAGTACTTTGGCTTTAATCATATCGCCTTTTTTGTAATCCTTGATGGCTTCTTCGCCAGACTTGTCCCAAGCCAGATCAGAAAGATGAACCATGCCGTCGATTTCTTCGGTTAGACCAACAAACAAACCAAATTCGGTGATGTTTTTAATCTCGCCTTCAATTTCAGAACCAGCGGTATGCGTTCCAAGGAATGAATCCCATGGGTTATCGCCACACTGTTTAAGGCCAAGCGAAATACGACGTTTGTCGGCATCCACGTCCAGCACCATGACTTCGACTTCTTGTGAAGTAGAAACAATTTTGCCGGGATGAACGTTCTTTTTGGTCCAGCTCATTTCAGAAACGTGAACCAAGCCTTCTACGCCGGATTCAAGCTCAACAAATGCACCGTAATCGGTGATGTTGGTAACACGACCTTTAACGCGAGAATTAATTGGGAAGCGCTCATCAACACCTTTCCATGGATCATCTTGAAGCTGTTTCATGCCCAGGCTGATGCGCTGGTTTTCGGAGTTAAAGCGAATAACCTTAACCTTGATGGTTTCGCCAACTTGTAACGCTTCGGAAGGATGGTTGATGCGCTTCCATGCAATGTCTGTTACGTGGAGCAATCCATCAACACCGCCAAGATCGACGAATGCGCCGTAATCGGTGATGTTTTTAACTACGCCGTCAACCACGTCGCCTTCGTTAAGCTGACCGATAAGTTCGGTGCGTGCTTCAGCGCGAGTTTCTTCCAAAATAGCGCGGCGTGAAACAACGATGTTGTTGCGTGCGCGATCCATTTTAAGAATCTGAAATGGCTGTGGGTTGCCCATAAGCGGGGTAATATCGCGAACCGGGCGAATATCAACTTGGCTACCAGGAAGAAATGCAACCGCACCGTCAAGATCAACAATAAAGCCGCCTTTGACCCGGCCAAATATTGTGCCGTTTACGCGCTCTTCAGCTTTGAACATTTTTTCTAGTGCAGTCCATGCTTCTTCGCGGCGGGCTTTCTCGCGTGAAAGACGAACAAGTCCGTCTTTGTCTTCGTAGCGTTCAACAAAAACATCTATTTTGTCGCCGCTAACAAGAGACGATGCTTCATCGCCTACGCCAAATTCTTTTAAGGGGATGCGTCCTTCGGATTTAAGACCAACATCAATGGTAACTGCGTCGCCATCAACGTGGATAATTGTGCCGGAAACGACACTTCCTTGAAATCCTACCTGAACTGCTAGGGACTCTTCAAAAAGGTCCGCAAAATTTTCTGTAGTCATAAATATATAGTCCTAACTTTTTTTGATACATGCCATCCGGTTGGTTCCGGCGGTCTGGTACGATTGATACAAATCCCTTTCAATAACTTGTCCGAAAGGGGGCTTTATTATTTCCGCGATAAAAGATTTTTTCTTTTTTTAAGCGGCCGTTCTGGATTTGATGAATTCGAGTGCCCTGGCATATGCCTCATCGACGCTCATTTCACTGGTATCGAGCACAAGTGCGTCATCTGCCGATGCCAGTGGTGATGCATCACGGCCTTGGTCGCGGGCATCACGTTCCATCATATCCTCCAGAACGCGGGCATATATAGCCTCATGGCCCCGCTCTAGCAACTCTTTATACCGCCGCTCTGCCCGAACCTCGACCGAGGCCGTGACAAACAGTTTTGCGGTGGCATCGGGGCATACGGTGGTGCCAATATCGCGGCCATCGAGTATGGCCCCGGATGGGGTTTTTCCGCCATCTAATAGAGGAGGGTTTTTGGCAAATTGTCTTTGAAAATCAAGCAATTGAGCTCGAACTTCGGGCATGACTGCAACCTTTGAGGCGGCCTGTGCGGCCTCGTCTGAGCGCAGCGCCGGGTTGTTTAACATGGCCGGATCGAGGTTTTTAGCCACATTCAGGGCGTCTGCCGCATTTTCAGGATTGCCCCCGCCAGAGACCACGCCAAGGCCCACGCCGCGGTATAAAAGCCCGGTATCAAGCTTGGCCAACCCCAGCTCAGCTGCCAAGCGGAGGGCGACGGTGCCCTTGCCTGCGGCGGCGGGGCCATCAATTGCTATTACTATTGGCAAAATGTATCTCCCTTAATTTTTGTTTATTAGCCTATGTTGGCGCCAAGTTTATTCATGAGCCCGACAAAACCGGGGAAAGACGTATCGATAGGCGCGCCATCATCAACACCAATTGGTTTGCCCGCCATAAGCCCCAGCACCAAAAACGACATGGCAATTCGGTGGTCAAGGTGGGTTTTTACTGTGGCCCCACCACTAACTTTATTACCACCACTGCCGTCAATTTCCATCCAGTCTGGCCCGGAACGCACAGCCACACCACATGATTTAAGGCCCGCCTCGACCGCGGCCAAACGGTCGCTTTCTTTAACGCGCAATTCCCCCACGCCTTCCATGCGGGTTGTACCATCGGCCAATGCCGCCGCCATGGCCAAAATTGGGTATTCATCAATCATCGATGGGGCACGGCTGGCTGGAACGATAATTCCTTTTAGCGTGCCAGCACTAACCACAAGGTCGCCCACCTCTTCGCCAGCTTCTAGATGCTGATTGGATATTTTTATATCCCCGCCCATTTCTAGCAAGCTATGGATTAGGCCTGTCCTTAATGGATTAAGCCCAACATTTTTAAGCGTTATTTTAGAACCGGGAACAATAAGGGCTGCCGCCATAGGAAACGCGGCTGAGGAAATATCGCCGGGTACGGTAATTTCCATGGAGCTTAGTTCCGGCTGGCCGCTTAGCAATATTTCGCGGCTACCATTTTTAATATCATTTATCGTTATATTTGCGCCAAGAGCGATAAGCATTTTTTCTGTATGGTCGCGGGTTGGGTGTGGTTCAATTACCGTAGTAACGCCCGGGGATGAAAGCCCGGCCAGCATTACCGCCGATTTTACCTGGGCTGAGGCCACCGGCAAAGTGTAGCTAATAGGTATTGGCTGGCCCGTTCCATGTACGGTTAAGGGAAGACAATAATCATTTTTTTCGTTTTCAAAACTAATGCCCATTTGGCTTAAGGGTTCGGTCACACGTTTCATGGGGCGACTTGAAAGAGATTTATCGCCAACAAAAGTTGCGGTTATTTCATGTCCACCAATCAACCCCATTAAAAGTCTAGCCGCGGTTCCCGAATTGCCCATGTCTAGGTCTTGTTCCGGCTGAGAAAGGCCGCCAAGGCCAACACCGTCGACTGTCCAGATTGCATTTGCGTCTTTTTCTACCCTGACCCCCATGGCGCCTAAGGCCGTGGCGGTGGCTAGAACATCTTCGCCTTCAAGCAGGCCATGGATTCGCGTTTTACCCACCGCCGCCGCACCCAGCATTAATGCACGGTGGGATATGGATTTATCTCCGGGAACGCTAATTGTGCCGGAAAGTGGCCCTGACGCGGTGGAAGCTGGCTTACCCATAAACAAAAAAATCCAAAAATTTGATTTAATAAAACACCTTAGACGGTTTACTGCCAAAGCCTGAAAGGCCGGAAGCATCCGCATATTGCTCTCTAGCATAATTGGTTAATTTCTGCGAGTGGCGGTTTTAGTATTTTTCCTTTTGACAGATGGCGTGGATCGTGGCAATTGGCGTTAACGTCATTTTATCGACACCTTACAAAAGGTAGACTAAAAAAGGAGGTTCACTAAGTGGGGAAACCTAATCTAGGCGAAAAGCACATATGTTTAAATTGCGAAGCTCGTTTTTTCGATCTTGGAAAAAGCCCTGCTCTGTGCCCAAAATGCGACACCGAAGTAGTGACTGAAAAACCCAAAAAGAAAAGATCAAAAAAGACCAAAGCCGAAGAGATGGCAGCTGCATTAGCTGAAGAAGAAGCCAGCACACCCGCAGTTAAAGACGATGAAGACGATGAAGATATTGATGACATCACGGCTGATGACGATGACGACGATGACGATGAAGAAGGCCTAATGGAAGATGCCTCAGATATTACCGGTGATGCTGACGAAGATTTAGAAGAAGTTCTCGATAACGTACAAACCGAAGATTAGTCGCTAAACAATACTTAGCTTTATTTTCGCTTTATTTTCCTTGTGGTTTCTTTTAGGCCCGATTAAATTCCAGGCGCCCACAAAATATCCCTTAGGGGCCATAGCTCAGTTGGGAGAGCGCTTGCATGGCATGCAAGAGGTCAGGGGTTCGATTCCCCTTGGCTCCACCATTTATTAAAAAGGCCGTCCGAATATGGGCGGCCTTTTATTTATTATTTATTTAACAAATTACATGAATTGCGCCGGGGCAATGCGTAAACGTTGCGGGCGTTTCGCCATAGGTATCGCCATCAATTTCTAGTTCACATTTTTGCGCACATTTCACTGATGCCTCAGTCGCTGAAAAATAATCAAAGTCTGGTTCGTGGATATGTTTTCCGGCGGCAATTTTTGGCAATACCGCAAGCAACATTTGTATTTTAGGCTTATTTGGCACAATGGTCAGCTTCATATCACCATCATCAAATTGCATTCCGGGCGCAAGGCATACTCCGCCGCCGCCAGCGCGTTCAATATTGGCAATAAGTATGGTCCATTTCTTTTCGACAAATTCCATGTTTGCAGTTTTAAATTCCAACACCGGAGGCTTATGAACCAAAAGCTTTAAAAAAATTGCAAAATGATAAGCTAGCCTGCCGCCGAGCAATCGCTTTAACAACGGTGTCGCAAGCGCGCTTGATGAAAAACCAACATTAGCAAACATCATTGCGTAACGCCGGACATTTTTATCGCCATGCATGCAATCAACCCGTATTAAATCAAAAGGTTTTTTACGCCCGACCTTAATCGCATTTGTGGCATGGGCCACAGATGAAATACCAAGGGCGCGACAAACATCGTTTCCCGCCCCACCGGGAATAACCGCCAATGCCGGAACGGGCGAATTTTTAATGCCTACATTTTTTTCAATTATGTCCATTATTCCTGAGGCCACTTCGCCGACCGTGCCATCACCACCGACGGCAACCAACAGCTCATAGCCAGAGCTAGTCGCAGCAATGCGCCTAGCATCACCGGGGCCAGTTGTGATGGCAATATTTTCTGGGGATATTTTATCTGGCCAGTCTAATAAAAATTCCTGCCACGCATCGCCTGAAAACCCGCCAAAACCAGCAGGGTTAACAATATATAAGGTGCGCGGATTAGCGTTCAATTTTTAGTATATCCCATGATGTTTATTTGATATTTTAAAAACATTCTATATAAACTGATATCTCGACAATAACATGGCTCACGTATAACAGGGGGGGTTAAGCCGTGCGTTACATATTAACAAATTACATATTTAAAACACTCGCTTCTTGCGTATTGATTATTGTTTTATCGGCCTGTTCCGATGAAAAGACAGTCCACCCACTTGAGGGCAAATGGCTGTTGGATAAATCAACCCTAGACAGCAATTCTAAAGCCTATATTAGGGCCACCAGAAGCGCCGAAGCGCTAACATTTACCGCAACTTCAGCGATTTCTGGCAATATCGAAATGGATGTAGCCTACGAACCCGCCCCCGAAGGTTATATGGTTCTGTTCAAAGGAATGGAAGGGGCGGTTTTGTACAAAATGATAAATAAAGACACTTTTGAAATTCGAGTAGCTGACGTTGGAAGATTTCGTTACACACGCCAACAAATAAGCGAGCCAAAAAAATAACCGCAAAAATATTCGAAAGATTAATTATTTAATTTTCAAGTTCAGATCTAGGGAATTCAACCCAGAACGTGGTTCCCATTCCCTGTGCACTTTCAAAATAAATTTTTCCATTCATGCGCTCAACCAGATCTTTTGTTATGGACAAGCCAATGCCGGTTCCTTCTATGGGCCCGGCCTCACGACCCAATCGGTTAAATGGTTGAAAAATTTGTTCATCTGCAAGTTCTGGCATACCTTCGCCGCTATCTGATATGGCGATGCGGATTACATCAACATCATCACACGCACAAAGGATATCTACTTTGCCGCCTTCGCGGTTGTATTTAATTGCGTTGGATAAAAGATTTATCATTATCTGCCTGAACCTTATGGGGTCGACATGAATTGCGTCTATCAACGCATTATTTTTTAATTCACCCATATTAATATTTATGGATACATTTCTTTTTTCAGCTTTGGTTTTAACCTGACGTACGGCCTCGTCTATGGCGTCTGCAATAACGACATCTTCTAGATTTATATCAATAACGCCGCCTTCAATCTTAGAAAGTTCAAGCACATCATTTATCAGGCTTAATAGGTGGTGACCGCTTTGCAGAATATATTCTAGGTATTCGTTCTGTTGCTTGTTAACTGGCCCAACTGTTTCGTGTTTTATCATTTCACCAAAACCAATAATTGCGTTCATCGGGGTGCGTAATTCGTGGCTCATAGATGAAAGAAAATCAGATTTTGCCTTGCTGGCATTTTCGACGCTTTCTTTTGCTTGCAAGAGATCTAGTTGTGATGTTTTTAGCTGATCGCTTTTTTTACGCGCATAGCTTTGAATAAATGCCAAAACCCAAATAACCAAAACGGCATAAAAACGGTTTAATATGGCAACGAGCAAATGGTCTGCATGGCCGTGGGGAGCAGCATTATATCCGATGATGATAAGCGCTGTGCTTATTGCCGCTAAAATAAAAATGTAATTGCGCTTGGGGTACCACCACCCCATCAATACCAACCCAATATAAAGCGTTCCGTTAGCAACGCCCATGGGCAGCATAAGGTCGAGCGAAAACACCGTCATCGCCAACAATGTAGAAATAAGTACTATAGTAAGCGATGGCCGCTCAGATGTATTCAATGTAGTGGCCCCCCTAGGGTAAAAAAACACTTTGGCCCAAGCGTGACCATTCCTCAAGAAAATGTTTGTTGCTATTGTTGACAAGAAGTCCCAACAAACCCACATAATGGGACCAACGCACGTTTTATTATATCTGTGCCTATATCAAAGGGCAGAAAATAGGGTGTGCCATAATAGACTTAAAATTTAATAGACTAAGATTTATATATTTTTACTCTCGCTCATTTTGCCTAAGAGGAGAAAAGTAAAACATGTCACGCAATATTGCATTTAATAGCCCCTTTCTTTTAGGGTTTGATCATCTCGAGCGCATGCTTGAAAGCGCCAGCAAGGCATCGGCCGAGGGCTACCCGCCCTATAACATCGAACAAATTGGTGAAAACAGATTACGTATATCGTTGGCAGTGGCCGGATTTACCATGGACGACCTTAGCGTTTCAGTTGAAGACGCACAGCTGGTAGTTCGCGGTAAATGTTCAAAGTCGGACGAGGGCAGGGTTTTTATCCACCGGGGTATAGCCAAGCGCCAATTCCAGCGAACCTTTGTACTGGCAGAGGGTATCGAAATATCTGGTGCCACCATAGATAATGGGTTGCTCCACGTAGATATGGACCGCCCGGTTCATGAGCCAGAAGTACGCTCCATAAAAATTGAAAAGGCCGGCCCGACGCTCCAAGGCACAAAAACCATAGATATTGAGACCGAAGAATAGTCTAGGGACCAGATGTCCAAATATAATACTTCGTAATCTTTACCTATTATTCATACAGCCAAGTGTTTACTTAAAATGTTAAATATTTAAACCGGGAAGGAGCATTAGAAGGATGACCCACCACCCGACTACCAATTCTGCCACCACATCAACCGTTTTTGGTATTGCGGACAAGCCACACTGGCTTGCCCAGTTCGACCTCGCCTCATGGGGGATAGAGGATGTTGCCTACGTCAGGCCCATAAGCCAAAACGGTAAAGATATTTACGGTATTTTCGCAGCAGACGGCACAGAACTTGCCACTGTTGAAAACAGAGCTGCCGCAATTATCACGGTTAGGCAAAACGAGCTAGAGCCCCTTAGTGCCCACTAGAGGGCGCACATTAAACGGCACACAACAAAAGATACGCCAGCATTAGACGTAGTTTTTGTTGTGAAAACCTTAGTCGTAAATTGTGGGCGGTAAATTAGGCCGCGCGGGACGCAGAGCCATCGGTTAGCAAAACATAAAGAGCTTCGGTTTCTTCTGTTTCGCGAAGTTTTTCGCAAACATCACCATCACGCAACAGGCGCGATACCCGGGCCAATGCCTTCAGGTGATCGGCACCTGCAGTTTCTGGCGCCAACAGCAGAAAAATTAGATCAACTGGGTGTTCATCGATTGAATTAAAATCTATGGGATTTTCAAGGCGAGCAAAAAGTCCATAAAGACGGTCAAGATTAGCAAGTTTGCCATGGGGTATGGCAATGCCGTGACCAACGCCAGTTGTGCCAAGGCGTTCACGCTCCATCAACACATCAAAAATAACACGTTCATGTTCGCCGGTAATTTCAGCGGCGCGTTTTGAGAGTTCCTGCAGGGCCTGTTTTTTACTGGTAACTTTAAGTCCAGAGACAACGCACTCGACTGTTATCAGGTCGTTGATTTCCATTATTTCCCTCTCTCCGCCACCACGGCCATAACGCAGTTATTTAAGCGTCAGCAATAGCTGGATCTATCCAGCCTACATTTCCATCGGTGCGACGGTAAACAACGTTAAGTCCGCCGTGCGAACCATTCTTGAACATAAGAACCGGAAGATTTCCCAAATCAAGGCGCATAACTGCTTCACTTACGCTAAGCGTAACAATGTTGTGTGGCATTTCTGCGATGATGGCGGGATTGTCTTCTTCGGGTATTTCTTCAATCGTAGAGGTTTCAATGATTGAATATTGCCCGGGTGAAAATTCTTCATCAGCTTTTTGATGATGGCTTACTAGCTTGCGCTTATAGCGACGAAGCTGCTTGCCAACGCGCTCTAGAGCTTGATCAAATGCAGGGTATGCATCTGCCTCTTCAGCTGATCCATGAACGGTCAGGCCGCGTCCAGCGTGAACAGTTATTTCCACATGGAAAAAATCATGCCGTGCTTTTGAAAAGGTAACGCTCGCATCAATTGCGCGGTCAAAATACTTTGTGACTGTATCGTTGAGATTATCTGTTGCATGGGTGCGAAGCGATGCGCCGACATCCATCTGCTTACTATTAACGGTAATTTCCATCGTTGAGTAAAATCCTGAGATGAGTTGATATTTTCCATACGGGAGTTTCTTAAATATCCCGAATTGGGCGGAACTTAAAACCGACACCATATTAAGTCAATAGGTGGTAAAAAAATGCCTATTTTCAAGGAAAAAATGGCTTTTAGGCTTATTTTAAAAGGCGCCCGATTTCTCTTTACGGCGCTGAACCGATGAGGCAATCCCCAAAGCATCGCGGTATTTGGCTACCGTTCTGCGGGCCACGTCTATTCCTTCGGATTTTAATAGCTCAACTATTTTATCATCCGATAAAATTTTCTTTGGGTCTTCGGTTTCGACCATGTCATTTATTCTGCTTTTTACAGACTCGGCCGAACGCGCCGTGCCAACGCCATCACCGCCAACCGAAGATGAGAAAAAATATTTCAATTCAAAAATACCGCGCGGGGTGGCCATATATTTATTAGAAGTTACCCGTGAAACGGTGCTTTCGTGCATTTCAATAACATCGGCAATATCGCGCAGAACCAGAGGTTTCATTGCTGAAATACCTCTGCGAAAAAAACTGTCCTGCTGGCGAACAATTTCGCTGGATACTTTCAGTATAGTTGTTGCCCGTTGATGCAATGATTTAACCAGCCAATTGGCAGATTGTAGACATTCGTTCAGGTATTGTTTGTCTTTATCTTTATCACCGCCCTGCTGCTGGCTAATTTCTGTATAATAACGGTTGTTTACCAAAACCCGCGGCAGAGTTTGCGAGTTAAGCTCCAAAGCCCAACCGCCATCTGGAACCGATTTTAAAATCACATCGGGTATAACGGTTTCTGCCACGTCAAATATAAATGAACGTCCCGGCTTAGGATCAAGGGCGCGAATTTCATCCACCATATCGCGAACATCATCGGCATCAACGCCACACACCTTTACCAGTGCCTTAAGATCGCGGTTGGCCATAAGCTCAAGATTATCCAAAAGCTTTTGCATGGCTGGGTCAAGACGGTCCATATCGCTTAGCTGTAATGCCAAGCATTCTTTTAGGTTGCGCGCAAAAAGCCCACATGGTTCAACCGTTTGCATTTGTGTTAAAACGGCCTCTACTTCGCCCAGTTCACAGCCAAGGCGTTCAGAAATTTGTTCAAGCCCGCCCGACACATAACCGGATTCGTTTAACATATCGATTAGCTCAACCCCAATTAACCTTTCCTGGGGCGTGTCGATAATCATGCCCAATTGGCTTAACAGATAGGCGCGCATGGATTGTTCATCGGCCAGCGTTTGTTCAATTCCGGGCATATCATCACCGCCGAAATTGCCACCCGGCGACCAGCTTTCATAGCCGGCAGCGTCTGTGGTTTGCGGCAGATCAGAGCCGCTATCGGATGTGTATTCATTATCATAATCCACATCCATGGCCTCGCCGGTTCCGCTTTCAGTTCCGCTATCGGCGGTGGCATTAAGGGTGTCTGCGGTATCGGCGCTATTGGATACATCTAATTGTTCTTTTTCGTTTTGACCTTCGCCATCATTCGATTCTCTATCGCTAGCTTCTCTATTATTCTCTTCTGGGGAAATTTCTTTTTCGTCGCGTTCAAGTAGAGGATTTTGCTCCAATTCCTGTTCGACATATTCGGCTAGCTCAATATTGCTCAACTGCAAAAGCTTGATAGCTTGTTGCAATTGCGGCGTCATTACCAATGATTGGCCTTGACGCATATCTAGCCGGGGCGTTAACGCCATTAATTCCTCCGCGTGCACCTATTAGATGAACTGTCATCAAATCATAGTATAAATATAGTGATAATTGGGCGCGGATTACAGATTAAACCGATCGCCAAGATAAACCCGTCTGACTTCTTCGTTGTTAATAATATCTGAGGGTGAACCCTCCATCAACAACATGCCGCTGTGAATAATATATGCCCTATCAATCACATCTAGGGTTTCACGCACGTTATGGTCGGTTATCAAAACACCAATACCACGGTCTTTTAGGTGAATAACCAAATCCCTAATATCGCCAACCGCGATGGGATCGATGCCGGCAAATGGTTCATCCAGCAATATAAAATTAGGGTTCGAGGCCAGCGCACGGGCAATTTCAACCCTTCGGCGTTCACCGCCAGAAAGTGCCAATGCGGGCGTGCGACGAATATGGGTAATGGAAAATTCAGCCAACAATGCTTCCAGAGTTGCTTCACGTTTTTGGACCGATGGTTCGGTAACTTCTAAAATTGCGCGAATGTTATCCTCGACCGAAAGACCACGAAAAATTGATGCTTCTTGTGGCAAGTAACCAAGGCCCATACGGGCGCGACGATACATTGGCAAATGGGTTATATCTTCACCATCAAGGTAGACGCGGCCATAATCAGGTTGAACAAGGCCCATCATCATATAAAAGCATGTTGTCTTGCCTGCACCATTGGGGCCGAGCAGTCCAACAATTTCACCGCGTTGAATTTCAATGGTTACATCGGAAACTACCGGGCGTTTTTTATAGCGTTTGCCAATAGTTTCGGCACGAAGCCCACGCCCAGAATTATTGGATGCATCTGCAACTAGCTTAGGCGTTTGATTCTGATCAAATTGTTTCACTGCTACCAAAGGCCCCTATTTTTCCGCCATTACAGTTATAAAAACTAACCGCAAAAGGTTTCCGCTTTCTTATCAAATATATAGCAGATGCGTTTATCTGGCTATTACACTTATATATTAGATTTATTTTTTATTAGTTTGGGCGCCAGGCAATAAAATACCCTTTACCCGGCCTTTTTTTCCCTCTGCCCCGGGGCAACCCTTTAGATGACTGATGCCGGTTCCTAGGTCAAAATCAGCGCTACAGCCATTAAGCTTGTTACCATCCCTAGCAATAACGACCGAACCATCAAGCCTAGCAAGTCCTGTGGACAAATCATAAACAGCGCGATTGGACGAAGCATCGCTTTCGGCGGTAGAGATTTTGACATTATCAAAGGCCTCTATCCGGCGGACCTTGTTACCGCCACCGGGGGCGGTTTCCAAATATGCGCTTAACACATCTGCGCTTATGCGTCGCTCTGCCCTAACGGCAGTTGCGTCACCTCTGGCCACGGCCATTTTTTTGTCGTTCCAAAATTCTATTTGCCTAGTTGCGGTAATTGTATCATTGGCAGAAACAAGTGTGATCGGGTTTGCATCTTTTAAAACAATGACTGCGCCTGCAACGTCATAGACAGCGTGCCCACCAGTTGCTTTCCATCCTGGGCTGGTAATTGTTACCGAACCAACAGCATCAAGGCGCCATATCTCACTTGCTCCAGATGTGGAATCTTTTCCGCCGCGATAATATGCGCGCAATTCATCGGCTTTTATAACTGTCGTGCCGCGAGTGGCGGTGGCATTACCATGAGCAATAAATACATTTTCACCCTGTTGCCATTCAATTCCATTTTCAGCATTTACTTCTATGGGAGTAGCATCATCGCCGCCAAACAATGATGGTGTCTTATTGCCATTTGTTTGTGCCAGTGCATCGCTGAACATGGCGCCAAAAGCAATGGTTAAACACAACAATAAAATATGCATTACGGGTTTATTCATTTACCGCACCCCCAGATGGGCTTGATGATGGAAACAAAAGCAGTCGTGATCGACCAATAAGAAATATTGTATTATTGTTTTTATCAATGCGTATACCGCTAGCATCTAGTTCTCCAAATGGGCCGTGACCTTTTACTGGCTTTGCTCCAATGGCATCATTTTTTGCAAGATTTATATTTATTTCATCCGTAATCATTTCATACCCCATATCATGAAACAAATTAACTTTCCCGCTTAATGATAATAATTTTTTTTGCTGATCATATTTTCCTTGGGTTGAGGTCATCACCAGCCAGGTATCATCATTCATTGTTATATCGGCTTTAGGCACTTCAAGACTTATTGGCCCCTTTGGGCCATCTGGAAATCTAGCTAGGTCAGCAGAAATTGTGTAGGGACGGTTTAAATCATCAACCCCAAAATAACGTGCATTATCAACACCCGCATGTTCGCCCGGAGTAACTTTTAAAGAAGAAAATTCTATATTAAATCCACCCTGATTTTCACTAAAATACGGCCACGCAAGAATAAGCCCGATAAGCAAAATAGCTATAAACGGCAATGTTATTTTCATCGTTTTTACAAAGCGTGAATGCCGACCGCTTTTGCTTTGAGATTCACGCAAACGATAAGATGAGGCACGATCTGTGCCCCCCTCGCCAACCAATGTTTCTGCATGTGGAGATACAGGTGGCTCGGTTTGTTGTGTTGTCATAATATTTCCTGAACCGCCTGATAATTTTTTGCTAGGCCGATTGACCTCTCGCCTAATAAATAAAAATCTATTATCAGACCACGCCCGCGCGCAAACAATCATGAATATGCAAAATACCAACTGGTTTACTATCTTGAATAATAAACAAAGTAGTTATTTTATTTTCGTTCATAATGGCAACTGCTTCGCTGGCAAGTTGGTTGGGGCTGGCGCTTACACCGCCCTTTGTCATTATTTCGGATACTTTTTGATTTAAAAGCTCGGGGTTCATATTGCGGCGTAAATCGCCATCGGTAACTATGCCTTCAAGCATTCCCTTAGAATTAATTGCCCCAACAACACCAAAACTTTTAGAGGTCATTTCTATTAACGCATCCGCCATGGTCGCGGTTTTAAAAATAAGCGGCAGTTCTTTTCCCCCGTGCATTAGGTCGCTTACTTTTAGCAATTTTTGCCCCAGCTTTCCGCCGAGATGAAACCCGTGAAAATCTTCGGCGGTAAATCCTTCGCGTTCTAACAGACAAACTGCAAGCGCATCACCAAGGGCCAGCATGGCCGTGGTTGATGTTGTTGGTGCCAACCCCATGGGGCAGGCCTCGGGCTCGTCCGGTATTACCAAACCAACATCTGCTTGTTTGTCCAGCGTGCTACCCGTCCGCCCACTAATGCCGAGCAAAGGAATACGGTAGCGCCTAGTATAAGCAACAATGTCTGATAATTCGGCAGTTTCACCTGAATTAGAAAGGGCTATCACACAATCATTTTGCTGTATCATGCCAAGGTCGCCATGGCTGGCCTCACCCGGGTGAACAAAAAAAGCAGGCTTGCCGGTTGAGGCGAAGGTTGCGGCAATTTTACGTGCAATGTGTCCGCTTTTACCCATGCCCGTAACAACAACCCGACCCGATATTTTTTGCAATAAATCAACTGCGCTTACAAAGCTATCGCCAAGACCCTTGGCCATTACATCAATGGCGCGAGATTCCGTTTTAAGCACGCGTCTGGCGGTGCTCAGGTCATCAGCTTTTTTTGATTTTAATTCTATTTTTGACTTTGGCATAATTTTGTTACCGCGACATGTTGCTGGCTAAAAAAAATAATTAGAAAGTTAGTGAGAGAAAATATCCATCTCCGGCCAACCTTCTGCATCGAGCGCGGCTCGAGTGCTAATGAAGTCGAAGCATTTTTTAGCCATATCAGTGCGCCCTTCGCGTGCCAAAATTATTTCTAGCTCGTCACGAACTTTGTGCAAATAAAGAACGTCACTAGCGGCGTAGCTTAGCTGGCTTTTGCTCAAAGTTTCTGCGCCCCAATCTGATGATTGCTGTTCCTTTGAAAGTTCAACCCCGACCAATTCACGGCAAACATCTTTTAGGCCATGACGGTCTGTATAAGTACGCGCCAACCTAGATGCGATTTTGGTGCAATAAACCGGAGCACAATCAACGTCTAGGTAGTATTTCAAGATGCCAACATCAAAACGGGCATAATGGAAAATTTTGCTAACGTTTGCATCGGCCATTAAGGCCTTCAGATTAGGGGCATCATATTTACCCTTAGCAAACTGTACCAAATGGCAAACACCATCGCCGGCGGAAAGTTGCACCACACAAAGCCTATCACGGGCATTTTTGAGGCCCATTGCTTCGCAATCAACCGCAACCGCGTCGCCAAAGTTAAGACCGGCTGGAAGATCGCCTTTATGAAGCTGAATATCAGGTTTTATTGCTGCCACTTTTTTTCCCATCTTTCTTAAATCTATCCTCAAATGTCCTTAATTACCATTGCATTGGTCATATTAGCCGCAACCGACACTAGATTGCCATAGACCTTAAGGGGGGGCCTTAAGGCCCCCAATAATTACTGGAATTCAAGGTAAATGGTGCCCAGGAGAAGACTCGAACTTCCACGACCTTGCGGTCACTGACACCTGAAGCCAGCGCGTCTACCAATTCCGCCACCTGGGCATTTAGGGGCATATCTAGGGCAACGAGTTAGACCGACCAAGGGCGGTTGTCAACATTACTGGGGGCTTGGGTCTTAAGGGCAAAAGATTTAGACTAAGGCCCATGAGTTTTTATAACGATTTTATAATCCCGCACCTGATTAACATTGTAATGCGCGCACCAATGACAGAAAACGAACGCCCCGGTGTGGTCGAAACCGCCCGTGGAAAGGTGTTGGAAATTGGCATTGGCCCCGGATTTAATCTTCCCTTTTACGGCCCAAATGTTGAACAAATACTGGCCATAGAGCCATCTAAAATATTGAGAAATAAAGCTTTATTCCGAGCAAAAGAATTGGGTGTGGACCTATCAATTGCCGGATTTGACGCCATGGAAATGGATATTGAAGACAATTCAATTGATACGGTCGTTGTTACCTGGGTGCTTTGCTCCATTCCTCATCCTGAAAAAGCCATAGGTGAAATTCTGAGGGTGTTAAAACCCGAAGGAAGGCTTTTGTTTATTGAGCATGGCCTTGCTAATACCCAAGGGGTTGCCAGCTGGCAAAATCGGCTTAATCGCCCGTGGCGCTGTTGCGCTGGCGGCTGCAATATGAACCGCCAGCCTGATAAATTACTTGAAGAAGGTGGATTTACCTTCGAAAAGCTGGAAAAAGGATTTGCCGATGGGCCAAAATTGTTATCTTTTGAATACAAGGGGATTGCTCGCCCGAATAATCAAGGGGATTGCCTGCCCGAATAATTAAGGGGATTGCCCGCCCGCAGCAATAAGCAGAAAATAGAAAGCAAATAATTATTGGGGAAATTTAAAAAATGAATATGCAAGGACATCTTGTAAGCGTTATCGGCGGAGCCGGATTTTTAGGACGTTACGTTGTGCAGGATCTTGTTCGCGCCGGTGCGCGGGTGCGGGTTTGCGTACGCGACCCCCAAGGGGCGCAATTTTTAAAAATACTTGGTGATGTTGGCCAAGTAAGCATTGTTTATGCAAACGTATGTAACCCCAGTTCATTGCTGGCAGCAGTAGATGGCGCAGACAGCGTCATCAACCTTGCTGGCGTTTTAAAGAAACGCGGAAAAAATTCGTATGAGCGGGTGCACGTTAAAGGCGCCAAAAATGTGGCCGTAGCGTCTAAGAATAGCGGTATAAAAAACCTTGTTCATGTTTCGTCAATTTCTGCCAACCCTGATTCTCGCTCGGCCTATGGACGAACAAAATTTGCTGGCGAACAAGCGGTAGCTGAAGAATTCCCAGACGCAGTTATTTTGCGCCCCTCGCTTTTAATTGGGCCAGAAGATCAGTTCATGAATACCTTTGCCAAAATGGCTGGTATCAGCCCGGTTTTACCAGTGGTTGGTTGCCCAGTTATACCAAAAATTAAAATGGTTGCAGGCGCTGCGACGCAATGGCGCATACCAATTTTAGAATTTTGTTCAATGGGTGGGGCCAATTTTCAGCCGATATATGTTGGCGATGTTGCAAGCGCAATTATTAATTCGCTCTACAATAAATCTGCTCGTGGAAAAATATTTGAATTAACCGGACCGTTAACATACACGTTTAAACGTCTTTTAGAATTAATGTTGGCTGAAACTGAACAGAAATGTTTAATTATTCCTGCTCCAATTCCGCTTGCATTAACGCAAGCATTCTTTATGGAATTTATTCCCGGATCAATAGTTTCGCGTGACCAAGTATGGCAAATGGTTGAGGGAAGTGTAAAAAGCGGCGAGTGCCCAACAATCGAAGATTTAAGAATAACACCTAAAAATATAGAATCGGTTCTACCGACATATCTTCGTAGCTATCGTCCGCTGAAATATCGTCGCGCACGCGAGGTGTAAAATTATATGTCGCGCACGCGAGGTGTGAAAAATTATTTTTGTTTTAAGATTGTTTGATGTTGCGTGCGGTGGCGACAATTAGTTCGCCATATTCACGCAAAAACACCGACCCCTTAACCGTGCGCTGAACAAGCACCGAACGTCTGTCATCGTCATCGGTTTTACGACGCACCAAATCCATATCGCTTAGCCGATCAATGGCGCGTGTAATGGCGGGCTTTGAGATTTTTAAGGCATCGGCAAGACCGCGAACCGTATGCGGTGGCGGAACAAGATAAACCGTCAAAAGCAATGACATTTGTCGGGCGGTCAAGTCAGGCGCATCAAGACGCACGCTTGAAACAATTGCCCGACGCCACAGGTCAAGGGCTTCTAATTCGGAAAGTTCTATTGTCATATTTGTTGCGCCCCCAATAGTTTTCCCCATATAAAAAATCGTTTCGATAGCGGTTTATTCTTAAACCATGGCTGGATGCTGGGCAAGGGCTTGAATTAATAATTCCGCAGGCAACTACGTTGTTTCAGGGCTGGGCCAAAAAAGACCCACCAAAAGCGGGCCTTTTTTTAAATACCACCCCCGAAGCGGCAAGGCCGCGTGGGTATTTTAAGAAAAATGGCGGAGGGAGAGGGATTCGAACCCTCGATACGGTTTCCCGCATACACGCTTTCCAAGCGTGCGCCTTCAGCCACTCGGCCACCCCTCCGCAGGAGTTGGGCAGAACTTAGACCAAGGGCGCATCAAAATTCAACACATTCGATGGCCCTTAGTGAATTATTTTCTTAGATCCCCAAAACCAAAAAATACGGGTGTGCGCAACTTCATAGTAAAACCACAGGGTATTGGGCTACTATCCCAACCATGAAAAGAGGAATATTTATTTTTGGAATTGGCCTTATGGTGCTGGCCTTTATTTCCGGCGCCGCAGAAATTGCCGCCCAAGGCGTAACGGGTGAGCTCAGGATGTATATGTCGGTCGCTGAAGTTTGGCAGGTATTATCACCCGAGACCTTGGAAGAATCTCGCAACACAGATTTCCCAATTTTTGGCGATGCATGGCAATTAATTGAATTAATGATGCTTCTTCCCGGATGGTTATTGTTCGGCGCACCGGGGTTTACGGTTGCCTTTATTTTTCGTGACCATGACGTTGATGCCGACCAAGATCACGAAAATTCAGTATTTCTTTACGACGAGCTTACAAAACAAGTTCACGAAGAAGGCATGAACTGGGTCGAACAAGGTGACGATGTAATGCCGTCTTCGCACATTCGAACTGAACCAGCCGATAAAGAAATGGCCAATGAGAATTTGGATCACGAAGAATCAAGTAAAAAAGAAACTAGCGATAATTAACAATATTTAATCGTCGCCCATTTTAAGCGCATTAATAAATGCGGTTTGCGGAATTTCCACTTTGCCGAACTGGCGCATTTTCTTTTTACCCTTCTTCTGTTTATCCAGAAGTTTTCTTTTTCTAGAAACATCACCACCATAACATTTTGCGGTAACGTCTTTACGCATGGCGGCGATTGTTTCGCGTGCGATTACCTTGCCGCCAATAGCCGCCTGAATAGGGATTTTAAAAAGCTGGCGCGGGATAAGGTCTTTTAATCGTTCGCATACTTGCCGACCACGAGTTTCGGCTTGGCTGGTGTGGGCAATAAACGAAAGTGCGTCCACGGGTTCGGCATTTACCAAAATTGAAATCTTGGCAAGGCTGCCTTCTTTGTAACCATCAATTTCATAATCAAACGATGCATAACCACGCGAAATAGATTTAAGCCTGTCATAAAAATCAAACACAACCTCGTTTAATGGCAAGCTATAAATCGCCATGGCCCGGTTGCCGACATAGGTTAATTCAACCTGTTCGCCCCGGCGTTCGGTACAAAGGCCCAGTACCGCACCAAGATATTCATCCGGCACCATAATAGTTGCTTTTATCCACGGCTCTTCGATGGAAGCAATTTGTACCGGGTCGGGCATATCGGCTGGGTTATGCATGGATATTTCACTGCCGTCGTTCATGTGTAATTGATAAGCAACGCTTGGCGCGGTGGTAATAAGGTCAAGATCAAATTCACGGCTGAGGCGTTCTTGAATAATTTCCAAATGGAGCAATCCTAAAAATCCACAACGATAACCTTGACCAAGTGCCGCTGAGGTTTCTGCTTCAAATTCAAAACTGGCATCGTTAAGACGCAATTTACCAAGGCTGTCTTTTAAGTCGCCAAAGTCTGCCGCATCAACCGGGAACAGGGCGCAAAATACAACCGGCACACTGGGCTTAAAACCGGGCAATGCTTCGCTTGCAGGTTTTCTATCATCGGTAATTGTGTCACCCACGTTAGTATCGGCAACGGTTTTAATTGATGCGGTTATAAAACCCATTTCGCCGGGGCCAAGTTCGCCCACCTGTTCGATTTTGGGGGTAAAGACCCCAACTTGGTCCACCTGATAAGACGAACCGCTAGACATCATGCGTATTTTTTGACCCTTTTTAATTACGCCGTCTTTTACCCGGACAAGTATCATCACGCCCAAATATGCGTCATACCAGCTATCAACCAGCATTGCTTTTAATGGTGCATCGATGACGCCCTCGGGCGGGCTGAGACGAGTGACGATGGCCTCTAATACATCTTCGATGCCGATGCCAGATTTTGCCGATGTCAAAACCGCGTCCGATGCATCAAGGCCAATTACGTCTTCTATTTGTTTCCTAATGCGTTCAGGCTCAGCCGCAGGAAGATCAATTTTGTTAAGCACTGGAACGATTTCCAGATCGTTATCCAATGCCAAATAAACATTGGCTAGGGTTTGTGCTTCTACCCCTTGGGATGCATCAACAACCAAAAGCGCGCCTTCGCACGCGGCCAATGAGCGAGATACTTCGTAGGCGAAATCAACATGGCCGGGGGTATCCATCAAATTAAGCAAATATGTTTCGCCATCTTTTGCTGTGTATTGAAGGCGCACTGTCTGGGCCTTGATGGTAATGCCCCGCTCGCGCTCGATATCCATGCTGTCTAGCACTTGTTCTTTCATCTCGCGCGAGGTCAACCCGCCACAATGGTGGATAAGGCGGTCGGCCAGGGTCGATTTGCCATGGTCAATATGGGCAATGATGGAAAAATTGCGGATGTGTTTAAGGTCGCTCATGGGCTGGGCTTTTAGCATCGCCTCGACGGTTTGACTAGCTTCTTAATATCTCATGGGTATGGCACCGTGCCAATAACGCCAGCGTGAAAAAACAGCAATGCGCCATATAGCGCCAATCCCGCCAATACGGTTGGCCATCCGATGGCGGAAACATCTAATTTGGCGCGCTTGGTAATTATGGCCCAAAACGGAACAAACGATGTTGGCCCGCTTAAACGCGCCCATTCACCCGCGCCCAATTTTTGTTTTTTACGGGGCTCGATGCTGAACGGGCCCGCCACAGACATTATGGTGAAAAGCCCAAACAGCAACAATGCCGCCAAGTCGCCATTGATAATTAGGTGCGCGCCCGACCACAAAAGCAAGGCTGCCAATAATGGATGGCGCGTAATGCCAACCACACCGGGGCGGGCAGAATCGAACCCATCTGATTTTAATGCAACGGAAAGCGGATTGGGGTTGGTAAAAACCGCCACCAAAAAAATACTGGCAAGCGGCATTAATAACGCCGGCAGCCACAATGCAAAACGTGGCAACAGCCAAAGTTCAACATAGGGCGCGTTTGCATAGGCCACACCGACCCAGCCTAGCAATCCCAGCGACAACATGGAAAAACCAACTATGTAGGGGGCTTTGCCAATGACCGATATAAGCGCGCGGCGCAACGGTGCAATGGCCGGCAACATGTGGGCGGTAATAAAAATTGCTATTGTGAGAACAAGGTCAAATATTTCTGGCATAAATAACTATAACCCAATTTTATAAAATCGGGTATCAACATCCATACGGGGGAATGCGGGTGGTGGGTTATTTTCATCCACCAATGCGAACCCATTTTTTTCATAAAATCTGTGCGCGGCCAAGAATTTTGCCGTGGTGCCAAGGTATATTTCACCTAGCCCTTGGATTTTTGCGTGGGCCAAAAGCCGTTCAAGCAACATTGCGGCAACGCCAATATCTCTGTCAGCACTTGGGCCACGATGGCTTTGGGCGACAAACATTTTTCTAAGTGCGGCTTGGTTATTGCCAATGTCTTTTAAAGCGATGCAACCGACAACGCACTCGCTCCCTTTGGCATCCCCTTTGGTTTCATCAAGCGCGACCCAAAAGCCACCGTTGTCGGTTTGATAAAAACCGGGAATGTCTTGTAAATCCGGCTGATCATCATATGAAATTGAAATACTAAATTCATTTTGCTGAATGGGAACAATAAGGTTTTTGATGCCCGTGGTATGTGATGCAACAAATGGGGTAATATTCAAACCCATAACAATTTAATCGATTCCATGAATTCGTTTGGCCGCCGTAACCGTGCTGGCCAACAATACCGCAATGGTCATTGGCCCAACCCCGCCCGGAACAGGCGTTATGGAGCCTGCAATATTTTTTACATCTTCAAAATCAACATCGCCAACCAACCGGGTTTTACCAACGCCGCGTTCGGGTGCGGGTATGCGGTTCATGCCCACATCAATTATGCAGGCGCCGGGTTTTACCCAGCTGGCCTTTACCATTTGTGCTTGGCCAACGGCGGCGACCAAAATATCGGCGCGTTTACATTCATCGGCTAAATCAACCGTGCGCGAATGGGCAATGGTAACGGTGCAATTTTCACGCAGTAATAATTGCGCCATGGGTTTGCCAACAATATTGGAGCGCCCCAATACCAAAGCGCGCTTGCCGGAAAGATCATTTCCCAGCTTGTCTTTTATAAGCATGACACAGCCCAGTGGGGTGCACGGCACCATGCCGTCTTGACCGGTGGCCAAAAGCCCAGAATTAATTACATGGAAACCATCAACGTCTTTGGCCGGGTTAATTGCGTTAATTACCTTGTCCGCGTTCATATGGGAAGGCACAGGCAACTGCACCAAAATACCGTGAACCGCATCGTCGTTGTTTAATTCTTCTACACGGGCCAATAATTCATCTTCGCTGGCGTCAGCGGGTAGGCGAAATGTGAACGAATTCATTCCTGCCGCTTTGGTTTGTTCGCCTTTGTTTCTTACATAAACTTGGGATGCGGCGTCCTCGCCCACCAATACCACGGCCAAGCCAGGGGTAAGGTTATGATTTTTTTTTAAATCGGCAACGTCCTTGGCCACATTGGCGCGAAGGCCCTCGGCAAATTTTTTGCCATCTATTATTTTGGCAATTATTTTGTCAGCATCATTGGCCATCAGACAATACCGCTACCTTTATAATTTAATTAAAATCTGTATGAGCATATTTTCAACGAACCAAAGCAGCAATATTACCACCACGGGCGCCAGATCAACGCTTCCCATGTTGGGCAATATATTGCGAACTGGGCGCAGCGCCGGTTCGGTTATGCGATAAATAATATTGCCAATGGAATAAACAAAACGGTTAGATGTGTTAACCACACTAAATGCAATTAACCAGCTAAGCACAACGCTCGCCACCAGCACCCAGACATAAATGTTGATAACGGCAAGAATAAGTTGAATTAGGGGAACAAGAATTACGTCCATTTAGGATGGCTCCAATACAGTTGGTGGAGTTAATTTTAACGACAAACTACCCTTAAACGCCGTCACCCGGCAAGTGCCACATCAGGCAAAACTTGACCAAAATCTGGCCAAAATCAAATATGCGTAAAAACTGCCAGCGCGGTATCGCCTGCGGGTTGGCGGTTTATGCGTTCGCGGGCGCGGTGGCGATTATAAAAATCAACAAACATTTTAAAATTAGCGACCACTACCATTAACCGCTTAACCAGCGGTGGATGTTTATTGCCCAGCGCCCGGCCACAGGTATCTTGCACAGCGCGTTTAAATGGCGATTTTGCTTTGGCGGTTTCAAGGTCAAGCTTCAACCCCAGCTCACCCGCCAGCTGACCAAGGGAATTTTTATTCCATCGGGTTAAATGATGCGGTGGCAGATTTTGTATATCCCAACCATCAAGTTCGCGGCTCATGGGTGAATATGGAACCGAAACATAAATCGAGCCACCGGGATTAAGCCTTTGGGCAAGCTGGCGTGCCACCACCAATGGGTTGCCCACATGTTCAAGAACATGGCTGAGAATTATTCCATCAAACATTTCGCCATCGGCCAATGCCCCATCAGGATTTGAAAAATCAACCAACCGTGCATCTAGGCCTTTTTCTTGCGCCAGCTTGATAGAAGGCTCGCTTACGTCAACGCCGCTAAGGTTTAAATTTTTATTGTCAGATAAATATTGCATCAGCCTGCCATTGCCACAGCCGACCTCTAATACTTTTAAATATTTTTTGCGCCCACCCAGATGATTTGAAATTTTTTTCCATTCCCATCTTTGCCCGGCACTGTATCCAGACAACGATGTGACCCAACCATAATAATCCGCCCCACCGGCAAGCATCGGATCGGCAAACACCAACGAACATGAGGTGCATTCCATCATGGTATAATCGGGAATTATAATTTCTGTGGGAACGTCTTGACCGAACACATCGGCAATTTGTTTGCGCACATCTTTTTGCAGCAAACTTTTAACGGTTATGGATTTGCCCGAACAAATTGGACAAATGGGTGGTTTTTCTGGCGACATAATTAACCTGATTTTGTTTTTGATGAATTTTCAATTTGTTCCATGTCGTCGTCACTAAAACCAAAATGATGGCCAATTTCATGAATTAACACATGACGCACCAAATGGCCCAAGTCTTCGCCTGTTTCGCACCAGTAATCAAGTATTGGTCGGCGATAAAGAAAAATCATATCCACATCGGTGGGGGTGTCGTGTACGCTTTTATTATTAATAGCTACACCACGATAAAGGCCAAGCAAATCAAACGGGCTGTCTAGTTCAAGTTCGACCACTGTTTCGTGGTCGGGCAGTTCATCTATTCTGACTACCAACCCTTGAATATGGGACAAAAATTCTGCCGGCAAATTTTTTAGCTGGATTTCAGCAATCCGTTCCAGCACCTCTGCCCCGGGTGGAGCCAAATTGTTGTCGTTTTTTATCATGGGAAAGAGACTATCCCTAGTTGGGGCCTCAGCCAATAGAGCCAACACATTTACATGTATGAACGCGGTTTTTTTAAAAGGCTAACTTCTTGGAAAGATGGGCAGTTTACTGCTAAGCTATATGACAATATTGCTGTGGGGCGTGAATTTTTATTTGGGCGAGGTAATGCCATGGATCTAGCCACCCTTTTGGGATTGGTTATCGGTATATCGGTTGTGGGTCTGGCGGTTATGTCAGGGTCGGACCTTTGGATATTTCTTAATCTACCGGGATTTCTAATTGTTGTTGGCGGTACTTTTGCCGCTACGCTTGTTAAATTTTCACTCTCCAGTGTTTTTACTGCTTTTAAGTTGGGTATTAAGTCTGCGTTTGTTAACGCATACGAAAACCCACGCACACTTATTGATACATCAATAGATTTGGCTGGGCGGGCGCGCAAAGAAGGTATGTTAGCGCTGGAACAGGTTGAGGTAACCAACGAATTTTTCAAACGTGGATTAAGGCTGTGCATTGACGGTCACGCATTAGAAGTTGTGCGTAAAGCACTGACCAGCGAAATGGAATTATCAATTCAACGTCACGAAGAAGGTGGAAAAATATTTCGTGGCATTGGCGAATCGGCACCGGCCATGGGTATGATCGGAACGCTGGTTGGCCTAGTGCAAATGCTTTCCAGCCTAGAAGACCCGGCAACCATTGGTCCATCCATGGCGGTTGCGCTGTTAACCACGTTATATGGCGCGCTTATCGCCAACCTGATTGCGTTACCAATTGCCGACAAGTTGGAATCCAAAACCGAAGAAGAGCGCGTTACCAAAGAACTTATCCTTGAAGCGGTAACCCAAATACATGGACGGCAAAGCCCAATGGTTTTGGCAGATATTTTAGAAGCATACCTTCCCGAAGCGCAGCGAAACAAACCAGTCGAAGATGGTGATGAGGCCCCGGCACCTGCCGAGCAAAAAACATGAGCGCGGCCAAGGCAAAAGTAAAATCCGGTGGTGCGCCATCATGGATGGTTACTTTTGCCGATTTAATGGCATTGTTATTAACGCTTTTTGTTTTGCTTCTTTCCTTTGCCACAATGGAAACCCAGCGCTTTAAAGACCTAGCTGGTAATTTGCGTGATGCGTTTGGCCTTCAAAGAGAAAGCATGCTGACAGGCCTTATCGAACGCGGGGGAACGCCGACCCATACCGCCATGACAAAATCATTACCGGTTCCGGTTGCAACAGTATTGCCGCCCGAAGAACAGGCTGATTCTGAAACTATGGATACAACCAAAACAGGCGAAACCGAAGGGCGGGCAATAGATAGAGACGCATTTGTCGAACAAAGTCAAAAAACGTTGTCGCGCCTACAAGATGAAATGGCAGATGAAATTGAAAATTCATTAATTGATGTTGTCAGTACGGATGATGTAACAATTATTCGCTTTCCCGATCAGGTTTCATTTATGTCAGGCAGCGGCGAATTGTTGGATCAATTTTTACCAATCATGCAAAAAATTGTTGTGGTGTTAGAAGACGCAATTAAAGAAGGTAATTCCCACATAATTATTTCAGGCCATACCGATGACATTCCCATTACCACTGAACGTTACCGTTCTAATTGGGATCTTTCGGCGGCCCGCGCCGCATCGGTGGCGCATTATTTGTTGGCCAATACTAATATTTTATCATCTAAAATTACGGTGCAGGGCTATGCCGATTCTAGGCCGTTAATGGCCAACACCGGGCCCAGTAACCGCGCCGCCAATAGACGAGTTGAAATTTCAATTGGGCGTTACGATGACGATAATAACGATGGTGATAACGGCAATAACAACGACGATAATTAAGCGTCTTGATTACCGGTTGAATTATTTCGCTGGGCCATGATGCGCCATATTTTAAGGCCGGCAATAATTCCAAGGCCACCGTGCATGAACACATCAAACACATCAATTAGTTTGAACGCATCGCCGTTCATAGCCATGAAAAATTTTTGCACCAAATGCGGCTCGGGCGTGAACGGTGCCAACGCCATCCATATACCAATAACCAAGGTAGGCATGGTGGGAAGGGTGTCTATAAATCTTGCTAATTTTTCGTTCATTTTAGTCTCCTAAGGTGGCCATATCGGCCCGGAAATCCTGATGGTTTAACTATTTAAGTAATTGCTAATATAATATCCCCTCTCTGTCAAATTTTTGGGCAAATTGTCCATCAAATTGCCCATCAAATTGTAAGGGTTACAACTTAGGCATGGACTGGGTTATGGCGGCAGGCATAACCTCTGGCTAAAATAATTTTGGCTATGGGTTTACCCTATGAATACTTTTGTTCTTTATCTGACCACCGTGCTTATCTGGGGCTCAACCTGGCTTGCCATTAAATGGCAGTTGGGTGTTGTTAGCCCCGACGCATCGGTTGCGTACCGATTTTTAATTGCGGCATTGGTTTTAATTGCCTGGGCAATTTTGCGGGGCAAGGATATGCGCTACCCCAAACGTGATCATTTTTGGATCGCCGTTCAGGGGCTGTTTCTTTTTTCCACTAATTATTATCTTTTTTATTTGGCCAGCGCCGACATTACCACCGGGTTAGTAGCGGTAACATTTTCCACCATAGTGCCGTTAAATATTTTGTTCGGAAAATTATTTTTTAAAGCCCCGGCAACGTGGCGCGTGCTGGGTGGTGCGGTGCTGGGCATTGGTGGGTTGGGCTTGGTATTCTGGCCGGAAATTGAAAATTTTAATATGGCAGATGGTGGTGCTCGCGGATTAATGCTTTGCCTTTTGGCATCAACATTTGCCAGCCTTGGCAATATGGCAAGCACACGCAACCAACGCCGCGGCCTGCCAATATTACAAACCAATGCTTATGGCATGCTCTATGGGGCAATATTTACATTTGCTTTCGCATTTTTATCAGGCAGCGAATTTACGTTTGACCCATCAATTAAATATGTTGGATCGCTTTTATATCTGGCGTTGTTTGGTTCGGTAATTGCTTTTGGTGCCTACCTTACCCTGCTTGGGCGCATTGGTGCCGGACGGGCGGCCTATGCTTCGGTATTGTTTCCAGTGGTTGCGTTAACGCTTTCGGTTATTTTTGAAAACTATGTATTTACCCCAGAGGCTATATTAGGCGCGGTGTTAGTGTTAGCGGGCAACATATTAGTATTGGCAAGGCCGGAACACATAAGAAGCATTTGGCCAGCAAAAAAAGAGCGCTGATAAATATTTACCAGCGCTCTTTTTAATTTATTTATCTAGCTAAAATTTATGGCCAAAATTTATGGCCAAAATTTAAGGTTTAATGTAATGCCAGCCCTGATCTTGGCGTTGCATAATATGAACAACGCCGGCAGGAACCATTTTTATATTACTAAATTCCAACAGTTCAAGCTGCTTGCCAGCTTTCTTTGACATTTTTTTCATGGTGTTGCCACATGCGGCAAAACCAATACCGGAGTTGTTGGCATCAAGGTTTTGTATGCGGGCCATCACCGGTGAATTGGGAAGCAGCATCTTCAGGCCGGGGCCATAGGCAACAATTTCTACTTCTAATTTTTTCCCAGCCGCTTCATATGCTGCTTTGCTTTGTGTTGCATTATTAAGCACCAAGTTCATCAATGCCGGATCATTGGCATTAATTTGAATCACAAGATGGTGACCATCGCTGGATGTTGCCGAAGCAGTGCCCGGCAAAACATACGCGGTTAGCGCAAACATAACGGAAACGATTGAAAGAATTTTTTTAATCATGAAATAATAACCTCCCTTTTAGCAAAAAATTTGCTGGTTTTCTTAGTTTAAAAATGAAAAACTTACCGTTCGCTCTATCAGGTAATATTTCCTGCAATATGTTAGTCTAGGGAACAAAGCCGCGCCATTAGGGACAACCCCTAATGCTGGCATCTGCCCGGTTTTCCTTGCAAAGTGGGGGCATTTTGGCCATGTTGAGCCCATAATGAGCAACAGCAATTCCATTAATGAACTGCGGGGATATTTCGGCGTTGGCGTCGAAGGTATTTCTAAACCCATGAACGCGGGCGCAATATTTCGCACCGCCCATGCATTTGGTGCCAGCTTCGCCTTTACCGTGGCCGCATCATACCCCGCCCGCGAAGGGGACTTGGCCGATACCTCAAAATCTGGGGGCCATATTCCATTTTATAAATTCCCCGATATTAATTCCATGTCGTTGCCCGATGACTGCCGCATTGTCGGGGTCGAGCTATCGGACAAGGCGGTTGATCTGCCCAGTTTTCGCCATCCATCGCGGGCCGCATATATATTAGGGCCGGAGCGCGGCTCAATTTCGCCAGAAATGTCAGAACTGTGTGAATTTATTGTAAAAATTCCAACCAAGTTTTGCGTTAATGTTTCTGTGGCCGCGGCAATCGTAATGTATGACCGGGTGACAAGCCTGGGCCGTTTTCCGCCCCGCCCGGTTAGGCCCGGTGGCCCGGTTGAACAATTGCCCAGCCACGTTCATGGCGATCCAGTATTTCGAACTATGGACAAATTCAAAAGCCCCCCACCGCTGGGAGCTGAATTTGATGGAAAAAAATAATTCACCTTATACCGTCCATCTTGCTTGGCATTCTGGCCCTTGGGGTTTATCAATTATAACATGATCAAACGCTTTATTTTCCTTTTTGCAATGCTTGCCATTTCAACACCCGCCAATGCAAAGCTGCTGGTGGAATCTGGTGATTGGGTCGCATACAAAGAAAAAGATTCCAGTGGCACAGTTTGTTTTATTTCTTCGGAACCAAGCAAACATCAAGGCAACTATAAAAAACGTGGGGATATTTTTGCCATCGTTACCCACCGACCACAGGAAAACACCATCAACGAAGTAAGCTTTCAGGCTGGCTATGAATATAAAAAAGGCGTTGATGCCATGGCCAAAATTGATGGCAATAAAACATTTAAAATGTTCACCCAGGGCGAAAGCGCGTGGACCTATGATAAAAAAAGCGACGAGGCCATGGTCAAAGCCATGAAGGGTGGTACCACCATGGTGGTAAAAGGAACCTCAAGCCGGGGCACCAAAACCACCGATACCTATTCCCTTAAAGGGTTTACCAAAGCCTTGGGCGCAGCAGCAAAAGCCTGTGGTATCAAATAGATAGCTTGCCAATATTCTATCTGGCTTTGCAATTGGCAAATTAAAGGCATATATCACCGCCATCATGACTGAAAACATTAAAACCAACGCCAACACTGATGCCAACGCTGATGATAGGCAAAACCTCATAGGGCTTAGCCGCAAAGAACTAGGCGAGGCCATGGCCATGCTGGGCGAGCCGGCCTTTCGTGCGCGCCAGCTATTTCATTGGATGTACCATCGAGGCGAGACCGATTTTTCCAAAATGACAGATCTGTCAAAAGATTTGCGCGTCCTCCTGCCTGAACATTTTGTGGTCGGCAGGCCAACCATAAATCAAGCCCTTGTTTCCGAAGACACCACCCGCAAATGGCTGTTGGGGCTTCCGGGTGGGGGCGAAATAGAAACCGTGATGATACCCGAAGAAGACCGAGGTGCGCTTTGCGTTTCCAGCCAAGTCGGCTGTTCGCTCAACTGTTCGTTTTGTCATACCGGAACCATGGACTGGGTCAGGAATTTAAGCGCCGCTGATATTTTAGGACAAGTAATGTTAGCCCGTGATGAAATGGGTGAATGGCCATCGGGCGTTGATGGTCGTAAACTTAAAAACCTAGTGATGATGGGCATGGGCGAGCCGTTATTAAATTTTGAAAATGTTTCACGCGCGTTACAAATTGTAATGGATAGCGAAGGCATTTCAATTTCCAAACGCCGCATCACCCTTTCCACATCTGGTGTGGTGCCGATGATGAAACGCACAGCCGATGAATTGGGTGTTGGCCTTGCCATCAGCCTGCATGCACCAACCAATGAATTACGTGACCAGCTAGTTCCCATTAATAAAAAATATCCGCTTGAACAATTATTACAAGCCTGTGCCGATTACCCCGGTGCGCGCAACGCCCGACGCATTACTATGGAATATGTCATGTTAAAAGATGTAAATGACAGTTTGGCTGACGCCAAAGAACTAGTGCGCCTAATGCGCCATTACAAAGTACATGCGAAATTTAATCTGATACCGTTTAATCCGTGGCCGGGGTCGGTTCATGAATGTTCGTCTGGTAATGCCATGCACCGTTTTTCTGATTTCCTAAATGACGAAGGGTATTCGGCCCCCATTCGTACTTCGCGTGGGCGCGATATAATGGCGGCTTGTGGGCAATTAAAATCTTCATCGGAAAACGCCAAATTAAAAGCATTGAAAGAAAAAAAGGCCAGATAAAGAGATAAGATAAAGGTAAAGCCAATGAACGATAAAACCGACATGGACTACATCGATGATTCTTGCGCTGTGCCAGAATCTTCTGCCCAAACAAAAGAAGAAAAATCGTTCAAACCGGGGCCGGGTAAACACATAATGCTGTTTGCCGACCCCATGTGTTCATGGTGTTGGGGGTTTCAGCCGGAATCAAAAAAAATAACCGACGCCATTAAAGGCCGGGCATCATTTCAAGTTATCATGGGCGGGCTTCGCCCCGGCACCACGGAAAGCTGGAAAGGTGAAATGCAAACCTATGTCCAGCATCACTGGGAAGAGGTTAATAAAAAAACCGGCCAGCCGTTTGATTATTCACGCATGAAAGATGACGATTTTATTTATGACACCGAGCCATCGTGTCGCGGCGTTGTATGCGCACGCGAACTGGACCCTGCCCTTAGCGGGGCGGTTTACCACGACCTGCAACGGGCATTTTACGCGCGAGGCCAAGACATAACCGATGCCAATGTAATAGCTGATATTGTGGCCGCCGCCGGAATTGACCGTGAAAAATTCTTAAACCTTTTTTCCAGCGCGACCGCCAAGGATTTAGTTAATTTTGATTTCAACCAGACGCGGGCATTTGGAGTCAAGGGGTTTCCCTCCATCGTTTGTGCCGATGATGGACAGTATGCATTTTTGGCCATGGGCTATCGCCCCTTTGCCCATATGGCGGGCGATTTGGAAGAATGGCTTAATAGTTGATGCATTAATGACAAGCACCTAGTATCACTGCCAAGAAACAGCTGGGTTTAATTTTGGCCCATAAATTTAAGCACAACACATTATTAAAAAGGAACCCGCCATGACGGGAAGCATTAAAAAAGTGGTCCTCGCCTATTCGGGCGGGCTTGATACATCCATCATCCTGAAATGGCTGGAGGAAACCTACGCTTGCGAGGTGGTGACATTTACCGCAGATCTTGGCCAAGGCGAAGAGCTAGAACCAGCCCGGGCCAAGGCCGAAATGATGGGCATCAAAGAAATATATATTGAAGACCTGCGGGAAACCTTTGTTAAAGATTACGTTTTCCCCATGTTTCGGGCCAATGCTATTTATGAAGGAAGCTATCTTTTAGGAACCTCTATCGCCCGGCCATTAATTGCCAAACGGCAAATTGAAATTGCCGCCGAAGTCGGTGCCGATGCGGTCAGCCATGGTGCAACCGGCAAAGGCAACGACCAAGTTCGGTTTGAGCTTGGCTACTATGCCTGTAATCCAGACATAAAAATAATTGCTCCGTGGCGGGAATGGGATTTAGCTAGCCGGACAAGCTTGATCGAATATGCTGAAAAACACCAGATTCCGGTACCAAAAGACAAGCGCGGCGAAGCACCATTTTCCCAAGACGCAAACCTTTTGCACATATCATCCGAAGGAAAAGCATTGGAAGACCCGTGGGTTGAACCAGATTTTGAACATGTGCTGACCCGGATGGTGACACCGCAAAGTGCGCCGGACAAAGAAGAAGAAATTACCATGGATTTTGTAGCCGGTGATCCGGTTGCGGTTAACGGCGAAAAACTATCGCCCGCCAACTTGCTTGCCAAACTTAACGAACTAGGTGGGCGCAACGGTGTTGGCTGTATTGATATTGTTGAAAACCGTTTTGTTGGCATGAAATCTCGTGGTGTTTATGAAACCCCGGGCGGCACAGTTTTGCTGGCCATGCGCCGGGCCATAGAAAGCATCACCCTTGACCGTGGTGCGGCCCATACCAAAGACGAAATGATACCAAAATATGCTGAATTGGTTTACAACGGATTTTGGTTTTCACCAGACCGCGAAATGTTGCAGGCGGCAATTGATAAAGCATCAATGCCCGTAACCGGCACGGTCAGGGCTAAGCTTTATAAAGGCAACGTAATTGTAACGGGTCGTAAATCGCCCAATAGCCTTTATGACGAAGCAACCGTTACCTTTGAAGCAGGCGGCGATTACGACCAAAAAGACGCCGAAGGTTTTATCAAACTGAACGCATTGCGTTTACGGATGAATGCCAAGGTGCACGACAAAAAATAATTTGCATATTATAAATAAAATTAAACCATAAAATTAAACCGGGGGCTTTTAAATGGGGCTTCCGGTTTTTTTATATTTGTTAAACGGTCCTATCGGCAAGGGCCTTGCCAATGGCCCAACACCAAACCGCAATTGGTAAAAAACCAATTTCATGTTCACCAACAAATCGTTTGCCGGGAATAGTGCGGGTGAGAACTTTGGACGGGGTTGTTGGATTTGTTGCATCCATAAATGTTGTCATGTCGGCCAAAATCTTGTGCGGTAATGCCAAAGCCCGGTCTGACCAATCTATTTCAATACATTTTACCGGGCGACCGCCGCCAGCTGGCATTTCAATCAATGCAACGTGGTGTTCGTTTGAACCGCTTTTCCATCCTGCATAAAAAAGCCGGGAAATGCTTTTGGTGTGAACAAATTGGCTAATCACCGCGGTCTCGCTAATGCGTGCGGTAATGTCATCGCTTACGGATGCCATGCCAAATAATGCCGCCCGGTGCGATGGATTTATTAAATAAACTTTGAACCTTGTTTGGCGGGAAAACTTTTTTGCATTTTCGTCCAAGCGCCATACCCGCCTTATCAGGTATGATGCCTCAAGATAATCTAGATATTTTCTAATGGTGTTTTTGGCAATGGAAAATTTATTTGCCAAACCTTCCATTGAAAATTCGGTTGCTGTGCCTTGGGCAAGATAGGCATATAAACGCGATAGATCACATGTATCGCCAATACCATAAATGCCTGCGCTACCTTTATTAACCCCAATACCAGCAAGGTAGGCCGTATCAACTTGCAGCCAAGCACCGCTCATTACGGTTTCGATAAAACCACCCCATTCAATATATTCAAGAAACGCCGTGTTAAGCGCGTCCATGTCGCTCAACTTTCCATAGGCATCAAAAATTTTAGTTCTAAGATTTTGAAACTGGATAAACTCAGCGAATGTAACCGGCGGCAATATTAGGCTTGAAAAAAACTCACCAGATGCTTTTTCCGCATCACGCGCTAGGCCATGTGTTTTTTCATTTTTAAAAAGCGGGGCAACGGACGATGCCACAATAATTTGCCATTCCGGGTTGGCCGCGCTCAAGGCTTGGATTTGTTTTTCCCAGCCTTCCATAGCCTCGACCCCGTCAAGAATTATGAAATACCCACCCTGACCGCCGCTGGCAGATGCCTCAACGGCGGCTTTTACAGTGCCCTCAATGGTGTGGTGCATATGGTTAGGCAGGTTAAATGATATTTTTATTATTCTGGTGGGGGCCACCCCCTTGGAAAGCAACTTTTGAATGAGCTGCAACAGCAAAACTGATTTTCCTGCCCCCGTGGGCCCTGCCACAAGTAAGGGAAATTCATTGCCAGATTGTAATAGTGCTTCAAGGTCACCAAGAAATGGGCGCGGTGTCAGCCTGCGGACACGATCATCTATGGCGCCCGTCTTCCACCACGGGTTATCACGGATGGGGCCTTGGGCTTGGTCAAATTCAAGCACTTTTACTATCCCTTTATTATCTCTTTATTATTTTGTGGCCATTTGTGATATTGTTACGTTGGTGTATTTAATAGCCCATATAAAACAACCATCGAAGTAAGCGCGGTAAATGGCCATTTTTTAAGCTCATCTTGTTGACTTAATCTTTGGTACTAACTAGGTTTATATTATATTTAGGCTCAAGGCAATTTTCTTATTTTATTACCATTTTGTAAGACGCCCTTTCATTGGCAATAAAATGGCTATAACCTTGTATAAACGTGGGAAATATAACCATTGTGGAGGGCGTATTGATAAGTGTTCTTTTTGTCTGTCTTGGTAACATATGCAGATCCCCCACCGCCGAGGGCGTGTTTAGATCTATGGTGGAAGCTGAGGGATTATCTAACCGTATAAGCATAGATTCTGCCGGAACTGCGGCCTACCACATAGGCGAGCCCCCGGACAGGCGTGCCACGAGCGAGGCCAAAAACAAAGGAATAAACATAAGCGGGTTGCGTGGACGCCAGGCAACCGCAGGTGATTTCAAACGTTTCGATTATGTGCTGGCCATGGACGGGGAAAATTATTCGAACCTTGTTGCCATCTGCCCCAGTGGATATGAAGACAGGATTTCCATGTTTTTAGACTTTGCCCCGGGCCTTGGCATAAAAAACGTTCCTGACCCCTATTTAGAAGGTGGCTTTGGTTCTGTTTATGAAATGATTGAAAAAGCGGCCGCTGGCCTGTTGGATGATATTAAATCCAAGCATTTGGCCTAAGCCACTATGAATTCGGCCAACGCAAAACAAAAAATTGAAAAAATTACCCAGCGTGGCGTCAGGGAGCTAAAGCCCCTGTCCGGTGGGTGTGTCGGTGATGTTTACCGTGTCCACATGGAAGATGGGGCCGACCTAGTTGTTAAGCTGGGCCAAATGGCAAGCGGGCTGGCGCTTGAAGGATATTGCCTTGGTTATCTTTCCACCCATGGCAAGCTTCCGGTGCCCGATGTTTTATTTGCCAGCGACGAAATGCTGCTGATGACCTATCTGGATGGTGGTGAAAGCATCGGCCCTAGTGCGGCAACCCATGCCGGTGAATTAGTGGCCCGAATGCATTTAGTTAGCGCCGAAGGCGGATTTGGTTTTGAAAAAGACACAGCCATTGGCAGGCTACATCAGCCCAACCCGTGGAATAAAAACTGGGTGGATTTTTTTCGTGACCATCGCCTGCTTTATATGGGTGGCGTAGCAATGGAGGCAGGCAACCTGCCATCTACAATATTTAAAAGATTAGAAAAATTTTCAAGCAATTTAGAGAACTGGATTGAAACCCCAGAAAAATCATCATTAATCCACGGCGATATGTGGACGGGAAACGTGCTGGCGGCAAACGGGCGCATTTCAGGTTTTGTTGACCCGGCAACATATTACGCTGATGCAGAAATAGAATTAGCCTTCACCCAGATGTTTGGAACATTTAATCAAGTTTTTTTTGATGCCTATAAAAATATTCGCCCAATTAAATCGGGGTTCTTTGAAGAACGGCTTTCCATTTACAACCTTTATCCGCTATTGGTTCATGTCCGACTTTTCGGTGGCGGGTACGTTAATTCAGTCGATGGAATATTAAGAAAGTTTGGATATTAATTTAATGATTGGTGCTGGTGGATTAATTATTTTTGATTGTGACGGTGTGCTGGTTGATAGCGAACCCATAGCGGCCAGAGTTTTGGGTGAATACATTTCAGCAAACGGGCGCATTACCACCACAGATGAATGCCTTGATACATTTACCGGGCTATCGCTTAAAAGCGTAAGAAATATTATAGCAGATGAATGGGGTATGACCCTGCCAGATAATTTTATTGATGAGCTAAGAGTATTGGACAGAGCCGCATTTGAAAAAGAATTAAAACCCCTTCCTGATGTATCCCATGTCATCAACACAATTAAGGCCGCTGGAATTAAAATATGTGTTGCTTCTTCGGGTAGTTTGGAAAAAATAAATCATTCTCTTTCCATAACCGGGTTAATGGATTTGTTTGATGATAATATTTTTAGCGCAAGCATGGTAGCAAATGGCAAACCAGCGCCCGACCTATTTATACATGCCGCCAACAAAATGGCTGTAGCGCCAAATAACACATTGGTAATAGAAGACAGCCCAGCTGGAATTACAGCCGCAATAAATGCATCAATGGGTGTGCTGGGATTTACCGGTGGCGGCCATGCCGAGACAGCCAAGTTCAAGGCCCGAATAGAAAAAGCCCAGCCCGATAAATGTTTTTCCCACATGGGCGAACTGGCAAAACTGTTAGGGCTTTAAGGGCTTTAAAGCCGTCTAAAGCCTCTAAAAAAACGCTCATGCCTGCCATTCCCCAAACCCATGGATTAAATAGCGCTGCTGGACGTTGTCCTAGTATAAGCGGACTAACGTGTTGAAAATCAATAATTTACCTGTGACGAACATCACACCGCTCAACGCTAAATGAGCATATAATGCCGTCCGCAACAAATATTGACTGAACGTTAAATGAACGCACCCTTCAGGGTTGGTTCAAACCAAACTTTATATATTCAGTGCAACAAATGAGCATTTAAGTTTTTTAAAAACAAGGCGGCAAGGAAAGGGAAAGAGAAAATGATGAATACAATCCTCGACCCCGGCAATATTTATGCAGTTGGTTTTGCCCTTATGTTCGTATTGGTTGCAGCAGTACTTTACGCAGCCAAACGTACACAAGAAAAAAATGGTGAAGCAAAGCCAATATCAATGAGGCCAATTAATGCCTGCCTTGCAATGGCCGTTGTTATGTCGGCTGCGGTATTAACCAAGGCAACATTATTTGCCAATTTTTATGACACCTATTCCATTTATTCAGCTGGTGCATAAATCAATAACAATACTTAATAATCGATAGCACTTTGAAGTACCCCCCTCCCTCATCTTTGAGGTGTTATCGAAAATAAAACCCGTCTTTTTATATAAAAGACGGGTTTTTTATTGTCATCATTGCCGATACTTAGGGCGCAGGGTTGGGGATTTCGTTATGTATTTCATTTATTGCGGCCACCACGTCATCGGATAGCTTTATATCAAATGCATCGATGTTACTTTTAAGTTGCGCCATTGAGGTGGCACCAATTATGTTGCTGGTGACAAACGGTTGAGCGTTTATAAATGCCAACGCCATTTGCGCCGGGTCAATGCCCTTATCTTTGGCCAACTGCACATATCGTTCGGTTGCCGCTACCCCTTTGGGTTTGGCATATCTGCGATAGCTTTCAAACAAGGTCATGCGCGCACCTTCGGGCTTTGCCCCATTTAAATATTTTCCGCTTAATGCGCCAAACCCCAATGGCGAATAGGCCAGCAAGCCGCAATCTTCGCGCATGGATATTTCTGCAAGGCCAATTTCATAAATACGGTTAAGCAGATTATATGGGTTTTGTATTCCGGCAACTCTGGGCAGGCCTGTGCGGCTGGCAATTTCTAAAAACTTCATCGCCCCCCACGGGGTTTCATTGGAAATACCAACGCTGCGAATTTTTCCTGCCTTTACCATATCGCCCAACACCCCAAGGCTTTCTTCCAGTGGGGCCCAGTCCGTATCAGCGGAGTTGTGCTTATAACCAAGGTTACCAAAGTAATTTGTTTTCCTGACCGGCCAGTGTAAATAATAAAGGTCTAGATAATCGGTCTTAAGCCGTTTGAGGCTGGCATCCAATGCCAGTTCTAGATTTTTACGGTCAAACCTCATCTTGCCGTCACGCATATAATCAAACCCCGGCCCGGATGCCTTTGATGCCAAAATAATTTTATCACGCGCGCGCCGTTCGCCCATCCAGTTGCCAATTATGGTTTCGGTTGCGCCATAGGTTTCAGCCCGGGGTGGAATGGAATAAAGCTCGGCAGTATCAAAAAAATTGATGCCCCGATCCAATGCAAAATCCATTTGTTCGAAGGCATCTGCCTGATTGTTTTGTTCACCCCAGGTCATGGTTCCAAGGCATGCCTTGCTTACATCAATTTCCGTGCGGCCAAGTTTGGCAAAATCCATTGATTATTTCCTTCTTAGTTTTACTTGTTCTATCAGCTGGCGAATGCTTGGCAATATTGCGGCCACAATTATATCAACCCCTTGGGCATTGGGATGGATGCCATCTTTTTGGTTGAGCTCGGGCCGGGCCGCCACTCCTTCAAGATAAAACGGGTAATAAACCGCGTCATGCTTGGTCGCCATTTCAGGATATATTGAATTAAATTCAGCCCCATAATCGTGCCCCAAATTAGGTGGAGCCTGCATTCCGGTCAACAAAACCGGGATATTCTCCTGCTTTAATAACTCAAGTATGGCATCAATATTATCTCTAGTTGAGGCCGGATCAAGCCCACGCAGGCCGTCATTGGCGCCTAATTCCACAATTACCGCATGGGGTCGTGGCTTTAACAGCCAGCCAATGCGGGCCAAACCACCAGCAGAGGTATCACCCGATACACCGCCATTGACCACGGCCACATCCATGCCCATTTCATTTAAGCGTGTTTGCAGTTTGTCCGGAAACGACAATCCCTTGTCCAATCCGTATCCTGCTGTCAGGCTATCGCCCAAGGCAAGAATGATGATTTTTGCTTTTGTTATGTTTTCTGCGCTTGCCATTGGGGCCACAGCGGTCATGGCGGCCACAGAAATGCCGCAAAATAAAATTATCGCTATATATAGAGAGCGGTAAAAAAAGGAATATTTTTTCATGGAACAAAGTTTATCAAATATCGGTGCAAATACCATGACCAATAATAATGCAGTTAATCTGGAAGATGTGCACCTTAGTTTGAAAAGTGACGCTGGCGAAGTAAACATCTTGCGCGGCATCAATCTTGATATCAAGCGTGGTGAAACGGTTGGTCTGGTTGGGCCATCTGGTTCGGGCAAAACTTCAATGTTAATGATTGTTGCTGGCCTTGAAAAACCCACCTTAGGCGATGTTTCCATAGCCGGAACAAACATAACAAACATGGGCGAAGACAAGCTGGCATTATTTAGGCGCGAACATACAGGAATTGTATTTCAGAACTTTCATCTTGTGCCAACCATGAGCGCGCTTGAAAATGTTGCTTTGCCGCTTGAATTTGCTGGTATCCCCGATGCGTTTGATCGCGCCAACGCCCAGCTTGAAACTGTTGGCCTTGGCCATCGTGGTGCACATTACCCGGGGCAACTTTCCGGTGGTGAACAACAGCGCGTTGCATTGGCACGCGCGTTTGTAACCGAACCAACATTATTGTTGGCCGATGAGCCAACCGGAAACCTTGACGGCAAGACCGGGGAATATGTAATGGAAGTATTATTTGATTTACATAGCCGGGTTGGTACCACGCTTTTACTTATTACCCACGCACCGCAGTTAGCTGAAAAGTGCGGACGCACCCTTACAATGTCAGACGGGCTTATTATAAACGATGAGCATGCATAATAATTCGGACTTAAGACTGGCATGGGATATAGCCAGACGAGAAATGCGTTCAGGCCTAAAAGGTTTTCGTATTTTTCTGGCTTGCATTGCTTTGGGTGTTGGTGCCATTGCTGCTGTCGGGTCGTTAAATTATTCGGTCAAGGCCGGTCTTGATTCAGATGCAAGGCGTTTGCTGGGGGGTGATTTTGATTTTCGCAATCAACACCGCGAAGCCAGCGACATGGCGGCCGCATACTTAAAAAATAATTCTGCCGCTATTTCAAAAACTATTGAAATGAAGGCCATGGCCCAAACTGCTGATAACCGCACACTAATTGAACTAAAGGCGGTTGATGCATCATATCCATTAGTAAGCACATTAAAGTTTTCTCCGGCCACAGCAGATGCCGCTGGTATCCATAAAATATTGGCAAAACAAAATAATATGTTTGGCGCGGCGGCCGATGGCGGCTTGCTGTTAAAGCTGGGGTTAAAGGTCGGCGATGAAGTTCGGGTTGGCGATGCAAAATTTATTATTCGGGCCGTAATCGAACACGAACCCGACCGGGTTGCCACGGTTATAAATTTTGGCCCCAGGCTTATGGTCTCTATGGACGCGCTAGCGCTTACCAAACTGGTCCAACCGGGAAGCCAAATCCATTACCACACCCGCATATTGCTGGGTGGGGACGTGGATGGAAAATCATTTATTGAAACGGTCGAACAAAAATTTCCCGATGCCGGCTGGCGCATACGGGGGTTGGATAAAGCGGCCCCCGGGCTAGAACGGTTTACCGAACGCTTTGCGCTTTTCCTTGGCTTTGCCGGAATGACCGCATTGTTAGTTGGTGGGTTTGGTGTTTTTGGTGCGGTTGAAAGTTATCTGGAAACAAAACTTGAAACCATTGCCACGCTAAAATGCCTAGGTGCATCAGGTGGATTGGTTTTTCGAGTATATTTTTTACAGGTATTAACATTAGGCATAGTTGGAATTGTTATTGGTTTAGTGTCGGGTGCGTTATTGCCATTAGTGGGAATTGAGCTAGTAAAAGATTACCTGCCCATGGCACCCAAGGCCGGAATTTATTTTGTGCCGTTAATGCAGGCGGCCATTTTTGGGGTTTTAGTTGCCATAACATTTGCCCTATGGCCGCTAGCGGTGGCACGGGAAACACCGGCGGCAAATCTTTTCAGAACTATGGTTGTACAAGGCATCCATAAACCAAAATCAATTTATGTAATTGGGGCAATGGAGAATAAAAGAATATCTCTATCTA
>CBFDBQ010000009.1:0-44423 GCA_965603095.1 uncultured Thalassospiraceae bacterium | reverse complement strand
TATAATCCCCGCTATGACATGTGGACTTTACCTAATTACCCCACCCCAATTTGATGTGGATGAATTTAAACCCCGGCTAGTTGCCGCACTTGATGGTGGCGACGTTTCCGCCATGCAATTGCGCATGAAAACAGATGATGGAAAGCCTGCCCCTGCCCAAGATGTTGCCTTGGCCGCAAAAAAATTGATGCCATTGGTGCAGGAGCGCGACATTGCATTCATCATAAATGATGAGGCCCATCTGGCCGGTGATATGGGTGCCGACGGCGTGCATATTGGGCAAAATGATATATCATATACTGACGCCAGAAAGGCCGTAGGCCCTGACGCCATTGTTGGTGTCACCTGTCACGCATCAACCCATTTGGCCATTGCGGCGGCCGAGCAAGGCGCCGATTATGTTGCCTTTGGGGCATTTTTCCCGACCAAGACCAAAGAAACAACCGCTAGGCCAGATAAGGAAATACTTGAAAGCTGGGCCGCCGCCACAAATGTTCCATCTGTTGCCATAGGCGGCATAACGGCTGAAAATTGCGGGGAATTGGCCATGGCGGGGGCTGATTTTGTGGCTGTGGTTAATGCTGTTTGGGCTCACCCAGATAGCCCGGGGGTGGCAATTAAGGAATTTAATAAGGCGCTAAACCAGCCCTAAAGCCAGCCCTAAAGCCAATCTTAAAGATAGACTTAAAAGCCCAAACCTGACATTTTGCACTTCAAATCAAGAATTAATATAAAGTGCGGGGACACTTTCAATAGGATTATATAAATTGAGCGATACAAAAAAAGATTTTGAACACAGCTTAAACGACCTCCACCAAGGTGCTGAACGCATCACCAGGGGGCTGGAAGGTATTGTCAGCGTCATAGACAAAGTGGCGCGCGATAATGAAAGCTTCATACAGGCCCTAGATAAAGACCCAGATGACGAACACAGCGCAACTATTCGCAAATTGTTGGAAAACGTTAGCACCCAAATCAGAGATATAGTTGCTGACGGCCATAAATTTGAAACCCGCATCAATGAATATTCTGATGAAATAGTCGATTTAAACCGCCAACTTGAACACACCAAGCAAATAGCGATGATTGACCCAACCACCGGCATTGGCAACCGCCGCAGGTTTGAAGAATCCTTGAAATCAATCATCGACAACATCGAAGATTTCAAAGGAAAAGTATCGGTATTGCTGGCCGATGTAGATAATTTCAAAACCGTCAACGATACCCTTGGCCATAATGTGGGTGATCAGGTTTTACGTCAGGTGGCGCAGAATTTTGTTACCAATCTCAAAGGTAGCGACGTTGTGGCACGTTGGGGCGGGGACGAATTTTCAGCAATTTTGCCCGAAACCGAGCTAAACCATGCGATAAAGGTGGCCGATAATGTGCGCGAGAGTATTGCCAGAAGTTCAATCCGCAACAAGGAAACTGGCGAGGAAATGGGTCGGGTTAGCCTTTCCATAGGGGTTTCCACCTATCACCCGGGCGATAATCCGCACAAGCTTATCTTCCGGGCTGATCAGGCCCTTTATGAGGCCAAGAAAGCTGGGCGTAACTGCACCAAGGCAGAGCTGGACGAAGACTAATTTCTCGTAGTTTTTTACGCCACCTTGCCATTGCGCCAAAGGGCCGCTGGTGCTAGCTTCCGCGCGCAAATAGCTGATAGCAGTATTGAAATTTATACTTTTCATCTTGTTCATTGAAATAGGCCAAAAAAATGAAAATTAACGGCAACACCATTCGTCCCGGCTACGTAATTGAGCATCAGGGCCGTCTTTGGCGTGCTGTAAAAATTGCCCACACCCAGCCCGGCAAGGGCGGTGCCTACCTGCAGGTTGAACTGCGCGATATTCAAAGTGGCACCAAACTAAACGAGCGTTTCCGTTCATCGGAAACAGTAGAGCGTGCCACCCTTGAACAACGAAATTATCAATACCTTTTTTCCGATGGCGATTTATATACGTTCATGGATAACGAAACTTATGAACAAATATCGCTTAGCGTAGATTTAATTGGCAAAGACCAAGTTTTGTATTTACAGGAATCAATGAACGTAATCATCGAAACCCACGATGAAAAGCCCATTGGCATTCAGTTGCCGGAAACGATTGTTCTAGAAATTACCGAAGCTGACGCAGTGGTAAAAGGGCAAACCGCATCATCCAGTTACAAACCAGCCATGTTAGAAAATGGTGTAAAAACTCAGGTTCCACCGCACATCGGAACTGGCACCCGCATAGTGGTCAACACCACTGACGGCTCATACGTAGAGCGGGCCAAAGACTAATGGCACATATAAATTCATCGGCTCTTATAAATGTAATGACCGCGGCGGCGACCAAGGCCGCGCGTAAATTGGTGCGAGATTTTGGCGAGGTTGAACACTTGCTAGTTTCAAAAAAAGGCCCGGCTGATTTTGTAACCATCGCTGATAAAACTGCCGAAGACACAATAGTGCGCGAACTTAAAAAAGCCCGACCCGATTATGGCTTCATATTAGAAGAAAGAGGCATAATAAAAGGCAAAGATGAATCCAGCACATGGATTATTGATCCGCTTGATGGCACCACAAACTTTCTTCATGGCATTCCCCATTTTGCAATTTCAATCGGGCTAGTGCGCGATAACGATGTCTTTGCGGGCGTTATCTACAACCCAGTTCAAGATGAAATGTATTGGGCGGAAAAAGGCCAAGGCGCATTTTTAAATGGACGGCGAATTCGTGTATCAGCGCGCAAAGAAGTTTCAGAATCTCTTTTTTCCACTGGCATACCATTTATGGAATCGGGCAAGGAAGAACGCTTTCTTGAACGTCTGGAAAATGTAATGAGCGTTTCAGCCGGTGTTCGCAGATTTGGCTCAGCCGCCCTTGATTTGGCCTACGTTGCGGCCGGACGCTATGATGGTTTCTGGGAAACGGGTCTGCAAAAATGGGATATGGCCGCGGGAATCGCCCTTGTTCGCGAAGCCGGTGGCTTTGTGACCGATATTAGCGGGCGCAAAGGAATGCTGGAAACTGGTGATATTGTATGCGCCAACGACAAGCTTCACCCCAAACTTCTAAAGATGGTTAAATAATAGCTGAAATCAGCCGTTTTTTAATATTAATATAAATTCAAAATAAATTATGTAGGGCCTCGGCTAACTTCACCCGATAGAATGTTGCCCACGGCCACACCCTTGGTTATGGTCTGTTTACAAAGATGGTTCGCGCTTAGGGATATCGCAACTAACTTGTTATAATCTTACTATAATATGGCAAACGTCACTCTGGGAGAAATTGATAAAAATGTCCGCTGTTAGTAAAACGGGCCACTCCGTATTTTTTCACTCTTTAGTTATTTCGTTAAGCGTTGGTATGGGCTCTATCGCAATCCCATTTGGCGCAAACGCACAAGAGTCAATCGTGCTTGATTTTTCCAATCCTAATGTAAGCGTTGATTTTTCAGTTTTGGAAGATAGCGGCGTTGGCCCCATTGCGCGCACCTCACCAACCACAAAAAGAACAAGCAACACAAGCAGCAAAGGGCATCTTATCCCTGGGCCTAAGGCGCCTGTTTCAACGCTTTACATTGCGCCTGCTAATGCACCTTCAAGCAGTTTTGTTAAGGCAGATGAAAATACCACAAAGTTCAAGTTCAAGTTTGTAGCGCCAGAAACACCTAAAGAAATGTCTGCGGAAATGCCCGCAGAAGCACCTAAAGAAATTCCAAAGGCTGAACCAAAAACCGAAGTTGTAAAAAAAGAAATTCCCGTTGCGCCACCACCACCGGTTGTTGCGGCCATTGAAGAAAAATCTGCACCAGAATTAGCAAAAGAAGAGCTGGCACCGCCACCGGAACCGGTAGCAATTGAAAAACCCAAAGAAGTGGTCAAAGAGGCTGTCAAAGAAGTTGTAAGCGCCGAACCAGAGGCTCCAAAAGCACCGCCTCCACCACCGGAACCTACGCCCGCACCGGTGCCCGTAACACCAGTGACAGAAACACCTGTAAAGCTAGAAGCGGCGCCTGCCAAAGAAATTGCCGCAAATGAAATAAAAGAAGAAGTAAAAGAAGAAAAAATAGCTGAACCGGTTGCACCACCCGCACCACCGCCAGTGGTTGAGGTTCCAGAACCGCCAAAAGTGGTGGCCAAACTTCCTGAAATAACAAAAGAAGCACCCGAAGCACCTTCTGTTGCATCCCTGCCGCCAGCCGGGGCAACCATTGCTGATGGATATTCCATGCGGGTTTTATTTGAAGCGGAAAATGCAAAACTTCCTGCTGATGCGCGTGAAGAATTGCGCGGTCTAGCTACCAGCATGACCAAACAAGAAGATTTACGTCTGCAATTGCTAGCTTATGCTGGTGGGGCAGAAATGTCGTCCAGCGCTGCCCGAAGGTTATCGCTTTCTAGGGCTTTAGCGGTTCGCTCATACTTGATTGAAAGCGGTGTTCGCAGCACCCGGATTGATGTTCGTGCGCTCGGCAATAAAACAAGTGATGCTGAAACTGAACGAGTTGATATAACTGTAATCGAACGCTAACGGCGGTACCCATATAAATAGAGCTACCGCTTAGGGGAACCGACCACCAATGACAGCTCCTAGTCGCTACCTTATTAGAATGACGTTATTCCTTGTGGTTGTTACCGCTGGCGTGGTGCTAGTGGTATCACCGCTTAAAACCGCATTTATGGCCAATGCCCCGCTTAATGGGCTTATTGTTGGTGTATTTTTGCTTGGCGCAATAAACAGTTTTCGCCAAGTATTACAGCTTGGCCCCGAATTGGAATGGATAGAGCATTTTCGTTCCGGCGCACCGCGCCAGCCATCGGTTCAGGATTTAAGCTCAAGCGCCCCTACCCCAACATTGCTATCGCCCATGGCAGCAATGCTGGGCGATCGTTCGGAAATAAAAATTTCATCCATTGCCATGCGTTCGCTTTTGGATGGCATCGCATCAAGGCTGGATGAACAGCGTGAAATTTCTAGGTACACAGTTGGATTGCTAGTTTTTCTTGGTCTGCTTGGTACGTTTTGGGGGTTGCTTGATACCCTAGGTGCAATCCGCGATGTTATTTCAAACATATCGGTCGGCGGCGGAAATATATCTGCAGTATTTGACGAGCTTAAAAGTGGGTTAGAAAAACCCCTGACCGGAATGGGAACGGCTTTTTCATCATCACTGTTTGGCCTTGCCGGATCATTAGTTTTGGGGTTCTTGGATTTACAAACCGGACAAGCCCACAACCGTTTTTATACCGAACTTGAAGACTGGCTTTCGGGTCAGGCCCGGCTTTCATCGGGTAATATTTCAACAGAAGGCGAACAGGGCGTTCCAGCATATGTTGAAGCATTGCTAGAGCAAACAGCAGAAGGTCTTGAAAATCTGCAACGAACATTATCCCGGGGCGAAGAAAACCGACACAAAACCCATGAAGCATTGTCGGATTTGGCCGCAAAAATGGGAACCCTGACCGATTTCATGCAAACCGAGCAGGCAGTAATGAAAAAACTTGCCGAAACGCAAGTAGAGCTAAAACCAGTTATTGAGCGCCTTGCCGATGGGGCAAATGACAGCATGGATGAGGCCACCCGCACCCACATACGAAACATGGATCTGTGCCTTTCGAGACTACTAGAAGAAAACAGAGTGGGCCGCGAAGAAACCGTGTCGCAGATTAGAAGCGAAATTAAATTGCTGGCGCGTACCGTTGCCGCCAAGGACGATTCTTAAAAAAACAGAAAGGGCTGATTAATAATGGCAGGCCTTTTAGCACGCCACCGCAACAGGGCAGATATCTGGCCCGGATTTGTCGATGCCTTGGCTTCACTGTTAATGGTTATTATTTTTCTGTTGCTGCTTTTTGTACTGGCGCAGTTCTTTCTTGGCGAGGCTTTATCAGGGCGAGAAAATGCGCTTAAAAAACTAGACCGCGATATGGCCGAAATTTCAGAACTATTGGCGCTGGAGCAAAAAACATCAAAATCATTGCGCGGCGATGTGGGCAGGCTTTCCGGTGAATTGCAGGCATCAATTATTGATCGTGACCGATTAAATGACAGTCTTGAAAAGGGTCGCATCGAAATATCCAGCCTGACCGGTGATGTTGAAAAGCTTTCAGCCCTTAAAAAACAATTAGAAATTGACATAGGCAAGCTCGCCCTAAACTTGGAAGAAAATGAAACTGCATTGCTGGCAGAACAAGATATTTCTGAGAGCGCGCGAGCCGAGGTTGCGTTGCTTAACCAACGGCTAGGCGCCATGAAAGACCAAATATCAACATTAAACAGTGCGCTTGATGCATCGGAACAAAAAGCCAAAGAACAAAATGTTCAAATTGTATCACTAGGAAAACGTCTTAATGCGGCGTTGGCAGGAAAAGTTCAAGAATTGCAGCAATACAGGTCTGACTTTTTTGGTCGCCTAAAAATTACATTGGGTGATCATCCGGGAATTCGCGTTGTTGGTGACCGTTTTGTTTTTCAATCTGAAGTTCTTTTCTCCAGCGGCGAAACAAATATTGGTGCCCCGGGAACAGAGCAAATATCAAGACTGGCAAAAACCTTATTAGAAGTTAGCGCACGCATACCAGAAGATGTTGATTGGGTGTTACGAGTTGATGGCCATACCGATAAGGTTCCCATTTTAAATGAGAAATTCCGTTCAAATTGGGAGCTAAGCTCAGCTAGGTCTATTTCAGTTGTTAAACAGCTTATAGGCGAAGGCATACCAGCAAACCGTCTAGTTGCTGCTGGGTTTGGTGAATTTCAACCCAATGCTGATGGCAATGATGAAGCATCGCTTAGGCGCAATAGACGCATTGAACTAAAACTTACGGGACGCTAGCACCAACATCAATTTCCGGTTATAAGAAGGGCCAGATTAACTCCGTACAGTATTGCGTTCACCAATAAATAGACTTTTTATTAAATAAAAAAGAATATAAAACAGAAAAGAATATAAATTTATGCTCATAATTTTCATGATCGTTTTTATCGATCTAGTGGGCTTCGGCATCGTCATACCCCTATTACCATTTTACGGCGAACACTTTCAGGCTGATCCCTTTACCGTTTCCATGTTAATGGCGATCTATTCTCTTGGTCAGTTCATTGCCGCACCTTTGTGGGGGCGGCTTAGCGATAGCATGGGGCGCAGGCCAATATTATTAATCAGCCTTGTTGGTTCGGTTTTTTCCTATTCAATGCTGGCCTACGCAAGCTCGCTATGGGTTTTATTTATCGCCCGCGCAATTGGCGGATTAATGGCGGGCAATATATCAACCGCATTTGCATACATTGCAGACATAACCACACCGGAAAATCGGGCCAAGGGCATGGGGCTTATCGGGGCCGCTTTTGGAATTGGATTTATTGCTGGCCCTGCTATCGGTGGAATACTAGCAGGTCCCGATCCGCTAAATGCTGATTATACATCGCCGGCGTTGGCGGCGGCTGCATTTTCTCTTACAGCATTTATGCTGGCATTTTTCACTTTGAAGGAATCTCTTTCACCCAAGCACCGCGAAGAGTTAAAAAACAAACCCAAAAAGGGTCGAGTTGCTGATTTCCTTGAAACAATTAACAAGCCAGGCATTGGGCTTCTAATTGCCATATCATTTATGGCGACATTTGTTTTTGCCGGAATGGAAACAACCTTTGCCATGTGGTCAAGGCGCCAATTCGGCTGGGGGCCAGAACAAAACGGATATCTATTTGCATTCATTGGTATTATTGCGGCAATTTTACAGGGCGGCGCGGTTGGCAGGCTGGCCAATCGTTTTGGTGAGGCCAATCTTATTGTGCAAGGCGCAGTTGCGCTAGCCTTAGGCATGGCGCTTATTCCATTTTGCACCACCGTACCAGCGTTAGTTGCGGCGATGATGGTTGTTGCATATGGATTTAGCGTTATAAACCCTTCGCTCAATAGTTTGATTTCTCTGCTTACGGAAAGCACTGCCCAAGGAACCGTCATGGGTGCGGCCAGATCAGCCACCACCATGGCCCGAGTTATTGGGCCAATGTGGGCAGGGTTTCTTTTTGCCGGCCTTAGCAAAAATTGGCCCTATTGGGCGGGTGCGGTTATTATGATTTTTGTTGCTGTTCTGGCGTGGCGCTCAATGGATAAATATGCATTAGCCAAGAAAAATGCAATTTCAAATAAAAGCTAATATCCCTAATTAGATTTTTTTACGAACTCGGTCAAAATAACAATCTGTTGGCCGCTGACGCGCCCTTCAATTTGCTGGGGATTATCAGCAACAAGCGAAATTGAGCGAACTGGCGTGCCGCGCTTAGCCGTAAAATTAGCACCCTTTACATTTAAATCTTTTATCAAGGTTACCGTATCGCCAGATTCTAGTACCGCGCCATTGCTATCTAAATATTTCACCCCGCCACTATTTTCATTTTCGCTATCGGGTAATTTTGCCCATGATAAAACATCATCTTCAAGATAAAGCATTGCTAGCTGATCTAGCGCCCATGCATCACCAGATAAATTATTTAGCATACGCCATGCCATAACCTGCACCGCTGGCACCTGGCTCCACATGCTTTCGCCAAGGCAACGCCAGTGATTTATATCTATTGTTTCGGGGGTAACAATCTGACCTAAACAAATTGGGCAAACCAACACACACTGTTCTGCGCTACCATCAGATTGTGGTGGAATTTCATAAACAGAAAGTTTGCTATCATTGCCACATAATTCGCATTTAGCATCGCTTCGTGAGTGCAATTCTTTTTCTGTTTTTTCCATATTCATTATTTTCGAATTGCTGTTTGCACAACCGTTTCCATACGGTCAAGAAATTGAGATCGATCAGATTTACTAAATGGTCTTGGCCCGCCAGTTATTTCACCACTTTCACGAAGCCCCTGCATCAATTCACGATTGGCCAATGCCATTCCAATACTATCTTCGCTAAACCGTTCGCCATTGGGCTTTATGGCAAATGCACCTACCTCAAGACATCGAGCGGCAAGGGGTATGTCATTGGTAACGCAAATATCTGATTTTTTAATATGCTCCGCTATCCAATCATCGGCGGCGTCTGCACCTTGGGTGACTATTACCAATTCAACCAATGGATTTTGGCTGGGGCGAATTCCACCATCGTTTACCATATAGGTTTTTAAATTATGGCGAGTTGCCACGCGTATGGTCTCGTCCTTGACCGGGCAAGCATCGGCATCGATATAAATTTCTACATTAGCCCCAATATCAGACAAGATTAACCGTCCCACCTTTGATGCTAGATAATTCATCCTCAAGCAGGTTTAGCAGTTGCCCGGAATCCCTAGTTGATACCCATTCCCCACTGCCTTGATCAAATGAAAAATGGTGTGCCCCGCTCAACGGCGATGACAGCCATATCTGACGATTGGGAGAATGTTTGTTTATTATGAAAACGCGCCCGTCATCCAGTTCGATGTTCAATATGCCGCCCTCCAGATCAACCTCGGCCATATGGCCAATTTCACGCATGGTGGCTTCAAACAGGTTCTCAATGGCTTTTTCTACCATAATTTCAAAGTTTTTCATTTATTTGCCTCCTTATTCCTAGGTCATATTAAGACATATATAGGCACTAGATCAGGGCTATATCAGGGGCTGAGGCTAATAGGCAAGCCCTTGATTGGCGTGATAATTACGAAGGGCTTATGAGGGCTTGCGCTTAGAGAACATGGCGGGTATATAGAGCGCGCTTTAAACACTGGAGCCACAGAGCTATGAAGAACGACATCCACCCAGATTACCACGAAATTACGGTCGAAATGACCGATGGAACAAGCTACAAGACCCGCTCTACCTGGGGCGCTGAGGGCGATACCCTTAAGCTTGATATTGATCCAAAATCTCATCCGGCATGGACAGGCGTGCACCGTCTTATGGACAGTGGCGGCCAACTTGCCAAATTTAATAAACGTTTCAAAGGATTTGGCCTTAAAGACGAATAGGTTTTATCCCTATTCTTCGGGCTTCCAAAAGGGGCACCATCTTACTTAGGTGGTGCTTTTTTTTGAGAAAAACACTATTTTTTGCCATATTTTGCTATTTCTAGTAGTCCTTGTTAGCCATTTCGCCAAAAACAGTTATTTTATACAATCACATAAGTAACACGATTAATTAACATGGCTAATTTATATAGTTAGATGATAGGAAACATTTTGGTTTTGAGGGAAACCAGAGATTAAAATGGGCAAAGATAATACTCAAATATCATTTGAAGTTCAGGTACTGCAAAGCGGCAACTGGCGTATTCACGCGCAATTTTCTGAAAATGAGCGCGATGAGGCAATCAACGAAGCCAAGGCGCTTGAATCCATGCCGGGCGTTGGTGACATAAAAGTCATCCGCGATGCCTTTGATACCGAAACACATCTGCATAACGAACACATAGTATATAAATTTAATAGCCCCAATGCATCGGTGCATACTTCTGATGCTGATCGTTTTGCCCGTCTTGCCAGCGGTGGCGGGCCACGTGGTGGTGGGGGGAAAGTTCCTGATTTTGATACTGGTGGTGGGAAAAAAAGATCACGCAAGAAATCATCTGGGCTTGGGGTCATTACTAAACTTTTATTGGTTATATTATTTGGTCTTGCGCTGGCGGCTGTTGTAACCGGCATTGCCTCTGAAATGATGCCCCACAAAAAAGTATTAGGCATTGCACTTTACGGTAAAATGCGCGCCAACGTTCTGTTTGGTATGTTTATTTTATTTTTTGTTGTTACGGTGGGAAGTTCGTTCCGGGTGTTTATGGCGCGCGATGAATTAAACGTACCTAATATACCAAACATGCCTAGTAGAAACCGCAAGCCTGCACCAAAAAAACAGGAAAAGCAGGAAAAACAAACAAAAGAAGAGTTAAGCGCGCGCGAAGAAAGAAAGAAACGCGAAGAGGCACGTAAAAAAGAAGAAGAAAAACGTAAAAAAGAGGAAGCCGAGCGCAAGAAAAAAGAAAAAGAATCCGACAGCGAAAACGAAGACGCGCTCAAAAAAGAAACTGAAGAAGCCATAAAGAAAAAAGAGGAAGAAGACAAAGCTCCCGAAGAAACTGCACCCGAAGAAGATGACGCATTTGAAGAAATGATGTCGTTAAATGCTGAAAAACAAAAAGTAGTGATGATGTCATTTTTTGGCGAATCAATTCGTAAGCTTCCGGCAGAACGCAAAAAAATGGATAATTATAACCGTTTTGGAGTGAACCTATATTTGGCTGGTGCGGCCGAGGCAATCGGCTCTGAAAGAAACCTTGAATCAGATGAAACGGAAAAAATACTTTCTGACAGCCTAAAGGTAATGGGCATGGCTGAAAATAATGCCGACGCCTTTGCCAAGCGCTATGAAGAATATTTGCTTTCAGATGCCCGCTATATGCAAATGTTCCAGTCCGGCAGGCGCGATATGTCTGGCTATCTTGCGGGTGAGGGCGATAGCGCCATACGCATGGATGAAACATTAGAAGAATGGAACAAGCCTAAAGAGCCCGATAATCCTGAAAGACAAATTGTCGTAATGTTTACCGATATTGTTGGCTCCACCGCTATGACCCATGAAAAGGGCAACCTTGGTGCGCAGGAAATTGTTCGCGCCCACAACAAGGTGGTTCGCGAAGCCCTTATCAAGTTCCACGGCAAAGAAATCAAGCATACCGGTGATGGAATAATGGCGTCGTTTGAAGATGTAACCAACAGCGTTAATTCTACAGCGCACATGCAGCGCCTTATCCAACTACACAACCAAAACGCCCCGGATGTTCCATTAAAGGTAAAAATTGGCACCGCCATGGGCTCTGTGGTGGTTGAAGAAAATGATCTATATGGCGTTACCGTACAAATGGCGGCACGAATTGTTGACAAGGGTGGTGACGGCATGAACTTGGTATCTGATACGGTTTATGGAATGCTCAAGGGTGGGACAATGCAATTTGTTAAGCGCGGCCCTTATCTGATGAAGGGCATTGATGGGCCGGCCTACCTTTATGAACACGTATGGGATGACAAAGCAGATATTGCCGCAATGACAGCACAAGCAGAGATCGATAACGCAGTTTTAGCGGCTCAGGCGAACATTGTGCCGGCAACACCCGAGGCTCCTACCCCCACCTCTTCACCTGAGCAATCTGAGCAGCATTCGCCAGAAAACCAGGGCTAGTAATAATTAACCAATATGAAATCACTAGGCATCAATATGGCCGCTGTTATTTATTGCAACAAACCCTTGAGGAGGGAATTATTATGGAAGCTAACGTTGGAACAATTGATCGCTCAACCAGAGCCATTGTCGGCACTGCCCTAATTGCAACTGCATTTCTTTATCCCGGTCTTGGCCAATGGTCATTTTGGGGCTCCATTGTAATTGGTGGGATGATGCTTGGCACCGCAACAATTAAATGGTGTCCGCCATATGCAATTTTTGGAATTAACACCGGAGCCAAAAAAGACACTTAAAAAAAATAGCCAAGAAAACAGCCAAGAAAATAGAAAGGGTCGCCTAAAAAAGCGACCCCTCAAAAACACTGTTTTTTATGTATTGCTGTGAGCCCTGTTAAACTCGCGAATTATTATTGTTAAGACCGAAGGACCTTACCACGCGACCGAGCATGGTCAAGAAAACAAATAGGTTCATTATTGAGAAAAAAGACGCCACCCCCAAAAGGGGTGGCGCAAGTCTAACAGGGAGGCGTCGGAGGCCAATATAAACGCCGTCCGACACAATTAGCCTAATACTCTACCATTAATAGAACATTAAAGTGATCCGCAGGCCCTTCAGTTGCATTTAGGTCTTAAAAAGGGAATTCGCGCCATCTCTGGCTCCTTCCTTGAGCTTTATGGCCACCTTTGCCCGCTCAATTTCGACCTCTAGATTGGCAATATGCTCGCCAATGGCCTCGATGGACATTTCATCCAGATTTACCTTATTTTTTTTGATGTGGCTCAATTCCAGATCTTCGTCATCCATGACAGTAATTCCCGTTTTTTACATATCTATTTTTTACTAAGCCCTATTGTATCAAAGCCCGGGTCAGTTTAAACCCAAAGAATGAGCGAATTAATACCCAGCACCATGACGGCAATAGAAATCAAAGGCCCAGATGCCTCTGATTTAATAGCATCTGAGCGCCCGGTACCCATACCCGGCAAGGGCGAGGTCCTTATCAAAATTGCTGCCGCCGGGATAAACCGACCAGATATTTTACAACGCAAAGGCCTTTATCCAGCCCCAAGTGGTGCCAGTGATATTTTAGGCCTTGAAGCGGCTGGGACGGTTATGGCTGTTGGCAAGGGCGTTCCTAGTTTCAATATTGGCGATAAAGTAACCGCCCTTTTAAACGGTGGCGGTTATGCCCAATATGTTTGCACCCCTGCGCCTCAATGCTTGAATATACCAGATGGACTTTCCATGGTTGAGGCCGCATCCCTGCCGGAAACTTTTTTCACCGTGTGGAGCAATCTATTTGACCGGGCGGCGTTAAAGCCTGGTGAAACGCTTTTAATTCATGGTGGTTCCAGCGGTATCGGAACTGCTGCCATACAAATTACAAGCGCCCTAGGAGTTCATGTAATTACCACAGCTGGCTCGGACGAAAAATGCAAAGCCTGTTTAGACCTTGGCGCCGAACGTGCGATCAATTACAGAGACGAAGATTTTGTCGAGGCCACCCGTGAGTTTGGCAAAAAACATAACGGAACATCTGGGGTTAATGTAATTTTGGATATGGTCGGCGGCGATTACGTTGCTAAAAATATTAAATCGCTGGCCCCCGATGGGCGGCTGGTAAACATAGCTTTCCTAAATGGCTCCAAGGTAGAAATAGACCTTATGGCTGTTATGCTAAAACGTTTGACCATGACAGGGTCAACTCTTCGGGCCAGAAGCCCTGAATTCAAGGGTGAAATTGCTCAAAATCTTGAAAAAACCGTCTGGCCACTGCTTAAATCAGGTTCCATCCGACCTGTTGTGCATGCGACTTTTCCGCTGGAAATGGCGTCAAAAGCCCACGCTTTAATGGAATCTAGCCTCCATATTGGTAAAATAGTGCTAGAAACGTAAAAAAATTGCCCTCAAGGCACCTTATGCGGTTTACCCGACCCTAAAATTGGAATAAAAACATTGCTTATTGGTCGCGGAAATCCTGATAAATCCGCTAACCTCAATGATTTACCTCAATGATTTTGTTTAAGGAATAAATTTTATGGCGCAGCCATTGATGCCAAAAGCAACAGCCGTGTGGCTAGTTGAAAACACAACATTAACGTTCGAGCAAATTGCAGAATATTGTTCGCTTCATCCGCTTGAAATTCAGGCGATTGCCGACGGTGACGTCGCAGTTGGAATGCATGGTGCCGACCCGGTTAAAGGCGGTTTCATTTCGCAGGAAGAACTGGAAAGGTGCCAAAACAACGCGCGCGCAAAACTTAAGATGCTTAAAGCAACGTTGCCCCAGCCCAAGGCTCGTGGCAAAGGTGCGCGTTATACCCCGGTATCAAAACGCCAAGACCGCCCCGATGCAATTGCGTGGCTAATCAAACATCATCCGGAAATGATAGATGCACAAATTGCGCGCCTGATTGGCACAACCAAAACCACCATCAAATCCATTAGGGAACGTACCCACTGGAATATTTCAACCATAAAACCACAAAGCCCAGTAGGTCTTGGCCTTTGCAGCGAATCAGAATTGGTAAAAATGGTTGAGCTGGCACGCCGCAAAGCAGAGCGTACTCGTCTGGCCGAAGAAAAAGAAGCAAAAAGACTGGGCAAAACCATCCCGGCGCCGGCGCCGGCACCAGAAATTATTCCAGAAGCTGAAGACGAGCCTGCATATAAACCTGCGCCAACTGCAGAATCTGTGTTTGGTGAGGCAAAGCCGGTTGAAAGTACCGACGAGCCGGAACCTGATATTGCATCAGTCTTTGGGCAATCCAATTCAGATAAAGAATAAGAAAATATAAGAAAATATAAGAAAATAAAAATCCGCCGTTGCCATAAAAGGTAGCGGTGGATTTTCTAATTTCTTTTTATACTCTTATCCTCTGGTTACCCTCTGGCACCAGCGTAACCAACGCTTTCCAATGCCACTTTTATTTCCGGCAATATGGCTGGGTCGTCAATGGTTGCGGGGGCTTTGTATTCCTGATTATCAGCAATTTTTTGCATGGTTCCCCGCAGTATTTTTCCTGATCTTGTTTTTGGCAAACGAGCTACCACCGTTGCAGTTTTAAATGCCGCAACCGGACCAATTTGTTTGCGGACCATGGCTACTACTTCTTTTATTATTTCATCGTGGTCGCGTTCAACCCCAGATTTAAGCACCACAAAGCCAAGCGGCAACTGTCCCTTCAAATCATCGCCAACACCAATGACCGCACATTCGGCAACATCTGGGTGAGCCGATAAAACTTCTTCCATTTGTCCGGTGGAAAGCCTGTGTCCGGCAACATTTATTATGTCATCGGTTCTGGTCATTACATAAATGTAATCATCTTCGTCCATATATCCGGCATCACCGGTTTTGTAAAAACCCGGATAATCATCAAGATATGCTTCAACATAACGCGCATCGGCATTCCATAGCGTCGGCAGGGTTCCGGGCGGTAATGGCAGCCTGCAACAAATGGCGCCAATATCGCCGGGCTTTACAGGTTTATTATCTTCGCCCAAAACCTGCACGTCCCACCCGGGCGCCGCCTTGGTCGGCGATCCTGCCTTGACCGGAAATGCGTGCAAGCCCATGCAATTGGAAGCTATGGCCCAGCCGGTTTCAGTTTGCCACCAATGATCAATTACCGGCGTGCCAAGATTTTTTTCAGCCCATTCCAATGTATCGGGATCGGTTCTTTCGCCTGCCAAAAAAAGCGTCTTAAAATTACTAAGATCATATTTTTTCATTAGCTTTGCATCTGGGTCGTCACGTTTGATAGCGCGAAAAGCAGTAGGCGCCGTGAACAATGCTTTCACATTGTGTTCTGAAATTACTCGCCAGAACGCACCCGCATCGGGTGTGCCGACGGGCTTTCCTTCAAACATTACCGTGGTACAGCCGGCTAACAAGGGCCCGTAGACTATATAGCTATGCCCAACAACCCAGCCAACATCGGATGCCGACCAAAAAACATCTCCCGGGCCAACATCGTAAATGGCTTTCATTGTCCACTTAAGCGCGACCATATGCCCGCCGTTATCGCGAACAATTCCTTTTGGAACGCCAGTGGTGCCAGATGTATATAAAATATAAAGCGGATCTGTTGCCGCAACCGATACTGGGTCGGCCGGTTCTGCCTTAGATACGGCATCGGCCCAATCGACATCTCGCTCGGAGTTCATCTTGGCGGTGGCGCTTGGGCGTTGAAAAATTATGCAGGTATCGGGCTTGTGTTTTGCCATATCAATGGCACCATCTAGCAACGGTTTGTATTCAATGGTGCGGCCCGGCTCTAGCCCGCAACTGGCCGATACCATTACTTTGGGTTTGGCATCATCAATACGGGTAGCAAGTTCAGCCGCGGCAAAGCCACCAAACACCACCGAATGAACCGCGCCAATCCGTGCCACGGCAAGCATTGCAATTGCGGCCTCGGGTATCATTGGTATGTATATAATTACCCTATCGCCTTTTTTAACGCCTTGGTCTTTTAGGGCGCCAGCAAACAATGCGACTTCGCCTAGCAATTCTGAATATGTGTAGGTTTTTTTTGTGCCGCCGGTCATCGGGCTGTCGTATATTAATGCCGCCTGATCGCCACGGCCCTCTTCCACATGAATATCAAGTGCATTAAAACAGGTATTGCATGTGGCGCCGCTGAACCAGCGATAAAACGGTGGGCTGGATTGATCTAAAACTTTTTCCCACGGGCTATCCCATTTGATATCGCGCGCCACCTCTGCCCAGAACCCTTCTGGATCGGTAATTGACCTTTTGTGCGCCTGTTCATATGGATTTGACATACGTCCTCCCAAAGGCCCCAACCCGTTTAAGAATTATGGGTAGCTATGAGCCATTATTTAAAACCTATGAAAGTGTAGTAATATTGAAGCGCAAGCGCTAGCTATGCATTACCTAGGCACTGCCTAGACGTTACTAAGCGTGTTAATTTCATCTTTTATTCGGAGTTTTTCTTTTTTCAGGGAATGAATTTCGTCTTCGTTGGGATGTGGCCTTGCGGCCTGTGCGTTAATGGCTTCTTCAAGTTCGTGGTGACGGGCTTCGAGTGAAACAATCCGGTCTTTCTGTCCCATATTTTTTTCTCCCTGGTTCGAGCTGCCTAAGCCTTAAATCTTAATGCCTGAAAATGAAAAAATCCACTATTTTAGCTAACATTTAATGACGTCTTTGTGCTTGAAATAATTGTGCTAAAGTCCCTCCAGCGCAAACGGGGATATTATGGTCGATCAAGACAACAACAAGTTGCATCAATTAGAACAGCTAAAAATTGAACACCGCGACCTTGATGATGTAATCGAAAGATTGTCATTGGACAGTGATGTTGACCAGCTTCAGATGCAGCGACTTAAAAAGCGCAAGCTTTATATAAAAGACCAGATACTTATTATTGAAAGCGGCGGCATCCCAAACATAATAGCTTAAACAGGGATTATTCTTTGGCTCAATCCAGTGCATCGTCAGACCGTCCCAAGGGACGGGATTTACGTTACCTGTCACAAACGGCGGGATTTCTCAAACCCTATTGGCGCCAAGTTATTGGTGCAATTGTGGCGCTAACCGTTACCGCGTTGGCGGTTCTAGGGTTGGGTCAGGGGTTACGCGAACTGGTCGACAATGGTTTTGCCAACGGCAACGCAGCGGCGCTGGATCGTGCCCTGTTTTTACTATTGGGTTTGTCCGTGATTATGGCGTTTGGAACCTACGTTAGATTTTATCTGGTATCGTGGCTGGGCGAGCGGGTAGTGGCCGACCTGCGCCAAGCCGTATACGAGCGTGTGCTGGCTCTGCATATCGGATTTTTTGAAACCACCAAAACCGGCGAAGTCCTGTCACGGCTGACCACCGATACGACATTGTTGCAATCTGTTATCGGCTCTTCCGCGTCTATGGCGCTACGTAATGCGATTAATCTTGTGGGTGGAATTATTATGCTGTTCATCACCAACCCACGCTTGACGACTATGGTTTTGCTTTTGGTTCCCGTAGTTGTGGCCCCAATCATGATTTTCGGTCGCCGGGTCAGAAAACTGTCGCGCGCCAGCCAAGACAGAGTTGCCGATGTTGGTGCCTTTGCCGAAGAATCCATCAATGCCATTCGCACGGTGCAGGCCTTTACCCATGAAGCCGAAGACCGAAAGCGTTTTGGCGGTGAAGTTAACAATGCGTTTCAGGTTGCAGTTCGGCGCATCCGCATGCGCGGTCTGCTGACTGCGATTGTTATCTTGTTAGTCTTCGGCGCAATCGCCGGGATATTGTGGATTGGGGGCCGGGATATGCTGGCGGGCAAAATCAGCGGCGGCGAGCTAGCGGCGTTTATTTATTATGCCACTATTGTCGCCTTTTCGGTTGGCGTTATCAGCGAGGTCTATGGAGAGCTTCTCCGCGCCGCCGGTGCGACCGAACGACTAATCGAATTGCTTGAGGAAGTGCCGGAAATCAGTTCACCCGAACACCCCACTACCCTGCCCATTCCATCTGAGGGACGGGTCAGTTTTAAAAATGTCACCTTTCATTATCCTTCACGCCCCGACCGGGCGGCGTTAGTGGATTTCTCGCTCGATGTTAATCCTGGCGAAACGGTGGCGCTGGTTGGACCTTCGGGAGCGGGAAAATCAACGGTATTTCAGTTATTATTGCGTTTCTATGACCCGGAATTGGGAAGTGTGCTTCTTGATGGGATAGATATCCGTAGCGCCGACATCAAGGCGGTGCGTGAAAGTTTTGCCTTTGTGCCACAGGACCCAGTAATTTTCGGCACCAACGGTTGGGAAAATATACGCTATGGCCAGCCTCAGGCCGACGATGCATCTGTTCGCAGGGCGGCAGAGGCCGCGGCCGCGGCTGAATTCCTCGACCAGCTCCCGGATGGCTTCGCAACTTTTCTTGGCGAAAAGGGTGTACGTTTATCGGGCGGGCAACGCCAGCGTATTTCTCTGGCGCGGGCTTTATTGCGCGACCCTTCGGTATTGTTATTGGACGAAGCAACCAGTGCGCTCGACGCCGAAAACGAGAGATTGGTGCAAATGGCTTTGGAAAAATTAAAGGCTGGCCGGACTACGCTGGTAATTGCCCACCGACTGGCCACCGTGGTCAACGCCGATCGCATAGTGGTGATTGAAAATGGACGGCCGGTAGCAAGTGGTACCCATACAGAATTATTAAAATCCAGCGCTCTGTATGCACACCTAGCCGCATTGCAATTTGATCTGGATGTTCAGGACAAGGATATATAGAAACCTCTTCCATTTTTAGATGTCGCCTAAACCCTTCAAGCCCTGCGCTGCTGGTCGTTTGATGAGCGTTCTAAAATATTTTCAATATTATCGCCTGAATTAATTCCAGTTATTCCATACCGAGCATCTATATCAAGGGCGCTACCTTTCCACACAAGCTTCCTGCCGCCCAGCGAAAGCATCAATGATTGTGCTTTCAATTCAGCATCGCCAACAGTGTTGCCGGGTAAAATTATTCCAAAATCATGGTTTCTGAGGCTACCTAAAATGTCGCCCGGCTCCACCCCTTCGCGCAGCGCGCCAGCCGCCTGTTTGATTAATTCATCGTATGCGTCTCGGCCAAACTCTTTACCCGTAGTCGGAGCATTTTTTATGGTAATAAAAATAAAAGAATAGGGTGTGTTTTCTTCTTCGACCCGCCCAACCGCATGTATTATTTTTGAAGTAAGAGCCCGCCTTCTTAAAACGTGCAAATTAAGATCGGTTTCGACCTGCTCTTCAAGATAGGCTTCATGGCCGTGAGATTTTGCAAGCTCGCTTTTAAGAAAGTTTATTTCTTCCAGTAAAATATTTATGGCGTCGGTAACGCTTTTGCTCATTTCTTCTTTGGGAATACCCAAAATAGATACTTCATCGTTTATGTCTTCGTGGCCGGAGCCGCCAGCAAAACTTTCCTTTTTGCCGTCACTACCGCCACCGCCATCACCGCCTTTTTTTCGGGTTGAGGGGTCATAGACCTTTTCTTGACGCGGCATTTTTCTGTCGCGTTCGGGGGAAACCGAGTGCACTGGCGCATATGATCCAATTGGGTCGTCAGACATGGTCTAGTTTCCTGACTAAAAGCACTGCTTAAAATGTATCATAACCGCCAAATATTTAAAAAAATGGCAATATTCTAGGCCCCATAACCAGCCCTTGCCAGCGAGGCCGCTATCCCTATAATTGCCGCCTTTCCTCTTGGGGGCCAGTAAACCTCAAGTAATTAACCGTTTGAAACAAAGAAGGCTTTTAAGCAATGTCTGATACCAAGGCAGTTATCGGAATTATCATGGGCAGCCAGTCCGACTGGGATACCATGAAAAATTGTGCTGATACCCTAGAGGCGCTTGGGGTGACGTTCGAGACCCGAATCGTCTCGGCCCACCGCACACCCAAGCGCATGGCTGAATATGCCGAAAGCGCATCTGAACGTGGAATAAAAGTAATAATTGCCGGCGCCGGTGGTGCCGCACACCTTCCCGGAATGACCGCTTCCATGACGACGCTTCCTGTTTTTGGTGTGCCCATAGAAAGCAAGGCGCTCAAAGGAATGGACTCGCTTCTTTCCATCGCGCAAATGCCAGCTGGCGTTCCGGTTGGCACATTGGCCATTGGAAAAGCCGGCGCAATAAATGCCGCACTTTTAGCCGCCAGCGTAATTGCTCTTTCCGATGCATCCGTGGCGAGCGAATTGGCTAAATGGCGGGCGGCACAAACCGACGCCGTTGCCGAAACGCCATCTGATTAATCGGACTAAATTAATATGAACAATCAGGCAGTAATTCCCCCCGGCTCAACCATTGGTATTGTTGGTGGTGGTCAATTGGGGCGCATGACAGCCGTTGGGGCGGCAGAGCTTGGCTATCAAACGCACATATTCACCCCAGAACAAAATTCACCCGCATCCCAAGTTGCGGCCAAAACTATTGTTGCACCCTATGACGATGCGGGAGCACTAAAACAATTTGCCGCAGGCGTCGATGTGATAACCTTTGAATTTGAAAATGTGCCGGCCCAAAGCGTTAAAATATTAGCTGGCCTTAAGCCTGTTCGTCCCGGCTGGCAGTGTCTTGAGATTGCCCAAGACCGCATAAGAGAAAAAACCTTTGCCGAAAGCCTGGGCATTAAAACCGCACCCTGGGCCGAGGTAAACAATGCAGATGAATTAATTCAGGCAATAGAAAATATTGGCACGCCCGCCATACTAAAAACCACTAGGCTAGGTTATGACGGCAAGGGCCAAGTCCGCATTAACCAAGGTGATGACGCAAATAAAAAATGGGCCGAACTAGAAACCGATGCGGCCATTTTAGAAGGGTTTGTAGATTTTAAGTTAGAGGTTTCGGTTATTTGCGCCCGCTCCATTGACGGAACAATGAAAAGCTTTGATGTGGCTGAAAACCGCCACGACCACGGCATTTTAGACATAACCATCGTGCCGGCAAACATAAGCGATGAATTACAGGCCGTGGCAATCGAAACCGCTGAAAAAATGGCAACCAAAATGGATATTGTTGGATTGCTAGCGGTGGAGATGTTCATCACCGAAAATGGCGATATTTTAGTAAACGAAATGGCGCCCCGGCCACACAATTCCGGCCATTGGACCCAAGATGGATGCAACACAAGCCAGTTTGAACAATTTGTTCGCGCCGTTTGTGGAATTAATTTGGGCAGTACCGAGCGTCATTCGGATGCGGTAATGAAAAACCTTATTGGCGATGACGCGGATGATTGGGAAAAAATTATAGCCGATCCTGAAAACAAACTGCACCTATATGGCAAGGCCGAAGCGCGGGCCGGGCGCAAGATGGGCCACGTAAATAAATTATATAAAAAAGGAAGCGGGCCTAAAGTTTAATAAATTAAGCTTGGCCCTAAGCCTGACCAGAGGCAAAAGCCGCACTTTGGCTTTGGCCTTTGAGGCTTATTTCAATATCGCTGGTGCTTAGGCGTTTCATTTTTACGGCTTCTAACAATTCAACTTCTAACACCCGTTCTTTTTTAAGGTGCAAAGCCATTGCATGGCGGGTAAATGCACACAGTTCAATCATCGTAGTAGCCCCCGCCAAAATATTGGATAAAAGTTCGCGTCTGATTATGGGTGGGAAGGCCATTAATTCAACCACCAAGGTTTTTTTAAGCTTTAGGGGAATAGCGGGCGCCGAAAAAATACGGTCAAGGCAAAAGCTGTAAATACCAAAATCTAATCGCCCGGCAACGGTGTTGGTGAAATCGGTAAATTCATCAAGAAAGTATCCTTGGGAAATGTTTCCACTAACCAATTGCGCTACGGTTTCTAAAAACTTGCGATAACGCGCGCGGGCCGGGTTTAGTTCATCATGCAGATTGGCTTCTAGTTCCAGTATGCGGGCTTCGCGGAAACCACCTTCTATCATTGCTTCGGCATCGGCACGAACACGCGGGCTTAAGGCTTGCAATTCAATAAGGTTAAATAGTTCTTCGTAAGCACCACGCCGAGATTTATCTGCACCCAAACGGCCCAGTGGCAAAAGTGCGGCCCGGGCCACAACCTCGTCCTTGGAACAAATAGATGCAAACGCCACTGCTTCGCGTGGCATGCGTGATGATATTAAATCATCGGAAATAACAAAACGCCCACTATCGACCAACGTAAGATAACGCCCAAGGCGTGAGCACGCGGCGAAATGATCGGCCATGGTTGCTGGCTTGCCAGCGCTCAGTGCTTCCATTGCTACGCTATCTGGTGAAAAAATAGCCCCCGTCATGTTGGTGTTCCGTCATGTTCTGCGGGGTTTGAAAAAAATCCAAATCGTTTTGGTAAATCTTCAAGCGCCTTTACAAACCTTGCTTTCATCGGTGGAATTTTTAAAACACCATCTATGCGCCGGGCCAGAAAATCCCAAGTGGCGGAAAAACCATCGCTTTCATCGGCCAGCCAATACAGAACAGTTGCCCCGTAAACCGCACCTAAAAGCCCGCGTTTAGTGTACCAATTAAAATCGTTGGATTTATCACCCGCTTTGTTCCATATGGCATCAACCGTATTATGGGTAATCTTTGCCATGGTCGCACCATGAGCCGGGCTTGCCAGCACACCCAACCCAGCGCGAACTGCTTCGCGGTGGGGAATGAGAAATTCGAGCCGTGCGCGAACGCCAAAAATTATCCGGTCGCGAATACGCATGAGTTCAATATCCGCGCCATCCATTGTTTTAAGCATTTCCCGGTCAGATAAATTGGCAAAATGGCAAATGGCGTCAACCGCGCCTTGGGGAAACATGCGTTTGGCGGTTGCTTCATCAAAACCGGCGTCTACTGCGCCACGAACAAGGGCGTCCATACCCCAGCCGTCAAATGCCACATGGGGGCTGGCGGCCAGTACCATGGCGTCTTTAATTTCATCACGGCTTAATTTTTTATCAGATTTTTTATTCGTCATATTGCTCTTCGTCTGGCTCTTCGCCAGATCCTTCATCAGGTCGGCTTATGCCATGCACCAAGGCATCGGTAAAACCGAACCTGTTAATATCAACCACCCGAGCAGGATACAGTATTCCGTCTAAATGGTCACATTCATGTTGCACCACACGGGCGTGAAACCCCGAAGCCTCGCGCTCAAAGGGTTTTCCGTCTAGGCCCACGCCGCGGTAGCGAATATGGCTATAACGCGGCACCTCGCCCGACATTCCCGGCACCGAAAGGCAGCCTTCCCAGCCCAGCTCCATTTCTTCGGATAATGGCTCTATTTCCGGATTAATAAGCACGGTCAGGGGTATGCCGCCGCCCTCCTCCAACTCCTCTTCCTCAGAGACCCGTGACGCATCCACAAAGAAAACCACCACCCGTAGGCCCACATGCACCTGTGGGGCGGCCAGCCCGGTACCATCGGCATCATCCATGGTTTCCACCATATTGGCCACTAGGGCCTTTATTTCGGGCGATGCGGGGTCTTCAACCGCCACGGCCGGGGTTCTGAGCGCCGGGTGGCCCATGCGGGCTATCTTCAAAATGGCCATAAAGTGCTAATTTCCTTATATTTTAAATGGTTATGGCAAAAGCCCTTCACAGGGGCAATTTGATGTGTTACACCCAGCGCCGTTCCGTTGGTGCCAAGATTTATTTAGATTAAGGCGCGGAACGCCTCGAAGGCAAGGCTTTCGGGGGTTTAACCCTAACTTGAAAGGAAGTGGTAACGTGCAAGTTGTCGTCCGCGATAACAACGTTGACCAAGCGCTGAAGGTCTTGAAGAAGAAGATGCAACGGGAAGGTATTTTCCGTGAACTCAAGCTTCGCAAGCACTTTGAAAAGCCGTCTGAAAAACGCGCACGCGAAAAGGCCGAGGCCGTATCGCGCGCACGAAAGATGGAACGCAAGCGCCTGGAACGCGAAGGCTTCTAAGCCTGACCGTTCCCGATCTATAAAAAAACCCGCCCTCTGCATTCAGAGTGCGGGTTTTTTAATGAGTTAATTTTAAGAACGCCGCAGTAGCAGCGGCGTTCTTAAAAATTATAGTGCATTTTAGCTATATTGTGAAAACAGCATATTGGGTGGTAAGCTTACTGTGCCTCAAATCACCGATTCGATGCATAATCCAGAATGGATCCATTATTTGGCGGCTGCCTTACAACTAATAGCCGTATAAACGTACGGCCAATAAAAAAGCTGAGGGATTCTTAGGTGCGATTTCTAATTGCCGAAAGTGAACAGCCATATGCAGATCATCTGAAAAAGATGATCAAAAAGTGCTGCCCACAAGACGTCAAGGTTGATCACGTTACCACCGCCAAGGCGGCATTGTCGCACCTCGACACAAACTATTATGAATTATGCTTTCTTGGGTACGATTTAGACGGTTCCGCCGCCGGATTGGATATCCTTAAATCCCTTAACAACACAACCGCGTTGACCGCATTTGTGATCCTTTCATCCCGTGCCAGCAAAGAAGCCGCGTTTGAAGCCCTGACGCTAGGCGCAATGGATTATATAATCAAAGAACGCTTCACCGAATTTGAGCTTTCAAAATGCGTTTCATATTCTTTGTATTTAAAGCTTCGTGAGGTTGGATTGCAAAAAGAAGCCCTGCACGATGCGCTAACCGGGCTTGGCAACAAAGGTTTGTTTGACGCCCAGTTACAACAAGCTTCGCAACGGGCCAAACGCGACAATGAAAAGATTGGGTTGTTGGTAATAGATGTCGATAAGTTTAAATACGTAAATGATAAATACGGCCACAAGGTCGGAGATCAATTATTGCAACAAATTTCTGAACGGATAGTCAACGAAACCCGGTCCAGTGATGTTGTGGCACGTATTGGTGGTGATGAATTTGCCGCCATATTGATTAAGCCTAAATCAGCCGAACACATTTATGCCATTGGCGAAAAAATTGAAAAAGCCTTAAGCGCCACTCCATACAATATTGACGGCACAATTCTAAAGGCCAGTGCCAGCGTCGGTTGTGCCGTACTGCCCGACGACAGCGAAGATCTAGACAAGCTTTTCTCAGCCGCCGACGTGCAAATGTACAAACACAAAAACACTAAAAAAGTGCTCATGGCCAAATCTCGCGATTACATAGATCAAGTTCTTCGTTAAAGAGCGTGCCATAATTTGAAAGAGCGCCGCATTAATTTTAAGAACGCACCATCCGGTGCGGCGCACAGCTTTGTGCTCTAGCGGCAAAGCTGCCGCCGTCGCTTATGCGACGTTCTTTAATTTAAGTTAGCGTATCCAAAATCTCATCAACCTTATCGGGGTCAACCTCGTGGAAAAACCGCCCGCCGTGAATTTTGACGTTGGGACCTTGGCCACAATAGCCCATGCAAACAATACGTTCGACCTCTACCGGGTCCCCGCCTTGTTCGGCACGTTCACGGGCGCGCTGGCGCAGGGCGCGAAAAACCTCGCGCGACTTTGGCCCAATACAGGCCTTGCCACCACGTTTGTTTATACATACGTAAACGCGTTTTTCTTTGGACATATTTCCAATAGCGGCCAAATGGCCGCCGCCGCCTATGCGGCGCTCTTACATCAAAAAGCGACCAAGTGGTCGCCGTGCCTTATGCCACGCTCTTGTTCTAATGGGCCATTGAGGCACCGTGCCTTATGGCGCGCTCTTACAAACTAAAGCGCCTGAACTATCTGTTCCGTCATCTTTTTAGCATCGGCAAACAGCATCATGGTGTTGTCGCGGAAGAACAGTTCATTATCAACACCTGCATAACCCGATGCCATTGAACGCTTGATGAATAAAACCGTACCTGCTTTTTCAACATCCAAAATAGGCATGCCATAAATTGGGCTGGTCGGGTCGGTCTTGGCCGCCGGGTTGGTTACATCATTTGCACCAATAACAAAGGCAACGTCGGCTGTTGAAAATTCGTTGTTTATTTCCTCTAGCTCAAACACTTCGTCATAGGGAACATTGGCTTCGGCTAGCAATACATTCATATGCCCGGGCATGCGCCCGGCAACCGGGTGAATGGCGTATGAAACATCTACGCCTTCTTCTTTTAACAAATCAGCCATTTCACGCAGGGCATGCTGGGCTTGTGCCACCGCCATGCCATAACCCGGAACAATAATAACTTTTGATGCGTTTTTCATAATGAACGCCGCATCGTCAGCCGAGCCAGATTTAACCGAACGATCACCGCCCGGCCCACCAGCACCACCGCCTACCACCGCATCGCCACCGAAACCGCCCAGCAGTACGTTAAAGATAGAGCGGTTCATGCCCTTGCACATAATGTAGCTAAGGATGGCACCGGATGAGCCCACCAGCGCACCCGTTACAATCAACAATGGGTTGCCAAGGGTAAAGCCAATGCCCGCCGCCGCCCAACCGGAATAGGAATTAAGCAGTGATACCACAACCGGCATGTCAGCCCCGCCAATGGGAATGATCATTAAAAAACCAAGGGCAAACGCCAACGCCACCAAAACGTAAAACACCTGATAGCTTTCAGTGGTGGCAAACATGAAAAACAAAATTGCCATAACAATGCCAAGGGTGGCATTTAGTTTGTGCTGGCCCATAAATGTTATGGGCGTGCCTGACATGATGCCTTGTAATTTGGCAAAGGCGATAAGCGAGCCTGAAAAAGTAATTGCACCAATTGCGGTGCCCAAGCCCATTTCCACCAGAGAAGCCGCCGGAATTGACCCAACCGCACCCAAGCCATAGGCAGTTGGATTAAATAACGCGGCAGAGGCCACCAGCACAGCGGCCAAGCCCACCAACGAATGAAACGCCGCCACCAGTTGCGGCAGAGCAGTCATTTTAATTTTTAGGGCAACAATTGTGCCGATAGACCCGCCAACAATCAGACCAGCAAAAATAACATCGTAACCAACCACGTCAGGGTCAATAAGGGTGGTGATTATGGCTATCGCCATACCGACCATGCCAAACATATTTCCGCGCCTAGCGCTTTCCGGATGGCTAAGGCCGCGTAGGGCCAGAATGAAAAGGACCGAAGCTATAAGGTACGCAAACGCGCTCATTGATGATGTCATTTTCGCGTTTCCCTATTTTTGCTTTTTCTTGAACATTTGCAGCATTCGCTGGGTGACGATAAAGCCACCAAAAATGTTCACGCTGGCTAATGCTACCGCAACAAAACCCATTACTTTTGAAATGCTCATATCGGCAGGGCCAGCGGCGATAAGCGCGCCAACAATGATTACCGATGAAATGGCGTTGGTAACGCCCATAAGCGGTGAATGTAGTGCAGGTGTTACCGACCACACCACGTAATAGCCAACAAAACACGCCAGAACAAAAACCGTGAATAAAAACACAAATGGCTCGCCCCCGGCGCCTGTTCCTGCGGCGACTAATACATCGGCATTGGCGGCTAATTCGCCTGCCTGCTGGGCTAGGCTTGCCGCATCACCGGCTAGTTCTTTTGATTGGCTTGCAATATCTGACGCATTCATATCAAGCATCCTTCGCATTATTTTTTTCTGGGTTTTTTTGCTCAGTAAGCATTGGGTGAACGATCTTGCCATCGCGGGTTATACAGGTGCCGGATACGGTTTCGTCTTCCCAATCAAATTCGATTGTTTTCTTTTCTTCATCCACATGGGGGCTTAGGAAATTAAGCAAGTTCTTGGCAAACAGTTTGCTGGCATCGCTGGCTAGGCGCGATGGAACATTTTCGTGGCCTACAATTTTTACGCCGTTTTTGGTTTCAACAATTTTGCCTAATTTTGCGCCTTCGACGTTGCCGCCAGCTTCAACCGCTAAATCAATAATAACCGCACCGGTATGCATGGAAGCCACCATTTCTGATGTAACAAGCACCGGGGCAGTGCGCCCAGGAATAAGTGCGGTGGTAATAACAATATCTTGTTTTTTGATATGTTCAGCCACAACTTGCTTTTGTTTTTCAAAATATTCAGGGGGCATTTGCTTAGCGTAACCGCCTTCGGTTTCTGCCTCGCGCTCCATTTCCTCGTCAACGGTAAGGAATTTACCGCCAAGGCTTTCAACCTGTTCACGGGTGGCTGGGCGAACATCGGTGGCGGTTACTACTGCGCCTAAACGTTTTGCGGTAGCAATGGCCTGCAGGCCGGCAACACCAACACCCATAATAAATACTTTGGCGGGCGCAATTGTTCCAGCGGCAGTCATCATCATTGGCATGGCCGAACCATATTCACCTGCCGCATCAAGAACTGCCTTGTAACCGGCAAGGTTTGATTGGCTGGAAAGTATATCCATGCTTTGTGCGCGTGAAATGCGCGGCATTAATTCCATGGCAAATGTTGTAATGCCTGCCTTGGCATATTTATCGGCATCTTTTTTATTACCAAGAATTCCCAGATGAGCAACAACAACTGCGCCTTTTTTAATTTTCTTTAATTCTTCTTCGCTTGGCGCACCGACCTTTAACACAACGTCTGCTGATTTAAGTGTCGCATCGACATCTTTGGCAATAGTTGCGCCGGCTGATTTGAAATCATCATCGGTTATTGATGCGCCATTTCCGGCACCAGTTTCGACTATTACATCAAAACCAAAGCTTATTAGCTTTTTAACAATATCTGGCGTCGTTGCTACGCGAAGTTCGCCGGGGTGAGATTCCTTGGGGATAGCAATTTTCATTTTTATAGATGCTTCTTTCCTGCTTGCCTAAATAGCTGTATTTCGGGAACTTTTTATGCCCCCATCAGTAACACTTAACAAGCCCCACTATAAATATCTATAAATATTTGGGGATTTTATCTAACAAAAATACGTTTTTGTTCCATTGGCAGTATTTTGTTTTATTATCACCCCATGATGAACAAACCCATGCCCCGCCAAGCTTTTCAATTGCTCCATATGCTTATATTGGCTGTTGGGCTTAACTTTATGGCCATAGGCTGGGCAAAAGCGGCAAATGATAGGGAAAATAGCGCCACCCATCTTTTATACGAGGCATATTGGGGTGGGATACATGTGGCCGATTTAACCCTTTCCATGCAAAGCCATGACGACAAGTTCGATAACCGCCTGAAAGTGGAAACCAAGGGATTTACTCGCTTTTTCTCCAATTTGGTAGTTGAGGCATCAAGCGGCGGCAAGGTGGTGGATGGCGGAATATACCTTCCCGCCAAATACCGAACCGATTACTCCAATCGCAAGCATTTTCGCTGGGTAGAGATTTTATTCCCTTATGAAGCCGATGGGGCAAAAACAGACCCGGCACTGGCCACCACCGGGACAAGACCGCTTCCGGGTAAATTAGAAAAATGGAATCCTAAAGATAAAGGCCCAGAAAAACTGGACAAGGTATCAGATGAAATGCTGCTGAGCGTGGTCGATCCATTTACCGCGATTGTTCAGTCCCTTTCTGGCATAGGGGAGCACCTAAAAGGCGGACCGGATCATTTTACCATCAAAAGCTTTGACGGCAGAAGAAGGTTTGATTTTGATGTCGAATATTTAGGGCTTGCCACCCGAACCGTTGGCAATACAAAACACAACACCTATCATATGCGTATAACGCCCCGCCCGATTGCCGGTTTTAAAAAACGCCATAAAAAATTCTGGGCTGGTGCCGCGTTTGATTTTTATCTTTCCCGTGATGGCAGCTATGCCCCCATACAAATTGTTCCGGTAAAGCACGGTCCGGTGTTAAGCCTGAAAAGTGTGTGTAATGTTCCTTGTAAAATTCCCGCTGAATAAGGCAAGAAAATTGAAGACCCTACCTAGGATGAGACAGCTTGACGTTTTTGCCATTCTTTTTTGTAGGCTTTAAAATCTTCGCGGATGGTATCAATTTTGGTTGCAGTTCCGCCACCAAACATAAAGTCTAGCTTGACCATTTCATCATCATCCCACATTGCTTTGAATAATTCTGAAAACAACGCATTAAATAAAAGCTGGAAATGTTGGTCTTCGAACATAAAGCCCGATTTTGCTTCGGTGTAATTATTAACAATAGAAATAAAATTTTTACGCGCCCAATCAAAATTTTCAAATTTAAGTAAAATCCTTATTAGGATGTTATAGGCAAAACGTTTGTGTCTATCGCTTTCACCAATTTCGCGCCAAATAAGATCATCATCATCGGTGTCAAACCATGAAAGAAGCTCGCCCGCTTCGCCATTTAGTTCTTCGTACAAGACCTCACCCAAAAGCTTGATCATATAATCATCAAAGGCCATTACTATTTCGCGTGGCAATATTGAATTGCCGTCTTTGCTGGCAAACAGGTGCGAAAAACGCCCAGCAATAAGACGAAGTAAAAATTTTGTCCGGTTGCCGGATTCAGCTTTTGGTGCGACAACGCTGGCTGGTGCAGATACCTTTGTTTGTACCGATACCTGATTGCCAAAATTCAAAAGATTGGTACGGATAATAGTTTCAACTTCACGCACCAGCTCCTTAACCGCCGCGTCTAGTTCTGGGGTGTGATTTTCCCGGGTCAGTAATTTTTGCCCCATCATAAGGTCGAGCATCGACTTAATGATGGCTTTGGTCGCAGAGGTGGAACGCTGCGACACATTCATGGTGCCATCGCCGCCTACGCCCTGTCCCGGCTGTTGGCCAGTATCACTCATTTCCGGATTAACCCTTTAATATTTATACAGTTACTGATTATTAGCACACTCATATCGCCCCTTCATAGGGTCAAATACGTGGCATTAATCAGCCCCAATCAGCCCGGAGGCTCCATTTCCTCAAGTTGGTCTATAAAGCCGCTTACAACGCTTAAGCCCCGCTTCCAGAAATCCGGATTTGCCGCATCCAGCCCAAATGGGGCCAAAAGCTCACCGTGACGCCTAGTTCCGCCAGATGAAAGCATTTCAATGTATTTGTCCTGAAACCCATCGGGATTGGATAAATAGACATCGTAAAGCGAATTCACCAAACAATCGCCAAAGGCATAGGCATAAACATAAAACGGCGTATGCACGAAATGGGGTATGTACGACCAAAAATTACCATAAGAGCTATCAAGTTTAATAGCCGGGCCAAGGCTGGATGATTGAACATCAAGCCAAATCTCCGATAGACGTTCCGCCGAAAGTTCGCCTGATTTGCGCTCGGCATGAACAACGGTTTCAAATTCATGAAATGCTACCTGTCTGATGACGGTGTTGAGCATGTCTTCGACCTTGCCCGCCAATAAAACCCGTTTTTTTAATGGATCGCTTGCACCTTCGACCATGCTTCTAAATGTGAGCATTTCACCAAACACCGATGCGGTTTCAGCAGTGGTAAGAGGAGTATCGGACATCAGCGTGCCTTGTTTTGCCGCCAAAACCTGATGAACCCCATGACCAAGTTCATGAGCAAGGGTCATAACGTCGCGAGATTTTCCATGAAAGTTCATCAAAATGTATGGATGCGCACTGGGCACCACCGGATGCGAATATGCACCAGCATCTTTTCCTTCGTCAGGGGAGGCATCTATCCAGTTATTTTCAAAAAAACTAGAAGCGATTTTTGCAATTTCAGGCGAAAAATCTTCGTAAGCAGAAAGAACAGTATCGCGTGCCTGCTCCCACGAAAATAGTTCGGCATCATCAAATGGAAGCGGCGCGTTTCTATCCCAATAATCCAACACATCGAGGCCAAACCATTTGGATTTCAATTTATAATATCGGTGCGACAGGCTTTCATAAGATGTACTAACAGAAGAAACCAGCGCATCAACCACTTCGTCCTCAACCTGATTTGCAAGGTTGCGGCTTGAAACTGGACGCGAATATTTACGCCAGCGGTCATCAATTTCTTTTTCTTTGGCAAGGGTGTTTGTAATAAGCGCAAGAAGGCGAATATTTTTTGAAAGGGTTTTACCAAATGCCAGCGCCGCCGATTTACGCTTTACTCCATCTTTATCGCTTAGCATATTAAGCACATCTGACTGGGTTAGTTTTTCCCCATCAACATCAAAACGCATTTCTGAAAATGTTTCTTCAAATACTCGGACCCATGCGGCCTTGCCGCTTACGGATTTCTCGTGGATATACATTTCCAGCTCATCACTTAGCTGATGATTTTTAAAAAGACGTATTTCGTTTATCCATGGCCGATAACGCGCACCATCGCCACCCTCGGCCAACATGTTTTCGATTTCCTTGTCGGAAAGTCGATTTATTTCTAAGGTAAAGAACAAAGTTTTAGTGGAGATATCAGTTATGCGCTCTTGCAAGGTCTGATAAAACCGCGAAATATCGCCATCATCCATATTTACCGTAAATAATAACTGTCCATAGCTGATAGCCTTTTGCAACAGCTCGGAAATAGCTTCATAATCATTTATGGCGCGACCAAATTTTTCACTATCTAGTTGTGCTAGATTATTTTGATAAACTGACTGAAAATCACCAGCCAGCTTGTCAGCAAGAACAAGGTCATTTTCTAACGCCGGGTCTTGGGGATCGGCATAAAGATCGCCAAGGTTCCATCTGGGGAGATTTTCTAGCTTTGTCGATATCGACATTATTGCTCCTATTCATTTATCCTTGTTAGTTTGGATAATGATTTAAGGCCAAAATTACAATTAGAATTACAAATAAACAAAAAAATAAGGGGAGAAACAGGAATGGACGTAAGGGAAACACCCAATCTGATTGATATGTTTTTTGCTCAGGTTGAAAATCGAGGGGAAAAACCGTTTCTGTGGCACAAGGTTAACGACAAATACAAACCCACCACCTGGCGCGAAGTTGCCGCCAAAGTAACCGAAATGACCCGCGCCTTGAGGGCGCTTGGCATTAATAACGGTGAGCGCGTTGTAATCGTATCTGAAAACAGGCCGGAATGGGCCATTGCCGAATTGGCCATTATTGCCGCAGGCGGTATTGCGGTTCCAGCGTACACCACCAATACGATCGATGACCATTTACATATTCTAGAAGATAGCGAAGCATTGGGCGTGATTGTTTCAACCGCCAAGCTTGCCGAAAAAGCATTTTCCGCTGCCCATCTTTCTGAAAGCACTAAATTTGCAATCACCATGGAACAGGTAGACATCAGACAAAGTCTTGATGTTGAGGTAATGACATGGGACGCGGCGGTAAAGCGTAGCCAGCACGAACATATAAACCCAGTTGAAGAGGCCAAAAAACTTAAACGCACCGATACCGCCTGCATAATTTATACTTCCGGCACCGGCGGAACACCAAAGGGTGTAATGCTAAGTCATGGCGCTTTACTGCATAACTGCCACGGTGCCCAGGCCGTTATTGAAGATCTTGGTCTTGAAAAAAATGTGTTTCTTAGCTTTTTACCGCTTTCGCATTCCTATGAACATATTGGTGGAATGCACCTGCCCATATCCATTGGCGCAGAAATCTATTACGCCGAAGGCGTAGAAACATTGGCAAAAAATATGGGCGAAGCCCACCCAACCATAATTTTATCGGTTCCACGACTTTATGAAAGCATGCATTCACGCATCATGCGCGGCATCGAACAGCAAGGCGGATTAAAAGAAAAACTATTCAGAAAAACGCTGGAACTTGGAACCAAGCTATACCACGACCCGAATAGTCTGAGCGCTGGCGAGAGCATACTGAACAAGCTGTTGGACAAGTTGGTGCGAAAAAAGGTCAAAGCTCGCTTTGGTGGCAAGCTAAAAGCGTTTATTTCCGGAGGTGCACCGCTTAATCCGGAAATTGGTATTTTCTTTCATGCCTTGGGCGTTAGAATTTTACAAGGATACGGCCAAACTGAATCTGCGCCGCTTATCAGTGCCAATCTTCCAAAAAATATTAAAATGCACACGGTTGGCCCCCCTGTTCTCAATACCGAGGTTCGCATAGCCGATGATGGTGAAATAATTGTTCGTGGTGAATTGCTGATGAACGGTTATTGGCGAAACGAAGCGGCCACTAATAAAACAATAATTGATGGTTGGCTACATACCGGCGACATCGGAATTATTGATGAAGATGGCTACATACAAATCACCGACCGTAAAAAAGATATTATCGTCAATTCCGGTGGTGATAACATTGCCCCGCAAAGAATTGAGGGCCTTTTAACCCTTGAGCCGGAAATCGCCCAAGCCATGGTTTATGGTGACAAAAAGTCACATCTGGTTGGACTGATTGTGCCTGACCCGGAATGGTTCTCTGATTGGCGGAAAGAAAATGCCCCGGACAAAGACGTTTCAGATCTTATTGATGATGATCTTTTAAGAAAAGCAATCTCTGATTCTATTGGCCGGGTAAATACCGACCTTTCCAATGTTGAAAAGGTAAGAAAGTTCATCATCGCTACTGAAGGATTTACAATTGAAAACGAACTAATGACGCCTACGCTTAAAGTTCGCCGCCATAAAATTAAGGAAATATACGGCGAGAAACTTGAAGGGCTTTATAGGTAATTATAAATCCTGACGGAAATTATTTCTCTGGTTCGTCTTTTGTAGTTGTCGGTCCAATTCCGGCAATGGCAATACCAACAAGTATCACCCCAAGTCCGCTTAGCGTGCTTGGGGTTACTTTTTCGCCCAAAAATAGCACGCCCCATAAAACACCTAAAGCCGGTATCAAGTAATTGTTCAACGATAAAAATGTTACGCCGCGCTTGGCTATTACTTCAATCAGCAATATTGTCGCTATCGCGGTTGGGAAAATACCTAAATAAAGCGACGATAAAACCGCGCTCCAGTTATATTCAATCGTCCACGGCGCATCAACCAACAATGAAGCCGGAATCATTATTATGCTTGCGGAAATAAGTATTCCCGTTCCATTTTCTAGCCGATTACCGCTGGGAAGTTTGCGTATAAGTATTCCGGCAATTGCATAGCCAACCGCACCAAGCGTCACTGCCAATTGGGGGAAAATATCATCACCCAGCGTGATAAGTTCTTCCGGGCCAATAAGTACAACAACCCCGCCAAGGCCCAAAAAAATTCCTAAGATGCGGCGTAGGTTCAGAATCTCATCTGAAAAGATGCTTCCCAGCAACAATGCCGATAGCGGCATCAACGAAATTAGCGTTGCCGCCAAACCACTGGAGATTCTCATTTCACCCCAGTTAATAAGGATGAACGGCAAAACGTTTCCAAAAACGCCAATTAAAAAAAACATCCACCATAAACGTGGTTTGAAATGAAGCCTTCCGCCCTTAAGGCGCATCCAGGCCCACAAAACAAAAGCCCCTATGATAATTCTTAGTGCGGCAAGGGTAACAGGGGGGACATATTCAACCCCGACCTTTATCACGGTAAATGATAGGCTCCACATCAATGCCAAAACAAACAGAACAAGAAGTTCGCGTGCGGGAACCTTTAACAATGCTTCACCCCATTTGAGTTAATAAAAATATTATAATAAAAACCATAGCAGTAATGGCAATGTAGCAAACGACATTACGGTCGAAAGCACAACGGCACCGGCCACCGTTTCTGGATCGGTGTTGTATTTCTGGGCAAAAAGATAATTGAAAACAGCCACTGGCAGTGTTGATTGCAAAATTAGAACGCCACGCATGATGCCCTCTAATCCCATTGCTTCGGCCAATGCTATCGAAATACCAAAGCCAACTAGCAAGCGGAATGACGATATAAGAAAAGTTTTACCAAAAGTTGATATTTGCAAACGAGCAAGAGAAATACCAAGGGTAATGAGCATCAATGGAATTGCAAAGCCACCCAGCAAATCAAAGGTATTAATTGCCCATTCGGGAAGCTTGATTCCGGTTATTATAATAAAAATCGCCAAGGCCACCGCATACAGCGTTGGTACCCGTAATAATGATTTAGGTGAAGCCGAACCAGATGCAACCGCAACGCCAACGGTAAACTGAAAAACAATACAAACAGAAAAATATGCAACCGCCAACGCCATTCCTTCTGCGCCAAATGCAAACAAGGAAAGTGGAATGCCTACATTACCGGTATTGGGAAACACCAACGCAGGTAAAAATGCCCGCACCGAATAACCCATAAATTTTAGCAAGATAAATCCTGCTATAGACATTAAAACTAAAAACCCGACGGTAGCCCCTGCCATTTGGGCAAGGGCAGAAATATCTATATCCACCGTCAGTAGCGTTGATAGAACCAGCGCCGGAACCCCAATGGTTGATACCAAGCTAGTAACCATTTCGGTGTCGTAGTGACGGCCTGATTTAGCCCAGAAAAACCCAATTGAGGCACACACAAATACGGGGACTACAATTGTAAATAGCTGATAAAGCATTGGCGGGAGGTCCTGGATAAATCTTTAGCGTATTTTATGGTAGAAAAGAAATTAGTCGACGGTGGCAATATGTACGATGTTTGTACCACCGGGGCTACCAAATGGAATACCGGCAACAATGACAATGGTATCGCCCTTTAGGGCAAATTCTTCTCGAATTGAAACCCTGACAGATTTACCCATCATTTCACCAAAGCTGTCCACATCACGGGTTCGCATTGAATGAACCCCCCAAACAAGAGAAAGTTTTCTGGCAACGGGCAAATTTGGGGTTAGACCCAAAATAGGTACCGACGGACGTTCGCGGGAAATTCGCTCGGTGGTCGAACCAGTAGATGAAAATGAAACAATCGCTTGGGCTGAGATAGTATCCGCAACCTGGCGGGCGGCGGCACTTATGGCATCAGCTGGTGTGGCATCGGGCATTGAGCGAGAATTATCAATCATTTTGCGATAAATATGGTCGCGTTCAACCCTGCCAATAATACGGTCCATCATGGCAACAGATTCAATTGGAAAATCACCAACGGCTGTTTCAGCCGAAAGCATTACCGCATCGGCGCCATCATAAATTGCGGTGGCAACGTCAGAGGCTTCGGCCCGGGTTGGGGTTGGTGAATGAACCATTGAATCAAGCATCTGGGTTGCAACCACAACTGGCTTACCCGATTGCCGACATGAATTAATAATACGTTTTTGTTGCACCGGAACATCTTCGGGCGGAAGCTCAACCCCAAGGTCACCACGGGCAACCATAATTGCATCAGCCTGTTCAACAATATCGTGCAAATATTCTATGGCGCTGGGTTTTTCTAGCTTTGCCATTACACCGGCGCGGCCTTTTACAATTGATTTCACCTGTTCAATGTCAGCCGGACGCTGAACAAAAGAAAGAGCAACCCAATCAACACCAAGTTCAAGTCCGACTTTTAAATCGTGATGATCTTTTTCAGTCATTGCCGAAAGGGCCAGTTCGGCACTGGGAACGTTAACGCCTTTGTGGTTTGAAACTTCACCGCCATTAATAACTATGGTTTCGGCAAAATCTTTGCCTGCTTTTTCAACCCGAAGACGGATTTTTCCATCATCTATTAAAAGATCCATGTCTTGGCGCAAAGCTGCAAAAATTTCTGGGTGCGGTAACGAGGCAATTGTTTCATTGCCCTTGTTATTGGTTAGCTCAAGACGAAATGGCTGACCGGTTTCAAGCATCACCCTTTTATTCTCAAACTCGCCCACACGTAACTTTGGCCCTTGTAAATCCATTAGGATGCCAATGGGACGAGAAAACCTGCTTTCCAGTTTACGAATTGTTTCATAACGACGCCTATGGTCGTCATGCACGCCGTGGGAAAAGTTTAACCTAAATACATCGGCACCTGCCTCAAACAAATTGGCGATATCATCTTCAGAAGACCGCCCGGGCCCCAATGTTGCGATAATTTTTGCGTTTCTATTTCTTCTCATGCCCTTGAACATAAAGCCCCGGTCGTTTTTGCGCCAGACTTTTCCTTTTTATATCAATTAAAACAAATAATTTCCCTGTCGTGCGCTTATCATCCCACAAGAATACATCTAAAATCGTTAACATTAGTGCGGGTTGGACCAGTTATAACAAGATCGCCCAATTTTTCAAAAAATGAATAGGCATCATTGTTTGCCAGCATAGCTGGCGCATCCAGCCCGATTAATCTGGCCCGGGCCAAGGTATTTGGGCCACATAGCGCACCGGCGTTGTCTTCGGTGCCGTCAATCCCATCGCTATCGCAGGCAATGGCATAAATATCCGGATGGCCACCAAGTTCAATTGCCACCCCCAACAGGTATTCGGCGTTACGCCCACCCCTGCCATTACCCTTTACGGTGACGGTGGTTTCCCCGCCGGAAATAATTGCAATTTTTTTATCGCCAGAATTTGCCGCCGCAATCGCCAGCCGCGCGTGTTGGCGGCCAATTTCACGGGCCTCGCCCTCTATATTATCGCCCAGCATTTTTATGGTATATCCTGCCTTTTGGGCAACCTCGCCCGCCGCCGCAAGCGATAACGCCGGTGTCGCAATTATATGCACCTCGCATCCTTCTAACCGGGCGTCACCGGGTTTGGGGGTTTCATCTCTTTTTCCGGCTTTTCCTTCTTCAAGAACGCGAGCAACATTTTTAGATGGGCTAATTGAATATTTATCCAATATGGCCAAGGCATCGCCGTAAGTTGTTGGGTCAGCAACCGTAGGACCGGATGCTATTACCGATGGATCATCACCCGGAACATCAGAAATGGCCAAGGTAACGACGCGGGCTGGATTTGCCTGAACGCCAAGGCGCCCACCCTTTATGGCCGAAAGGTGCTTGCGCACCGTATTCATCTCATCAATGGCGGCGCCAGATTTCAAAAGTTTAGTGTTGATGTCGCGCTTATCGGCAAGTGTAAGACCATCAGCCGGCAACGCCATTAATGCAGAACCGCCACCAGATATTAGGCACAACACCATGTCCTCATGGGAAAGGTTTGAGACGCGCGTCAGCAAACGTTTGGCAACTGCTTCGCCTTCATCGTCGGGAACAGGGTGCGCGGCCTCAACCACCTCTATCCATTTGGTTGGCACACCGTGGGCGTATGGGGTGACAACAAGACCATCGATATCCATGCCTTTGCCCTTTTCTCCCCATGCCTGTTCAAGGGCATCTTCAAGGGCTGACGCCATGGACGCGGCTGCCTTTCCAGCACCAATTACCACAATACGGCCACTATTTTTTTTGAGATTTTTTTCTGGCAGGAAACTGGCCAAAGTCCCGCTTGGGCTGGCGGCATTTACGGCCACGTTAAAAAGATTCTTCAACAACTGGGCCGGGGTATGGTTTGATGAGATATTGGTCATAACCATCATTTACACCACTGATTTGCCGCAAGCAACAACCGTGGGGTAGGATAGCAAGTAACGAATCACGCCATTGGGAGTGTTAAATGGGCAAGTTTTCAAACGCATTCATGTCGCTATTTTTAGATGAAAAAGCTCGCAAGTCTGCTGTCCAGCGTAGCAAAGAGCGAAAAATAACCGCTAGCATGACCGCCAAAGAAAAAGAGATGCAACAACTGCGTGCAAACATTGGCGACGTAATGACGCCCGAACGCCAAGAACTTATCCAACACGCCATGAAGGTACGTACCGCCAAGGCCAAAATATTGGATGATTTATCCGATGAGCATAAGCAAAAGCTTTATGCGCTAGCCATCAAAACCCTGCTGAGAGAGGGAAAAGACGAAGACCCCGAAAGCAACAGTGGTAATGGTCAAAACGGATAAGCCAGCTTAAATTTTGATTTTTATCCTTCAAAACCTTGAAAAAAAGGTTTTTTTAAGCAAGGGTGGCCAATACTTATAAGGCATAATGAATTTAAATATGGGAAAGTCCCTTAAAACAAGGGTTTACAGCAATTTCCCCAAATAAAATGGACAAAAAATGACTGCACCAATGGACAAGGAGAACCAAGAAGCCCTCAGAAATGAGCTAGTGGGGCTTCTTAGCTATATCAATCGCGTACGCGAAGAAATTGCTAAAATGTCCCGCCCGGCGGATGAAGAGCACCAGTTCGAAACAATGTCCGAACAGCTTGATGCCGTGGTTAGAACCACCGACGAAGCATCCAACACCATAATGGAGTGTGCAGAAAAAAATGAAAACCTGTTAGGCGATTTACGCAAAGAAATAACCGATCCAAAAATAATCGCGGTTCTGGACAAACTATCAGAAAACGACATGGATATAATTCAGGCTTGTAGTTTTCAAGATTTGACCGGTCAACGCGTTACCACGGTTGCGCGTTCGCTAACTTATGTTGAAGACCGGGTTAACGCACTTGCCGAAGTATGGGGCAAGGACGAATTAGAAAAAGTGGAAATTGCAGTTTCATCAAAAACCGATGATGAAAAACTTCTTCATGGCCCTGCCCTGCCTAGCAATAAAGCCATTTCTCAGGATGAAATTGACGCGCTATTTGATTAAGTTGCTACAAAAAAATAATCTAACCCAAAATCTTGATTTGTTTTTCACACAATGGCTATGCTATGGCCAACCGAGGATAACATGAATAAATTCACCGCACTTCTTGTCGCTATTTGTATTGGAGCATTCACCATGGCCGATGAAGCCGTCTCAGCCGAAATAAAAGACCCGGAAAACACCCTGTTTCTTGACCTCAAGGATGGTCGGGTAACAATTGAATTATATTCGGAGGTTGCGCCCAAGCATGTGGCACGGTTCAAAGAATTGACCCGCGAAGGATTTTACGATGGGCTTACATTCCACCGCGTAATAGAAGGCTTCATGGCGCAAACCGGCGACCCCGATGGTGATGGAACCGGTGGCTCAGGGCAAAATCTTCCGGCGGAATTTTCAGATAAACTAACGTTCGAAGAAGGAACGCTTGGTGCGGCGCGATCCCAAGACATCAACAGTGCCGATTCACAGTTTTTTATAATGCTTGATCGGGCACCCCACCTTAACGGTGCCTATACCATATGGGGCAAGGTTATTGATGGAATGAACTGGGTTCACCAGATTAAAAAAGGTTCCAAGCGTTACAACGGTGAAATTGAGGGCGATCCCGATATTATCGTACGCATGCAGGTTGCGGTAGACGCTAAGTAGGGCGCTAAATAACTAATTTCAATAAACTTTAGGTACCGATAGCTTTTTCTATCGCTTCCAGTGCTGCGCTGGCCTTGCCACCGTCTGGCCCGCCGGCTTGGGCCATATCCGGCCTGCCGCCACCACCTTTGCCGCCGACGGCTTCGGAACCAAGGCGGACTAATTCAACCGCGTTTAATTTATCGGTTAAATCATCGGTAACCCCAACCACCAAGGATGCCTTGCCATCGGATACCGCGACCAAGGCAACAACGCCGGACTTGATTTGTTTTTTTATATCGTCCGCCATGCCTTTTAATTCTTTGGCCGGGATATCACCCAACATCTTTGCCGCATAGGCGATGCCGCCCACATCTTTTGTTTCGCCGCCGCCATCGCCGCCACCGGAAGCTAGTTTTTTTCTAAGCTCGGTAACTTCGCGCTCAAGTTTTTTACGGTCTTCGATTAGCTGGCTAACCCGTTCCGGTACATCGGCGGGTTTGGCTTTTAAAAATTCTGCGGCCCGGGCCAGTGTTTCTTCTTGGCCTTCCATATATTCAACCGCAGCGGCGCCGGTAAGGGCCTCAATCCGCCTTACGCCGGATGCAACCGCACCTTCGGAAACAACTTTTAGCAAACCAATGTCGCCGGTACGCTTAACGTGGGTGCCGCCACAAAGCTCTACCGAGAAAGAACCGCTGCCTAGGCCATCTGCTCCCTGCTCGGGCTCATTGCCCATGGAAACCACACGCACTTCATCGCCATATTTTTCACCAAACAACGCCATGGCACCATTTGCTTGGGCCTCGCTCGGGGTCATCAGTTTGGTTTCGACCATGGTATTGGCACGAACCTGTCCGTTGACCATTAATTCAACGTCGGCAATTTGTTCTGGCGTCACGCCCATTGGGTGGCTTATATCAAAACGCAATCTATCGCCCGAAACTTGCGAGCCTTTTTGCATAACATGCTCACCCAGTTCTAGGCGAAGGGCCGCGTGCAAAAGATGAGTTGCCGAATGATTTGCGCGAAGCTCTGAGCGCCGTGCGTGGTTGACCATGCAGATAACATCATCGCCAACCTTGATAGACCCGCCATTAGTTATTCCCAAATGAACATGCAGTTTGCCCAATTTTTTCTGGGTATCGGTTATTTTTACAGAAAACCCATCACCGCTAATTTCACCCCCACTAATTTCACCTATGTCGCCCATTTGCCCGCCGCTTTCGCCGTAAAACGGGGTTTGGTTGGTTATTATTGCAACTTCATCACCGCGGGTGGCCTCGGTTACACGCGCGCCGTCTTTTATTATGGCAACAATTTTGCCTTCGGCTTGCTCGAACTCGTAACCAAGAAATTCTGTTGCGCCAACATCGTCCAAAACATCAAACCATACTTCTTCGGTGGCGGCCTCGCCCGAACCTTTCCATGCGGCACGGGCGGCTATTTTTTGGCGTTTCATGGCGGCATTAAATCCATCTTCGTCGACGCTGATGGATTTTGGTTTTAATGCATCTTCGGTCAGGTCCAATGGAAAGCCGTAGGTATCATAAAGTTTAAATGCGGTTTCACCATCAAGCTGGCTTCCGTCTGCCATTCCATCGGTGGCTTCATCTAATAGCTTTAACCCACGGTCCAAGGTTTTTTGAAAGCGGCCTTCTTCCATTTTTATGGTTTCACTTATTAATGCCTCGGCCCGACCAAGCTCAGGAAAGGCCGCGCCCATTTTTGCAACTAGCGATGAAACTAGGCGATATATCACAGGGTCGCTTGCACCAATCATATGGGCATGGCGCATGGCCCGGCGCATGATACGGCGCAGAACATAACCGCGCCCTTCGTTAGATGGTAAAACCCCATCGGCAATAAGAAACGCGGTCGAACGCAAATGGTCGGCGATTACCCGATGCGAAATCTTGTGCTCACCATCGGGTTCTGAATTAGTAGCATCAGCTGATGCCAAAATAAGCGAGCGCATTAAATCTATGTCATAATTATCATGGGTGCCCTGCATAACGGCGGCTAATCGTTCCAACCCCATGCCGGTATCGATTGAGGGTTTGGGTAAATCAGTCCTTGCACCAGGAGCTGACTGGTCATACTGCATAAAGACCAGGTTCCAAATTTCGACAACCCGATCACCATCTTCGTCCGGGCTTCCGGGTGGGCCACCGAGAATTTTATCGCCATGGTCATAAAATATTTCCGAACACGGGCCACAAGGGCCGGTTTCGCCCATGGACCAAAAATTATCTGAGGTGGAAATGCGGATAATGCGCTTATCAGGCAGGCCTGCGATTTTTTTCCAGAGATCAAATGCCTGATCGTCATCATGATAGACGGTGGCAATAAGTCTATCCGCGGGCAGGCCAAATTCTTTGGTCAACATGTTCCATGCAAGCTCAATGGCAACATCTTTAAAATAATCACCAAAGGAGAAATTGCCCATCATTTCAAAAAAAGTGTGGTGACGTGCGGTATGGCCAACATTTTCAAGGTCGTTATGTTTGCCGCCGGCGCGAACGCATTTTTGGCTAGTAACGGCGCGATTATATGGCCTTGTTTCTAGCCCGGTAAATACGTTCTTGAACTGCACCATTCCGGCATTGGTAAACATCAATGTCGGGTCATTGTGGGGAACCAGCGGGCTGGAATCTACCTCTTCGTGGCCATTGGCTACGAAGAAATCCATAAACGCTTTGCGGATATCATTGGTTGTTTGCATGTGTTTTTAGCTAGCCCTACTTGAATATATAAACATCTGCTTTTACAGCCCTTTCAATGGAGTGTCCACCGACTGAAGGGGCTAAAGATCACAAGCAAAACGGCCCCCCTTGAGGGCACAAGGGGGGCCTGACAGCCATAGGAGAAGGGATAAGCGGCTGTGAGGGTAGTTTATTATTCTTTGCTATCTAGGGCGATATCGTCCTCGGGATCAGCGGCACCATCTTCGGCCATGGAACCACCGCCACCGGTGAGCATTTCTTCGGAAAGAAGGCCTGCA
>CBFDBQ010000008.1:0-45101 GCA_965603095.1 uncultured Thalassospiraceae bacterium | reverse complement strand
TCTGCGCCCCTGGGTAAAAGAACCCTCGTTTAAAGATATGTATGCGGAGGCCCGCAAGTGGGTAAAGTCTACCCAACAATCTTTTCCGCATAAGGTAAAAATATGGGCAACAAAAATAAAAATTGCCCTTTCCCCAGAATCTATGGCGCTCTACGCAGGTATTATAGCAGCCACGGTAAAAGCTGACCGCAACAGAAATGACACGGTGTTTATGCGTGACCTAGACGCCGCAACTAATGCACGGCCGGCGCTTTCGGGCAACATGATGCTTGTCGCCATCGGATTATTTCTTGTTGTCTGCGTATGGTGGAGTGCGGTTGCTGAAATTGACCGCATTACCATCGGTTCGGGCAAGGTAATTCCGTCCAGTCAAATTCAGGTTATACAGAATCTAGAAGGCGGTATTCTTTCTAAAATGCTTGTACGAGAAGGAGATGGAGTCAAAGCCGGGCAAATATTGATGCGCCTTGATGATACCGAGGCGTCATCAAGGCTGGGCGAAGACAGGGCACAATACCTTGGGCTAAGCGCCATTAAAGCCCGCCTTGAAGCGGAGATTAAAGGCCGGAATATTGTAATTCCTGATGAGATATCCCGCCTTGCCCCACATATAGCGAATAACGAAACGGCGCTGTTTGAAAGCAGAATAAATGAACTAAACGCCGCCCTGTCTGCTCTGAATGAGCGCAAGCTACAAAAAGAACAGGAAATTCAAGAAGCAAAATCCAGCATCGAACAAAATACCAAAAGCCTGTCCCTTTCCCGCGAAGAAATTGAAATAACCCGGCCAATGGTTGACCAAGGAATTACCTCAAGGGTGGAACTGCTGCAGCTAGAACGGTCATTCAATGAACTTGAAGGCAAGCTAAACGGGCTTAAGCTAAGCTTGCCGAAAACTGAGGCGGCCCTTCGTGAAGCAGAACAAAAATATCATGAAGCCAAGGCCGCATTCAGGTCTCGTGCACTTAAAGACCTTAATGAAACAACGGTAAAATTAAATGCGATTAAGGAAACCATGACGTCCGGCGGTGAGCGTGTGAACCGCACTGAAATTCGTTCTCCCGTTACCGGCACAGTAAAACGTATTTATATAAATACTGTTGGTGGAATTATCCAACCCGGCATGAGCATTATGGAAATCGTACCAGTTAACGATGTGTTGCTGCTTGAGGCTGAAATACCACCGGCAGATATCGCCGGGCTACACCCCGGCCAACAGGCACGGGTTAAAATTTCAGCCTACGATTACACAATTCATGGCGCACTTGAGGCTACGTTAGATCACATAAGCGCAGATACCATAACAGATGAAGAAGGTAAAAATTTTTACCTAATCCGGGTTAGCACGACCGATAGCGAACTAAAAAGCAAAACCGGCGAAACCCTTCCCATTATTGCTGGCATGACGGCGCAGGTGGATATCCTTACGGGTAAGCGAACTGTTTTGGAATATCTGATGAAACCAATATTGCGTGCGCGCGAACTTGCGCTACGCGAAAAGTAGCAATAACGTTGATGTTTATATAATTACCAATATGCATATTTTATCTTATAATGAACGCACAATTAGGGGATTGGGGATAAATGAACGTTCTTATTATTGATGACCATCCGCTATTTCGCCAAGGGGTGTGTTCCATACTGCAGCAGATAGATGGCGGATGCATCTGCGCTGAGGCTGAAAGCTGGCAGGTGGGCAAAGAAAAACTAAAATCAGGGCAATCACCCGATTTGATTTTACTGGATATAAAGTTACCCGATATAAACGGCATTGACGCGCTGAAGCTTTTACGCACCAGCTACCCCATATTGCCAGTTGTTATTCTTTCGGCCAGTGATGACCCATCCATTATGCGAAATACACTTGATTTGGGCGCTCTTGGTTTTTTACCAAAATCATCCAGCAACGAAGTTATTATCAAGGCCATACAATTAGTGCTGGCCGGTGGCATATACGTTCCGCCCGAAGCCCTTAACCCCGACAACAACAATGCCACGCCGGAGAAAGCTAATTCATACCAGGGTGATTTGGCAATCACCCATCGTCAGGCCGAGGTTATGGATCTGGTGGCGCAGGGCTTGCCCAACAAAGTAATTGCTCACCAGTTGGGTTTATCTGAAAATACCGTACGCGGACACTTGTCGGCAATTTTTAAAGTTCTTGGCGTAACCAACCGGACCGAGGCCACCTACGCCATTGCCAAGGCACAAAAAAACAAATGACAATGACTAATCCCCCTCAGCAACAGGTGACCACTGGCGATATGGTGGAATCACAAGCCAACACCCACGATGAGTTGATGGAGCGTATTCGTATTCTTTATGGCCAGTTTCCCTCCGTTGTCGGCGGTTCCATCCTGATTTCAATCATCATGCTTGGTGTTTTATGGTCTTACGACCCTTCTACAACGGTTATTGTTTGGTGGGTTGGGTTTATCGCTTTTTCCCTGTTGCGTATCGCACATTATATCCGTTCGCGATCCAAACTTGATGCCGACAAGAAAATTAGCCCTAAGGACCTGAACGGCTTACGCCAGATTGCCATGCTTTCGGCAGGTGTTTCGGGATGCATTTGGGGCGTGGTGCCGTGGCTATTTTTTGATGCCAACAGCTTGATGATCTCGATCTTTTTGATTGTTATCAACCTCGGCATGCTGGCCAGCTCCGTATCGGCGTGGTCGGCCTACATGCCAACCTATGTTGCTTTTGCCGTTCCAAACACATTGCCCTTGGTTATCCTAACGGCCATACAGGATGACGCGGATTTTATGGCGCTTTCCATATTGCTTCTGGCTTCCCTGTTGGCGAATATAGGCTATGGATTCCGATTCCAGAAATCCATACTCAAATCCATATCACTGCGCTTTGAAAACCTCGACCTGATTGAAAAGCTGCAACATGAAATTGATCGAGCCGAACAGGCTAGCCGCGACAAGACCATGTTCATCGCCGCCGCCAGCCACGATTTGCGCCAGCCCATGAACGCGCTGCGTTTGTTTGTCAACTCACTTCAGGAAAAAGTATTGCCAAGTGACGCCAAGGACTCGCTAAATAATATTGAACGTTCGGCAAAATCCCTGAGCGATATGCTTAACGCGGTTTTGGATATTTCAAAATTTGAAAGCGGTGCGGCCCAGCCAGAAAAAATCAATTTTCCAATTCAACATATACTTTCAATGCTGGTTAAGGAATTTGCCCCAACAGCAAAAGATAAAGGTTTGCGGTTTAAAGTGGTGTCATCATCAGCCACCGTTTACACCGACCCCTATATGCTGGAACGCATTATCAGAAATTTTTTATCCAATGCCTACCGTTACACAGATAGTGGTTCAATCTTAATTGGCTGTCGCCACCATGGAAAAAATCTGTCGATTGAGGTGCATGATACCGGTCGCGGAATTGAAGAAAAACATAGTGGAAAAATATTTGAAGAATTTTTCAGGGCAGCCACCAAGGGCGGTAGCGGCCATCCAACCGGGCTAGGACTGGGTTTGGCCATTGTTGACAGCCTATCGCGAGCCCTCAGCCACAATGTGCGCGTGATCTCCCGCGGTGGTGCCGGAAGCGGATTCATAGTTGAGGTTCCCTTTGGCATTGAAGGAAAAAATCAACAGGCATTCGAGCCCATAGCATCAACCGAAAAAATTGATGCTGGGTTGCTGATAATTGATGATGACGAGCTTAGTCGCAACGGCTTATTAGCCATTACATCGCAGTGGGTAGGCACCGTTCACGTTGCCGCCTCTACCACAGATGCTGTTAAATTAATTGAAAGTGAAAAAATTGTACCTGATGCAATTATCAGTGATTTCCGTTTGGAACGTGATGATAATGGGGTTAAGGCAATCGGTTCCGTGCGAAATACGTTGGGCAAAGCAATCCCCGGAGCACTTATTTCCGGCGATACCGGTGATGAAATTTCCACCATTGCCGAGGCCAACGATTTGCCGTTACTGCGCAAGCCCATCGCCCCATCGCAACTACGCGCAACGGTAATGTACCTACTTAAACAAAAATAAAATTAGTTGGCTCACCGGACCGAATAGCCTGTGATAACCCTTATTTATTTTATATAAAAATTGATTTCCTCAGACTCAACTACCCAATTACGATACCCGTCAATCGTCGGCCCCCTTACCGCTTTGATGGCACCGTTCACAAATAATTCCGCCGCCTCGTGCTTTGAAACCTCGAGTCTATCGGCGACTTCCTTGGTGCCAATCAGGGAATCTAGGTATGCCCGGGCCTTAGGGATATCGCCCCTGTTGATCCGTTGTATTTTTCTCCGTTTTGTTGTGACAGATTCAGATCTGAGTTTTCCAGCCTTGATCAACCATCTCAGGATATTTTCCCCAACCCTTATTTCCTTCATGGCGGTTTGCGCGGAGACATATCCCTGCCCGGTTCCGTGTTCATGGACGGTAGGATCTCCTATGCCAGTAACCCGGGAATCAAGGCCATTGATTGTGCAGTAACGTGCAAACTCATCACGCAGTATCCGTACCGGATCGCATGTTTTATCGGTGGCAAAAAGCTGGCTATAAAATGGACCGAAGATGTTGCTGTAACCGAACCCGTCATTCTCTTTCATGTGCGTGCGAATAACATTATGCCATGCGGTCGGCCAATCATTGAAAATAGCGCCAGCAGATTCAAGGAGTCCTGATTGTTCTTCCGTCTTCAGCCTAAGAACGCTTTTAACGCTTGGGTGTGCATTGATACCAAGAGACCAGCCAATAAGGGCTACCATTTCCATAACTCCCTGAACCGACGTCATGTGCTTTATTTCTGGATTGCTGGACTGGAAACGGGGAGCTTGAGCCCCTGCGGAGCGTTCAATGAAGGTGGCAATCAAGGTTTCGGATGGACTGGCAATAGTTACTTCCGCTTTCCTGAGATCGGCACCACATTTACAGTGAGTAACCACTGAACGCGTCCAACTGATAGGCTTTTCACATCTTGGGCAACGGCCCACCAGCCTAATGCCGTGATCGGGGCACGTCTGCAAAAACTTCAGCTCCCATACCTGACGAATGTGTGGCGATTCCTTTAGACATTCCGGACAGACCTTGGCGTGAGTCAGGTTGATCAAAGATCGCATAAAGCGCTGGCCGCCAAAGGCGGTGACGACGTTTCGCTCGCCAGCTTTTCTGACATAGCCCATCTGACTAAGGGTCACGGTTGAAGTGCCGGTCAGATCAGATAGCTCACTAACATAGTTGGCAAGCATTGCGCGACCGGAGCTGGTGGCACCATCCGCACCAACAAGACCCGTAATCCAGGTAGGGGAGCCGTATAGGTTCATTTCGGTTAGCCGGAGAAGGTGTCCCGCAAGACTTTCGCCTGCAATTGGGCTTCTATTAATGATGAGCTTCACTCTCTTCCCTCCTTTAACGGATCATGGCAAAAGCGCTCGAACGGATTGTCATTAATGCCATCATTGTCATCGCGCAGCTTGTTGAAGGCATCCGTCAGGCACTCACTGTCCAGATGTTTCAGCCCCCGTCGGTTGGCAATGTTAAGGGACTTGCTGATAATTTTGGTGCACCGCCTGAGGTTTCCATCGCTGGCTGTCATCAGGCACCAGGCATTGATCGGTCCGTGAAGATGTGATGATTGACCGAACGGCAGCAATCCATCGATGGTGCGCATGATCAGGCGAAAATCGTTGCGGTCCGTCTTATTGTCCCAGTTGTATCTGGTCAATATGACGGTGTCTGCTTTACGGTTTTGGATCTGCTCGTTTTCATGTTCAATTTTTTTCAACACCGGAAGACCTGCAAGTACGATGGATATACCCCAGTTGTTGAGTCCCTCCTTAATAAAGTCGGCGACTTCACGGACGGCCTTGGCTTCCTTGTTTTCAACCAGCTGCTGGGCCTCATCCAGCAACAGTAACTTGCACCCTTTCTCGGGCAGGAAATCATTGATACGTTTTTTCATCTCGAGGGCGGTTCCCTTGTGGTATGCGGGGTCACCCAGAGCCTCCAGCATATTCATGGCAAGGCCCTTGACGCTACACGAGCCGGGAACCTCCACTTTAAGCACGCGCCCATGTGGCCACCCCTTATCGGCCTGCGTTTCCATAAACTCACCAAGTACGGTTGTCTTGCCGGTTCCCGTATCGCCATAAAGCATTAGGCACCCCTTGGTCTCGCAGGGCTGTTCATTGCGGGCAAATTCCGTCAGGTCCATAAGGGCGCTGGTAGAGCGCGAGACCTTGACCCGAAGGCTTCGTATGTCTGCCTGAGCCTTACAGATGTCGGCATCTGAAATCGTTGAGTTATGTCTGGCTTTGGCCATGGTTTAACTTCCTTTTTTCACCCATGGACGGGTTCAGTCCCGCCTATAGATAATATATGGATCCGTTTAGGGGGTTCTGACCGAATCAGTATTGGTCTTCCCATTCATCAAGATCTATATCGTCATCACCCTCCCAGGAGTCATCAGACTCAACGATGTCGTCGCCGGGATCCACTTCATCCAGGGCAGAGGAAACGTCCTCCTCGGTTATCATGTCGTCAAACCCTTCAGGCGATGGCTGGAGCAACTTTGCATCGGCTTCATATTCTGCCGGCTGCTTGATGCGTACTCCTTCCATGCGGGCAAGTCTCTTTGCCTGCTTGGAACTTTTTGGTCTTTTCTGGTCCACCCGGTTCTTGATTGCGGCGCGAGAACGCCTGACCTCGGCGGCTTCATCAGAATTGTTGGCTGGCTTCGCCGTTTTCTCTAAGTGAAATTCCAATGCAATTAGTGTCATGGCGTTCCGGTTGGTATCAACCGCCTGAACCTTGAGCCAATTGCTTTCGGTTTTGTCGAGAACCCAGACAAACCCCACGTCCATGGGATCATACTTGATGGTTACGTTGATATCCCCGCCAGCATTCTTGCGCAAAATAGCAAGCTCGTTACTGTTGTAATAATCATATTTCCAGTAAACACCCTTGGTCTGAACCTTGGGCTCATGGTCTGAATAAACCGCGGTCGCAACCTCAACCCCATCCCATGACTTGGATGGGGCCCTAAGTGGAAAAGACTTTATACCTTCATTCCATTTATCCAGGGGGGTGGAGCGAATGCCGCTATGCCAACTCACATGATGGTCATCAACGAGGATGGATACAATCCACTCTTCAAGGTCCTCTATGCTTAAGGAGGCGTTAGCTGTGGAATCATAATCACCGCGATCGATTGGGTTTCTGCCAGTCTTGCCTGGAAGTTCGCTGGCCTTATTGTTGATCTTGCCCAGCAGGCTTTCAACATGGGCCTTTTGCTGTGGGGTACCGACTTCGCAATAAATTGCCTTGATATCGGTTCCTTCAAATGCGCGCATGGCGTCCTCTGAGGTCATCCCTGAATCATTATCATAGAGAAAGTTTTCGCAGGGCCCCATACATGGCCAATCGTTTTTCAGGTGGGGGTACTTCTTGTAATACCCATCCTTGCTCCAGATCATGCTCCTAGTTGCCATCATGATCGGAATATAGCCATTGGTGTAAAAGCTAATATAGAAACCAACGACCATCCTGCTGTACTGATCAGTTAATATAGTAAGGGTTGGGCGTGCCGGTATGTCGATGCCGGGAATTTTTATCATGCAATCTAGGGGCGTGTGGTCAACCTGAACCATCTCCATGGGACGCAGAGATTCCTTCATCCTAAACACGGGCACGAACATCTCATCTGCTTTTTTCTGACCATACCGTTCAACGGCAACTTCGTAGGGGTCAAGCTTCTTGAACTCACGACAGAACGTTTTTATGTTGGGCATGCTGATGGGATTTGATGGGTGGTCCCTGTTCCACTCGTCAAGTAAGGGCTGCAAGGAATCAAAAGCTGATTGATAGGTCGGCTGCTCTCGGCGCAAGTAATACTCGCTGAGACATTGTCGCATTAGTTTGCGCAGAACCTTGTGCAAGCGATCCGTACAATTGCCCTTGCCATTATGGCCGGGCACTAGAGACTGTATCTTATGGCCACCGCTTTTATATCGCTTGATCCAATCACTAATGGTTCTAGCGGTCGGTCCTTTCATTTCTTTTTTTTTGTTTTGTTTTCTCGGATACCCGATTTCATCGGTAATGCGCTCGACAATGGATTCAACGGGCTCATTTCTTGGGGTCTTGGGTCCATACTCAAGAACTGCCTCGACGAACGCCAAACGGTCCCTCGCCTCTTTCAGGTTGCTCTCGCTGAAACAAGACAAGTCCTTCTCGAGGTTACCCCTGAAGATTATAGGTGTGCCATCAAGATCTTCTTCATTCAGGCGCAGCACCAGTTTGCCGTCCTGAATTTCCGAAAATAACTCCTTGTGAGTGGTTGCCTTGATGGCTTTGGTTTTTTGATTTCTGAGGATTATTTGCTCTTCTTGAACCTCATCAACCCTATAGAGATCGCCAGCAAATAATGCTGACTGCCCCACCCTGACATCAAACCTGATCTGAGTATTTTGAGCGCAAATCATCTGACCACCCTTAAACGCTTACCGGCAATCCAGACACGGCTGTCATTAGAAAAGGGAGTGGACATATCCATCCCGATAATACCGGCGCGAATGGCAGTGCACAAAAGATTGGTGGAGTTATCGCCACCGAGGTTTCTAGCGGCCTCCTCTAACGTTATCGGCGCTGCCTCACTAACCGCTGCCATTACCCGGTCACGATCAGTTAAATTCAACGGAGGGTTTGAATAACGAAAGATCAACTCCGCATTCAACAGTCGAGGCTGTCGGCTGATGATGCGCTCGGTTATGACCTCTAAATCCCAACCCATACTTGCAAGTACGATCTTAACAACCCTTAATTTGCGGACGTTACCGTGCTTCATGGCCTTTTCGCTGGGCTTGACCTCATAGGCAACCTTGCGCCCGTTCCTAAAAATGACGCCGAAGTCAGGTGTATAGGTGTGAAATATTTCATCCAGCTGGTATTTAACCCGCATGGGTTGCTCCATGAATTCCATAACATCAGGATTGACCTCTAGGATTTGGGCAAGGTTGCTTTCAAGGCTGGACTCACACCGGATGGCGCGGTTCATTTTGATGCTGGGAACGATGCCGCCCTTGGATCCTTTTCGTGGCTTAATACCACCGGATTTCTTTCGGGAGGTTTTGATCGGGTTTCTAACCGGTTTTGTTAACATAATAAAATATCCTCTTAAATTAATAGGCAGCAGTCCCCGGCGCCACGCCGGGAAACTCAATACATGCCTTCTTCAATTTGGATATGTGTTCAAACATCTCAGGGAGACAAAAAAGGTATAACGCTAATCTTGTCTATTTAGCCCTTAGCTTTTTTTCCATCAGTCTGGCTCAGGATCCTCACCATAATCATCATCCAGAGCGGCCAAACACTCGGCGGCCTCACGGATGGCATCACCGATGCAGTAGCGATTATTTGATTTGCTTGAGAGTATTGCCGCGGCAGAAATAAAGCCTATGGCGATGATGTGATGTTTCGACAGCTTGTTCATGACAGGTCTCCTGTTACATTAAACTCAAGCTGTTATTTTTGTTTTTATTGGACTGATGATTCGTCCTTAACGGGTATATGGATACTAATTTTAAAAATGGGGGAAATTAATTTAAAAAAATAGACCGACAAAGAATGTCGGCCTATTTTATAATCCAGCGTATGGTTTGTTATATAAGCTGCCCTTCAAGATTTCCCTGAGAAAGACAATTCCTGAAAAAGACGCAAGCGCCTTAACTTATCTTTGGGGTTGTTGGAGGTCTCGTTGGGGTCTCCAAGTATTTTTTACAACCTCCCAAAGTCCGGCTCGGCAGGAAGCGCCTTATAAAAAACCCTCACGCCAATATCATCAAGATGTTGGCCCAGCTCACGGTTCTCCATAAGCATCGGCACATTGGTCAGAACGGCAACATTTGCATCTGTCGTTCCGACAACCCTCCGGGCCACCTCCGTGACATACTCCAGCAGCTCTATATTTGATAAGGGATGTGGGCAATTATATGAATCGATGATCTCCCCACTAACCTTATCCACCACCATGGAAAGGTAATGTTGACTAGACGACCCATCAGGCCGGGCAATGGAAACATTCAACTTGTCGCAAGTTCCATAAAGCACTACGTCCATATCATCGTAAGATAAGGACATGTCCCGCTTGTTCAGAGCAGAGCTGTTGTTTGCCGAGAGTGTTTTTTTATTTTCTATATTCATAACGTAATCCTTTATTTAATTAATGCACACCGCACAGTGCCGTGTGCCTAACTTACATATGGACTCGTTATGAAAGGGTTGACCTATGGGGTATAAAGAATAAAAATAAGCAAAAACAATGCAATAGCAGCCCTGATAGATATATTTTGTGATATCTATACGTTAGCGGCGATGGTTTTTTTAAAATGGGTGCCAGAAGTATCCTTATTTTTCTAAATAATCTACACACTCCCCCATAAAGCATATGTAGAGTTATTTAATCATTGGAAAAATTATATTTTCCACCTGATCTATTCCGGTTGGAGAAATAACTGCCATTTCCAGCTCTTTATCCCATTCAATAAGCCTTTCTCTATGAAGCTTGGCGAGAACGTCCCTGCGGTAGTTAAAGCGGTTAGGGTGCTCGGTCCACTCAATAAGATCTTCGGTGGGAACCCCGATTTCTATCTCAGAATAAAGAAGAACAAGGGTTTGGTCTCTATAAGTTAGCGATGTATTGAGAATTCTTTTACGTCCAAGCACTTCCCACATAGCAGGAAGCATTCTCTCAGCTATAGCATCACATATTAGCTGAGCATCCTCTATGGGAACATTGTGACACGTTCTTACCAATTCGGACATGCACCAATCAGCAATACGCATTGCGGTTAAGGAATCAATTTCGTTTGCTTCAACCTCACCACCGGTATGACCAAAATCTCTTTTGTTACGTAAAGTGTATAAAAATAACAAGGCGCGTGGCATGAGTATGCGCAACCCTTCAGGGCCAGATGTTTTTGGTGTGGATTCAAGTTTACCAGATTCAGTTTTAAAATTACCGATATCCTTATTTAAGGGAATATGTGTTCCGGTAAGGATGTGCTGCAGTACACGAAGGAGAACCTCCGCGAGCCTTCCCGCTTGATGGCCTATCGCATCATGCTTACCCTCAAACGATTGGCTCTTGAGGGTAGAATAATTTTTTATTAGTCTTTTGCGCAAAGAATCTGGGATTGACGATAGCGCATTTTCGAGACTAGGACTTGTGAGTTTTGTATTCATACTGCCCATCTTCATTCAAGTCCCTGTCTAGATCTTCATCCCGCACAAGTCGCAGCATTGTAATGCGCAAGGGATCTGTGCCAAATGACAATCCTCGCTTATTTTTTAAATGGGCTTGGACTTCTGGGCCAGTGCGCCCATTTGCAAAGAAACCCGACTCTATAAGACTAATGACTGCAGCCTTTGGCCCCTGTCCAGCCTTTTTAGTTGTTGTCTTGCTGGCTTTTTTATTTATCTTTTTCTTGGTGTCTTTAGTTTTATTTTTCGATTCATTCTTTTTGGCGGGCAATTCTTTTACTAACCTGCCCTTTTTACGCCCACTCTTTCTCTTGGGTGGGGCGGATTTATTTGCGTTGTCGCCATCTCCTAAATGGGCAAGATATTTTTCACCGGGGGCCATTATTCTGTATAAAAATCCTTGACCATGCGGCACTCTGTCAACAAATTCGGTTGCGCTGGACAGGGCCATATTTACTGAATTAGCAGTAGTGCTAATTCGAAATTTATCAGCAAGGATTTTCGCAATCTGGCCAGTAGAAAGACCGTCAACGCCATGATCACTTAGCGCGATTTGCAGCACCATTAACGAGCGATCCAGAACTTTTCCCGCTGCTGCAACTCCTGGGTGTGCGGTTGAGTTTATTGACGAAAGCAGATCATCAATTGGTTCATCCGCCTTGCTGTCATTCGCGCGCTGGGTTGACTTCCCCTTATTCTTGCGCTTGGCGGGTGCTTGTTGCTCCTCATCACTAAGAGTGGCGCTTCCTGTAAGCAGGTCCAAAGCCCTATTAAAAGCAGCTTCTTGCATACTCTCCGGAACCTGCTGAGCAATTTCTGATGCCTGCTTAAATAACTCTTTAAGATCGGGCGCGGTCTGCTTTGACATGTCTTCCCCTATATACTTCCCGTAGATGCATTTATACTATCTTCCCGAATAATTCTATATTCTATTAAATCTTAAGGTTGTTCAACTTTTCAGGCAGCGCTGCCAATAGATATGCTGACTTGGAAGACTTATGCGGGCACGCAAAACTTCTATGTGATTGAAATAAAACAAAACCACTCGGAAGACTTATGGTCTTTTTCCCACATGCGAAAAATATGGTGCGCCCGACAGGACTCGAACCTGTAACCTTCGGATTAGAAATCCGATGCTCTATCCAGTTGAGCTACGGGCGCATTTGGGAAATGGATGATTATCTTATCCGGCTAAAGCTAAAGCGATCTGAGTAAGCCTTTTTAATAAGCTTTGCTTCATGTGGTTTTATCACATCGGCGTCAATATCATTTTCGCGAGCATATGAAACTGCCTCGTCCATGCTGGCAAACCTTAGCTTAATTTGCTGGCGGGTATCGCCGGAACCAGCCCAACCCATAAGCGGATCAGGCAAAACAGCATCGGTAGGCTCGAACTCAAGAACCCAATTGCCAGTTTTGGCCTTGCCTGACTGCATAGCTGTTCTGGCTGGCCGATAAATACGTGCCGCATGTTGCATTTACATATATCTCCTGATTCTCATCTAATTTAACAACATAATACACATCAGCATCGGGGCTGACAATAAATCAGGTGCATACTGGCATGCCTACAGACCCGCTGAAAAGTTAATTTCGGCGGGGCCTGCAAAGGTCTCGTAAGGGTCTTAAGGCCACTTATTTTAGGGTTTTTATGTGGGCACTTATATTTGCCCGGTCAGCGGCATCCTTTATCTTGATGCCCTTCATTTTTCCACCCTCAACAAACTTTGTTGAATTGGTCATAAGCTTGTCCATTGAGTCCTCGTCCCACACAACGCCCGATGCTTTCATGCCGTCAGAATATCTTGTGTAACCTGCGACTGTTCCGGCTTTGCGTCCCATTATGCCAAAAAGGTTGGGTCCCATTCTATGCTTACCGTTGTCCTTGTAGGTGTGGCAGCTTGCGCATTTTTTCTTAAATAGTTTTTCCCCGTCACCATTGGCCATTGCGGGTGCAGACATTGCCACTGCAGCAAAAAAAGTGGCAATTACTAAAGAGAGATTTTTCATAATTTATTGCTCCTATACGTTGATGAAGATGTCGCAACTTATAAAACAATTAAGCCAAACTATTATTCTTCATCTCTAACTAAATCCTTAGGTGCGCGCATAAACCACATTTGATACATGCTGGTAATCCACATAAAGGCAAAACTAAACGCCATGCATATACCGCCAATATAAACAACCCAGGCGAACCCAGGGTGTATCTTGGTCAGGTACCACGACCCGATATCAAGGATGATGGCCAAAAACGGAATGCCGGTAACAAGACATTTAAGCCAAATGGGTTTTATAAGTGCGTGGGTAAAGATGAAGCCCATTATAAAGAAAATAAACGTAATCCCGAACAGGTGAATATGCGAAACGCGCACCAATGTATAAATGCTAACACCGGTATCAACTGCAACTAGGTCTTGCACTACATCAAAATCGGCAAGGTTTGGAAGGTGCGGGTTGGATCCATCGTGACAGCTGGTGCAATTGTCTTCCAAAATAGGTTGAACGGTTTCATCGTATCCTTCCCGAGAAGCACCGTCGTGAATCCACAACGTAATGCGTGCCGAATCATTGGGGTCTACCATATCAATCATTGGGCCTTTTAAGGCGGACTCGAGACGGGAATCTTCTTTTGATCCGCTATAGGCAATTATAAGGTCTTGTACCGAAAGTCCCGGGCTTCCATCACGGGCAGCATGGGAAACGTATGTTTGGATCATGGCAAATATGTATGCCAACCCCAACACGAGCAACGCGCCGGTAAACAAAACTCGCATACTGGGTGGATATTCGCTGTAATGAAAATATAAACGATGAAAATTGGTCATTTGATAATCCCTACAATGTAAATGAATTGATACATTCTATGTATATAATATACGTGCAGTAATTGACCGAAGTCAGGGAAAAATGCTGATAAATATCTCAAAATATGTCAACCTGTTAGGGTATTTAATAATAAAGCCTGTTAGGGCGTTCAATAATATGGAGAGTACCCATGAAAAATGCATCTAAACACAATTTTCTCACTATGGCCGCTATTTTTTTAGTTGCCATTTTGGTTGGCGCTGCATTTCCCAACAATGCACAAGCTGAACGCCCATCGTTCAAGGGTGAAATAATCCCCATACTTGATAAGCATTGCTCCGAATGCCATACAAAAGGTGGTGCAGGCCAGCAATCTAGCGGTCTTGATTTGACAAGCTACGAAGGGGTTATGAAGGGTACGTCGCATGGGGCAGTTGTTGTACCGGGAGACGCATTCCTCAGTAACATAATGGTTCTTATCGAAGGGCGTGCCGGGCCAGAGCTAAAAATGCCCCACGGGCGAAAAGATTTAACTAGATGGGAAAAAACCCTCATCAGGCGCTGGATAAATCGCGGAGCTCAAGATAATTAATAAGTGTAATTCATAAACTTGCTCGCCTTAAATTAAATGGAGATACACATGAATAGTGGCGAGTTATGACTGCGGCAAAATCTCTTATACTCATCGCCCATGACACCATGTCCGGCCAATTGATTAAGCTTATGAAAGCCAATCGAGAGGTTTTTGAATCATACCGCCTGCTATCAACCAAGGAAACCGGGGAAATAATTGAAAAAGAGCTTGGCCTTGAGGTTTCCTGCCTTCATTCCACCAGCCAGGGGGCAGAGGTTCACTTGGCCGGACTTGTGTGCACAACGGGAGTTATCAGGGCGGTGTTCTTTCTCCGTGACCCGCTTGTGGCAACGGGAGGATCCCAGCCCGATATCTCGTCCTTTTACCGGGTTTGTGATTTAAACAAGGTCCCATTGGCGACAAATGTGGTGGGTGGTGCGGCATTGGCCCACTGGTTGGCCCGAAAGGGCAAAGCCGATGAATAAATTATTTTTTGCTAATATGAATTTTTTTGACTTAGGTCAATGCTTTAGGGGCCATCCATATTAGGATTACGATTAATTTCATTGGTCAGGATCTTTTTTAAAGTTGGTCAGGACCTTTTTTAAACTTGGGGAGAAATCAGATGAAAAACTTGTTTTTAACTGCTGCTTTAGGTGCGTTTGCCATGGCCTTAGTTTCAAGCCCTGCCACAGCATCCGGCGATGCCGCAGCCGGCGCCGAACTGTTCAAGAAAAAATGTAAAGCCTGCCACTCCACCGAAGTCGGCAAAAACAAAAATGGGCCATCGTTGGCGGGGATAATTGGCCGTAAAGCAGCTTCAACCGATTTTGCCAAATATACCGGACTAAAGGGTTCCGAAGTGGTTTGGGACGATGACAATCTTGATAAGTTTCTAACCAATCCCAAGAAATTCGTTGGCGCCAAATCCATGGTCATAAAAGTTAAAAAAGAAGATGAGCGGGACAACATTATTGCATACCTGAAAACACTTTAATAAATCCACATAATTGCTGGATGTATTGGTTTTACCTAAGCATGACTGGAACAGGTTGCCATGAAAGAACCAGGTCCCAAGGCCCACATTGTCCGTTTGGCAACCGTACTTGGTATTGCCCTTGTAGCCTTTCTAATTATTAAATCGTTGCTTGTTCCAGCCAGCTGGGATTATGAAAATTGGTACCGTGGCGATGCGCTTGCCCTTAACGAAAGCTATGAGGTTGCTTATGGCGGCAATGATTCTTGCGTAGAATGTCATCAAGAATCCGTTGATGAACTTTCGCAATTTAAACACCAAGCACTATCGTGTGAATCATGTCACGGTGCCCTCGCCGACCATACTAAAGACGGCGTTAAAATAGCCGATGCCCATGTTGATGACGAAAGCACTTGGCAATGTCTTAATTGCCACGAAGCCCGCGTTAACAAGCCCAAAAACTTCCCCCAATTCGACAAAATAAAGATACCGGAACACAAGGAAATGGAGCCGGACATGGTTTGCATCATGTGCCACAGCCCCCACGACCCGACACCTTAGTTATTCGAAGCGTGTAATTGGAGCCAGCTAAACCAGAGGTAGACAATGAAAGACGCAAAAGAGTTAACAATAAAAGAACATTCAAGCGAGCCGGATTCCCGGCGAGAATTCTTGCAGCATCTTCTGGCGGGAACTGCAACGGCTACCGTTCTTATGGTTTTTGGCCCCGGCGTTAATGCCCGCAACATAAACACACACCCCGGCGAAGGGTCGGAACACCAATATGCTTACGTTATAGATATCAACAAATGCATCGGTTGCGGTAATTGCGTGCGTGCCTGCAAGCGTGAAAATAGCGTGCCGGAGGATTACTTCCGCACCTGGGTTGAGCGTTACGTGGTAAACGCTGATGGGGTTTACGTGGATTCGCCCAAGGGTGCGCTCGAAGGTTTCGGCAAACTGAACAAAAAGTTCAGAGAAAATATTAAAATCAGCCGTACGGTTCCAAAAATGTGCAACCACTGCCACAACCCGCCCTGCATTCAGGTTTGCCCCGTGGGTGCAACATTCAAAGCACCGGAAGGGTTTGTTCTGGTTGACCGCGATTATTGCATGGGCTGCGGATACTGCGTTCAGGCCTGCCCCTATGGTGCACGCTTCATAAACCCGGTTGAGCATAAATCCGATAAATGCACATGGTGCTATCATCGGGTACAAAAAGGATTGCTCCCCGCCTGCGTTACCGTTTGCCCACAAAAAGCAAGGCTTTTTGGCGATCTCAACGATGCGGAAAGCGAAGTATCAAAAATATTCGAAGCCGATCAGTGGATGGTTTTAAAACCTGAAATGCACACCGATCCGACATGTTTTTACATAGGTATGCCAAGGGAGGTTGTGTGATGGAACAGTTTGGGCTTCCCGGCGATGCGCTGGTAAATTACATATACCCCAACAACGCCCACGTTACATGGTCGATTATGATTGTTATCTACCCCTACATTACAGGGCTTGTGGCTGGTGCTTTTGTGCTGTCGTCCATGTATCATGTTTTCGGGGTCAAGGAATTCAAGCCGATTGCTAACTTTGCTTTAATTGCAGCGTTTAGTTTCGGCATGTTTGCTGCCGTGCCTTTGCTGTTTCATCTAGGCCAGCCGCAGCGCTTTTACCAAATATACATGACACCACACACGACCTCGGCAATGAGCATTTTCGGTTATGTTTATTCCAGCTATTTGGTTTTATTGATGATTGAGATCTGGGTTATCTACCGCAAGGTATTCATAGAAAAAGCCAATGAAGCTACCGGATACGCACGAAATTTTTGGCAGGTGTTATGCTTGGGCATAACCACCTACAATCCTGAATCCGCAAATTTTGATAAAAAGTTTGCAAAGTTCTTGGCTGGGATTGGTATTCCCTGGGCTTGCCTGCTGCATGGCTATGTCGGATTTGTCTTTGGCTCGGTAAAAGCAGTTGCCTGGTGGGCAACGCCACTGCAACCGTTTATTTTCCTTTCTTCGGCTATCGTCAGCGGAATAGCGATGATGTTTATGATGTATAGCTTCATTATGTGGCGCCGCGGCCAGAGTTATGACTACGTCATGGTTAAAAAATTCATCATCACATTATGGATGGCATTCATTCTTGACTATGCCTTGGAAATTCTTGAAATAACATTTGTCAGTTACGAACAAGGGGCGCATTGGGCCGTTATTAAGCCACTGTTGATGGGGCCATTGTATGAATCTTATGTTCTGGGCCAAATGGGCGTTCTCTCGCTTGGGCCGTTACTGGTTCTGGGGATCGCCTCGCTTTTGGATATGAAAGACAAATCCCTGCTCTATCTTGGAAACCTTGGTAGCTTAATGCTGGTGTTCCAGGTTCTGGTTATGCGCTTTAACGTAGTAGTTGGCGGGCAGTTGATATCTAAGTCCGAACGCGGCTTTGTTGATTATGAGTTTGAATTCTTCGCCAAAGAAGGTCTGCTAACGGCCTCGATAATTTTCATCATGCCGTTTGTAACCTATTACATAATCAGCCGCTTTATCCCGATCTTCGAAGGTAAAAGCATGGATACGGAACCAAAGAGCCTACATTGAGTTTAAATTTATTTGGGAGAAGTGGTCGGGGAGACAGGATTCGAACCTGCGACCCTTCGGTCCCAAACCGAATGCGCTACCAGACTGCGCCACTCCCCGACGGAGCGAAAACTAAGCTTTTGCGCTATTTTTGGCAACCCCATCTAACATATTGTTATTATTAACTATTTTTCATTATCCATTGTCGCGCAGGGTAAAGCTGTCCCCAATTTCAATTCCTAGCCTTTGTACGGTGCCAGCTGCCACTTCTAAAACGTAACGAATCTTCTCGGGTGATGAAATTATATCTTCCGATAATGGGATGGTATTTTCCTTGATGAAGATAATTTTTTGGTCCTCATCTGCAAACAGCATGTCCAGCGAAACAAAGGTGTTCTTCATCCACATGGACCCTTCGCGAAGATGGCCAAAATCAAAAACCATTGCATAATTTGGCGCTACCTCTTTGCGAAACATAAGACCGAGCGAATGTTGCGCGGCACTTAAAGCAAGTTCAGCATCAAAACTGTGAACTTTTCCGGAAGAATTTATTTCAACTGAGGTTGTTGAAAATTGTATTTGTTGGTGTGTTTCAAGGGTGGCGGCCTCTGCCATTGAGGTGATGGACAGATACGTCCAAACCAGCATAAAAATTGCCGCAAATACTGCGACAAAAACTAATGCAAACCTGAAACCGAATCCCTTCATCGTTGGCGATAATAACCTGCTACCAAGGCAAATTGTGGCATTTACCACTATATTTTTGCCAATTCAAAAAAGGTTTATAATTCAATGTGTTAAAGATAGATATTTGTTCGTCTCGACACCATCATAATCTTCCTTGTCACTTTGATGCGAGGTACCTATTGTCGTCAAATGGCCTGAAACAGTGGTCTTTTGGGGTGTAATTTCAGGCATTTATCCTGAATTTTATCGGAGACACATTTTTTGCTGCACGCGATTTCCCTAAGTCTTGCAATGGCTGTTCTGTGGATGGCTCTGTCTGGATTTTTTGAACCCCTGTTATTGGGGTTTGGAGTTTTTTCTGTTGTTCTAACCGTATATATTGCCCACCGCATGGATGTGGTTGATCACGAAGGTCATCCAATTCAGCACGCACCAAGGGTGATAATGTATTGGCCGTGGCTTTTCAAAGAAATTGCCATAGCCAACTGGGGTGTGGCCAAAACCATACTTGGCTTTGGTGAGCCGTTAAGCCCAAGCGTGTTCAAGACCCCTGCTTCGCAAAAAAGCGAACTTGATCAGGTTATTTATGCCAACTCCATAACCCTTACGCCCGGAACTGTTACCATTTCGGCCGAGGCAGGAAACACTTTTGAAGTCCACGCCCTTACCAAGGGATCCCGTGAAGGCGTTGAAAGCGGCGAGATGAATGCTCGCTGTGCTGCATTTCACAACGAACCCGGTGAATTTGAAGAGGAAAACTCCAAATGATGTTTGCCGCAGCAGCACTTGGAATTTTAATAGCAATGGCACTCGCAATGTTTCGTGCGTTCGCCGGACCAACCGTGTTTGATCGCATACTTGCGGTAAATACCGCCGGAACGTTAACGGTTGTTCTTATTTCCGTTTATGGATTTATGACCACGCGTCCAGAATTTTTAGATATTGCACTGCTGTATGCGCTAATTAATTTTATTGGCACCGTTGCTGTTACCAAGTTTGTCCAGTTTCAAGGTCTTGGCTATCCGGTTGGCGACCACGAAGACGGTGACGTCTAATGGATATGAGTTCATTTATAGAAATTGCCAGTTGGGTGCTAATTATTGCGGGGGTTTTTTTCACCATCACCGGAGCAATTGGCTTAGTTCGTCTGCCCGATGTATTTACCCGCATGCACGGCGCCGGCGTGGTTGATACCATGGGTATCGGATTTATTTTAATTGGGCTAATGCTTCACGCACCAACGGTTATTGTTGCAATAAAGCTTTTTCTTATTTTGGCATTCATTTTCTTTACATCACCAACAACGTGCTATGCGCTGGCCCGGGCCACCATACATGCTGGGGTTAAGCCATTGCTTAGCACGGATGTAAAAAAGACGGAGAAAAAATCATCGAAGATTTGATAGTAATTTCTCTTCTTTTTTTCATGACCGCCACTGCCATTTCTATGCTTTGGCTGCGTGATCTTTTTGCCGTGGTTATGCTTAGTGGTATTTATTCTCTTTTTGCAGCGGTTATTTATGTGGTTATGGACGCGGTTGATGTTGCATTTACCGAAGCAGCAGTTGGTGCGGGCATTTCCACCGTATTAATGCTGGGAACACTGGCGCTTACAAAATCAAAAGAAAAAGCCCCTAAGAAAATAGCCTACGGGCCGCTAGCGCTTGTTTTGATTACTGGCGGAATATTGGTCTATGGAACGCTAGACATGCCCCATTACGGCGATGCCAATGCGCCCGCCCATATCCATGTTGCAAACAGATACATTGAAAAATCAGGGGCAGAAGTCGGCCCGCCAAATATTGTAACATCTGTTTTAGCAAGCTATCGCGGCCATGACACCCTTGGCGAAACTGCGGTGGTGTTTACCGCGGCCATTGGTGTGCTTGTTATTATTGGCCGGCGCAAAAAAAAGCAGAAAAAATCTGGTGCAGTTAATGATGGAGGCGACATCACATGATGCACCAAAAGTCAGTTTTGCGCGTAGTTTCCAAACTGCTAATACCGCCTATATTATTATTTGCACTTTATGTGCAATTTCATGGTGATTTTGGGCCGGGTGGCGGCTTTCAAGCAGGTGTAATTTTTGCCGCCGCATTTATTCTTTATGGACTTATTTTTGGTATTGCCAATGCCAGACGAACAATACCCGCAAGCGCGACCCGGGCAATGCTTGCCTTGGGCCTGTTGCTTTATGCCGGAACTGGGGTTTGGACAATGTTATTGGGAGGGGAGTTTCTTGATTACAACTACTTAGCCGCAACCCCGCTTGCCGGACAACACCTTGGAATTTTATTGGTTGAATTTGGCGTCGGTATAACCGTTGCTGGCGCAATGATGAGCATTTTTTATACCTTTGCCGCCCAAACACTAGACGGCCACGAAGATACGGAAGAGGAAGTGTAAAATGGCCGATACATTTTCTGGACTGATAAATTACTGGGTTGCAATAGCGTTGATGATGATTGGTTTTTACATCGTCATAGCCCAAGGAAATCTTGTCAAAAAAATTGTTGGTCTGAATATTTTTCAGGTTGCTGTATTTGTTTTTTATATTTCCATGGGCAAGGTCAAAGGTGGAACCGCACCAATACTCGATGATAGTATTGATGTGTATTCCAACCCCCTACCCCATGTTCTTATTCTCACCGCCATTGTTGTTGGCGTTGCCACAACGGCGCTTGCGCTTGCGCTTATTGTTCGCATAAACCGCGCCTACGGTACAATCGAAGAAGGCGAAATTAACGAACAAGACAATGCCCTTGATGCCAGCGAGGGCAAACCTTGATGGTTGAGCAAGCAAACATATTTTTGATACTGCTGGTAATTATACCGCTAATGGCGGCACCTATTTGTGTATTGCTAAGGAATGCAAATGCTGCTTGGGCTGTTTCCATGGCTGTTGCATTATCTGTTTTAGCCATTGCCATAAAACTTGTTAGCGACCTTTCCGTTTCAGATCAGGTTCTTTATTACCGTATCGGCGGTTGGGATGCACCGTGGGGCATTGAATATGCCCTTGATAAAGTTGGTGGGTTGGTAATTCTTGTTGTTTCTATTATTGGCGCGCTATCGCTTGTTTACGCCAAAAGAAGTGTTGAAAAAGAAATACCGTCTGAGCGTATTTATCTTTTTTATGCCATGTTTTTGCTTTGCCTTTCGGGTCTTTTGGGTATCGTAATTACGGGCGATGCATTTAATCTTTTTGTATTTTTAGAAATATCTTCGCTTTCATCGTACGTTCTTATTTCATTGGGCAAAGATAAGCGCGCATTAACAAGCGCCTTTAATTACCTAATTATGGGAACCATCGGCGCAACATTTTATATTATTGGCGTTGGCATGATGTACATGATGACCGGCACCTTAAATATGGCCGATCTATCAACCATCTTACCAGCTGTTGCCGATACCAAAACCGTGTTAGTAGCGCTTGCGTTCCTGACGGTCGGCATTTCATTAAAGCTTGCCCTATTTCCATTACATACGTGGCTTCCCGGTGCTTATGCATTTGCGCCATCAGTGGTTACGGTATTTCTTGCCGCAACCGCGACCAAGGTTTCGCTTTATGTTCTTATGCGTATTTTCTTTACCGTGTTTGGAAAAGTTGATGTGTTTGAAACATTTCAAATACAACCCGTGTTATTGGCCATGGCATTGGCGGCAATGTTTATTGCCAGTCTGGCGGCTATTTGGCAGCAAAATATTAAACGCATGCTGGCCTATTCATCCATTGCTCAAATCGGCTATATGGTTCTAGGCGTTGCCATCGCAACCGAGGCAGGCCTTACCGGTGGCATAATCCATATATTTAATCATGCCCTTATGAAGGGTTCGCTATTTATGGCGGTTGGCGCAATGGCATTTGCCGCAGGCGTAACAACCGTTAGCGACATGGCCGGTATGGGCAGACGGATGCCGTTGGTTATGGCGGCATTTGTGGTTGGTGGGCTTAGCCTTATTGGCGTGCCGTTAACCGTTGGTTTCGTTTCCAAGTGGGCATTGGTAAACGCCGCCCTTGATGCCCACATGTGGCCGTTGGCGGCATTAATATTATTATCATCGCTGTTGGCGATAGTTTATATCTGGCGCGTGATTGAAATTGCCTATTTAAAACCCGCCCCAGAAAATGCACCAAAACCAAGCGCAGTTCCGCTTTCAATGCTAATTCCAACATGGGCGCTAGCCCTGGCATCCATTTGGTTTGGGGCTAATGCCACCTACACCATGGATATGGCAGGATCTGCGGCACGCCACCTGATGGGGGGTTATTAATATGCTTGATGCACAACAAGCTATTATGGCCGCCATCTTGTTGCCGCTAATTGCTGGGGCATTAATTGTTATATTGGGCGAACGCAATCGCAACCTACGCGAAGCGGTTACGCTTGTTACATCAAGTATTGTTTTCCTGATTGTGAGCGGCCTAACCACAGAAGTAATGTCAGGCGGCACCCCCACCCTAACCGCATTTGATGTGGTGCCGGGCGTTGCTATTCGTTTTACGGTTGAACCGCTGGGACAAATATTTGCGCTAATCGCAAGCGGGCTTTGGATTATCAATTCCATATATTCAATCGGTTATATGCGCGGCAACAATGAAAAAAATCAAACCAGATTTTATTTGTGTTTCACTATCGCCATATCCAGCGCAATCGGCATTGCCTATGCCGGAAATATGCTGACCCTGTTCGTATTTTACGAAGTCCTGACCCTTTCGACCTATCCGCTGGTAACCCATTCAGGCAAACCTGAAGCATGCGCTGGTGGGCGGGTATATCTTGGCATACTGATGGCAACGTCCATTGGGTTTTTGTTCTTGGGTATGTTGTGGACATTAAATATTGCCGGAACGCTTGAATTTACCCCCGGTGGTATCCTTGAAGGAAAAGCCGAAGGCGCAATAGTCGGAGTGTTGCTGTTCCTTTATATGTTTGGCATAGGTAAAGCCGCCCTAATGCCGTTTCATCGCTGGCTACCAGCCGCAATGGTTGCGCCTACACCGGTATCTGCTCTTCTCCACGCTGTTGCGGTGGTTAAAGCTGGGGTGTTTTCGGTGGTAAAAGTTATTGTTTATATATTTGGCATTGATTTGCTAAATGGTGAAACTAGCGATAACTGGTTAATTTACATTTCTGGCTACACAATCATTGCCGCATCAATAATAGCCCTTAGGCAAGACAACCTTAAGCGTCGCCTTGCCTACTCAACCATCAGTCAGCTTTCTTATGTTATTTTGGCCGCCGCCATACTTGCACCAATTTCAATTATGGGTGCGGCGTTACACATTGCGGCGCATGCATTTGGCAAGATAACTCTCTTTTTTGCCGCTGGTTCAATTTATACCGCCGCCCACAAAACCGAGATAAGCCAACTTGATGGAATTGGCAGACGCATGCCGTTCACCATGGCTGCCTTTGCCATTGGCGCGCTTTCGATGATTGGCTTGCCACCCACGGCTGGGTTTGTCTCCAAGTGGTATATTTTATCGGGCGCTCTTGAAACCCAGCAGATGTTTGCCGTTGGTGTAATTGTTTTATCAACCCTTTTAAATGCCGCTTATTTTTTGCCCATAGTTTATTCAGCTTTTTTCAAACCGGAAAAAGAAAAACCAAGCCACCCTCATGGCGAAGCCCCCATGGCGGTGGTAATTGCGCTGTCCTTAACCGCGCTTGGTACAGTTTTATTGTTTTTCTTCCCCGATGTGCCGCTTGGTCTTGCTAAAACTCTGGCCGCCACCATGATTGGAGGAAATTAAATGCCAGATAAACCAAAGCAAATAACTCCGCCATCAAAGCCAAAGGATATGCACTGGCTAGTTAGGCCTAAAACCATCAAAAAATTGTGGATAGGTGGAATTGCATTGTTGGTGGTTATGGTGTTAGGCACGCTTGCCCACCCCCACGTTTATTTTGGCATTGAAGGAACATTGGGGTTCTTTGCTTGGTATGGATTTATTACCTGCGTAATTATGGTAATCGGCGCCAAGGTTCTGGGATTAATTATTAAACGGGGGGATGACTATTATGACTGACGCCATATTCCCACCCGGACTAGTGTTAATACTTGGCGCGCTTGCCCTGCCCTTTGTTTCTGAACGAGTAAGGCAATCGCTAATAATTTTATTGCCGCTTGTTACATTGTGGTTGGTGCAAACCGTTCCCGACGGGGTATCGCTTACAATACCGTTCCTTCATTTCCAACTTGAACTGGTCGAAGGAGATAATCTTTCAAGATTATTTGCAACAATTTTTGCGCTTATGGCACTTGTCGGTGGCCTGTTTGCCCTTAACCAAAAATCGGTTGTGGAAATGTCGGCGGCATTTTCTTATGCCGGTAGCGCCATTGGTGTTGCCTTTGCTGGCGATCTTGTAACCATGTTTATTTTCTGGGAACTAATGGCGATTGGCTCTTCGATGGTTATTTGGTCGGCCATGACAGAAAGCTCATACAAAGCTTCTATGCGCTATATAATGATGCACCTGTTTGGTGGCGTCATATTAATGACCGGTGTTGTTGCCCATGTGGTTAATACAGGCTCCATAGAATTTACCACCATGGAACTGGGTAGTTTTGGTACATGGATGATGTTGATAGGATTCCTTATTAATGCAGGGGCTCCACCATTTTCATCGTGGCTCCCCGATGCCTACCCCGAAGCATCGTGGTCTGGCACCGTGTTCCTTTCGGCCTTTACCACCAAAACAGCTGTATTTGTTTTACTAAAAGGTTTCCCCGGAACTGAGGTTCTAATATGGGTCGGGGCTTATATGATTATGTATGGAATTATTTACGCATTGCTAGAAAACGATATGCGGAGAATTCTTTCATACTCCATTATCAATCAGGTTGGTTTTATGTTGGTTGGTGCGGGCATCGGCACCGAAATGGCAATTAATGGCGCGGCCGCACATGCATTCACCCACATTATTTATAAGGCATTATTATTAATGAGCGCCGGTTCGGTTATGTATATGACCGGGGGCAAGCGAAAATGTACTGATTTGGGTGGGCTGTTCCAATCCATGCCCATAACCGCCACTTGCGGTATTATTGGTGCGCTGGCTATTTCATCATTTCCGTGGACCAGTGGGTTTATTTCAAAATCCATGACCACCCAAGCCGCCGCCGATATGGGACTGGGCTTTGCTTGGTTCTGGATGATGGCGGCAAGCGCCGGGGTATTCCTTCATGCTGGCATTAAATTCCCGTGGTTCGTGTTTTTCCAAAAAGACAGCGGGCTTAGACCCAAAGATCCACCATGGAACATGAAAGCGGCGATGATTGTATTTGCCTTTCTTTGTGTTGCGTTGGGCGTGTACCCGGCACCGCTTTATGCCATGCTGCCGTTCCCTACCGAGTACCAGCCCTATACATATGCCCATGTGATGGAAATGCTGCAAATACTGCTTTTCTCAGGCTTGGCGTTCTTTGTAACCCTACCGCTAATGAAGCGTACGTTGACCATAACGCTGGATACGGACTGGTTTTATCGCAAACTGGGCGCCGATGCTGAAAGGGCCGCGACGGTTATAATTGGCAATGCCATAGGCACCTTTGCCCGCGTTCGTAGTAAATCGGTTGGCTGGATAATAAGCATTCTTTTTGAGCACCACGGCCCCCGTGGTGCCCTTGCCCGCAGTGCCCCTGCTGGATTAATGGTTATGTGGGTGATGTTGTTATTACTTGTTTATCTTGTCATTTACCTATTCATATAGATGTGGCTATATCTATGTGGAATTTGGATACACAGGATCTCCCCAAAACACCAAATTACATAAAAACACTATTTAACTGAACATACGGAGGAATAATTATGCGTTTTCTGAAAATTGCGGCTATATCCGCAGGTGTATTTGCGGCAACTGCTGTAACCGCCACAACCGCTTCGGCCAATGAATGTGATGCTGGCGAAATGGTTATTAAATTCTCACACGTTGTTGCCGCCACTGGCCACCCCAAGGGTGATGCCTCTACTCTTTTGGCCAACCGGGTTAATAAAGAAATGAACGGCACTGCCTGCATGGAAGTGTTCCCTAACTCTACCCTTTATGATGATGACAAGGTTATGGAAGCATTGTTGCTGGGCGATGTTCAACTGGCCGCTCCTTCGCTTTCAAAGTTTGAGGCATACACACTTAAATACCGCGTATTTGATTTGCCATTCATGTTTACCGATAAAACTGCTTTCGATAAATTCACTAACGGAAAGCACGGACAGAAACTGCTTGGCGCTGTATCAGGTAGCGGCTATCAGGGGCTTGGTTACTGGTTCTCGGGCATGAAGCAATTCACTGCCAAAAAACCACTTATTAAACCATCTGATGGTAATGGCCTTAAGTTCCGCGCACAGACATCTGACGTGGCGGTTGCCATGATCGAAGCCTTGGGTGGTTCAGCACAGAAACTTGCCTTTAAAGAAGTTTATGGTGCCCTACAAACCGGTGTTGTTGACGGTCAGGAAAACTCTTGGTCAAACATCTACACCAAAAAATTCTTTGAAGTTCAAGACGGTGTAACCGAAACCAATCACCAGGTTTTGGCTTATCTGTTCGTTACATCAAAAGAATGGCTTGATGGCCTTCCTGGCAAAACACGCGATCAGTTCCTAAAAATTGCTAACGAGGTAACAGTTGCCTCCAACGCTAAGGTTGCAGACAAGGAAGCCATGAACCGGGCAAACGTTCTTAAGTCCGGTGGAACAATTCGTGAATTGACCTCTGCACAACGTCAAGTGTGGGTTGATACCATGAAACCAGTATGGGTTAGATTTGCTAAAGACATCGGTCAAGACGTGATCGACGCTGCAGTTGCATCTAACTAATATTGGCATTTAAGTTTTTCCGCCCGGGTATTTGCGTATCCGGGCGGAATTGCCTTAACATCAGATAATCATTTAATTTTATGGGATAGATAGTATGGGACTGACAATTGCAATCCTGATATTTCTCGTCCTATTATTTTTTATCGAGCGCGCAAAGCCCGATATGGTTTTACGCATCGAAGAAAACATCCTTGCAAGCATTCTTGCCATAATGACGCTGGTTTCATTCGCACAAGTTATTGCCCGGTACGGTTTTAACACCGGATGGGGTGGTGCGCTTGAATTCACCCGCATACTTTTTGCATGGTTGATACTTTTCGGTATGAGCTACGGCATTAAAACCAAATCCCACCTTGGGGTTGATGCCCTTATTCGCCTTTTGCCAAAAAAAGTATTTAAACCAGTTGCTCTATTTGGTGCCTTTAGCGGAATTCTTTACGGTGTAATTTTGCTTTCCGGCGACTGGTTGCAATATTTAGGTGCCGAACAGGCTCGTGGCGGTGCGATTGCTTATTGGAGCAAATTTTTCCAAATTGGTATTGGTCTTGATGACCTGCGTTACCCCGAATGGATTCAAGAATTATTAGGTACGCAAGAGCGTGTCCAGCGTTGGATTGCATACATAATACTACCGTTGGGATTGGCCCTTTTCAGTTATCGCTGTGCCCAAGCATTTATCCAAATATGGCGCGGTGAGCGCGAACTAATGATTGCCGGACACGAAGCCGAAGACCTGGTCGCAGAAAACATAGATACACTAAGGGATTAAGGTAATAAAAATATGGAATCTTTAATTCTTTTTGCGCTGGTTATGACACTACTGTTTCTTGGTGTTCCAATTTCGGTCTCGCTTGGCCTTTCCAGCCTTATAATAATTGCGTTTTTCTCAACTGATTCAATTTCATCGGTGGCATTGCAATTATTTACTGCTTCACAAAATTATACTTTGCTGGCAATTCCATTTTTCATACTTGCATCATCGTTTATGTCAACCGGCGGTGTGGCAAAGCGCATAATCCGCTTTGCCATAGCTACCGTGGGGCATTTTCGTGGTGGCTTAGCCATGGCCAGTGTTTTGGCCTGCATGTTGTTTGCTGCACTTTCTGGTTCATCCCCTGCAACCGTGGTGGCCATCGGAACCATAGCAATCGCCGGTATGCGCCAAGTTGGTTACAGCAAAGATTTTGCCGCTGGTGTAATCGCCAATGCCGGAACTCTGGGCATTCTAATCCCACCATCAATCGTAATGGTGGTTTATGCCGCCGCTACCGATGTATCGGTTGGAAGAATGTTTTTAGCTGGCGTTATTCCCGGCATAGTCGCTGGATTAATGTTAATGACCGCTATTTATGTATTTGCCAGAATTAAGAACCTGCCCGCCGGTGAATGGAAAGGTTTTTCCGAGCTTGTCGAAGGTGGCAAAGATGCTGGCTGGGGTCTGTTTCTTATTATAATAATTATCGGCGGTATTTACGGTGGGGTGTTCACCCCGACCGAGGCCGCCGCCGTGGCATCAATTTACGCCGCAGGCATTGCCCTGTTTGTTTACCGCGACATGGGGCCATTAAAAGACATCAGATGGATTTCCGAAAATGCTAATAAAAAAACCAAGGTTGGGTTTATGGCATCAGTTTACGCAGTTTCATTTTATTTTGTATGGATGATACTTTCGTTCTTTGTTATGCGCGAAACAACATTTACCGACCGTGCTTTGTTTGGCCTTATTCCAGTTGCAGTAATATTATTTGGGTATCCATATAAAAAAGGCATGGCCAACCCGCTTGCATTTATTTCTGGCATACCCGTATGGGGGGGCAATCTGGCGCTCATTGGTATCCGCTTTTTTCCGGCCATGGTCCATGATGACACCCGCAAGGTTCTGGTTGATTCTTCTAAAACAATAATCATGCTGATGTTTATTGTGGTGAATGCTCTTCTTTTTGCCCACGTATTAACATCGGAACGCATACCACAAATTATCACCGACTGGATGGTTGGGGTTGGCTTTAACTGGTTCACATTCCTAATAGCCGTCAACCTGCTTTTGCTTTTAGGCGGGCAATTCATGGAGCCATCGGGCCTGCTATTGATTGTTGCCCCGGTTATGTTCCCCATTGCTATGGAGTTGGGCATAGACCCAATTCATCTTGGTATAATAATGGTTGTGAACATGGAAATAGGAATGATTACACCACCCATTGGCCTAAACCTGTTTGTGACATCGGGCATTACAGGGATGAGCCTTATGCGAGTGGTGAAGGCGGCGGCACCATTTGTCGCAGTTCTATTTGTGTTTCTAATTTTAGTTACTTACATACCGGCGATGTCCACATGGCTACCCTATTCGCTAATGGGGCCAGAGATAACTCACAGATAAATTATTCGCTGGTTGGTTTTGTTCCGGGAACCCACGCCTTGACCGTTACCGGTGCGCCGTCTTGCGTGACCAAAACCTTATTGCCGACTATGGGGTTGCCCGTAGGATTGCCTTTGGTTGGGGCTGCCTTATACGCGGCAATCATTGCTTCTAGCGGGATCTCAACCCGCTTGCCTTTTCTCAAGGCTATGGAATATGCGTTATTATCACACGTAATTTTATTTAGACGACTGGCATCAAGGTGGCCATAACGACGCCAAATACTTACTAGAAACATCTCAATATCATTGGGAAGAAAAAGCTCAACATCAACATCGGGGCGGCCGCGAGAAAAAGCCTGATAAATTGTTGGTTCTATGGGGCCAAGCTCGTCAGCAACAAAAAGTGCCGGCATAAGTTTTTTGCCCTCAAACGCAACCGCATAATGTGCCTGTGACAAATAAAGCAAACGATGCAGTTTTTGCGGCTGAAGGTATTCGTTTTCATTCAACGCCTGATCAGAAAACCAAAAGGCAATATCAAAGGTAGAATTAACAATAAATGGCATTTTCTTCCCTGAAAGATATTATCTGCAATTAATCGGCAAATTATACCACCTTCGTGGTGAACAAATATTAACCGTAGACACAAAAAAAGGCCACCAAAAGTGGCTAATACATTGGCCTTCGGGTCTACCTTAACTTGTTTTATTAACTAATTAATTATTCAAGCAACCTGCCTAATAAGAGCGGCAGACATTTCCTCGGCGGCACTTAGCGCCTTGAGGTTAGCGCTATATGCGTTTCGAGAAAGAATAAGATTAACAAATTCAGCGCCAATATCAGTGGTTTAAAATTCTAGCGCACCGCCCAGTACGGTTCCGGCGCCGCCACTTCCCGCCTCTTGCAAGATTGCCACCCGATATCAAAATCACAAGTGAATTACAGGGCTTTTACAAAGAGAGGGAAAATGAATTGCCTCTAGGGCTAATGGCACCGCTTATGACCTCTGCGGTGCCTTCATAGGCCGATATGGCCCTGCCTAATATATTTCGAAAAGAAGCCGTTCCATACTGTGGTGTTTTGCTTTTTTCGACATCTTGTTGTTCTTGCCCAATGAGATAAGCAAAGGATGAGCTGGGAGCTTCAAAATTGCTAGCCGTGTTTTTAACCGGTTCGTCATCACGACGTTTGCGGAAACCTTGCTCTGTAAAGTCTTGAAAAACAAAACTCTCTTCTGGACCAACCCCGCCCTTGGCTAACACCCCTTCAACCTGGGGGCTAGATACGGACGCAATATTGCGCCCGCCAGACGGCGCATGACCGCTTGGCAGATTGTTATTTATTGAAGAGAAGGATTTGGCTGATATTGCCATTTAAATCCCTGTTTTCCTTTGTCTAAACTATCTTAAGCCCTTAAGCCCTGACGTTATTGCAAGGCTTTAGGGCAAACACAACTATTCAGCCCCGTTTATGGGGCCGTTATTATGGTTAATATACCATAAATAGCAGTAAAAGGTGACTACAATCAATTGTAGAATGATTAAAAATAATAATAATATTTTTAATGTTCTCAGGTAGTTATATCGTAAAAATAGTAAATACCAACAAATAATGGCCGTTTTTTACCGTTTTTTGAGGATCTATTTAAGCTATTTCAAGGCCTAAGACGTAGCTTAAGAATCGCCCCGAGACACCCTTTCTATAAATTCTAATACTATATCTCCGGCACCAAATTCATAAAGATTGTTGTGCCCGGCACCAGAAATCCATTTGGATTCTTTTGGCTCAAGTGCTGCCGAAAAAAGCTTTTTGCCAAGGCTTATGGGAATAACCTCATCTTTATCGCCGTGAATGATCAAAAGCGGTGCACGTATGGCGCTAATGCGTGTAATAGATTCAAATCTGTCCTTCATAAGAATACCAACGGGGAAAAAGGGATAATGCGCACGTCCAGCATCAACCGCAGAAGAAAAAGGCGCCTCTAGCACCACTGCTTTAAAATGCTTGCCATCAAATGCGGCGTCCATGGCAAGACTGATTACAATTCCCGAGCCTAAGGATTCACCGTAAGCAACAACACGGGTGCTGGGTATTCCTTTGCTGGCAAGAAAATCTACAGCTGCTTTGCCGTCAAACATCAAGTTGGGCTCATCTGGCATTCCTGAATTTCCACCATAACCCCTGTATTCCGCCAGTAATACGCCGTAACCTTTGTCCAATAGCATTCTTGCTCTGCTTGCACGACTGCCAATGTTTCCGGCATTTCCATGAAAATGCATAATAACCGGAAAACTTTCATCACGAGGCGGCGCATACCAAGACGACAACTCAACTCCATCAAACGTTTTATAACTAACAACCTTCATTTCAGGTGCAACGCTGGCGCTGGGGTCAGGCCGTGATTGGTCGGGGAAATACATAAAATCGCGCTGCATCAAAAACACGGCAGCTACTGCCACGCTGTACAGCAATCCGGCGCCAAGTATCAAATTAAGCATCACAAGTCCTATATTTACAGACGGGCCCTTTTTTTCGGTGGAGATATCTGATGGTGTCATGATTTTTATATTTTCACCCTATTTTTAATGGGGCCCCTAAAATGTTGATGATTTTTACTTAAACAGCGCCATCTATATAACACAACAATTCAGGATTTGCCTGCGTTAAAACGCATGGTGGCCAAAGCATTTTCCCTGTATTATCAAACCCATGAACCATAAAACAAACACCTCCACTGATGTCACGACCACGTCCCCTGTAATTGTCGCCATATCCGGTGCCAGTGGCGCAGTCTATGGCATGGAAATTTTGCACGCATTGAAAGAAATGAACGTTCCCTCTCATGCCATAATAACAGAGGCTGGAAAGTTAACCCTCAAGCATGAAATGGGTCTAGGCCAAGATGCTGTGCGCGAACTTGCCGATGAGGTTCATAATATAAAAGACGTTGGTGCAAAACCGGCAAGCGGATCATTTAGGGCACAAGGAATGATTGTCGCCCCCTGCTCCATAAAAACTCTTTCTGGAATTGCCGGGTCTTATGCGCATAATCTTCTTCTTCGTTCGGCTGATGTAATGCTGAAAGAAAGGCTGCCGCTAGTATTGATGGTGCGCGAAACCCCATTACACAAAGGCCATCTTGAACTTATGGCCAAGGCTGCTGAAATGGGATGCGTTATATTTCCACCAGTTCCGGCATTTTACACAAACCCAAACAGCATCGAAGACATTGTTCGTCATACTGTCGGCAGGGCATTGGATCAAATTGGTCTCGACAGCGGATTGGTTGAACGCTGGCAGGGTTGTTAATTTCAATATTAGTAAAATATTAACATTTTCAGCCATTGTGCATAAATCAGTAACCGAACATTATTGATATAATTCAAATAGTTGTAACACATTTGCAATGTACGTCAGATGTGATTGTCGACACATCCAAACCCTCCATAAAAATATATTATTTTTTATAAGATGATTCGAGTGTTGCTTATTACCAGCAACGAGAAACTAAATAAAAAAACAAAATAGAGAGTACCTGACATGTTGGGAACGCAATCAAATTCAAAAGAAAAAATCTTTATCAGTGATGAGGATAAGAAAAGTGCCGAAACGTCAGTTCTTATGGCGCTTTGTTTGTTTTCAATAATTATGCTTGCTACGTACCTAATGGTTATAAATTATACTGCCGTAACAAGCGAGGTTACGACATTTTTCACAGAAATAAGCAAGAACAAAAATCAACGTTTTCAGCTTGGCGAAATAAAACTAGGCTCATCTTTGGCTAGTTTAAAAAAATCACGACCCGATAGCATAGTTGGTGTAACCGCATCTGGTAAAATTAGCGCTGCCTATAAAGAAGGTGGCGCAATCTATACCGCATGGTATGGCGAAGAAGGTCCGAAAAATTTTTCCTATCGTATGCGTTATGACAACACTTTTTCAAACACTGATGAAGATGCAATTATATATGAAATTTCTGAACGCCACGGCACGCCCTCGACCAATTCCTGCAATGCACGAATTACCGATGGTGTGCGTGCCTGCAAATTTACTTGGTGGTTATCGGATGGGGTGAAGCTAGAAGTTGCAACCCGCACACCGATTAAATCCACCGATAGTGCCAATGACAGTGTAAAAGTAGCAATGATTGCCACCGATACCCGCCTGAAAAGCCGTGTTAATCGCGGTGCAGAAGGTTTGCTTATAAAAGGCGGTTTAATCCGCTAAAATTACCCTTATCGCTGCAAATTCCTAAATTATTGTAATTTTCTGTAAGTTTTTGGCAGAAATGCAAGAGTTTTAGGCTTGCCCTGATGGGCTTTCGCGCTTATCTCCAAAGATGTAGAATGCACGGCAATTATAATGCCAATGATACACACATCTAAAAGAGATATAAAAAAGACATGAAATCTAAAACCGTATTCCAGCCTGCACAAGGTCTCATGGGCGAGCGAGATATTGACCCCCTGCTCGACCTAGAAACCGAAATAAACCGCCTCAAACGCGAAAAGAACGCGGTAATACTCGCGCACTATTACCAAGAAGGTGAAATACAAGACATTGCCGATTTTGTTGGTGACTCGCTGGATCTTTCGCGCAAGGCGGCCGAGACCGACGCCGACATGATTGTTTTTTGCGGTGTGCGCTTCATGGCCGAAGTTGCAAGTATTTTAAATACTGAAAAATTAGTTGTTTTGCCGGATGCTAATGCCGGATGTTCGCTTGAAGATAGCTGTCAGCCGGATGCCTATGCCGCGTTTAAAGCCCAACATCCCAACCACATTGCCGTTAATTATATTAATTCCTCGGCCGAGGTTAAGGCCATGTCCGATTACATCGTTACCTCATCCAATGCCGAATACACTATTAATTCATTGCCCAAAGACCAGCCGATTATATTTGGACCCGATCGCCACCTTGGTGCGTATCTTAATCACAAGACCGGACGCGATATGGTTCTCTGGCCCGGAACCTGCATTGTCCATGAACAATTTTCAGCGCGCGAAATAACCAGATTAAAAGATTCTCACCCCGGTGCATTGGTTGCGGCACACCCAGAATGCCCCGAAGCCATATTAGAAGTTTCAGACCATATTGGTTCAACCAGTTCTATTCTTGATTTTGTAGCCAAGAATAAATCAAACGAATTTATTGTTGCGACTGAACGGAACATTATTCATCAAATGGAAAAAGACGCACCGGGAAAAACATTTTACCCCGCCCCTGGCGCTGATGGTTCGTGTAATTGCTCGCATTGTCCATTTATGGCGTTAAACACCATGGAAAAACTTTATCTTTGCATGGTAAACGAGGCGCCCTACGTCAAGCTAGACGATGATTTAAGGGTGTCCGCGTTAAAGCCGCTTGAACGCATGCTTGAACTTTCGCCACCTGCGACAAAATCTGCGGCGGCTGCTGAATAATGCAACCACCAATACCTGATGGCCTTGATGAAAATGTTGTTGAGCGCATAATACAAGACGCGTTGGACGAAGACCTTGGTCTTGATGGCGATATAACTTCGTATGCCACCATCGATGAAGATGCGCGTTTTTCAGGCGTATTTTCAGCACGAGAAAAAATGGTTGTGGCGGGAATTAATATTGCCGGGCGAGTTTTCTTTGCTCTTTCTGACGACATAACATGGAAAGCAGAAATTAGTGATGGCGAAATTGCTGATGCTGGAACGATTTTAGCCCGCATCGAAGGTCCAGCCCGGGTATTACTGGCGGGCGAGCGAACCGCGCTTAACCTATTGCAACACCTTTCCGGCATAGCAACCACAACACGTGAATATGTTGATGCCATAAAGGGTGCCGACGCAGTTATTTTAGATACCAGAAAAACAATTCCCGGTTTACGCGACCTTGCCAAATACGCAACCCGCACTGGCGGTGCAACCAATCACCGTATGCGCCTTGATGATGCGGTGTTAATAAAAGATAACCACATTGCCGCATGCGGTGGAATTGCAGTTGCGATAAAGGCGGCGCAGGCACAAGACTTAAAACCAATAGAGGTTGAATGCGACACCATGGAACAGGTGGAACAAGCAGTTAATGCCGGGGCCGACACCATATTGCTGGACAACATGGAGCCGGATGAGCTTGCTCAGGCGGTTAAGCTAATAAATGGTCGGACAAAGACCGAGGCCTCCGGCGGGGTACATCTTGAAACCGTACGCGCCATTGCCGATACCGGGGTCGATGGTGTTTCCATTGGCCGTCTAACCCAATCGGCGCCTGCGGTAGATATTGGGCTGGACTGGAACTAAAATCCATAAACCCCTATAACCACCATGTGAATAATGCAGATAACATTTTTGATGTGCTGGTAATCGGCAGTGGGGCTTCCGGGCTAAATCTCGCGCTGGAAATGGCCGGCTTCGCCCGCGTTGCGGTAGTTACAAAAAGCAGCCTGCATGAAAGCAATACCTACTACGCCCAAGGCGGAATTGCCGCCGTGCTGGACGAACACGATAGCGTCCAATCACACATTGCAGACACCATTGATGCTGGGGCCGGGCTTTGCGACGAAGATGTGGTGCGCTTTGTGGTCGAAAGCGGGCGTGCGGCCATTGAAAAACTAACCGGGTACGGGGTTGAGTTTACCCGCGAAGGAGATGAGTTACACCTTACCCGCGAAGGCGGCCACAGCCACCGTCGGGTCGTCCACGCAGCAGATGCCACCGGCAAGGCAATTGAAAAAACGCTAGAAGATCGCGTTCGCGCCAACCCCAATATTACAATTTTTGAAAATCACAATGCGATTGATCTTTACTGTGAAAAGAATAAAGAAACTGGCACAAAACGTGTTACCGGGCTGTATGCGTTAAACACCGACATCGATAAAGTAGTTTCGTTTGCCGCACCGTTTGTGGTGTTGGCAACTGGTGGGGTGAGCAAAGTTTATCTTTATACTTCAAACCCCGATGTTGCCACGGGTGATGGCATTGCCATGGCTTGGCGTGCCGGATGCCGGGTTGGCAATATGGAGTTCACCCAGTTTCATCCAACCTGCCTTTATCACCCCAAGGCAAAATCTTTTCTTATTTCCGAAGCCGTACGTGGCGAAGGTGGCGCGTTAACGCTACCTAATGGTGAACGCTTCATGCATAAATTCGATGAACGCGAAGAACTAGCCCCGCGCGACATTGTGGCTCGCGCCATAGATTATGAAATGAAACGCCACGGCCATGATTTCGTCTATATCGATATCAGCCACAAAGGTGCAGATTTTATTCAAGAACATTTCCCCACAATATACGCAAAATGTCTTGGTTTTGGTTTTGACATGACCAAAGAACCTTTGCCCGTTGTTCCGGCCGCCCATTATACCTGCGGCGGGATTGTGGTGGATAAAAATGGCCACACTGACATTGATGGCCTATATGCAATTGGCGAGGTTACCTATACCGGATTGCATGGGGCCAACCGCATGGCATCAAATTCACTTTTAGAATGTCTTGTTTATTCAAGCGCTGCTGCAAATGATATTAAAACAAATATTGCTAATGTAGAAAAAGTATCCCTGCCCCCACCGTGGGATGAAAGCCGGGTAACAGATTCGGATGAGGAAATTGTAATTTCCCATAATTGGGATGAATTAAGAAATTTCATGTGGGATTATGTTGGTATTGTTAGAACCGACAAGCGCCTTGAGCGTGCAAAAACTCGAATTGATATGCTGCAATCAGAAGCCCATGATTATTATGGAAATTTTCGGGTAAGTGGCGATTTATTGGAGCTAAGAAACATGAGCGTTTGCGCCGAACTTATTGTTCGCTCAGCCCAATTACGAAAAGAAAGCCGTGGCCTGCATTACACCCGTGACCATCCAAAAAATAGCTCCGAAACAAAACTTGGCCCAACCATACTTATGCCGGATAATTGCCCGGATAAATCAAAAGCAAAAGAATAGCAAACTATGAACGATGAAATACTTACTAAAACATTAGGCGGCCCATTAAGCGGGAAAAAAGCTCTTATAACCGGTGCGGCTGGTGGGGTTGGCCTTGCGGCCGCACGGGCACTAGCGCAAACCGGAGCAGATCTTTGCTTAAGTGGTATCGGCGCAAGCTCGCTTGAACGCACAGCAAACGAAATAAAACAGGAATTCGCTGTTGAGGTTGAAACCCATATTGCAAATCCTGCTAATGCGGTAGACGCAGAAGCATTGGCGCTTTCATGTGGTGATGCCAATGTTTTTGTAAGCTGTTCCGGTAATCTGCCGATGGGACGCATCGGTTCCATTCGTGATGATACATGGCGCAAAGCGTGGGAAGCGGCGGTTTACGCACCCATTAACATGATACGGGAAATGTGGTCCAATATGTATGAAACCCCGGACAGTCTTGTTATTGTGGTTATTGATACACCCAATTCTCCAGATATTGATGATGCCTGCGCCAGTGCTGGTGGTGGGGCATTGATGTCGCTAGTAGAAGCGTTGGGCAAAAGCGAAAGCGAAGGCTCTGATGCACCTCACATACTTGGCCTTGTTACCGGGCGCGGTGGAGACGGTGCTAGTGTAGCATCGGCAATATCGCGCATTGCCTGCGATGCAAAACGGTTCAAATCTGGTTCATTGCTTTCACCCAATGCCATTAACGCTGAATAAAAAAGATTGATACCCGATGAACGATTTTCCCCAACCTAAATCATTTCCACCCGGTGCGGTTCTTCGGAACGGAGTTTGGACGCAGACCTTGTCACCTAAAAATACGACCGAGGGCAAGCCTGCGCTTTTTCTTGACCGTGATGGGGTTGTTTGTGTCGAAGAAAATTATATGCACAAGGTTGAGGATGTTAAGCTGATGCCCGACGCTGGTAAGGTGATAAAATTAGCAAACCAAAAATATGTGCCCGTTATATTGGTGACCAATCAAGCTGGTATCGCATATGGATATTTTGGCTGGGATGAATTTGTAAATGTTCAAGCACACCTATTGGATGATATTAAATCTGCTGGCGGTGTAATCGATGGCGTTTTTGCCTGCCCCTTTCATGAAAAGGGAAAGCCACCGTATGGTGGACACCCTTCGCACCCCGCACGCAAACCAAACCCCGGCATGCTTCATTTGGCAGAAGAATTAATGGGGGTTGATCTTTCGCGCTCTTGGATTGTTGGTGACCGCACAGTGGATATGGGGGCCGGAAAAAATGCTGGCCTTAAAGGTGGTGTTCATGTGCTTAGCGGCCACGGATCAAACCATGGCGAACGCGAAGGTGCGCTTGGTCTTTCTGATAATAAATTTGAGATAAAATTAGCCGACGATCTGGCATCTGCCAGTGGAATTATTCCTCTTTTGGCTTAAGCTAAAACCACCTTATTGCGTCCACCATTTTTGGCCGTATAAAGCGCCTTATCAGAAGCATCCGATAGCGACGAAACACTATCATAGGCCGGAAATTCGGCTATGCCGCAGCTAAGGGTAACGGAAAAATCTTTAACATCTGAATTAAAAACAATTTCTGAAAATGCCTGTCTTATTTGATTAAATATTGTTTCTGCTTCTTCGATTGTGGCCCCGGTAAGCAGTGCGGCAAATTCTTCGCCGCCCATTCGCCCTATGATATCTGCACCCCTTAAGCGTTGGCGTAATAACCTAGCCAATGATTTAATAACCTTGTCACCCACTGCGTGACCGTAGGTGTCATTCACGTTTTTAAAATGGTCAATGTCCAGCGATGCCATAGCAATTGATTGATTTAGCCGTTTGGCGCGATCTATCTCGTTTGTCATCAATTGCTTGGTTGTGGTGTGATTGTACAGCCCGGTCATGCTGTCTTTCACCATCATTGAGCGCAGCTCGCGAAAACGCGAGGCGCGTATTCTTACGGAGGAAATAAGGTGTTTAGGCTGTATGGGTTTGGTTAAAAAATCATCGCCGCCCAACTCCATGGCCGAAAGTTGTTTTTCAACATCCCGTTCACCAGAAAGGAAAACTATTGGTATGGCATCAAACGCTTCTTGTTGGCGAATAATGGCCGCAACTTCATGGCCCTCACAATCTGGCATATAAAGATCGAGCAAAATAAGTTCTGGAACAAAATCATTTAAAACTCCGATAACCGTCATCGGGTCATTCAAAACGCTGGTCACCATTCCAGCGCCCTGTAAAACCAATTCCGTATGGCGAGAAAGGCTTTCATCATCATCAATAATTAGAACCCTAAATGGATCATCTTCACCATCGGCGGTCACCGCATCAAGAACATCAATCATGTCTGCCATATCAACAGGCTTCACCAAGTAATTTCTGGCACCAGCACGCACCGCACCAAGACGGTGTGGCATGTTGTCAATTTCAGTATGAATAATTATGGGACAATCTAGTTCGCCAGATTTGTGAAGTTTTGAAATTACATTCAATGCCACATCGTCATTGCCATCAAAAATAATATCACAAATAAATGCATCGGGTTTTTGTTCTTTGATTGCATCTGTAATATTGCTGGGATGAGAGATACCACTAGCGACAAAACCAAAATGTTCCAACTCGCCAACCATTTGCGATCTAATTTTTTCATCACCTTCAAGGACAAGGATGTTATTAATTTCCCTATCACCTATGGTTCCATCAACTTTTGTACCAAGTCCTTGTTCAACAGATGCATTCTTTCGAACATCTGGATGGGAGCCGGATTTTTTTAATGCACTCAGCCTTTCACCAAGAAAGTCAGCCAGACCATCTTCCTTGTCTCCACCTTCGATAACCTTGATGCAGGCGCTCTCCATCTCGCGGGCTATTTCCGAAACTTCTTTAAAGCCAAAGGTTGCGCCCGATCCAGCAAGTTTATGTGTAAGTGCGCGTACCGAGGCTATGGCACCACCTGCATCATTGCTAGACGAAGATGAGGTAGACAAAACGTGAGAAGATATTTCATCAATTTTTGAAACCAGCTGCCGGGCATAGCTATCCTTTAGGGCAGCCATTTTTTCCTCAACTGTTTTATTATTATCAGCCATTACAATTATTCCATATTTCCCTTACCTGTTCGGCCAATGTCATGGGGTCAAACGGTTTTGGTATAACATCAACTGCACCCATATCTTTGTAATTTTGCACATCCGCTGGCGTTACCTTTGCGGTCATGAGCACAGCAGGAATATCGTTTAACGATGATACTTTACGAAGATTTCCAAGGGTTGTCGGGCCATCCATTTCCGGCATCATTACGTCCAGCAAAATAAGGTCTGGTTTAAACCCCTCACCTTTTGCAAGCGCCTCTTCCCCGGAACTGCATACCTCAAGCGTTAGACCGCCAATCATTTCCAACGCCATAGCTGCAACCGTTTGGATATCAGGACCATCTTCAACATAAAGTATTTTTGAAAGTTCCATATGTAACATCTTATCTTTACTTTGTGTTAGTGGGCAAAGAAAAAGGAATGGTGGTAGCCGACGGATACCCCTAGATACAGACCGCATTTACTACATCAATATTTAGATAGAAGCTGTCATGGTCATGAACAAGCTAAAGTCTTTAAAATCAGGCTTTAATTGGCAGTATTTACATTTATTTTTGGTGATTTTATGGCCAATTATTAGGTGCATGAAGTATCGGGATTGGGTTTTAAGGCCTACTCACCACCATAATGAATATGATCGCTCCAGACACGCTCGATCTTGCGCAGTGATTCTGCGGCACTTTCAACATCTGCTTCGGAAATTCCAGTGGTGGCAAATGCTGCGGCATTTTTTTCCTCAAGCTCTCTTATTCGGGCAACTACCTCCATAGCCTTTTCGGTCAACTTTACGCGTACTGAGCGCTTGTCATGTTCCGAACGTGCTTGATCTAGGTAGCCCTGTTCAGTGAGCTTTTTAATATTATAAGAAACATTGGAGCCTTGGTAATAACCACGCTCAACCAAATCTCTAATAACTATTTCTTCTTCACCTATATTGCTAAGCAGTAAAGCCTGAACGGCGTTAAGGTCTTTTACTTCCATGCGTGCAAGTTCGGCACGAAGAACATCCAGAAAGCGTCTGTGCATACGCTCTATTATTCTGGTTAGCTCAAGATAGTTCTTTTTCAAAGGTTACTGCTCCCAACTGTCCAACTTATTGTACCTAGACTTATAGGTCTTTTTTATACCCCCGACAAGATTAAGCAGGGCTGGTATTTTTCAGCCTTTTCGGCCATCTTTGTAAAATGCCAAATAATAACCATGCCATTACCAGCGATGCAAAATTAGCCATTTTTAAGCTTTTAGGAATAGCCTTTGCATTGTTGATTGTAATTATTCCGGTATATGCGTTTAACGATGAATTTGTTGTTGGTGCCGATTGGTATTTTGGCATCGATACCTACATGCGTATGGTCAGAGCAAATGAATGGGTGCAGGCAATTTCTGAAAATGCTGGTTGGAGTTCGTGGTACGGAAATTTTTCTGCATCATCCAACTGGCCATATGGACAGATACTTCATTGGACTAGGCCGCTTGATATAATTATTGTTACAGGCGGTCTTTTATTGGCACCAATTACCGGAATTGAAAGAGGTCTTTATTATTCTGGTGTTGGCGTAAGCCCTTTTTTAGCAATGCTTTCAATTTTAGTATTGTTTCGGGCGAGCAGGTCATTTTTAGATACCCGCGGACAAATCTCAATGGCAATTTTAGTGGTTGTTGCGCCGGTAACAAAAAATTACTTCTATGCAGCCCGTCCCGACCATCATTCGTTGCTGGTTTTTTTGTTTGCCGTTGTTTTTTCATATCTCATCATAATGCTTTATGAAGATGATGAAGACGAGGATGATAGTTATGGCAATAAAAATATTAGGCATCCAATCATTGCAGGTGCCGTTGCGGCTGTGGCAGTTTGGACCAGCGTCGAAGCCTTGGTTACCGTCGCCTTTGGCGCGGGGGTTATTGGTTTTTTCTGGCTCATCAAGGGAAAGCTAGAATATCTGAACAAATTGCGCTGGTTCCTATGGGGGTTGGCCTTGGCTGGTATTGTCGCAATTGCCCTTGAACGCCCCCCTGCCCAGTGGTTTCAAGCGGTAGAATATGACCGTATTTCCATACCGCATATAACGCTTTTTTTAATGTTGGCTTTGGTTGCTGAATTAATATGGCGGTTAAGGAAAAACAAAAAAACCACGTTGACTTATACCGATAGATTTATTGGTGGAACCGTGATGGTTGCGGTTCCGGCAATTATTTTATTTTTAATATTTCCTGATTTTTTTAAAGGTCCTTTTGCTGGTGCTATGGATATAAGGCTGCAAGAGGCGTGGTTAAATAAAATTGAAGAACTAAGGCCAATGTTTGATGGCAACGCGGCATCATACTCATTAGCTATTATGCACCTTGCACCGCTTTTATGGGTGGCGTGGTGGTTAAAGAAGGTATGCAATAAAAAAGAATTTCCTAATTATGGCTTGGTGCTGGTTATTATTTTAGGAATTATTATTTTTGTACCGCTTAGCATTTATCAAGTTCGTTGGTCAGCATATTTAGGGATAGTTTTGGCCGTTCCGTTGGCGGCACTAGCGCAAATGCTTTTTGATTTCAGCGCTGGGCCAACCATAGGAACAAATCCAAAAACCCCTATATTCAGGGTACCAATCGTTGCCTCGGTGTTTGTTGCGCCCGCCCTAGGCGCGCTTTTGCTAACTAGTTTATTGACCAACGAAACAACCGATGGTGAAGCATCTAAAAATTGCAAATGGTCAGATATTGCGCCTCAATTAAAAAAAATCGGTGAGCAAAGTGGTCGCAAGATAAATATCATGACCCGCATACACGAAGGGCCAGAAGTTCTTTATCGAACTGGACAAAATGTTGTCGGCACACCACATCACCGAAACACCGAAGGCATTCTTGATAGCTTCAAAGTTCTTGCCAGTACCAATTTGGAAGAATCTTTTTCAATATTATCCAAACGCAACATCGACTATCTGGCATTTTGCAAAGATACAATCGAAGAAAGAGTTTATCTAAATACCCCGGGTGAAACCCTGACCAGAATGATGGCCGATGGAAGACAGCCCAAATGGCTAGAAGCCATTACCCTGCCGGGTGATGCGGGTGATAGCTTTTATCTTTTCAGATTTAACAGAGAAAACCGCTAGGGAGGAGAATATTAGCTTTTACGTATATTCCATGATGGTTTTTATGGCCTTTCCAGTAGCCATCATGGCAAATACTGCGGCAAAGGAGGCTACCCATGGGTCGCCATAGGGAATTGCGCTAAAAAGCTGGCTCCACATAGCCCAAATTGATCCATAAATTGCCATTTAACCATCCATCCTTCTGTAGCTTGTATTATATAATAGCCCCAATACGGCCCCTGCGAAGTGAGCAACATCACAGAAAACATACTATTTTATGATGGATTTATCGTTTAAAATCAGTCTATTACGATGCCACGGGCCTTATTTAGCAATTCTTCCAAAGTCATATCAACCTCAATTACTCCTTCTAGGGCAGTATCAATTTCATCGCTTTCCATAACCCAACTTTCATTATCAAAACGAATGACCCGAGTTTCGCAAAAAGATCTATAATTACCTAGCGCCAGTTTATCATTGTCAAAATGATCTGCGAGCATGGCTAGGGCAAGCTGATAAGGGCCGGAACCAACATAACCCCACTCAAAGCCATCTGAAGACAAATCTCTAATATCTGTTCTGGGATCGAGAAAAACCCCGTCAACAGTGACACTTATCACTTTTCCATCGCGTTTACCGGTGTAGATTGACATCACTAACTCTTTCAAGGAATGGTCTAAAAGGCCTTATATGGCGCTTAAATCATAACATGGACGAGACTTCTGGGGCATGATTATAGGCTGTATGAATTTAACTGGCGGTATTATAAGAAATTTTTTGCCAAAAATACTGTCTTATGTGCTAAAAAGTTGCTGTTATACCCTGAAAGGAAAGGGATTTTTCTATTCGGGGGGGGTGGTTATTATATAACTCGGTATATTAAGGATAAATCTGCTGTCCGGGAATAATCGGTCAGAAAAATCAATTAAACGGCGAACCAGTGGTTTTAGAGCTAATAGTTTTAAATGGATGGTTTGCTTAAAATAAACTAATTCC
>CBFDBQ010000007.1:0-45336 GCA_965603095.1 uncultured Thalassospiraceae bacterium | reverse complement strand
GCTGATAAAATTCCCCGGGGCTTCGGTCGGCACGGGCATCTTCGTCACGAAAGCATGGGGCAATTTGAAAATATTTATCAAAGCCAGAAACCATTAGTAACTGTTTAAACTGTTGTGGAGCTTGCGGCAGAGCGTAAAACATTCCCGGATGGTGGCGTGACGGCACCAGATAATCGCGCGCACCCTCGGGCGAGCTTGCGGTTAAAATAGGGGTTTGCATTTCAAGAAAACCCTGATCCGTCATGCGTCTGCGAATGGATGAAATAACGTTTGAGCGCAATACAATATTGGCGTGAACTTTTTCCCGGCGTAAATCCAAGTAACGGTGGGTTAAACGCATTTCATCAGAAAATTCTGCATCACCTGCAACCTGCATGGGCAAAACTGCGGCCGCGCTTTCTAATTTAAATTCTTCAACCACCAATTCGACTTCACCGGTGGGAAGGTCTGCATTAACTGTGTCTTCTGAACGCTTGACCACCCGTCCGGTAATCGTAACCACGCTTTCAGGCCGCGCGTCTTCCATTGCCGTAAAAAGCGGGCTTGAGGAATCGATAACCGTTTGGGTAAGACCGTAATGGTCACGCACATCAACAAACAACAGATTGCCGTGATCGCGTTTTTTATGAACCCAGCCTGAAAGGCGGACTGTTTCCCCTGCGTGTTCGGGTCTGATTTCGGCGCAAGTATGTGTACGATATGGATGCATCAAATGTCCTGAATTATGGCTTGTTCAAAGGGCTATACGGCTATCTACCAGCATTAAATAACACCGGATAACCTGAAAGCACACTTTCGGGGGCCATTTGTCAAGATATGTCTGAGCTTTTAGACAGAAAAAAGCCCTGCACGCATCAAAATTGCTTCACATAGATGCTTTAAGCCACGGACAGTATCGTGTATAGCTCTCCCATCATGAGCACAATAACCAAACAAACTGAACTTACCGATTTCTGCCACAGCCTTGCAGGTGAGAAATTTATTACGGTTGATACCGAATTTATGCGGGAAAACACCTATTGGCCCATCCTCTGTCTGGTGCAGGTGGCGGGAACCGATGATGCCGCCGCCATTGATGTAATGGCACCGGGAATTGACCTTGCCCCCCTGTTTGACCTTATGAAGGATGAAAGCATCCTCAAGGTATTTCATGCCGCCAGACAGGATGTAGAAATTTTTCACCACCTTATGGGTAGCGTTCCCGCACCTATTTTTGATAGCCAAGTAGCCGCAATGGTTTGTGGTTTTGGCGATCAGGTTAGTTATGAAAACCTCATCTCAAAACTAACCAAGGCCAGAATAGATAAATCATCACGCTTTACCGATTGGTCGCGCAGGCCGTTAAGCGAAAAACAGATTTTATATGCCCTTTCCGATGTAACCCATCTACGCGATGCCTATCGCAAGCTGGAAAAGCAGTTGGAAAAAAATGGTCGGGTCGACTGGTTAAAATCGGAAATGGATATTCTTACCTCACCCGCCACCTATGATGTTGACCCATCAAAGGCATACAAACGCATAAAAACCCGTGGGGCCAAACCCCGGGCCATGGTTGTACTGCAAGAGCTGGCCGCATGGCGCGAGGCCGAGGCCCAACGCCGTGACATGCCGCGCGGGCGCATTTTGCGTGACGATGCATTGGTGGAAATAGCCCTGCATGCGCCAACTACGCCTGATGCCCTTGGCCGGACGCGCGGTTTGAGCGAGCGGGTTGCCAACGGCAATCAAGGCCGTGAAATTATTGAGGCCATAAATCGTGGGCTGGCCATTCCCGATAGTGATTTACCCAAACCGCAAAAACGCCCCGAAACACCGCCCGGTCTTGGCCCGGTAACCGACCTGCTAAAGGTATTGCTAAAACTAAAATGCGAAGAACAAGGCGTTGCACAAAAGCTTGTGGCAAATGCCGCCGATATCGAAAAAATAGCAGCCTTTGGCGAAGCGGCTGAAATACAAGCACTTGAAGGCTGGCGTTTTGATTTATTTGGTCGTGATGCGTTGCGTATTTGTATCGGCGAATTGGGTCTTGCCATTCGTGGTGATAAATTGGTGTTGTTGGAAAATCCAAACGGGGAATAACTTAATTACCCCGCACCTAAATTCTCCGGCTTAATCTTCAGGGCCAACCCACGCAAAAGGGTTATGTGCTATTTCCCAAAGATGCCCGTCAAGATCTTTAAAATACCCATGGTATCCACCCCAAGATGCTTTTTGAACAGGCTTAACTGCTGTGGCTCCAGATGATACAGCTTGATTAAACACCTCATCCACCTCTGCTTCTGACGCAACATTATGCGCCAAATTAAAAGCGTTATAACCACTTCCCTCTGGAGAAACCGACGCATCATTAGCCAAGGCGCTACGTTCAGACAGACCCAACCAAGTCCCATTCAAATTAAAAAACGCCACCTCTGGAGGTGATGGCACCTTCGGGAAACCCAAACCTTTTTCATAAAACTCTATAGATTTATCTAAATCACTAACGGCTAATGCAATCATGCTTATTCTGGGTTTCATAATTATCCCTTGCTCAATTTTAGATACAAAAAATTAATGTAACTACGAAATAAATATTTTGCTAAACAACCTTACCTTTAAGCCCTAGTTCCTTTGCCAATGTTTTTAGCCGTCGCTTGACCGCGTCACTTACCATTGCATGATGGTCATCGCCATCAACATCTAAAAATAATTTTGTTCCCTCTATGCGCAATTTGGTTCCCGAAAGAATTCCCGGTGCGCTACCGGAAATTGTGTGGGCCAAACGCAAAGCCAGCCCGGTTACCCAAACCCACTTCAATTGCCCCTCGTCAAGTAAACGCATTACCGGTGCGGTCAATTCATCGCCCGGTTCGCCATTATAGCGAATGTAGGTTGCAAGGCCCAACACCGCGCGCTGGGTATGGCGCAGGCCGGCATAGGGAACCCGCAATACCCTATCAAATGCCTGCTCGGCACGATAATCGGGGTGTTCGTTCCAGCCAATATCGCTCATCAAACAGGCGGCCAACCTAAGGCGTTTTTCCGGGCGGATTTCATCGATAAATAACGGTGACATCCAATCTAATAATTCCTGCCCGGTAATTGAAAAACGCCCGGTGCGTTCGTTCATGGTTGTGCAGGCTGAAATTAAAGGGTCTTGTTTTTGAATACTTTCAGGAAGGGCTGAAATCATTACCCCTTCGCGCATACCAAAGCCTGAAAATTGTAACCTAGTGGGATGGGTTGCATCCATTAAACCAGCCAGCGCAATTGCCGCATAAGAAAGGGTTTCATTTCTTTTTTCAGGAACACCGACAATTTTTTTAAAACGATGCCTGATGGAGCCGCCAAGGATTTGAAGTAATGGATTGGCAGTTTCTGGATCTACCCAGAAATTATCTATAACGTGAAGCGGGTGTTCTATTTGTTCAATAAATATTCTGGCGATAGAGCGCCAAGACCCACCTGCGGCAAAAAGGGTTCGCCCTTTTACATCTTTCAGCCAATCAAGCCGGGAGAATTCTTCGCGCACTATATCCCATGCTTTTTCAGGTTTACCGCCCGACCTTTCCATAAGACGAAGGTGACCCAACGGCAGTGTTTCAAAGTTTCCGAACTTTCCCTTATCAAGGCAAACCAAATCAAGGCTACCACCGCCAAGATCGCCAATTATTCCATCGGCATCCGGCACGCCGGACAAAAGCCCCAGCGCCGCCATCTTTGCTTCTTCTTCGCCACTTAATATCCGAACCTTGTGTGCTGTGCGCTTTTCAATTTCGGCAACAAATTCTGGGCCATCAACCGCATCACGAACGGCCGCAGTTGCGACAATTTCAAGTTTTTCAACACCCATAGCTTGAGAAAGGCCAACAAAACGCCAAACGCTATCCAGTGCCTTGGGTACACCAATGGGATTTAGGCGCCCACTTTTATCAAGCCCCAAACCAAGCTCGCAAGCGGCCTTTTCATTAAACATGGGTATGGGCAGGCGTGCAGGCGCATCGTAAACCACAAGACGAACCGAGTTCGAGCCAATATCAACCACGGCCACACGGCCATAGCCTGAAATTGACGTATTTAATGGTTGTGAATTGGCCTGAAGGCTGGCCATGGAAATTCCCCTATTTTTTAGGCTTAGGCTTTGGTGCCCTTTTTACGTTTAGATACACCGGATGTTTTCTTCAATGAACTGCTAGAAAGTTTTCTCCCTCGGCCGGAAAGCGACGGGTTGGTCATGAAATAACGATGTGCACAAAAAACATCTTCGTCTTCAAGGCGTGTGTATGACCCATCAGGATTAAGGGCCCAGCTTTGCTCGTTGTCTTTAAAATTAACCATCATTATTTCATCTAATATTTGCCGATGTACCGTTGCATATTCAATAGGCACCAAACATTCAACCCGGCGATCAAGGTTGCGTGGCATCCAATCAGCCGATGAAATAAATACTTTTGCTTCGCGTGATGGCAGTTCATGACCATTGGCAAACGCAATAATTCTAGAATGTTCAAGAAAACGTCCGATGATGCTTTTCACGCGAATATTTTCCGACATGCCTTTTATTCCCGGACGCAAGCAACAAATTCCGCGTATGACCAAATCAATTTCGACGCCTGCGTTTGATGCCTTGTAAAGGGCATCAATAAGAGCCTCATCAACCAATGAATTGAGTTTGGCCCAAATTGCCGCTGGCTTGCCAGATTTTGCGTTTTTAATTTCGCCCTCAATAAGTTTTAGTAACGTTTCGCGCATATTGACGGGTGAGAATACAAGTTTTTCCATTTTTTCCGGACGCGAATATCCGGTCATATAATTGAAAAGCCGTGCCGCATCCTGACACAAAGCCTTATCACAAGTAAAAAACGAAAGGTCCGTATAAACCTTGGCCGTAATTGGATGATAATTACCAGTGCCAAAATGAACGTACGAACGCAGGCCTTTGGCCTCGCGCCTAACTACAAGATTAACCTTGGCGTGGGTTTTTTTATCCATGAAACCATAAATTACCTGTGCGCCAGCGCGTTCAAGATCGCGCGCCCAACGAATGTTAGCTTCTTCGTCAAAGCGGGCTTTTAATTCAACCATGGCGGTGACAGATTTACCCGCTTCGGCGGCTTCAATCAGGGCTTCAACAATGGCGCTATCGTTTGATGTGCGGTAAAGGGTTTGTTTTATAGCCACCACCTTGGGGTCGCGCGCTGCTTGACGCACAAACTGCACCACCACATCAAAACTTTCATAAGGGTGATGAACGATAAGGTCTTTTTTACGAATGGCTTCAAATACATCGCCGCCATAATCACGCACCCGTTCGGGAAAGCGTGCATTAAAAGGGGCAAATTGAAGGTCGGGACGGTCATCAACAATAAGCTGTGAAAAATCAGCCTGACCTAATAACCCATCAAGATAAACAACATCTTCTTCATCAACCCCAAGGGCATCAATAACCAGGTTGGCAATATCATCCGGCATGCCCGCATTGACAGCTAGCAAAATAACCGAGCCCCTGCGCCTGCGCTTAAGCGCACTTTCAAATGTACGAACAAGGTCTTCTGCTTCTTCGTCTATTTCAACCTCTGAATCACGAATAACCCGGAAATAAGAAAATGCACTTAATTTATATTCTGGGAACAACCGGTCCATAAACAGTGTGACCATCTCTTCCATGGGGATGAACCTAGTGCTGGGTCCAGGAAGGCGCACAAATCGTTCAAGCAAATGCGGAATAGGCAACAACGCACGAAGCATTTCATTAGATTTTTTTTGCTTTAACAGCATCACCAAGGAAAAGCCTAAATTAGGTATGAACGGAAATGGATGGGCCGGATCAATGGCTAGTGGGGTTAAAACCGGGAACACGTGTTCCATAAAATATTTTTCTAACCATTCACGGTCTTTCTTGGAAATATCACCTGCGCTTAAAACCTTGATGCCTTCTTGGGAAAGATGTTCGCGTAGTTTTAACCAACAAGTTTGTTGATCTGACATAAGGTCGCCAGCGGCTTTGTTTATGGCTTCAAGCTGTTTGAGCGGATTAAGTCCATCTTGGCTTTGGGTTTTAACGCCTGCGCGCACCTGACCTTTTAGTCCGGCAACGCGTACCATATAAAATTCATCTAGGTTGGCGGCGGAAATAGAAAGAAACCTTAATCTTTCCAAAAGAGGATGATTATGGTTTGACGCCTCTTCCAAGACGCGCGTATTGAACGCCAGCCACGATAGTTCGCGGTTTGCAAAGCGTGCGGTGGATTTAAGCCCGATACCGGACACAGCCTTATCAGACACAGTTTGGGGGAGATCTATATTTTCCATCAATACCTTCTTTTAGAAACACCATATTTAAGCCCCATAAACAGTCTAACTACTTGTGATTCTTTTGTCATCTCCGCTGAAATGTGAACAAAAATCGACTTAAAGGCGTTTTTTGTTTGTAACCACCAATATTCATAACTAGATGCAAATAGCACCTTTGATGCCAACCGTTAATACGTGGCTGGCAAAGTTCATCCTGAGACTTGCTGGTCGCGTAAAGCCGTCCTCCGAAAGGGGGGCGGCTTAATTTTGGTTATTAAATGAGGTTGGCAAAATTAGTGATCGTCAGCCAATTGAACTTCGTTAACAGATGCGTATTCAACGGTATTAAGGTCTCCGGCAATATCAATTATTATTATATCGCCTTCTATAACCCTCTTTTTTTCCGGGTTGGTATTAAAAAAATTCCAGATATAACAAGCCGCCAGCATTTCCCCAACCCCTTGCTCAATATTTTCATCATCGCGAGCTTTATACATAAAATTATCAAGTAACGTACGCGCCTTCATCAGGTCATTTTCACCATAACGCTCAATCTCGCCTTCGGCTTCGCTAAGGTCTCTCAAAAACTTGTCAAAAGTTTGATCGGTTAGTGAAAAATCGGCAACAAGACCGCCGCTAAAGTATGATACTTTACGCATTGGATTTCCTATTTATTAAAATTATCTTCCGGCTCCCGGCGAACAAGTGGAATTGTTACGCCGCGCTTTTCGCTCAATGAAAGGCGGTCTGTGCTTTCAACTACGTTGCGAACAGCATCAAATGAACGATCCATCCTTGAAAGAAGATAGCTTATAACGTCTTGGCCCACATTAATTTGACGATCGCTAAATTGTTTTATCAAAAGCGCACCTATCAATGCATCGTCCGGTGGATTTATTTCGGCGACTGGCGCTGTGTTTAAACGCGAAGAAAGATCTTTTAAATTAATTTTCCACCGTGCCGGTGCAGTTTCGGCGGTCATTAAAATACGGATACCATGTTCACGGGCAAGGTTATAAAGATGAAGAAGGTGCTCATCCAATCCCGCTTTGATAAAATTTTCTGCATTTTCAACCACCAATGCCTTGGCCTCTTCTATAACCTCTGCTGGGCCTTTGGCGTCAAGCATGCCAATGTCTACATTTTTTGCGCCCGTTGTATTTAGGAATACATTTGCAAGGTGGGTTTTGCCCGACCCTGCTGGCCCAACAATAACCAACAATGGCCCGGGCCAATTGGGCCAGCTATCAATCCATTGAATTGCTTGTTGGTTTGACGGTGACACAAGAAAATCTTCGCCCGAAAGTGCCGGACGGTGATCAAACGTCATGGGAATTTGCTCTGGCGTATTCATACGTATTTGGCCCTAACTATCGCCGTCATGACCAAGATAAAGCCCGCTGGCGCGGTATCTGGCGATGGTAAAGCGTACAAGCACCCCTATCATGGCTGCGGTTGGAACCGCTAACAAAACCCCGGTAAAGCCAAATAGCGTTCCGCCCGTCATAAGTGCAAATATTATCCAAACAGGATGCAGGCCAACGCGCCCACCGACTAGAGTTGGAGTTAGGAATGCAGCATCTATTGATTGGCCAACCCCAAATACAAGGACAACCAATAAAAAATCGCTAATTTCGCTAAACTGCATCATGGCAACGGCAAGGGCGACCATCGATCCCATCATCATGCCAACATAAGGAACAAAAGCCATAATCCCGGTACCAATACCAATAAGAAGGCCAAAATCAAGACCAACCAATGTTAATCCGGTACCATAGATTGCGCCAAGGGTAACACAAACCAATGCTTGCCCGCGAACAAACCCGGCAATAGTGCTATCCATTTCTTGAAGTTGCGCACGAATTGTATCGGCCGTAGAGCGTGGCAGTAAATCGTTGAATTTTATAACCACGTTTTTCCAGTCGCGTAAAAGCAACGACAACACATTTACAAAAGCGCGCCCGCCCATAAATAGATTTTTTAAAACGCCAATAATCCATGAAACAATTTCACCGACATAATCACCCGCCGCATCTTTTAATTTTGCAAGATCGCTTGCGCCTAATTCTGTTTCAAGACGAATAATGTATGGCTCAATCGCACTGCGCGCTGTTTCAACCGCATCTGGCAACAGTGCCAACAGGCCAACAATCTGCGCCTGCAAAAGCGGAAATAGAGAAACCCCAATACCAACTATAAACAAAATGAACGCGAGCATTATTAACGCCGCTGCGGCGCTTCTTGATCCTATTGGCCCTTCTAACTTGTCAGCCAATGGATGAAGAAAATAAGCAACTGCAAGCCCTGCTACAAACGGCATCAGCACGGAACTAAGCAGATACAACAATGCTGCCATAACAGCCATGCTAACCAGCCAAATTCTCATTTCTCTCTCGCGCGTCAATATTATTCTCCTTTAGTACCCGGCCATCGTTTTAATGCCTCGGCAACAATAGAAATTCCAGAAGCAACGGTGGTCAGTGCAGTGCCAAACATTAATATATCAAGCCCCACACCTAAATTTAATCCGTACCCTGTTCCAGCCATAATTGAACCTGCATACAGTATTTGAAAAGTGGTATTAACCTTGCTCACCATCTGTGGCTTCATTGGGTGCATGGTAAGGGAACCAGTCAGGGTTTCAAACACCATTGCCCCAAAAACAATTACCATATCCCTGAAAACCACCAAAATAACAAGCCAACTAGGGATAATTCCCAAATATCCCAGCGTCACAAACACCGAAACCAGCAACGCCTTATCGGCCAATGGGTCAAGGTATTTGCCCAACTCTGTTTCCATATTAAAACGCTTGGCAATAAAGCCATCCGCCGCATCCGATACGCCAGCAAAAGCAAACACCCAAAATCCCCAAAAAAGATTGCCTTCCAGCAATAACCACACAACCAGTGGAACCGCGGCAATGCGAAGAAAGGTAATAAAATTGGGAATGTTCACCGGGCTTCCTTACGCAGGCCCATATACCAATTGCCAGCTTCATCCCAAAGCACAAGGTCGGCTTGGTCCAAAGACAGGGCCAATTGCTCGGCATCACCAATATAATTGATGGTTATATTTACCGCCCTACGAGAAACAAGGGTGACTTCTGATTTTCTTACCACGGCAACGCCGTTAAGGCGGTCACGCACCCTAATCCAATCATTTAGGTTTGATACCGGCACAACCAGCGGAAGAAGCGCCGGTTCAGCAAATTTAATAAGATTGTCTTGCTTCCAGTTGTCTTCGATTTGAACTGTTAACTGTATGGCGGCGCGATTGAGCAGCGATTCTATATCTTCGCCGGGGTTGGCGCTAAAACTTTTAACCACCGTGTGTTCCTGTAATGCAAAACCAAATCTGGTCATGTAAACTTCAAGTTCGGGAAGCCCACCATAAGAATCCATGCGCAATATGCCGTGAACAACAACCACATCGCCCGCGCCGTACTTGGCGGCGACTTCTTCCAGTCGCTGAGTATCGCCCTCTATTGCTTGTTCGGCTCCAATGGTACGCATATCGGCAAGATCACCTGTGGGTAAAACAGTCGGAACTAACCCACCAACTTCGCCGGGCCTTTCCTGCCATGCTGTGCGCCACGGATTAGGGTCATCCCAAAGCAATAGAGCGCCTGCCGCCTGATAAACCGGAAGCACAACCACAGGCTTGCTTTCGGTTTCGGCAAATGGAATTTGGTGTGCATCCAAAAGATCGCGTACCACATCGGCGCGGTAACGATAATTAAGGCTGGCGATATACCTAACCGATGATGCTTTTTCTTCGGCCACTTCAAAATCTTGTAAAAGCTCTATAATCTGTTTGCGATCCATATTGGGTAAACGGTCATGATAGGCATTAAGCGTTAGGCGCTCCAAAAGTACGCGAAACGATCTGGTTATACCTTCGGCCTGGGCCATGTCGCGGGCCTGATTTGTCGAGTTTGCGGTTATATCGACCTTAATCCCGCTTACCTCAAAAAGCCGTGCGGCATCAGCATGGGCAAATCCGCTATCAGGCCTAGGGTCAGGAGAAAACGACAAAATGGCCGCCATAAAAAGCACGCAAGCGGCTCTGGTTGCCGCTTTGGCTATTTTGGACCTCAAGCCGCTAAATGCGTAATATGGTACTTTAATTTGCCCTTTTTGGGTCATTGCAAAGCGCCCCGGATAAAGTATGTTTCACTTAAAATCCCGGTATATGGCCCAGTTCGGCCCCGGAATGTTTTTTATGATAGAAGGTTCTAACACGTTCAGGTATCAATGCCACGGATTTGCCGTCTATTCTAGGCGCATAAGTATATAGAGAGGATAAACCCATTTCAGGCGCAAATTACAAAAGTGCGGGTGTCGATATAGATGCCGGAAACGCCTTAGTCGAGGCAATCAAGCCACATGCAAAATCAACGTCCCGTTCTGGCGTTATGGCTGGTCTGGGTGGGTTTGGGGCCATGTTCGACCTAAAGGCCGCTGGCTATAAAGACCCGGTGCTGGTTGCCGGAACAGATGGTGTCGGAACCAAATTAAAAGTAGCAATTTCCATTGAGCGTCACGACACGGTCGGAATTGACCTAGTTGCAATGTGCGTAAACGATCTTGTGGTTCAGGGTGCCGAGCCGCTTTTCTTTTTAGATTATTATGCCATGGGCAAGCTAAATATAGATAACGGCAGTGCGGTGGTTTCGGGGATTGCCGAAGGTTGTCGTCAGGCTGGCTGCGCCCTTATTGGCGGCGAAACAGCGGAAATGCCCGGAATGTATGCAGGCGGTGAATATGATCTAGCTGGCTTTTGCGTTGGTGCGGTTGAGCGCGATGAAATCATTACCGGCGAAAATGTAGGCGAAGGCGACGTAGTAATTGGGCTTGCCTCCAACGGGCTACATTCAAATGGTTTTTCACTGGTACGCAAAGTTGTTAGCGATGCAGTTATTGGTGGTAAAGCAGAAACAAAAATAGAAGCGGCAGTTCGCGACCATATCGTTGATAAGGCACGTTTGGCATATGACGGCCCCGCCCCGTTCGTTACAGAAAAAACATTAGGTGATGCTTTGTTGGCCCCCACCCGCATATATGTAAAAAGCTGTCTTGCGGCAATTCGCGCTAGCAACGGCGCAGTACACGCGCTATCGCACATAACTGGTGGTGGATTGTTAGAAAATATACCCCGGGTATTGCCGGACAACCTTAGTGCCGAAATTGATGTTGGCACATGGAAATTGCCGCCAGTTTTTTCATGGCTGCAAGATGCTGGCAATATTGCACCAAACGAAATGGCGCGTACATTTAATTGCGGTATTGGTATGGTTTTAATTGTTTCGTCTAATAAGGCAGATGAAATTAAATCGGTACTAGAAGATGAAGGCGAAACCGTATTTACCATTGGCAGTATTACAAAACGCACCAATGGAGATGAAGGCACCATTTTAATAGGTGCAGAAAAAGCCTGGGGTTAAAGCCATGAAAATTGCCGTACTTATTTCTGGCAGGGGATCAAACCTTCAATCGTTTATTGATGTCTGCAAGGATGAAAATTTTCCTGCAGAAATAGTGCTGGTTATTTCTAATAAAGCAGACGCATATGGGCTAAAACGGGCCGATGAAGCGTCAATTCCTACGGCCATATTCAACCACAAAGATTTTACATCCCGCGAAGATTTTGATGATGCCATGAGCAATGCCATCGAGGCATCGGGCGCCAAATTTATTTGCCTTGCTGGATTTATGCGCTTGCTTTCAGATACATTCGTGAAACGCTGGCACGACAAGTTGATAAATATCCACCCATCGCTTTTGCCTGCGTTCAAGGGATTGCATGTTCATGAACAGGTTATTGAACGTGGCGCGCTTTTTTCAGGGTGCACCGTTCACTTTGTGCGTAGCGCCATGGACGAAGGCCCAATAGTTGCACAAGCCGTGGTTGCGGTTAAACCAGATGACACCGCCGATACCCTTGCCGAGAGAATTCTCGAGCAAGAACACATAATATACCCCCGCGCCCTTCGCCTGATTGCAGAGGGTCGGGTAAGGGTGTCTGGCGAGCGGGTTGTAATTGATGGCCACAACGCGCCAAATACACCCCTAACAAACCCTGAATAATCCTAACTACAAAAAAAGCCGCCCCCCCAAAGGAAAGGGAGGAACGGCTTTTTTATTTGCTATGATAAAAATTCTTATCCGGTAATTTCTATGTCGGAGAAGAAGAAGGCCATTTCAACTGCTGCGGTTTCCGGCGCATCGGAACCGTGAACTGAGTTGCTTTGAACATCAATGGCAAAATCCTTGCGAATGGTTCCATCATCGGCATTAGCCGGATTGGTGGCACCCATAACTTCGCGATATTTTGCGATGGCATTTTCACCTTCAAGAATTTGCGGAACCACAGGGCCAGAGATCATAAAATCAACCAATTCACCAAAGAACGAGCGTTCTTTATGAACTGAGTAAAATGCCTCGGCTTGACTACGGGTAAGTTGGATACGTTTTTGTGCAATGATCTTAAGACCAGCTTCTTCAATATAGGAATTGATCTTGCCGGTCAGATTGCGATCAGTTGCATCTGGTTTGATTATGGACAGTGTCCGTTCTACAGCCATGCTGATAGAGCCTTTTGCTGTTAAAAAAAAGTTCTCAAAAAAGTCATACCCTGCTCACTTGTCACAGGGTCGGCGGGTTATAGACTTGTGAGACATCTTTTGCAATACCCCACAAATATCCCCCGCCACACCCTAATGATGGCTGGCTTTTAGCCAATTACACTGATAAAACACTGATATTACCTAATAAAATTAGGCTAAATACAACTATATGTGGCTTTTTGGTAACTTTTTGTTCACCTGAATATCGGACTATTGCCATTAATTGTGGTGTTATTAGGATTCTTGGCTAGCCATAATGGTGGTGCTCTTTTTAAGGTAGCTTTAGATGCAGTCGTTCGTTGATCTTTTGGTCGCATTTGGTTTTAGGGAATTGAAGGAATGGATTATATCAATCTGTTCGTTCATGTTTATGCTGAACTTGCTCGGTGGAATGATATCAGCACTTTTTGTTATCAATTCAAAATTACTCAGGCCGCCAAAACTAACCACCAGAATTTCATTTAGAATGTTTATTCTTTCAGAAATAGTTTTGATTTTTGCAGCCGCTTACTACCATACCTTTATGGTTGGACACATAAGCGGCGCGCACGTTGTTTATTGGATAGCTGCCGCAATGATGATGCCCCTATTGGCAATTATCGGCGCACAGGTAATGTACATAATTTTTTCCGGCAAAATGAAGGCCAAGAAAAAAGCGGCTCGTGATAAGGCAAGAAAAATTCGCAATGAACGCACCACAACAATGGAAGATGGCCACTCCAAGGTTGCTAAAGCCAGACCTAAGAGAAGATAATTAAACTTCTTTCTTTTCCCAACCACCGCTATCTGTTTGTTGCCAATAGGTCAGTTTGAACCCGCCTTCTTTGTACGATTTCCATTTTTCCCGGGCTCCATCAAGCGCGCTTGCATCATTTCCATCAAATATTTCAAAACAGCGCTCATATTTAGCAACGCTATTTGATGGCACGCCATTTACAAGAAACAAAAACTCAGCACCATTTGGATTTTCATCCTTGTCGGTTATCCATATTGGCTGACTTTCTGCCTCACCGTCAGCGGATGCTCCATGAGGAATCCATGAAGCGGCATCGTGCGTCCACAAAGCCGCATCAATATCCCCGACACGTTCGTTTGAATCCAAAATTACTACCGCACGCTTTTTAGCATCTATTGTTTTTTGCAATAACGTCGGCAACGTCTGCTCCAAGGTTGACCTTGTTAAATGATAAAAGGCAACTTCGGTTGTTGGCTCCGTCATGGGTTCTAGTTTTCAAACCTATCGGCAACAAAACGATCAAGCAGGCGAACCCCATAGCCGGAACCGCCTTTTGGCGTTGTTGGTGTGCCTTTCTTTTCCCAGGTAACGCCAGCAATATCTAAATGCGCCCACTTGGTATTTCCAACAAATCTTTTCAAAAACTGTGCAGCGGTAATTGAACCACCGCCACGACCAGATGAAATGTTCTGCATATCGGCAGCGGGCGAGTCTATCATTTTGTCATAGGCATCACCCATGGGCAGGCGCCACAGCTTTTCATTCATTGCCTTACCCGCTTCTTCCAAATCATGGGCCAGCTTGTCATCGTTTGAGAAAAGACCCGCATATTCACCGGCCAGTGAAACCACAATGGCACCCGTTAGGGTGGCCAAATCAACCATCAACTGTGGCTTGAAGCGTTCTTTGGTGTACCAAAGAGCATCTGCTAAAACCAAGCGGCCTTCGGCATCGGTATTTAGAACCTCGATAGTTTGTCCCGACATGGATTTCACAATGTCGCCGGGTCGTTGCGCGGTACCAGATGGCATATTTTCAACTAGGCCAACAACGCCAATGGCATTTACCTTGGCCTTGCGCCCAGCCAGCGCCTTCATTAGGCCGATAACAACACCGGAACCGCCCATGTCGTATTTCATATCTTCCATGCCGCCAGATGGTTTTAGGGAAATACCGCCGGTATCAAATGTTACCCCCTTGCCCACAAATGCCACTGGCTTGTCTTTTTTGGGCGCACCGTCCCAACGCATAATAACCATGTATGGCTCGTGCGCACTGCCTTGGGCCACACCCAAAAGCGCGCCCATACCCAGTTTGGTCATCTTGGCTTTGTCTAAAATCTCTACCTTTACGCCCAGCTTGGTCAGCGTTTTGGCCTCTGCGGCAAGTGTTTTTGGGTAAAGCACATTGCTAGGCTCGCTTATGAGGTCACGGGTAAAGAACATCCCGTCAACAACCTTGTTTTGCTTGGCAAAATTACGTTTTGCCGCGGCAGAACCCGCACACTGAATGGCAATTTCCTTGATAGCGGGATTGGCGTGGCCTTTCTTTTTGGTTTTGTATTTATCAAAACGGTACGAACCAAGGCGCGCACCAATTCCAACATGAACCGCCATTTCATCTGCACTAAGTTTGCAGCCTTCCATGTCGTCCAATAAAACGTGTGCTTTTTCGCTTTGTGCCTTGAGGTTTGCATATATACGCCCACCAATTGTTTCAAACGCACGTTCGTCTAGGTCTTTGGGTTTACCCATTCCAATGCACAAAATCCGCTCGAGCCGGGTTCCGGCAGGCGTCATAATGGTTAGGGAATGATTTTTTGCCCCTTTGAAGCTTGATGCCTTTATCGCCTTGGTAATTGCCCCACGGGTTAATTTATCCAATGCTGTCGCGCTGGTGCTTAATTTTCGCCCGTCCAATACGGCGACAACTACTGTGCCTGATTTGGGTTTTGAGGGGTTGGCAAAACTTATTTTCATTTCAAAGGGTCTTTCATGTTTTGGGCCTGTATTCGGCTTTATTGAGGATTATTCTTTATGCTTAATGTAGCGATGCCTGCGATAAATAAAAGGGGCATTGGTATTAATTAGGCTTATTAATCTTTAATTTTGCTCTTGCTCATAAATTTCACTTTCGGCCAATTCTTCTGCCTCCTCCATATTATGCTCGCGCGAAGAAATCCACAGCCAGCCACCGGGAAGGCTCACAATCGCAACTATAACGCCAAACAATAGAGATACCGCCAGCGCACCGCCAGCGGATACACCAGCCATGGCAAAAACCTCAACCATTGCGCCTTCGCGCACCCCCCATCCAGCAATTGAAATGGGCAAAGTTTGAATAAGCAAAACAATCGGGAAAAGCGCAAGGCAATCAACAAGGTTTATTTCAACTCCAATACCAATGGATAACACCCAAACCATAATGGACAAATTTATATGCCCAAGTACGGCCCAAAACATCAATGGGCCAACTATGGATGGGGTTAGAAATGCTTTCCTGACATCGCCAGCAAACACCGCCAGCGAACTAACTATGCGAAAGCGATTTAATTTTTCTGGAACACGGTCAAGAAACATCAAAAAAATTGTCCCTCCAACCGCAATGACCAGCAAAACCATAACCGATAATTTTAAGGTTTCTACATTACCGCTCATGCCGTCCACCGCAAACGGCACGGCTATGGACACCAAAATAACCAACGCCAATACGGTTGCAATGCGGTCTAAAAACACACTGCCAACCGCCGCGCCAAGACCCATTCCCGCCTTGTAGGCACGATAAGATCTAATGGCATCGCCACCTACCGAAGAAGGCAGTGCCTGATTAAAAAATGATCCAATATAAAAAAAACGAAAAACTTGTGAATATTCGAGCGGATCACCATATATTTTCAAAACCGTTTGCCAGCGAAAGGCGCATATAAAAACTTGTAATAAAACCAAAAACGCCGCCAACAAAAGCCAAGCCGGCGATGCGTTTATGATGTGGTCCATAGCGCGACCAATACCAACGCTACTGATTATGAACGATACAAGGGCAATGGAAATCCCGCCCTTTAAGGCGAAAAAAATGTGACTTCGTTTAATCATGAAAGGTGCGCCATTAAATGGTTATTCGGAAACTGCGTATTCGGCCATGCGCACGGGTTGGCGTTTTGAACCCCACGAACCGGGGGTGTCTTCAAAAACGCCTGCGCATTTTTCGCCACATTTATTGCAATTTCCATCATTGTCAATATTCCACGTTGAAAGTTCATACCAGTCGCGGCCAATTAGAATCTGGCCACAACTATGACAATAAGTGCTTTCACCGTCAAAGTCGTGAACATTACCGGTGTATGCATAACGAACCCCATTTTTCAACGCAATAGCACGGGCCCGGCTAAGAGTTTCAATATTAGTTTTAGGGATATCCAACATTTTCCAATCTGGATGAAAGGCTGAAAAATGCATGGGCACATCGGGGCCAAGGTTTTCCACTACCCATGCCGTCATTTTATTTAATTCATCATCACTATCGTTTTGTCCGGGAATAAGCAGGGTTGTTGTTTCTAACCAAACATCAGTTTCGTTTTTTATATATACCAAAGTGTCCAAAACATCTTGTAAATGTCCGGAACAAAGATTTTGATAAAATTCATCAGTAAAACCCTTTAAATCAACGTTGGCCGCATCCATGTGGGCAAAGAATTCTTTGGCCGGTTCGGGTGAAATGTATCCAGCCGTAACCGCCACCGATTTTATGCCGCGCTTTTTACAGGCTTTGGCAACATCAACCGCGTATTCCAAAAATATAACCGGGTCGTTGTAGGTATAGGCAACAGATTTACAGCCTAAATCGTGGGCGGCACTTGCGATTGCTTCGGGGCTGGCGCTATCAGCCAGAACATCAAATTCGCGGGCTTTTGAAATGTCCCAATTTTGGCAGAATTTACAGGTGAGATTACAGCCAGCGGTGCCAAAGCTAAAAACCGGGGTTCCCGGCAAAAAATGATTAAGCGGTTTTTTTTCAATGGGATCGATACAAAACCCTGATGAGCGCCCATAGGTGGTTAATACTATTTGCCCATCATGGGCGGCGCGAACAAAACAAAGGCCACGTTGGCCGTCGTGCAATTTACAGGCCCGTGGGCATAAATCACATTCAATCTGCCCATTATCCAAGACATGCCAATAACGCCCGGGAAAGGCGTTTTCGGCTATGTCAGCTGCGTCTGTTTTTACAGTTTTAGTCATGATTTATATATGTGCTTGTTTGCGTATTGATGCAAACGGGCTACCTTTAAATAATGATGTCTATTATACGCAAACCAGCCGTTGCTGGCACATTTTATTCGGACGACCCCGAAGCGCTCTCATCGCAAATAAGCGCATTTCTTAGGGGTATTCCTGCGACTGAAGGCAGTGCGCCCAAAGCCATTATTGTACCCCATGCTGGCTACGTTTATTCAGGCGCCACTGCCGCCAGCGCCTATGGTTTACTAATCCCACATAAAAACAAAATTAAACGGGTTGTGCTTATGGGGCCGTGTCACCGGGTTGCCCTAAGTGGGGCCGCACTTTCATCGGCAAATGCATTTGCAACCCCGCTTGGCAACGTTGAAATTGACCACACCATGGATGATGCGTTGTTTGGCCTTCCCCATGCGCAAGTTGCGCTATTTGATGAAACTCACAAAAATGAACATTCCCTTGAGGTTCAGTTGCCGTTTTTGCAATCGGTTTTAGGAAATGATTTTAAATTAATCCCTCTGGTGGTGGGTGATGCCCATGCCGATGAGATAGTGGAAATATTAGAAGCCCTATGGGGCAATGATGAAACATTAATTGTTATTAGCTCCGACCTTTCCCACTACCTTAACTATGATGGCGCAAAAAAAGTTGATGAAAAAACCTGCGCGGCAATAGAAAATTTTGATACGGATGCCATTGGTGATTATCAGGCCTGTGGGCGCGTACCATTAAAAGGCTTGTTAAAAATAGCTGAAAAAAAAGGATTAAAAGTCACAACGCTAGATTTAAGAAATTCTGGCGATACATCTGGCCCCCGTGACCGAGTGGTTGGCTACGGAGCGTGGTCGTTTAACGAGGTTATTTAATAATGTCTGATAGCGATACATTTGAAAAAAACACCCGCACGCTTCTGGAAAAACATGGCAGCTTACTTCTTTCCATAGCCCGTGTATCAATTGAGACTGGCCTTGAAAATGGAAGACCGCTTTTAATAGATGTAAAATCAACACCTGATGAATTAATGGAAAATGGCGCATCGTTCGTTACGCTGAAAAAAGATGGCAACCTTCGTGGTTGCATCGGTAGCAGTGATGCCCGCCAACCGCTGGCAGTTGATGTTGCAGAAAATGCATTTCACGCGGCCTTTTCCGACCCCCGCTTCCCGGCATTAAGCATTGATGAAGCAAAAGATGGTTTGCGTCTTTCTATTTCTGTGCTTAGCCCCGCCAGCGAAATAATTTTTGATACCGAAGAAGAATTATTATCAATTTTGCGCCCGGGCGTTGATGGATTAATTATTGAAGATGGACCGATGCGGGCATTGTTCCTGCCTGCCGTGTGGCAACAGCTTGAAAGCCCGAATAAGTTCCTTGCCCACCTAAAAATAAAAGCGGGAATGAGCGCCAGTCATTTTTCCCCCACATTTAAGGGCTATCGGTTTGTTGCTGGGGAAGTAAAATCAGACTGGAACGCCATATCCCCGCTGAATTGACCTTCCAACTGAAGACGGTTTCAAATACTATTAATTTTCTAATTAACAGATTCCATCCCATTCCAACTACGAGGCCATAATGACAGCAAATATTCCAATATCACTTCTAGATCAACTACACGAAATATCCATTCGTGCCGGAAACGCCATAATGGAGGTATATGCCACAGATTTTGATATTGAGGCCAAGGATGATGCATCGCCCGTTACCAAAGCAGATAAATTAGCCGAAAAAATAATCACATCCGCGCTTAGGGATGAAATTAAAACCCCCTACCCCATTATTGGCGAAGAAGAATATTCCGAAGGGGTTTCCCCAACTGATATTGGCTCAACCTTTTGGCTGGTTGACCCGCTTGATGGCACAAAGGAATTCATAAACAGAAACGGTGAATTTACCGTCAACATCGCATTAATTGATGCCGGGCGCCCGGTGCTTGGTTTTGTTTATGCTCCTGCTAAAAAAAGCATATACGTGGGTAGCCCCCACGGTGCGGCGGCCGACCTTGACGTTGGTGGGAATAGAGTCGGACCAAAACAAATCCAATGTCGGCAAATGCCTGCAACTGGAATAAGGGCATTGGTCAGCCGTAGCCATAGTAGTGCCGAGGTTGATGCTTTTTTGAATAATTATGACATAACTGACGAAATAAGCGCCGGAAGCTCGCTAAAATTCTGTTTGGTAGCGGCGGGTATGGCTGATATATACCCCCGTCTTGGGCGCACCATGGAATGGGATACAGCCGCCGGTCATGCGGTGGTTTTGGCCGCAGGCGGCAGCGTCAAAGATTTAAACGGTAAAGAGCTTTCCTATGGCAAGCCGGGTTTTGAAAATCCACATTTTGTTGCATACGGAAAACAGGATAATTAGGCAATAACGTGACAACACCAACAAATAAAAAAAACGAACCTCGCTTTCTTGATGTTTCATATGAAACACTGGATGCGGCAGTGCAGGAACTTAAAAGTGGTGGCCTGGTCGCCTTCCCCACCGAAACTGTTTATGGCCTTGGGGCGGATGCAACCAATAGCGAAGCCGTTGCAAAAATATTTGAAGCCAAATCTCGCCCAACATTTAATCCGCTTATTGTTCACGTAAAAGACGCGGGCCAAGCCGCATTATTGGCAGAATTTAATCCGCTGGCACAAAAGCTAAGCCAAAAATTTTGGCCCGGGCCTTTGACCATAGTGTTAAAACGGCTTGATACATCGCCACTATCATTACTTGTCTCGGCTGGTCTTGATACCATTGCCATTCGCGTTCCAAACCACCCTATCGCACAGGCGCTATTGGAAAATGTCGGGGTACCGTTGGCGGCACCAAGCGCAAATAAATCAGGCACGGTCAGCTCAACTGCGGGCATGCATGTGGCCAGCCAGTTTCGGGGTGGAGTTGATATTATAATTGATGGTGGGTCGTGCGATATTGGAATTGAAAGCACAATAATTGATGTTTCAGGAGATGGTGCAATAATCCTCCGTCATGGTGCCATAACTACCGAAGAAATTGAGGCTGAAATAGGCCCCATAAAAGATAATAAAGATGACGATATTAAAGCGCCGGGAATGATGAAAAGCCATTACGCCCCGTCCATTCCACTACGCATGAATGTGTCGCCTGAAGACCGCCAAAAAGGTGAAGCATACTTAACATTTGGCCCCGATGCGCCCCGGCGTGCGGCGTTGACCCTATCAAAAACGGGGGATCTGCGTGAAGCGGCGGCCAACCTGTTCACCATGATACGGGCATTGGACCAGCCTGGCATACGCGGCATTGCGGTAATGCCTATACCCAATACCGGGCTTGGACGCGCCATAAATGACCGCCTAATGCGGGCGTCTGCACCGCGCCATGAAGGCGAAAACCAATGAGCAAAAATACAGAGCAAGCATTAGAAAAAATCAAATCACTGTTGGGCTCAAAAGGCTGGACAGATGATAAGGAAAAGCTTGCCCCCCGTCTGGTGGAAGAGCGCGGCCTTTATAAGGGAAGCTCCCCCCTATTAGTGATGCCGGGAAATACCGATGAAGTAGCGGGTGTACTGAAAATTGCTTTTGATGCGGGAAATGGCGTTGTGCCACAGGGCGGCAATACCGGCTTGGTTGGTGGCGGCGTGCCCAACGGCGAGATTATTATTTCCCTAGAACGCATGAATAAAATCGAAGATGTTAACCCCATCGATATGAGCATGACGGTGGGTGCCGGATGCATTTTAGCTAACGTTCAGGCCGCGGCGGCAGATGCCGGGGCATATTTCCCCTTGAGCCTTGGCTCCGAGGGCAGTTGCCAAATTGGTGGCAACCTTTCGACTAACGCTGGTGGAGTTCAGGTGTTTCGTTACGGCAATGCCCGCGAACTTGTATTGGGGCTAGAAGTAGTAATGGCCAATGGCCAAGTATGGAACGGTCTGCAAAATTTGCGCAAAGACAATACCGGATATGATTTAAAACAGTTATTCATAGGTTCCGAAGGAACGCTGGGTATAATTACCCGCGCCACCCTAAGGCTTTTCCCCGCCCCCAATGCATGTGCAACTGCGCTTGCCGGATGCGCGTCATATGACGATGCATTAAAACTTTTTCTTCATACTCGCGCTAAAATTGGTGAACAATTAAGCGCGGTTGAGGTGATGGATAGCTTTGCAATTGAGCTTGCGGCTCGCCACGTTCCAAATTGTCGCGACCCATTTAATGAAAAACAAAACGTCTATGTATTGTTGGAAGCCACAAGTTCTAATCCCGACGCGGCCCTTAATGACCTGATGGAAAAAGTTTTGTCCGAAGCCATGGATAATGGCTTGGCAAATGATGTGGTGATAGCCCAAAGCGAAAGCCAACGCGAAGACCTTTGGCGGTTACGCGATGCCATACCAGAAGCACAAAAAAAAGAAGGCGGATCAATAAAGCATGACATATCCGTTCCAATATCAAAGGTGCCGGAATTCATAAGCCGAGCCACAGAGATTGTTAAAAAGGAAATACCCGGGGTGCGCCCGGTTCCCTTCGGTCATTTGGGTGATGGCAATATTCATTTTAACCTTACCCAGCCGGAAAATGCCTACAAACAGGAATACCTGTCTGAATGGGGGCGCATTAATGCCCTAATTCATAGCCTTGCGGTTGATATGGGCGGCAGCTTTTCCGCCGAGCACGGCATTGGTCTTCTCAAGGTTGGTGACATGGATAGCTTCAAACAAGGTGATGGGCTTGCGTTGATGACCCAGCTTAAAAAAGCCCTTGACCCAACAAGCACCATGAACCCCGGCAAAGTACTTAATCTTCCTAGGGCGGAGCCGGACCTCCCTGTGCCGGGGCCAGCAAAAAACCATTAAAAAACCCGGAATTCCTTGATTTCCTTGATTTTTGCCATCGAATCCAGCACTTTAGGCCCTATACGCAATGCGCCCCATCAGGCGCCTCGGGAAGTACCATGATAAACCGCATTTCAAGTTATGTTTTCCTGCAACTTGCAGTCGGGCTGGTGATGGTTACAGCTGCCGTTACCTGTGTTGTCTGGCTCAGCCAATCTCTTAGATTTGTCGAAATGATAGTAAATCGTGGGCTAAATGCTGGCTCGTTCCTTACCTTGACCGGCTTAATGATGCCTAACTTTCTTACAATCATTTTGCCCATAGCGCTTTTTATCGTAACTGTTTTTTTCTATCACAAAATGATAATGGATCGCGAACTTGTGGTAATGCGCGCGGCTGGCATGAGTTCATTTTCTATTTCTAAACCAGTATTGGTGATGGCAATTGCGCTTGTTGGTTTTGGCTATGCGCTTTCAATTTATATTGTACCCGCATCCTATAAAATGTTTCGCGAAATGCAGTGGGATATCCGCTATAACTTTTCAAATGTACTTTTGCGCGAAGGGGCATTTAATGAAGTGTCCAAGGGAATAACCGTTTATGTACGCAACAGAACATCAGACGGACAACTGCTTGGTATTTTAGCCCATGACAGCAGGATTAAAGGGGGCGAATACACCTTAATGGCTGAAAGTGGGGCCATTGTAAAAACCGAAGAAGGTGCAAGGGTAGCTTTATTTAAGGGGAGCCGTCAAAGTTTTGACAAAACAACCCACCAGCTTTCTCTTTTATATTTTGATAGATACCTTTTTGATATGAACCAGGGAAACAAGGTTGGTGGTGCGCGCTTCCACGAACCGCGCGAGCTTACATTAAGCGAACTTGCCAACATGGACCTAACCAATGTTAAGGGGGCTGGGAAGTTCTCGGTAGAAATGCACCGCAGGCTGGCATTGCCGTGGAGCGCAATGGGTTTTGTATTTATTGCGCTGGCATCATTAATGAGCGGAAGTTTTTCCAGACGCGGTGAAAGCAAGCGCATAATAATGGCGGTTATTCTAGCCGGCGCATATCAAGCGGGAATTCTTTCTATAATTAGCGCGGCTGCAAAACAAGCTGCCTTAACGCCGCTTATTTATGTAATTACATTTGCTCCCATTGTTATCGGATTTATTTTATTAATATCCGGAAATGTAAAATTCAAAAAACATCAGCAACTAGCTGCCGATAGTGTTTAGGGGGATGGACGCTTGAAAATATCCGGTACCCTATCGCTTTATATTGGAAGAAATTTTCTTATTGCCTTCTTGGCGTTTTTTGTAGGCCTTTTGGCGTTGATATTTCTTCTTGATATTATGGAGCTACTACGCAGGGCCGCATCAAAGCCTGAAATTACAAACGGATTGATAATTGAAATGGCCATAATGAAATTACCCCACATGGGGCAATTACTTTTCCCGTTTGCGGTGCTGTTTGCAGGAATGACTTCTTTTTGGAGGTTGTCGCGTTCAAGCGAATTGGCAATAACCCGAGCCGCAGGTATATCTGCTTGGCAATTTTTGGTTCCGGTTATTTTAATCGCATTATTTTTAGGAATTTTTAAAGTAGCAGTTTTTAACCCACTTGCCTCATCATCCCTTGGGCGCTTTCAACAGCTTGAAGCTATCCACATGAAAGGGCAAAAAAACTTTCTTGCCATTTCTGCTGGCGGATTGTGGCTAAGACAGGGTGGAATTGATGGTCAGGCTGTTATTCATGCTGTCAGCATTTTTCAACAAGCCGATAGTGCGGAAATAAGCGATGTGACGGTTTTCCTCTACAGGCATAATGATTCGTTCGTCGGGCGTATTGATGCTGAAAGAGCAAGTCTAAAAGAAGGTTTTTGGTTATTGTCAAACGCATGGATAAGCGAGGGCGATACGCCATCATACATGATGGATGAATATAAACTGGCAACCGATCTTACTATAGCTAAAATACAGGACAACTTTGCCCCACCGGAAACAATGTCTTTCTGGGACTTGCCTAATTTCATTGAAACCCTTGAAAAATCAGGGTTTTCTGCCACTCGCCACCGCCTACACTGGCATTCTTTGTTGTCAACGCCGTTGCTTTTATGTGCAATGGTGTTGATAGCGGCAACTTTTACCCTGCGTCATGCACGCAAAGGCACGACATCCCTTATTATTGGAAGTGGCGCCATGGCAGGATTTTTGCTTTATTTCTTTTCAGATGTTGTTTTTGCATTGGGATTATCTGAAAGTATTCCGGTGGTGTTGGCTGCATGGGCACCATCTGGTGTTGCCACAATGTTAGGGCTTGCAATGTTGCTCCACCTCGAGGATGGGTAAGACGTGAAAACAAAAATTACAATTGGTTTATTTACTGCAGCAATAATATTTGCAACCGCAACTTTGGCCATTGCTCAAGAAAAAAATGACGTCCCTGTAAGCCTTAGTGCCGATGAAATGCAATATAACCAAAATAGCACCGTGGTGACGGCACAGGGTAATGTTGAAATATCGCAAACCGGAAAAACCCTAATTGCCGATACCGTTACCTATGACCGTGCCAGCAATAAAATAGGTGCATCTGGAAATGTAATTTTACACAATTCCAACGGTGATGTTTATTTTGCCGATAAAATGGACATTACTGGCGACTTAAAGAACGGAATGATTGAAGATTTCAAAGCCATACTTGCTGATAAGTCTCGCTTTGCCGCAGCGCGAGCTGATTTGGTTGATGATAAAACCCTTACCCTAAAACATGCGGTTTATTCACCTTGCAAGGCCTGTGAAGAAGACCCAACCCGCGCACCATTGTGGCAGATAAAGGCTGTTAAGGTGGTTCATGACCGTGAAGAAAAAATAATTGAATATAGCAATGCTTGGATGGAGTTTGCAGGTATTCCGGTTATGTATATACCTTACCTTTCGTACCCTGACCCCAGCGTAAAAAGAAAAAGCGGACTGCTATCCCCATCATTTGGTGGATCATCAGACTTAGGCGGCGTGGTTAAACAGCCAATATTTTACGTAATTGATGAACACAGTGATGCAACCATAACTCCAATAATTGCCGGCAATGGTGAAAATGCATTGGCTGGTGAATACAGAAAACGTTTTGCCGATGGAAGCTTAAGCGTAGATGGCAGTTTTTCCAGAAGTGCTGAAAGCGCTAATCTGGGGCATATTTCGGCTCAAAGCGAATTTGATATTGATCGCACATGGCGATGGGGCTTAGACGCCAATCGCACATGGGGTGATACCTATATGCGTCGTTATGGCTTTAATAATGCATCAACCCTTACTAGTCGCGCATACATTGAAGGATTTCGTGAAAAAAACTACGCTTCAATGGAGGCCATATCTTTTCAAGGTCTATCTAGCACAGATAACCCAAAAACAATTCCTGTGGTTGCCCCGTTAGCACAGTTTTCCCATCAGGGTGATGCTGGAAACTATGGACAATACACATCACTTGACCTTAACCTTGCATCGCTATCAAGAGAAAGCGGTACTGATTCCAACAGAATTTCAGCGAAAGCGGGATGGACGCTACCTTACATAGCGCCCAAAGGTGATATTTACAAATTATCCGCAACGCTTCGCACCGATGTTTTTAATGTATCCGATCAACCCCATACCAATGAAACAAATGGTCTTTATAGCGGCACAACCTACCGTGCTTATCCACAAATAGCCCTTGATTGGCGTTGGCCGCTGGCAAAACGTTCCGGTACTACGTCTGAAATTATAGAGCCGGTAGCGCAAGCCATAATTGGGCCTTACGGCGGCAACTCCCAAAAAATGCCAAACGAAGATAGCCAAGATGTTAACTTCAACGATTCAAATCTGTTTTCCATAAACCGATTTACTGGTTTTGATAAAATAGAAAGCGGGCCCCGTTTTAATTATGGAATTAAATGGGGGGTTTATGGTGATGGTGGTGGTTCAACTAATTTAATGATTGGGCAAAGCTATCGTTTTGTATCTGATGATACCTTTGATTCTGGTTCTGGCCTGGATGATAATTTTTCAGATATCGTAGGTATGGCTAAAATATCTCCTGGTTCTAACTTCAATATGCTTTACCGCACAAGAATTGATAAAAACTCATACGAATTTCACAGCAACGAGTTAGGCGTTGGGGGTAAAGCTTATGATTTCAGCTATGGTATCAATTATGCCTTTTTTAACCGCCAAACTGGGAGCGAATTTGCCGGACGTGAACAAGTTAACTACTCTCTTGGGTATAATGTAACAGACAACTGGAAAATTAATTATAACGGTATTAATGATCTTGCGGTTGATGGCGGACAACGTTTGCAACGAACCGGCATAGTATATGATGATGAATGCTTTACCTTCGATGCATCATTTAGCAGAACATTTTATCAAGATAGGGAAATCAAACCAACAGATGCCCTTATGTTACGGCTAATATTTAAAACCATTGGCGAGGTTGGTGCTAATCAAGGATTATTAGGCGGACTATAATGCATTAAATGTGTTTATGCCTTATGGTAGCCTTTTTCTAATTAGATAATTATATAAGTAAGATCGAAAGAAATTCTAATCAATGCATAACTGCCCAAAAAAAATACAACCTAGCAATCCAGGCAGCAATCCAATATCCATGTTTATGGTATTGTTGATTCTGTTTGGTATGTTGGGATTTGCTAGTGCAACCACCGCTCAGGAAGGTGTCCGAATTGCAGCCGTAGTAAACGACGAAGCCATATCTCTGCTTGACCTTGAAAGCAGAATTGTGATGGCCATATCATCCTCCAATGCCAAGGACGGACCTGAAACCCGCAGACGTATGGCACCATCAATTCTACGCAGTTTGATAGAAGAACGCCTTATGCAACAAGAGGTCCGCAGATTAGGTATCAAGGTATCTACCGCAGAAATAGAAAAAGGAATTTCTTTAATAGAAAAGCAAAATGGTATGGCCAGTGGTTCCTTACGACAGTTTTTAAAAGCTTCCGGTGTACCAATTTCAACGCTGGTATCAAGAACAGAAGTTGAAATGGGATGGAACAAAGTTGTGAGGAGAGAAATTCTCCCCAATATTCGGGTTAGCGACGAAGAAATAAATGATACGATTAGGTTAATTCAAACCAACGCAGGAAAGCCACAATATCTAATTGCCGAAATATACCTTCCTATTAGCGGCCCCACAGAAGAAAATAGAGTCAAACAGGTTGCCAGCCAATTATTTGAGCAATTAAAAAACGGTGCTTCTTTTTCAAGGACAGCAAGAAACTTTTCAAATTCTCCATCATCGGCAACTGGCGGTGACCTAGGCTGGTTATCGTATGAACAAATTAACCCAGAAATAAGTCCAATTATAAAGGCCATGAAGCCAGGACAGGTGTCGCTGCCTATCCACACGGCTGGCGGTTATTACATTGTTACACTCCGCAACTTGAGAATTAATCCTGGACTTGGTGACGGGGAAATAACCTTGGGTCTTTCGCAATTCCATATGGCCCTTTCAAATGGTGCTAGCGAAGCAGAAAAAGATGAAAAAAAGATAAGGCTGGTTTCCATGAGCAAAGAAGCAACCTCATGTGAAGAATTTGAAACTGCCGCCGCCAAGGCTGGGTCCCCCTTATCTGGTAGCCTTGGAAAGGTTAAGCTTTCATCATTACCACAAAAAATGAAGATGGAGCTTGCATCTCTTCAAGTTGGGGATATTAGCAATCCACTTGAAACCGGTGGCGGGCTTGCGGTGATAATGGTTTGCAATCGCCAAGATGGAAAAACCAACATTGATGAAATTAAAGAAAATATTGCCAAAAATATAAGGATTAAAAGGCTTGGAATTGCAGCGGCCGGTTATTTGCGGGGTCTAAAACGTGATGCATTTGTGGATGTGCGACTATGACCACGAAATACCTCTCTGGGCCACCCCTGGCGCTTACCATGGGAGAGCCGGCAGGTATTGGTGGCGAAATAACGCTCAAAGCTTGGGCAAATAAAAAACAAAAACAGGTTCCTTCTTTTTTTATTATTGATGATCCTTCGCGCTTGCGAGAGCTTGCGCGTCGCTTAAAGATTGATATTCCAATAAAAGAAATTAGCTCAGCAGAGGCTGCTGACAAAACATTTGATGAGGCCCTGCCCGTGTTGGCGCTGCCTATGGATGTAAATGCAAAGTCTGGGAAACCAACAACTGACACCTATAAGGCGGTAATTCATTCCATAGAAACTGCTGTAAAATTGGTGCAAGAAGGTCGTGCCAGTGGCGTTGTTACCAACCCCATAAGCAAAGTAGTGTTAACCGAAGCAGGTTTTAAATTTCCCGGACATACGGAATTTTTAGCCCACCTTGCTGGAATAAAAGAAGACCCAATAATGATGTTGGCATCACCCGAATTGCGGGTTGCCCTTGCTACCATTCACGTATCCTTAAAAAATGCGATTGAACAATTAAATCAAGAAAAAATTATTCACGTTGGAAGAGTTTGTTTTAATACCCTTAGTACCGATTTTGGCATTAAAAACCCTAAAATTGCAATTGCCGGTCTCAACCCCCACGCTGGCGAAAAGGGTTCCATGGGGAAAGAAGAAATTGAAATAATTATTCCTGCTATTAAAGTTTTGCAAAGTGAAGGCATTAACGCAATTGGCCCACAACCGTCAGATACCATGTTTACCGCCACTGCCAGAAAAGAATACCATGTGGCAATTTGCATGTACCACGACCAAGGTTTGATTCCGCTAAAAACACTTGGCATCGAGAAAGGCGTAAATATAACCCTTGGCTTGCCGTTTGTGCGCACATCACCAGATCACGGTACCGCATTTGATATTGCTGGAAGCGGCAAAGCATCAGAAGAAAGCCTTGTTGCCGCGCTTAATATGGCGGCAGAAATGTACTCTGCACGGTCTGAAAAGAATGTTAAATGAATTCAGACAAAAAAGAGACGCTTGATGGCCTGCCTCCGCTACGCGAAATAGTTTCAAAGTTTGATCTGGCCGCACAAAAATCTCTGGGCCAAAATTTCTTAATGGATTTAAACCTGACCTACCGTATTGCCCGAACCGCGGGCGACTTATCAGGCATAAATGTAATAGAAATTGGCCCCGGACCGGGCGGACTAACCCGTGCCATTTTAAAAGCGGGTGCCAAAAAAGTTGTTTCAATTGAAAGAGATAGCCGGTGTGTAGGCGCGCTTGAATATATTGCGGATGCCTACAATGATAGTTTTCAATTAATTGAAGGAGATGCGCTTGAGGTTGATCCGGCATCGCTTGTACCAAAACCAAGACGCATAATGGCCAACCTTCCGTATAACATAGCGACACCTCTTTTAATAAAATGGTTAAAAAATATTGAGGAATATGATGGCTTCACATTAATGTTCCAAAAAGAAGTAGCGGACCGTTTAGTAGCAAAACCAAGAACCAAAGCTTATGGCCGTCTATCGGTAATGACTGGATGGTTATGTGAGGCAAAAGTAGAATTCAACATTGATCCCAAAGCTTTCACCCCACCGCCCAAGGTTATATCCACAGTTGTTAGCTTAAAACCCCGTTCCCAACCATTAGCGACGGCCAGCTGGAATGCGATGGAGCGCGTGGTGGCAATGGCATTTGGTCAACGGCGCAAGATGCTTCGTCAATCGCTTAAACCACTGGGGCTTGACCTAAACACTCTTGGCATAAGTGAAACATCTAGGGCCGAAGAGCTTTCGGTGGAAGATTTCGCAAGAATTGCCAGAGAATCTGAGGTAAAGAGAGCATCTGAGACAAAAAAATAATGATAGTCATATTCTTTAAAGGTATGGCGCTTGGTGCCGGACTAATAATTGCCATTGGCTCACAAAACGCATTTGTTTTGCGTCAAGGTCTCATGCGTCGGCATCATATCGCGGTGGCAAGCCTGTGCGCCCTTATTGATATAATTCTTATAGGCATTGGCGGTCTTGGTGTTGGTGAATTAATTTCTACTAATCAATGGCTGGCAAACGGGGCAACCATATTTGGTGCATTATTTGTTTTCGTTTATGGCATCTTAGCCGCAAGGCGGGCGTTAAGCGACGAAAGCATGGGCGAAACAACCTTATCAAATAATAGCTCAACATTAAAAGGTGCGCTGCTAACCGCACTGGGTTTCAGCTTGTTAAACCCCCATGTTTATCTTGATACCGTTATATTACTAGGAACTTTATCGGGCCAACATCAATGGCCGGACAGGACATGGTTTTTAGGCGGTGCGGCGACAGCATCAATAATATGGTTTTATTCACTAGCATTTGCGGCAACCAAGCTAACACCATTGTTTAAAACCCCAACCACATGGAAGGTGCTGGATACATCAATAGCAATTATAATGTTTTGGATAGCCGCATCGCTGTTGATTGAAAGATTTTATTAAAAAACTCTAATCATCTTCGCCGCAAAGTATCTTGACGAAATTGTTTACGCCTTCACGACGATTTAAACGCAATCGTTCGGCGCGTAAAATAGACTGCACTTCATCAACGCTTTCCCCGACCTCAACATTTACAACAATATAATCGTAGCTGTCATAATGTGACATCTCATCGGATGCTTTGGCCATGCGTTTAGCAATTACATCATCGGGGTCTTGGGCGCGGGTACGAAGCCGACGCTCAAGCTCATCTTTCGATGGCGGCAGTACAAATATGCTTACAAGATCTTTGGTGTCCTTATCGCGCAACTGCTGGGTGCCCTGCCAGTCAACATCAAACAAAACGTCCTTGCCTTCGCTCAACGCGGCCTCCACCGGGGCGCGGGGGGTGCCGTATGAATTTTCAAACACCGTTGCATGTTCAAGAAATTCATCATTTTCAACCATTTCGTGGAATTTTTCTTTTGTAATAAAGAAATAATCTTCGCCATCAACCTCGCCGGGGCGGGGCGGGCGAGTGGTGGCCGATACCGACATGGAAAGATCTGGTTCAAGCTCAAGCAATTCGCGTGAAATTGTTGTTTTTCCTGCTCCAGAAGGCGAAGAAAGAACCAGCATAAGGCCACGACGTTTTATGTTTTTTGGATCACTCATTATTCTATGTTTTGCACCTGTTCACGGAATTGTTCAATTATTGATTTAAGCTCTAGCCCAATACGAGTTAATTCCACATCTGATGATTTAGAACATAATGTATTTGCTTCACGGTTAAATTCTTGGCAAAGAAAATCCATCCGTCTGCCAACCGGAACCGCTTCGCCAAGCAAGTCTTTGGCCGCAGATACATGGGCCAAAAGCCTGTCTAATTCTTCGCGTATATCCGCCTTTGTCATCAGCAAAGCGGCCTCTCCGGCCAACCGCTCTTCATCAATGCCAGATACATCTGCTATCAATGTTTCAACCTGCTCTTTCAGGCGAGATTTTATTGCGTCGGGCTGGGTTGCTGCGGCCTTTGTTGCATCAATACTTAATTTTTCAATTAAGCTTATTTGCTCGACCAAAACTTTGGCTAACATGGCTCCTTCGCCGTTTCTGGTTTCTCGCAACTGCGCAATCATTGCATCAAACCCGGATAATAACTCCGATTCCATTGCAAGGCGATCTTCGTCGCTGGTCTGATCATCGCTTTGCTCTAAAACACCCCTCAAGCCCAATATGCCGTCAATGCTTGCCGGGGCAAGCTCAATTGCGCCTGACCTTTCCTGCACCACGGCCACAGCTGCCAGAACACTAGCCAGTGCATCTTCGTTAACCGACACGCCACCGCTAGCCCCGCTCCATGAAATATCCAGATTTATATAAATATTGCCACGTTTGAAATGTTTGCTTGCTGATTTGCGTATGCGGGCCTCAAGGAAATCAAATCCACGCGGAAGTTTTAATCGTACGTCCAAACCTTTGGAATTGACGCTTTTGCCTTCCCAGCCCCAGGTGCATTTTTCGTTTGCGCCTTCGCTTGATGCAAATCCTGTCATGGAAGATATATTCAAACTGCAGCTCCCGCTAAATGATATCAAAAATGGAATCGCGCCTTAGATTCCCGCATCATAATTTATAGCTTACTTTATGACTTACTTGGCGTTATTTTCCCGCTTTATTTTCCGCCATTTTGCCACATTACGGTTGTGATCCTTCAATGTGACAGCAAATGTATGGCCGCCATTACCCGATGCAACGAAATAAAGCTCAGCTGTTGTTGCTGGTGCCAGCACCGCTTCAATGGATGCCTTTCCGGGGTTGGCAATGGGTTCCGGCGGAAGGCCGGAGTTTTTATATGTATTAAAGGGGCTTTCAATAGCTAAATCTTTTCTGGTCAATTCACGGCCAAGTTCGCCCAAGCCGTTGGTTATTGCATATACAACGGTAGGGTCCGATTGCAAGCGCATGCCTTTTTTAATTCGGTTAAGAAATACTGCCGCTACCCGTGGACGCTCTTCATCAATTGCGGTTTCTTTTTCAACAATGGCAGCCAGAACTAAAACTTCATCAATGGATTTAAGCTGACTAGAATTTTTTGATTCTGCCCATAAATCATTTAACAGCGACGACATGTCCCCTTCCATGCGGCTTATCAGGCCATCACGGTTGTCGCCCCATGAATAATGATATGTTTCCGGAAGCAACCTTCCCGCACCCGGAACCCGCTCAACATTACCTGAAAGCCCGTCTGCCGCCATAACCAGTTCGAGCACTTCTAGGGTTGATAAACCTTCGGGTATGGTAATTTTTCTAACAACCGTGGTGCCGCTTTTAAGCAATTGTAATGCACCGATAATGCTTGCATGTGCTGAAAAATTATATTCACCTGCTTTTAGAACTTTATGAACATCAGTTAGTCGGGCGCGAAGCTTGAAAACAAGCGGGCTATCGATCACGCCAGCGCGCTCAAGTTGCGATGCAATCAGTGCAACGCTGGAGCCGGGCTTTATAATTATACGAACATCGCTGGTGCTGGGTCCGGGGCTTACAACCTTGGTCCCCATCCACAACCACGCCGTGCTGGCGGTCATGAACGCTAAAAAAAACAGAATTATAATGGCAATAAGGGCGCGCTTCATCGGCGCATTCCCGTCAATCGATTTTCTTGAAAATCAATGAAGCGTTGGTTCCGCCAAACCCAAATGAATTTGAAAGTGCTGCGCGCACTGGGCGTTCCTTGGCAGTTTTGGCAACAAGATCAATATTGCAACCTTCATCAGGATTTTCAAGATTAAGTGTCGGTGGAACAACACCGTTACTTACCGCAAGAATAGAAAAAATTGCTTCAACCGCGCCTGCGGCACCCAACAAATGGCCAATGGCAGATTTGGTTGATGACATGGAAATATCATTTACCGAATTGCCAAATGCACGCTTTACCGCAGCCAATTCAATAACATCGGCCATGGTTGATGTGCCATGGGCATTAACATAATCAATGTCTTCCGGGTTCATTTCGGCTCGCGCCATTGCCGCTTTCATGCAACGGTACGCTCCGTCACCATCAGGGGTTGGTGCGGTAATGTGATAGGCATCGCCCGACATGCCATACCCTGCTATTTCAGCATAAATTTTGGCACCGCGTTTTTTAGCATGTTCGTATTCTTCGAGCACAACCGCACCCGCGCCTTCGCCCATAACAAATCCGGCACGGTCTTTATCCCATGGCCGTGATGCCTCGGTTGGACGGTCATTGAAACTGGTGTTAAGTGCCTTGGCCGAAGCAAAGCCAGCCAAGCCCAATCTACACACCGCAGCTTCGGCACCACCGGCAACCATTACATCGGCATCACCCCACATTATAAGACGCGCGGCATCACCAATGGCGTGGGCCCCGGTAGAGCATGCGGTAACCACCGCATGGTTGGGGCCTTTGTAACCATGGTTTATTGAAACGTGTCCGGAAATGAGGTTGATAAGGCTGGCGGGAATAAAAAATGGTGAAAGCCTGCGTGGGCCTCCGCCACTTTCGCAATTAACAGTTTGCGCACCATTATCAATGGTTTTAAGACCACCAATACCGGAACCCAAAAGAACACCTGTACGATAGGCATCCTCGTCTGATTTTAATTCCCATCCGGAATCTTTTATTGCTTCTTCCGATGCGGCTATGCCGTAAACAATAAAATCATCTACCCGGCGGCGTTCCTTGGGCGTTACATAATCATCAAAATTAAACTGCCCGGGCGCATCGCCCAATGGCACCTGACCTGCAATTTTTGCAGCAATATCGCTAACATCAAAATCATTGATGGTATCGATGCCAGATTTTGACGCAATCAAGTTATCCCATGTGATCTTGGTGCCGTTACCCAACGGTGAAACAACACCTAGTCCGGTTACAACCACACGTTTCATGGCTACACTCTTCATGGGTAACGTCCCCTACTAGATTAGACCAAAAACTAGGCCCAAGCGAAAAAGGCAAAAAGGTATCCGAATATTTTACGGTAAACTTTTCGCCTTTAAACGATAGCTATTATTTAAGAGTTAGCGCTAATGAAAGTAATTGCATCCTTGATGGACAGAATTTTTTCTGCAGCATCATCAGGAATTTCACAGCCAAATTCTTCTTCAAAAGCCATAACAAGCTCAACGGTGTCAAGGCTATCAGCGCCAAGATCATCAATGAAGCTAGCACCTTCGACAACTTTTGCTTCGTCTACGCCCAAGTGCTCAACAACAATCTTTTTTACGCGCTCTGCGACATCACTCATAATTGTAAATCCTCAAATAAAAGGTTGGTTAAAAACGAATTTAGTACTTCTGGATACGGTGTTTAATTATTTGCCTAAATTATATGTGGGATAACACCTGACCGTACAGTCCGGCATCAATCATTCAGCTAACTAGCATACTTTATACCTCAAAACCAATATACAAAACCCCTGTTTATCCCCATTATTTTCAATAAACAGGAATAATATCAAATCATCGCCAGACCCCCGTTAACATGAATAGTCTGTCCTGTTACATAGCCCGATTCGCTACTTGCAAGAAATGCCACAGCCGCACCTATATCTTCAGGCATTCCCATTTTTCCCGATGGGATATTCTTGGTAATGGCCGTTTTTTGATCATCATTCAGAACATCGGTCATGGGTGATACGATAAAACCCGGAGCCACGCAATTAATGGTTATTCCCCGGCTGGCGACCTCTTGGGCCATGGATTTACTCATCCCGATTAGGCCAGCCTTGGTGGCGGCATAGTTGGCTTGGCCCGCATTGCCGGTAACACCAACCACGGATGTAATATTAATTATACGGCCAGAACGCTGTTTCATCATGCCCTTGAGCGACGATCTGATAAGCTTGAACGCGGACGTAAGGTTGACATCTATGACCGTTTGCCAATCTTCGTCTTTCATACGCATGGCCAATGTATCGCGTGTTAGGCCAGCGTTATTAACCAAAATATCAAGACCGCCCATGGCGCTAGTAGCGTCTTCAATAAGTTTTTCCGCAGCACCCTCATCACCAAGTCGGGCGGCACAAACATGGGCACGTTCGCCCAATTCTTTTTGCAGCTCTTCTAATGCGTCCGTGCGCGTGCCCGAAAGAACAACTTCAGCCCCATTGTTATGAAGCGTGCGGGCTATGGCCCCGCCAATACCGCCAGAAGCGCCGGTTATAAGTGCTTTTTTACCGCTTAAATCGAACATCTTTTTCCCCTAGAAATAATATTTAGCTTACAGGCTCTCGATAAATGCGTCGATATCTTCAGGGGTACAAATAGAAACCCCGGTAAGTTCTTTGTCTATGCGCTTGACAAGCCCGGAAAGAACCTTGCCTGAGCCGACTTCTACTAATTGATTAATTCCCAATGATTTCATTGTCAAAACACTTTCCCGCCAACGAACCATGCCCGTAACCTGACGGACAAGTAGGTCTCTTATCTCATCAGGATTGCTGACCGGGCCTGCGGTAATATTGGCGATAATTGGCACTATGGGTGATTTAATATGGGCTTCAGCCAACGCAACCGCCATCACGTCAGCGGCGTCGCTCATCATGGTGCAATGAAATGGCGCTGAAACAGGCAGCATAATCGCACGCTTAGCACCCATTTCTTTGGCTATTTCGGCGGCGCGCTCAACCGCGACTTTGGCACCCGATATAACAACTTGGCCGGGCGCATTATCGTTGGCGGGTGAGCATATTTCACTATCGCTTGATGCCTTGGTGCAAGCCTCAACTGCGCTATCCCAATCAAGGCCCAACAATGCGGCCATTGCGCCCGCGCCAACCGGAACCGCTTTTTGCATTGCCTGTCCACGGGTACGCAATAATTTTGCCGCAACGGTTATTGAAAATGCTCCGCTTGCAGCCAGTGCCGAATATTCACCAAGCGAATGTCCGGCCACGTGTGATGCATGGGTTTTTAAATCAAAACCTTTTTCTTCCATTGCCCGCATGGCGGCCATTGACACAGCCATTAATGCGGGCTGGGTATTGTGGGTTAAGGTAAGCTGGTCTTCTGGTCCATCAAAGATAACCTTTGAAAGTTTTTCACCCAGCGCGTCATCTACTTCATCAAATACTGCGCGGGCTGATGCAAAACCATCATATAATAACTTACCCATTCCAACAGACTGAGAGCCTTGTCCGGGAAAAACCAGTGCACGCATCATTGGCGGGGGTTCCTTAGATTGTTGCTATTTAGGTGTCATAAGTAACAGTTGGCCGAGGGATACACGCGCATAAGCCTAAGTTCAAGCCAAATAAGTCAAAAAATTTGCCATTGGGGTGCAAAGATTTAGTGATTTTATCATTCAAGGTTGCTATTCTTGGCGGATAATGGAAATCGCATTTACCATAGTCGTTGGAATTTTTGTCGTTGTGAGCGTTATCGCCTTGTATTTGTTTGTGTTTTCTAAAAATAACGGTGATAAAAATAGCCCCGATAGCCCCGACTAACGGCGTTTTATGACGCTGTTTTACATCAAATCATTAAAACCCCCAATAAACCACCAGTGACTGCTTGCATTGTGTCGTCGAATGGGTATATTTCGCGCCTTCAACTCCTTGCTGGGAGAAATGTTTTTCCCAGCTATGCCCACCGTCTTTTACAGGCATTAGACGATTGGGATGAGAAAATCCGGAAGGGGACTATATATGCCTTATTACGAAAGCGTGCTTATTGCGCGTCAAGATTTGTCTACCCAACAGGTAGAAGCAATGACAGAGCAGTTTACTGGCGTTATCCAAAGCGGTGGCGGCAAAGTTGAAAAAAGCGAATACTGGGGCCTTAAAGCCCTAGCCTATCGCATCAAAAAAAATCGCAAGGGTCATTTTCACCAACTCACAATCGACGCGCCGGCTGCTGCCGTTCAAGAAATGGAACGTCAGATGCGCCTGAACGAAGATTTGTTGCGCCATCTTACTGTGCGCACCGACGAGCTGGACCTTGAACCATCAGTCATGATGCAAAAGCCAGGCCGTGATGATCGTCCGCGCCGTAACTTTGACCGTGACGACAGCTTTAGTGGCAATAGCGGCGGTGACCGCGTCAGCAAGGGAGCCGAATAATGGGACGTAGACCTTTTTTCCGTGGCCGTAAAAGCTGCCCGTTTGCAGGCGCAGGCGCACCTAAAATTGATTTTCGCGATACCAGACTTCTGGGTCGTTATATTTCAGAGCGTGGCAAAATTGTGCCTTCGCGCATCACAACCGTTTCGGCAAAAAAGCAACGCGAACTAGCCAAAGCTATCAAGCAGGCTCGTTTTCTTGGTCTTTTGCCATATGCTGTTAAGTGATCAACGTTTAAGTATTTATCCGGTTTCTCAGGTGAGAAACTAATAGGCCCCGGCTAATGGAATCGAAGCACGCATTAATTTCTGTTGTTGCCGGGTTGTTAAGCGCAATGTTATCTCTGGCGTTTGCGTCAGGAAGTGCGGTTAGCGTTTTCTTTCTGGTTTATTTGGTTCCACTTCCCTTACTTTTGGTGGGGTTGGCGCTAGGTTCCAGAGCCACGTTGGTAGCTGCAGGTGCTGGAATAGCCCTCAGCTTTGGTATGGGTGCAGCAGGTGCTGCAATGTTTGCGGTTCTTCATGGTTTGCCATCTTGGGCAATTGTGATGATGGCGCAGATTAAAACAGACCCAGCCGTGGCAAAAAGAGGCCTAGACGTAGAGGATGAGTTACCTGGCCGCGAGGCCGATGTTCCGGGATTGCCGGAACGCCCACGCAGTTATGATGTGGGGGCGAGAAAATCGGAACCCAACCCGGATAAGGGATGGTTTCCAGCAGGAAGCATTATAGTATGGATTGCGATACTTGCTTGTATTTATATGGTGGCAGCTTCCGTCTATTCAGGCGGTGACCTTAGGGGTGCTGTTGTTAAGTACATTTCGGGGCTATTTGAAATTATAGCCACGAACCAAGATGCGGATGTGCGTCTTGCTGCTACCGATGTGTTGGCGGACTTTTTCCCCGGCATGGTCGGATCGTTTTGGGTTTTAATGCTGGGTGTAAATACTATTTTCGCTCAGGGGATGTTGGCCAAGGGAAAAGTAAATTTCCGGCCCAGCCCAAGGATTAAGGAGCTTACGCTCCCGGATTGGCCGTCATGGGCCTTGGTAGGCATCGCCATCTTGGCGTTGTTTGGCCCCGGAGAAGTTGGTTATTTAGGCCACAACATGTTTGTGGTTTTGGCAATACCATACTTCTTTCTTGGTCTTGCCGTGGTGCATGTGCTGGCTAGTAGTTTACGTTTTCCCGGTTTTTTACTGGGAGTAATTTATGCAGTAACACTTGCTACCGGATGGTTTGCTTTGGTAGTTGGTGGAATTGGAATTTTGGAACAATGGGTCGGTCTTCGCCGGCGAATAGTTAAGCCGCTAGAAGGCTAGGAGGAAGTAAAGATGGAAGTAATTCTACTCGAACGTATTGAAAAGTTGGGCCAGATGGGTGATGTGGTAAAGGTCAAAACTGGCTTTGCCCGCAATTTCCTGTTGCCACAAAATAAAGCACTGCGTGCAACAAACACAAATAAAGAGGTTTTTGAAAACCAGCGTGTTCAGCTAGAAGCCGATAACCTTAAACAAAAAGATGAAGCAGCCAAGGTTGCCAGCAAAATGGGTGGGACAACAATCATCCTTATCCGTCAAGCTGGTGAAGCGGGACATCTTTATGGTTCGGTTAATTCGCGCGATATAGCGACCTCTCTTACCGACGCTGGCTTCACCTTAGGGCGCAACCAAATTGGTCTTGCCCACCCTATCAAACAGCTTGGTGTTTACGATGTTCGTTGTGATCTCCACCCAGAAGTTTCGGTGCAGGTAAGCGTTAACGTTGCCCGCTCTGAAGAAGAAGCAACCATTCAGGCCAAAACCGGTAAAGCCGTTGTTGGCGAAGAAGAAACCAAAGAACAGGCACCTGAGCTTGAGGCCGTATTCGAAGAAAGCGCTCTTGAAGAAATTCAAGAAGAAGTAGCCAACGAAGATGCGGCTGAAGAAGCAGTCGCTGAAGAAGTCGCCGCTGAAACAAGTGATGTGGCATCTGAAGAAGGCGAAAAGGCTTAAATCAAGCCTTTAACAATACTAAACGACCCATTTAACCGGCGTCCCCTTTAACGGGGGCGCCGTTTTTTTTCTGGCAACCCTTAAAAGGCGAATCAGGGTATTATTTGTCCTCAGGTTCCTCACAATCCACAGGCAAGTTTAATGCGTGGTTGGGCGGGTCATGCCTTAGGGTAATAACATGAGCACAGACAACACCATTCGCCTTGCTGATGCAGGGCATGATATTTCAGGATTTGACCAGGGCGCAGGTAACGATGCGCCCGGCATTCGCACCCTGCCCTATAATATTGAGGCGGAAAAAGCATTGCTGGGTGCAATCATAACCGATAACCGCGCTTTCGAGCGGGTTTCCGAATTTTTGCAGGCCAATCATTTTGCCATCCCCGAACATGGTCACATATTTGAAACCTGCCGCACCCTGATTGACCGTGGGCAAATGGCAAATAACGTGTCATTGGCACCCATGTTTGATCAGGACGAGGCCCTGCTTTCCGCTGGTGGAAACAGATATCTGGCCGAACTTATAGGCAGTGCCGTAACCATTATTAATTCCGGCGAATACGGGCGAATTATTTACGACCTTCATCTCAAGCGCGAACTTATCCATCTGGGCGAAGACATCGTAAACAATGCTTTTGACCCCGCTGTTGATGTAACCGCCACTCAACAAATAGAAGGTGCCGAACAGCACTTATATGACCTAGCCACCGAGGGAAACTACGAAGGCGGTTTCCAAGATTTTCAAAAATCTGTTCTTGATGCCCTACGCATGGCCGAAACCGCGCACAAGCGCGACGGCGCGTTGGCTGGTGTTACCACCGGCCTTAAGGATATGGATTCATTGCTGGGTGGGTTACATAAATCCGACTTGCTTATTCTTGCTGGTCGTCCATCCATGGGCAAAACAGCGCTGGCCACCAACATTGCATTTAACGCCGCCTATTCACATTTTAAAAGCGGTGGCGAAGAAGGTGCGGTTGTTGGATTTTTCTCATTGGAAATGTCATCGGAACAATTGGCCGCACGTATTTTGTCAGAACAGGTTGAATTATCGTCTGATAAAATGCGTAAAGGGCTTCTTTCCAATGATGAATTTATGCGTCTATCGGATATTAGTAATTCAATAAACCGCATGCCAATGTTTATTGACGACACCCCTGCCCTTTCCATCAGCGCAATCCGCACCCGTGCGCGCAGGCTTAAACGTAAACACAACCTTGGCCTAATCGTGGTTGATTACCTGCAGCTTATTTCTGCCAATCCGGGTTCGCGCGATAATGGCCGCGTACAAGAGGTATCGGAAATTACCCGTGGATTAAAAACATTGGCTAAAGAATTAGAAGTTCCAGTTATTGCCCTATCACAGCTTAGCCGTGCAGTTGAACAGCGCGACAACAAAAGACCCATGCTTTCGGATTTGCGCGAATCAGGTTCTATTGAACAAGATGCTGACGTGGTTATGTTTATTTTCCGCGAAGAATATTACCTTGAGCGCGACATGCCCCAACAAAGAATGGACGAAAAGGTTGATCATTTTGCCGGCAAACAAGAACGCTGGGAAGATAGAATGAAAGATGTAAAAAATACCGCCGAAGTAATAGTGGCCAAGCAACGCCACGGCCCCATAGATACCGTAAGGCTTGCATTTATTGGTGAGTTCACCCGCTTTGCCGACCTTGAAACACATCATGGTGGCCAGGGTGGTGGTTACGACTAGCACCATGGATGACGCCAAGCAAAAATCTTTCACTTGGCCCGATGCCGCTGACGCAAGGCGGGCCGGTGCCATATTAACTATCGACCTTGGGGCCATAAAAAATAATTGGAATATCTATAATAATGCCGGAACCGCAAAGGCAGGTGCGGTTATAAAAGCTGGTGGTTATGGCCTTGATGCCCGCCATGTTGGTGTGGCTTTGGCTGTTGCTGGGTGTAAAACATTTTTTGTTGCAACAATTGATGAAGGCATAACCCTTCGTTCGGTTTTGGGTGATGAACCTGAAATATTTATCCTTGGCTGCATAATTGACGGCAATGAAAAAGATTTATCTCATCACGGGTTAAGCCCAGTTTTAAATTCATTATCAGATATTAAGTCTTGGAAAAAATTTTCCTCTACCGACCCCTGCGCCTTGCACATTGATACGGGCATGAACCGCCTTGGCCTTGGGGCGAAAGATGTTAAATCCTTGGCGGTCGATAAAGACGCGCTTTCGGAAATAAACATCAACCTAATTATGAGCCACCTAGCGTGCGGCGATGAACCATCCAACCCCATGAATGCGGGGCAGTTAGCTACATTTAAAAATTTCCTTAAAGAATCCCTGGCCAGCATCAATAAATCTAACGCGCGCACGTCCTTGGCCAATTCATCAGGGGTGTTTTTAGGCGATGAATACCATCTTGATATGGTGCGCCCGGGGGCGGCATTATTTGGGGTAAATCCCACCCCTGAAAATGCCAGTCCAACCTCCAATCCAATGGCGCAAGTCATTCGCCTACAAGGGAAAATCCTACAAGTTCGGAAAATTGACACCCCCCAAGCCGTTGGTTATGGTTCGACCCATAAAGCGGACGGGCCTATGAAAATAGCCACAATTGCCGCTGGTTATGCCGATGGTTTAAACAGGTCGCTAGGCAACAATGGCGTTGCCTATATAAATGAACATCCGGCACCATTTGTGGGGCGAGTTTCTATGGACCTAATCACCATCGATGTTTCTCAAATACCTGAAAATGTTGCCCACCCCGGTGCAATGGTAGATTTAATCGGCCCCAACAATCCGGTTGATGATGTGGCCATGCGTGCGGGCACCATCGGATACGAAATACTTACAAGCTTAGGTGATCGTTATCACCGGGTTTATGTGGATGGGGCAAAAAACTAAGATGAACCCATTAAACGCAGTGCAAAAAATTGGTCGGGTTTTTATTTCCTTCCTCGAAAGCGCGGGCAAGCTCGCCGTATTTACCGCATCGGCCCTTAGCCATGCGGTGCGCCCACCATTTTATCCGCGCATAATTGGCCGCCAAATGCTCGACATTGGTTATTATTCTTTGCCCGTAGTTGGTTTGACCGCTGTTTTTGCCGGTATGGTTTTGGCGTTGCAAAGTTACACCGGGTTTTCACGTTTTTCCGCCGAAGGCGCAATCGCCAACGTTGTGGTTTTATCAATCACCCGTGAACTTGGCCCGGTGTTAGCTGGCCTTATGGTTGCCGGGCGCATTGGTGCAAGCTTGGCCGCCGAAATAGGAACCATGCGCGTTACCGAACAAATTGATGCGCTGACCACCCTTTCAACCAACCCAATGAAATATTTGGTCGCACCCAGAATTATTGCCGGCATTACCATGTTTCCGTTTTTGGTATTGATTGCCGACATAATTGGTGTTTTTGGTGGATACATGGTTGCGGTTTATAAGCTGGGCTTTAACCCATCTAATTACCTACAAAACACATGGAATTTTCTAACCTTCGAAGACGTAACATCGGGCTTGGTAAAGGCGGCTGCCTTTGGTTTTATTGTTACGCTGATGGGTTGTTATCACGGTTATAATTCACGCGGCGGCGCCGAAGGTGTGGGCACAGCCACCACCAACGCGGTAGTTTCTGCATGCATACTTATACTTTCATTCGATTACATCTTGACCGAAATGTTTTTCGCTAAATAGAAGGCAAGCATGAACCAAAGTTCAAAAATAAGTTTACAGGGCGTAAAAAAATCGTTCGGACAAAAGGTGGTTCTTGATGGAATTGACCTTGAGGTTGGCCGTGGCGAAAGCGTTGTGGTTATTGGTGGCTCTGGTACCGGTAAATCGGTAATGCTTAAGTCCATCCTTGGGCTTTTAAAACCCGATAGCGGTTCAATAACCGTTGATGGCGAAGAAGTAACCCGCATGGGCGCCGGCGACCGTGAACGGGTCAACAAAAAATTCGGTATGCTTTTTCAAGGTTCGGCATTGTTTGACAGCCTCCCCGTGTGGGAAAATGTTGCCTTTGGTATTTTGGCCGAAAAACGTTGCGAACGGGATGAGGCCAAAGAAATTGCCATTCAAAAACTTTCCCAAGTTGGCTTGGTTGCCGATGTGGCCGAATTATTCCCAGCTGAATTATCCGGCGGCATGCAAAAACGCGTTGGTCTGGCGCGCGCCATTTGTGCCGACCCGGAAATAATATTTTTTGATGAACCAACCACCGGGCTAGACCCCATCATGGCTGATGTAATTAATGATTTAATCGTAAAGGTAACCCGCGAAGTTGGCGCAACGGCGCTATCCATTACCCATGACATGGCATCGGCCAGAAAAATCGCCAACCGCATTGCCATGCTGTATCAGGGAAAAATAGTATGGGCCGGGCCTGTGGAAGACATAGATAATTCAGGAAACGAATTCGTAGACCAATTCATCAACGGACGCGCCGAAGGGCCGATACAGATGGCTGTACGCGCCTAAATTAACAATAAATAAGTAAGCACCAAATTGGCCAAAGCAAAAAATAGATACGTTTGTCAAGATTGCGGCGCAGAGACCACCAAATGGTCGGGCCGTTGCGATTCCTGTGGTGCGTGGAACACAATTTCCGAAGAAGCCGCACCGGAAAACACACCCAAAGGTTTGGGTGCGGCCAAAGGTCGCCGAGTTGAATTTGTCGGCCTAGAAGGTGGCGGTAAAACCCCACCCCGAACAAAAACCGGAATTGCCGAGCTTGACCGTGCCTTGGGTGGCGGGCTGGTTGATGGTTCGGCCGTGTTGGTGGCAGGCGACCCCGGCATTGGTAAATCAACCATATTATTACAAGCCGCCGCCAAAATGGCAGACGCGGTTGAGGTTGCATATATTTCCGGCGAAGAAGCCATTGGGCAAATACGCTTGCGCGCCGAACGATTGGGGCTGACCGGTGGCAAGGTAAAATTGGCCGCCGCCACCAACGTGCGCGATATTGTAACCACGCTGGACAGTACCAAGCCGCCCAAGGTGGTGGTTATCGATTCAATCCAAACCATGTACATCGACCAAGTAGACAGCGCGCCCGGAACCGTACGCCAAGTTCGCACCAGCGCACATGAGCTTATCCGTTTGGCCAAGCGTCGTGGTTTTGCCTTGATACTGGTTGGACACGTTACCAAAGAAGGGCAAATAGCCGGGCCGCGGGTGCTGGAACATATGGTTGATACTGTTTTGTATTTTGAGGGTGAAAAAAGCCA
>CBFDBQ010000006.1:0-46363 GCA_965603095.1 uncultured Thalassospiraceae bacterium | reverse complement strand
CCAATGGTGGTTCTAAATGGCCGCATGTCGGCCAAGTCTTTCGCCCGCTGGAAAAAATATCCATCCATGATACGCCAGATTCTTACATCTTTTACTGCAGTGTTGGCCGGCAGTGACGCCGATGCCGAACGGTTTGAAAAATTAGGGGCAAAAAATGTCAGCGCACCGGGTAACCTTAAATACGCGGCTGGACCCCTGCCCGTTGATGAGGCTGAATTAAATAAATTAAAAACTGAAATATCCGGGCGGCAATTATGGCTGGCAGCATCCACCCACCCGGGCGAAGATGCTATTATTGGCAAAACCCATAAAGAGCTAGAGCCAAGTTATAAAGAATTACTAAGCATAATTGTTCCCCGCCATCCTGAGCGCGGCCCCGAAATTGAAGCAGAATTACGCCAGATGGGATTGAAAGTATCTCTTAGAAGCCAAGGGCAAGCAATTGAACCAGACACCCAAATTTATATTGCCGATACCATGGGCGAGATGGGAATTTTTTACAGGCTTGCAAAAATTGCATTCATCGGAAAATCATTAATCGGTAATGGCGGGCAAAACCCGTTAGAGGCGGCATGGTTAGAAAGTGCCATTGTATTTGGCCCAAGGATGGAAAATTTTGAAGATATTTCAACCGCCCTTGTTAATGCGGGTGGGGCCAAACAAATAAATGACGCAAGCGAATTAGCGGGCGCAGTAAAAAGCCTGCTTGATAACCCGGGCGATATTGAAAAAATGGCTACAAATGCCCTGAGCGAAGCAAAATCTATGGCCGGATCTATTGAAACAATAATGAACGCGCTTGAGCCTTTTTTTAAAAGGACGGGTGAAACGCCATGATTAAATCACCCAAACACTGGCAGCAGGCAGGGGCAATTGCGTTATTGCTTTACCCGTTTAGCCTTATTTACCGCATGGCAAGCGCATTTCCCCGCATGACCACCAACCCGTGGCGGGCAAATGTTCCCATCATATGCGTTGGCAATATTGTGGCTGGCGGTGCTGGTAAAACACCCATTACAATTGATGTTGCAACACGCCTAAAAAATATTGGAAAAAATCCACACATAATTACCCGCGGTTACGGCGGTGATGCGGTCGGGCCAATTATGGTTGAAACTAATTCTAATTGGCATGACACCGGTGATGAGGCAATTATTTTATCCGCCACAGCACCCACATGGGTTGCCAAAGATAGAAAAGCGGGTGTTGCCAGTGCCGCTAACAATGGTGCGGATACGGTTATTTTGGATGATGGTTTTCAAAACCCATCACTAATAAAAGATTTATCCATTGTTGTGGTTGATGGTGGTTTTGGTTTTGGCAATAAAATGCTGTTACCGGCAGGACCTTTGCGTGAAAGCATAAATGCTGGCATTTCACGTGCAGATGCAGTGGTGATTATTGGCGACGATAAACAGGGCGCACGCGCATCCATATTGCAGGCTAACGCAAAAATTGAAATATTACAGGCACGCTTACAACCCACAAACGGTGACGAATTAAAAGACCGTGACGTTATTGCCTTTGCTGGAATTGGTCGCCCGGAAAAGTTTTTTGAAACCATAACGAAAATGGGATGCAATCTTAAATCCAGCCACCCCTTCCCCGATCATCACGAATATTCAGTTCGTGATATTTCACCCATATTAGAAATGGCTGAAAAAATTAACGCGGCTGTGGTTACCACCGAAAAAGACGCGGTTAAAATACCTGCCAACATGCTTGAAAAAATAACCGTCATTAAGGTTAAGATTGAATGGGTTGATCAAGGTGCTGCAAAACTAGAAAAATTGTTGTTGGGAGCCGCGAACAATGGCTGAACAGCTAGAACCCATTAGCTACCGCCCGGCTGGGTTGCTTGATTATATTTCGGCATTTTTTGCTTATGTCGCAATATTTTTATTGCGCCTATTACCATTAGATTGGGCATCAGCCATTGGCGGAAAGTCTGCACGGTTTATTGGCCCACACATTAGAGGTGCCACCCGGACTGCCAGAAAAAATATTAAAAGCGCATTTCCTGAAAAATCCGCTGATGAAATAAATGAAATAATAAAGGACGTATGGGAAAACCTTGGCCGTACCGGGGCAGAATTTGCCATGATTGATAGGTTAAAGGACCGGATAACCATCGAAGGTGAGGACTACCTAAAAAATGCCGGAAAAGACGGAAAGCCCACCTTGTATTTTGCCGCCCATCTGGGCAACTGGGAAACGGTAGTTATGTCGCCAATATTATTTGGCGTCACCGTCAATGCATTTTATCGCGCCCCCAACAACCCATTGATGTTTAAAAAATTTTCAGAGCGCGCACATTCCGGCGAATTAATACCCAAGGGCGCACCCGGGGCAAAACGCGCATTTTCGCTTTTGAAAAAAGGACAGTCGTTGGGTATTTTAGTTGATCAAAAACTAAACGATGGCATAGCGGTTCCTTTTTTTGGTCGTGATGCCATGACCGGAACCGCACTGGCTGAATTTGCCCTACGCTTTGATGCGCCGATGGTGCCAATACAATGTATTCGTGAAAACGGTGCAAATTTTCGCCTTATATTCCATCCCCCGCTTGAGGTGGAAAAAACTGGCGAACGGAAAAAAGATGTAGCGGCAATAATGCTAAGGGTAAATACCATTCTTGAAGGATGGATACGTGAAAACCCGGGCCAATGGTTATGGCTACATCGGCGCTGGCCGGATTAAAACTAATTTTTATGTTGCGCCATTGCTGGCACCACAAGTTGTGGGTCGAGGTGAGTAAGTTTCCACGTCATGCCCCAGTGCAAATGCGGCCCGGTTGTGCGCCCGGTATTGCCAACGGTGCCAATGGGATCGCCTTTTTTAACCGCCTGCCCCTCAGTAACGCCAATCTCATCCATGTGGGCATAAACGGTGCTTAAGCCCAGGCCGTGATTTATCATCATTGTTTTCCCGGTATAAAACATATCTTGATGAACCAATGCCACAATACCGTCTGCCGGTGATTTAATAATACTTCCCTTTGATGCCGCTATATCAACACCGTTATGGGGGTTTTTAGGATTACCGTTAAGCACCCGCTGTGATCCATAAACCCCTGATATTGGCCCGGTAACAGGCCAATCAAAACCAGATAAAAAATCGGTTAGTTCATTAATGGTGGCGCGAACTTCGCCGATTTTATAATTATCTGCTTTTATGCGGGCAACGTCTTCCGGGTTGGGGGTTACTTTTCTGCTTGGCAGACCATCAATTCTTTGCACGTCATATTCGCGGGCAGTAATTACCAATGTGCGCATTTCGGCTGGGCCACCCGGAAATTTAATTTCAAGGCTTGCCCCCGGCCCGGCATCACGGCCAAAACCAATTACAAAAACTCCATTTTTTGCAACCACCACATCTTCACCGGAAAGCTTTAGCTTGGTTCCAGGTTGGGCATTACCCAGCACAAGGCCTCCTTGGGTAAAGTTGCCTTCAAGTGAAATATCTTCAGCCGCCGCCAGCTGAGCCGTACCTATAAACCCCGCACCTATAAACAAAGCCAAAATTGATAAAAATATTTTTGCAATAATTTTCCCAGTAATTTTCCCAATAATTTTCAAAGTAATTTTCCTTGCCTTAAATCTTGTTTTTTAGGCTTAGGTTTTAAATTTTTATTTTCTTTTCCAGTAATGCGTGCGCCCAGCCTGCCATCAGCCATTTGCAAGTTAACGTCATCGCCGGCCTTTAAACTTGCGGCCCTAGTAATGGTTTTTCCGTCTGGGGTTTGTAACAACACAAAACCCCTATCCAATACCCGCTGATAAGAAAACCCTTCTAACAGACGTTCGGTTTGTGAAAGCCTGTTGCGCCTTGCACCAAGCCCTAAGCCCATTCCACGAATAAGGTTGGCCGCACTACGCCCGAGGCCCTGTCCGGCAAATGAAATTCGCTGAGCTGGGCTGGTCAGCCCGCTTGCGCTTTGCGCCACACGGCGCAAGCGGCGTTCAACCCCACTTTTTAAGCTACCGCCAAGGCGGGCATTCCAATCATCAAGGCGCTGGGATACGGTTCCCACCATATGGGCCAAATCAGGCAAGCCCCGGGCCAAACCATCAAGCCCAGTTTTGCGCGCCAATGTTATACGCGGTGCAACACGCAAAAGGCGCGATGCCTCATCCATTAGGCCCGCCAAAAGATCGGCTTTAACCGGGACCGCCATTTCAGCCGCGGCGCTAGGGGTTGGTGCGCGCAAATCAGATGCATAATCTATTAGCGTTGTATCGGTTTCATGGCCGACTGCGGAAATAATAGGAATTGTGCAATCGGCTGTGGCACGTACAACATTTTCTTCGTTAAATGCCCACAAATCTTCTATGGATCCACCACCGCGGGCGACAATAATTAAATCCGGTCTTGGTATTTGGCCGGGTATTTGGCCGGGCACTTTCCCACCGTGGGATATTTTATCAAAACCGTTTATGGCGGCGGATATTTCAGCCGCCGCACCATTACCCTGCACCTTGACCGGCCAAACAATAACATGCACCGGAAATCGGTCTTCTAGGCGGTGTAAAATATCACGAATAACCGCGCCTGTGGGTGATGTAACTACACCAATAACCAATGGCAAATATGGTAATTCTTTTTTTCTATCTTCATCAAACAGGCCTTCATGGGCCAATTTCTTTTTGCGGTCTTCCAATAGTTTTAAAAGCGCGCCTTCACCCGCGACCTCGACCCGTTCAACCACAATCTGATAGCGCGAACGCGGGCCATAGCTGGTTAGCCTGCCGGTTGCTATTATCTCAAGGCCATCTTCGGGTTTTGTTTGCAGCTTGGCCGCAGACCCACGCCAGCAAACGGCATCAATAACGTCTTTGTCGTCTTTTAATGAAAAATATAAATGCCCCGATGCGGCCCGGGTAAAGCCCGATATTTCGCCCCTAATACGCACATAGGGGAACTCGTCCTCTAGCGTTTGACGTATCAAAGTCGATATTTCGCCCACCGAATAGATTTCAGGCCCATCATCGTCTGTTTCTGGGCCATTTTCCGTAAAATTGTTGCCGTTTGTGTGTTCACTCATGTCCAACAGTATGTATGATAGAAATCAAGGCGGCAAAATATATTAGATGCAAAATAACAAGAAAATTTAGGGAGTTTGAGGATAATGAAGGTTCTGGTAATAGGTAGCGGTGGTCGTGAACATGCCTTGTGTTGGGCAATTTCACGCTCGGCAAAATGTAAAAAGGTTTATGCCGCGCCGGGAAACGCCGGAATTGCCCAAATAGCTGAGTGCGTTGACATTTCAGTCATGGACGACATGGGAATTATAGAATTTTGCAAATCCGAAAAAATTGATTTTGTCGTAATCGGGCCGGAAGCTCCACTGGTGGCAGGCTTGGCCGACGCCCTTGGGCAGGCCGGGATAAAATCATTTGGCCCCAGCGCCGATGCCGCGCAAATAGAAGGCTCCAAAGGGTTTATGAAGGACCTGATGGCAAAATACGGTATCCCCACTGCCGCTTACGGGCGCTTTAACGAACCCGATGCGGCCAAAGAATATATTTTACGCCTTGAAGAAAAAGTTGTGGTCAAAGCAGACGGTCTGGCCGCGGGCAAGGGCGTAATATTATGCCACAACAAAAACGAAGCCTACGCCGCCATTGATCATTTAATGACCGAACGTGCCTTTGGTTTTGCCGGGGACGAGGTCTTGATTGAAGAATTTATGGAAGGCGAAGAAGTAAGCTTTTTTGCCCTAGTTGATGGCAAGCATGCGGTTGCGCTGGCCAGTGCCCAAGACCACAAAGCAGCATTTGATGGCGATACCGGACCTAATACCGGCGGCATGGGTGCATATTCACCGGCACCTATTGTTGATGCCGCCCTGCATGACAAAATAATGAAAACTATTATTAACCCAACCATCAAGGCCATGGCCGACGAAGGTTGCCCATTTACCGGTGTGTTGTTTGCAGGGTTGATGATTACCGATGGCGAACCAAGGGTTCTCGAATTCAACGCTCGCTTTGGTGACCCTGAATGTCAGGCGTTAATGATGCGTATGCAATCAGACGTTCTAGACGCACTGGTTGCGTGCTCGGATGAAACCCTTGATAAAATAGATATTAGCTGGTCTGACGATACCGCCCTTACCGTAGTAATGGCGGCTAATGGATACCCTGGTCATTATGACAAAGGTTCTGAAATTAAAAACATAGCCGCCGCCGAAAAAATGGACGGGGTTGAGGTGTTCCATGCCGGCACCGCAATGGATGGCGATAAACTGGTTGGCGTTGGTGGACGGGTTTTGGGTATTACCGCTACCGGTAAATCGGTCAAGGATGCGCAAGAGCTGGCCTACAAAGCAGTTAACGCCATTGACTGGCCGGGTGGATTTTCTCGCAGCGACATTGGTTGGCGCGCCATAAAGCGCTAGCGCTTAGCTTTAAAAAAGTTTTTTAAAATCTCGCCGCAGGCAATTTCATTAATGCCGCCATAGACCTCTGGTTTATGATGGCAGGTTGGTTGTTCAAAAATGCGCGCCCCATGTTCAACCCCGCCCGATTTTGGGTCATAAGCACCAAAATAAACCCGGCGGATACGGGCAAATGATATTGCGGTTGCACACATGGGGCATGGCTCCAAGGTAACGTACATATCACACCCGATAAGGCGGGCCGAACCAACGCTTGCTGAGGCGGCGCGAATTGCCAGCATTTCCGCATGCGCCGTGGGGTCGTCTAATTCTTCGGTGCGGTTAGAGGCTGATGAAATTACTTCACCGCTAGCGCCATCAACAATTATGCAGCCAACCGGAACCTCGCCCCGCTCTACCGCGCTTTCTGCTTGAGACATTGCCGCTTGCATTAAATTTTCACTGCTCGTACTCATAGGGCCGACCTTGAATGGCAGGATTGTTTTCGTCAAGTGCTGGACAGAACCGGACGCGAGGATTACCGTTAATATATGACAACAGACCTTTTAACCCCGGTTATCGGTATCACCATGGATTGGAATGATGGCGGTGAATATTCGAAATTTCCATGGTATGCGCTCAGGCAAAACCACGTTACGTCAGTGGTGCGCGCAGGTGGACTTCCGTTTTTGCTGACCCATGAGCCAGACCTGATTGAGCTTTACCTTAACGATATTGACGGGCTGATTGTTTCGGGCGGGGCATTTGATATCAACCCATCCATGTACGGTGAAAGTGGCATTCACGAAACCACAAACCCAAAAGAAAGCCGCAGCGCGGCGGAAATGACATTGTTAGAAGGTGCGCTGGAAATGGATATCCCGGTTTTAGGAATATGTGGCGGGCAACAATTATTGCACGTTGCGCTGGGGGGAACGCTTATCCAGCATTTGCCAGATGCGGCTTCAGGCGAGATTGAACACGAACAAAAAAACCCTCGCAACGAAATTGGCCACACGGTTAACGTAGTTCCTGGAACCCTATTGCACGATATTGTGGGCCTAGATGAAATTGGTGTTAACAGCGCCCATCATCAGGCGGCAAAAGATGAACCTGCAACATTAAAAATAAACGCCCGCGCACCCGATGGAACAGTCGAGGGCATAGAAGCCCATGAGCAAACATTTTGTTTAGGTGTGCAGTGGCATCCGGAATTTGAAATTACCGAATCTGACACCCGTATTTTTGCAGCCTTTGTTGAGGCCGCACGCGGTTATTCCCGTGACCGCGAACAAGGTGAACAAGGCCAATGAACGATGAAATTGCCGTAAAAGGTGAGCGCGTTGCAAAGCATATGGCCCGCGCCGGGCTTTGTTCGCGTCGCGATGCCGAGCGTTGGATATCTGATGGCCGGGTTGAAGTTGACGGCAAAACAATTTCCACCCCCGCTACCATAGTTGATGACCCTTCGCGCATAAGTGTCGACGGAAGCAAGCTTGGGAAAAAAGGTGAAACAAGGCTTTGGCGTTATCATAAACCGCCGGGGCTGGTTACCAGCCATAAAGACGACATGGGTCGGTCTACGGTTTTTGAAAAAATGCCCGACCACCTGCCCCGGGTTATTTCCGTTGGCAGGCTTGATCTCAGTACCGAGGGATTATTGCTGTTAACCAATGATGGCGAATTGGCAAGACGGCTTGAATTACCCTCAACCGGGTGGAAACGCCGTTACCGGGTGCGTATTTTTGGTCACGTTAGTGACGACAGGCTAGCATCGCTGGCCAATGGTGTAACCGTTGATGGAATACGTTACGAACCGATTATGGCCAAGCTAGAAAAACGCACCGGGTCTAACGCATGGTTAGAGATAATATTAACCGAAGGCAAAAACCGAGAAATTAGAAAAGTGCTGGAGCACCTGGGCCTAAAGGTTAGCCGCCTTATTCGCATGGATTATGGCCCGTTTAAATTGGGCGACCTAACGCGCGGGGCAGTCAAAGAAGTTTCAAGAAAAATGCTGGTTGAACAATTAGGCAAAAACCTAGATGCCACCGATACAGGGGAAAAGGCACAGGCGGAAGCAAAAAAAATAGACCGCAGTGGCTGGGCCAAGGCAAAACAAAAGAAAAAACCCAGCAACAAGCTACGAGAAAAATCTAAAGCCAGAGCGCTGGCTGATGCCAAAGAAAAAGCCAAGGCAAAATCCATTGCAAATAATAAAGAGGCCAACGCCGGCAAAGGTAAAGGCAAGAAGGCTTAATGCGAATAGTTGCGGGAAAACATAAAGGCAGATCACTGGAGGCACCCAGCGGCAGAACTACCCGACCAACATCTGACCGAGCGCGAGAAACAGTTTTTAATATATTGGCACATGGTATTGCTGATATTGATGAGGCATCATTAAACGACGCTGCGGTTGTGGATGTTTTTGCCGGAACCGGGGCATTGGGGCTTGAGGCCATTTCACGCGGTGCTAAATCTTGCATTTTTATTGAAACCGACAGGGCGGCCATCGCCACCTTAAAAAACAATATTTCAACGTTGGGCGAAACCGGGGCCGGAAAAATTATTTCCATACCCGCTGAAAAGATCCCCCCACCGCCTAATGGGCCAATAGATATTGCCTTTCTTGATGCTCCCTATGGCAAGGGGTTAGGCATTCTTGCGCTGGAAAGGCTGGTTTTAAAGGGCTGGTTTAGGGCCGGGACCATTGCGGTTATTGAAATTGGGCGTGACGAAGAGTTTGTAATCCCAGACACATTTCAAATCATAAAAGACAAGGTAGTTGGTGCGGCAAGGTACCTGTTTTTAAAATACGCACTATAAATCCTGGTTAATGATTGCTGTAATGGCCTTGAGGTGGTGGAATGCTTGCAACTCTTTCCATGTTGGGAAAACCTGAAACACAGAAATCGCTTAATTTTTTATTGGCGGCGGCTGCAAATATTCAGGAACGTGCCAACAAAAAGAAAAGTTATCATTGCCTTATCTAACATCTAATAAAATTTAACGATTAAACTGAAACGTCGCAAAATATATTGCGGCGTTTCTTTTTTTAACATTTTGTTAGTTCTAGCTATTCGACAGGAATTCACGGGTGAGTATTTTTCCTTCTTCAACCGCTGGCTGATCAAACGCATTTACCCCCAAAAGGCCTGCTGAAATTATTGTTTCCAACATGAAATGCATAAAAAGCCCGCCCAGAACTTCTTCGTCAAGTTTTTCAAGCATGAAAAGTAGTAATGGGCATCCATTTTTTACCAGCGTAATTGCAGTTGCCCGTTGCTCGGCATCCAATAAATCACCCATGCGGCTGCCTTGTAAATACGAAAGATCATCTTCCTTGACCAGTGCGGTGGAGATTAACCTGCCACGGCCTGCAACATTCATAAGTATAAGAGTAAATATTTTATCCTTGGGCCCATCAAGGTATAACTGCATCTGGCTATGCTGGTCGCGAGTACCAAGGGCGCGTATGGGGGTAGAGCCAGAACCATTTTTACCAAGACTTTCCGCCCACAGTTGACGAAACCACAAAGCAAATGGTGCAAGCCTATCCACATATGGCATTAAAACCGTGTTTGCTATGTTTTTCTTTTTAATCATTGCAATCTTTATGGCGGCGCCGATTGCGGGTGGGCTGTCTTCGGGATTGTCGCCATTTAATGTTTCATCAAGCACCGTTTGCGCGCCCCGACGCACCGCCCGCACATCAAGGCCGGCAATAAGTGCTGGCAATAACCCAACCACCGAAAGCACAGAAAAACGACCACCTATATCTTGGTCGTGGTCAATAACCGGCAGGTTAAGGCGATTGGCAAGTGAACGTAACGGGTTTATTTCGGGCTCGGTTATTACCAACGCATGATCGGCTGCTTTTGAACGGCCACGTTTTGCCATTAGCGCTTCAAGGCAAACTATAAACTGTGCCACGGTTTCAGCGGTTGCGCCCGATTTTGAAATTACTATAAAACCGGTTTTAGCTAAATCTAATTGGCTAATCATCAATTCAAACGTATCGGGGTCGACATTATCAATAAAATGAAGTTTTGGGCCGCCTAAGCGTGGGCCGAACCCGCTATCGGCAAGGGCGTAAAGCGCCTGCCCACCAAGGGACGAGCCGCCGGTACCAAGAATAACCACATCATTGAAATTTTTCCGATAACGAATTGCCACGCTTTCAATCTGGGCAATGTCGTCTTCGCGGGTGCAAATATTTAATAGCGGCAATGAGCCATCTTGTTGGCTTTGCTTTAATTTAGAAATTATGTCTTTGCTTTTGTCTTTGAATTCGGCCAAATCATCTTCGCTAAGGCCGCTTTTGCCAACACGAGATTCAAAGCAATCATCAATTATTTGCTGGTACAGCACCAACGCCCCCCTAGCCTCTGGCCTAAAATATATTTTCAATTTCCAGACTAGCATACCCAAAAGCTACCTAAAAACAGGTAAATAATACCGTTTTTTAAGGTGCGGGCGATAGTCCTTCGGGCTTGCCAACTACCACAATATCAAGCCGATCTGGGTTTAAAAGGCGCCGGGCCACGTTTAGCACCTCCTTTTCGCCCACCGCATCTAAATATGATTTGCGTCGATCCAGATAATCTATCCCTAAGTCGCTTGCTTGCATGCCGACAAGTATTCCGGCAATGGCGCCTGACGAGGTAAAACGAAGGGGAAAAGAACCGCTTAGATATGTTTTGGCATCTGCAAGTTCGGTTGCGGTTACGCCATCTTTCGCCATACGCGCCCATTCATCTTTTATTATTTTTATGGTCTCTTTCACACGCGAGTTTTCAGTCCCGGCATTACCAAGAATTATTCCTGTGTGATCAAATGGATAGACGCTAGTAGAGATTGAATAAGCCAGCCCGCGTTTTTCGCGAACTTCACCATATAATCTCGAGGTAAAACTGCCGCCACCAAGTATATGGTTCATTACTAATGCGGCATAAAAATCAGGGTCATCGCGTTTTATACCATTTCCGGTAAAAATTATTACACTTTGCGGAATATTTGTTTCAATTACTTTTATCCGACCGTTTAATTTTGGTTTTACTTCTGCAACAGTTTTTGTGTTTGATGCATTTGGTAGCGCCCCAAATGCATCATCAAGAAATTTGGATAAAACATCTGGCCCAATATCACCAGCAACACCAATAACAAGATTTTCTTTTGCCAACATGGTTTTGACAAAATTTATTAAGTCATTCTCAGTTATAGCAGAAATACTTTCGGTGGTTCCATCGGTGCGCCGACCATAACCATGATCCGCAAACAAATTTGCAAATACTTGGTTCATGGCAATTGTTTGTGGCCGTTCCATATCGCGTCTAACCGATGCCATTATTTGCCCACGAATACGTTTAACTGGCTCCACATCAAAACGAGGTTGGGTTAACGCAAGGTTTAAAAGCTCGGTTGCACTATCAAGATTTTGGCTAAGGGTTTTTAGTGTTCCAGAAAAAGAATCTTTTGATGCATCAAAGTGCAAGGAAATTGCTTCATCTTCCAAGCGGGCTTGGAATAATTGGCTATCAAGATGGCCCGCGCCTTCATCCAAAAGCCCTGAAACAAGATTTGCCAAACCTTCTTTGCCAACTGGGTCAAGCGCGGCACCGCCCTTAAATAAAAAACGAACAGAAATAACGGGGTTTGCATGGTCTTCTATCAACCATGCGGTTATGCCGCCTTTGCTTTTAACCTCCTGCACCGTTGTTGCAGATGCATTTGTAGTACCGACCATAACAAATACAAAAATAAAGAATGATATAATTCGCTTTGCCATAATCAGCCGCCTGTACCATTATTTTGCGCAGGCAATAATTTTGCAATTACTCTTCTTTTTTCATTAAGTATTTGCTTTGCCGCAGAAATAACGTCTGCTTCGCTTACATTTTTAATATTATTTGGCCATTCTTCCACGTCGCTAATTTTATGCCCTGCGGCTAACACCCCGCCCAAGGCCCAGGCCCCGGATTTAAGGCTGTCGCGCACATAAATGGCATCGGCTAACATACGCTTTTTTACCCGCGTCAGCTCGCCATCCATTAACCCGTCTTTGATAAGTTTTTTAAGTTCTTTCTCAATATCGTCTGCAATCGCGTCCAGCTTCGCACCGGGCTTGGGGCTTGCATAAAAAACAAAGCGGCCGGCCCCATGGGGTCGTAAGAATAACCAGCACCAGCAGAAACTACCTTGCCTTCTCCAATAACCAATGCCTTATAAAGTCTTGAGGTTGTACCACCGCCAAGGGCTTTTGCCAGCACCTCAAACGCGGCAACCCGGCCAGCATTACTATTGCCAAGCGATGGCGCAATTGTGCTAAGGCTCCATGCTGGCTGTCCAACCTGTGCATCGCGCACAATTACTTCGCCCAATTTGGGAATATCGGGTGTTGCAAGCATGGGGCGAGAAGGTGCTTTTCCACCGTTGATGGACCCATAATATTTATTTGCCAATTTACGTACAGTTTCAGGCAAAACATCGCCAACAATCACTAATATGGCGTTTGATGGCACATAGTATTTTTTATAAAAATCTAAAATATCCGATCTGGTTACAGATTTTATTTCGCCTTCCCATCCTATTACCGGGCGGCCATAGAGGTGACCATTTGAAAATAGCTCTGCCCCCACCTTTAATCGTAATTTGCCCGATGGATTGTTCCCTATGCGCTGGCGACGTTCTTCTAAAATTACGTCGCTTTCTGTTTCTATGTCGGCCTTGCTTAAAACAAGCGAGTTCATGCGATTTGATTCGAGCTCCATAATCATTTCCAACCTGTCGCTGGAAACTGTCTGGTGATATCCGGTATAATCAAACGAAGTGAAAGCGTTTTCATTGCCGCCATTTCTGGCAACCATTTTTGAAAATTCACCATTAGGGTACTTAGCTGTTCCTTTGAACATTAAATGTTCCAGCAAATGCGCCATCCCGCTTTTGCCATTGGGTTCATCAATCGATCCAACCCGGTACCAAAGCATTTGCATGACAACCGGCGACCTGTGGTTTGAAACAACAACCACCTGCAAACCGTTATCAAGGGTAAAATTAACTGGCGAGAATACTTCTGCGCGCGCAACACCACCGGCAAGAACGAACATTAAAAACGCAATCTTCAGGACAATTAAAATACGCATGCTCGTAATTGACCTTATAAATAGGGCCGGATAAAGGCAAAAATTGTGCAGGAGTTACGCCGATATATAAATGGCGGTTATGTTAGTTAAATACGCCGTCTAACAAACGTGGTTTTTTACGTTCAATTTTGGGTATATCGCCTTCGTTAAGGGGAACGCCCTTGGCCATATTATCTCGAATGCGTTCAGATTCCAATACCGGGTCAACCGTTGCGCCCTTGCTTAGTTCTTCTTCGCTAAGCAATATTCTATCCATTACCGATGTGTCCGCAGAGATAATCGATGATGATTCGCGCTCTAGCAATTGGCGGATATTAGGATCGGTACCGCCAACACCGCTACGCGAATAAATTGCGGCCATGCCGGGGCTTGTTGCATTTATCTTTTGTTGCTGTGGCTGTTTTCCGGTAACCGCGATGCGGGCCTGGATTGTTGGGTCATCAACGCTACGTACCGCTTCTCCCTGTTCTGCCGGCGGGCGCAACCCAAAATCAGGCGGTAAAGAAAGTGGCGCGCGGGTATAAACCTCAAATTCATCGGGCGCACCCTTTTCCTTGATAAGCGCGCGTCTAGTATCGGCACACCCAGAAACAACCCCCATGACAATGATAAGGCAAATTATAGCTGTGTTTTTACTTACTGATATATTCATGGGTTTCCCGGATTATTATTAGCGTCCTGATTGTCGTTATTTTTAGGCTGTTCTGGGTCTGGCTTCAAGGCCTCGAGAATTAATGCCACTGCACCTAGGGATATGGCGGTGTCTGCCACGTTGAATGCTGGCCAATGGCTTCCCGCCACATGGAAATCGAGAAAATCAACAACCGCGCCGAAACGGATTCGGTCCACCACATTGCCCAGCGCACCACCAATTATAGACCCGGTTGCCAGAACCGAAAGCATACTTTCGCCCCGCATTAGCCATATTGCTAAAAAAACCACAATAACCAGCGCAACCGCTATCAGCACCCAGCTACCCCAAGATGAATTATTATTAAACATCCCAAAGCTAATGCCCCTGTTCCATGCAAGGACAATATTAAAAAATGAGCTAATACGAATGACCGTAGGTATGGCCATTATATCGGTCAAAATCCACCACTTGGAAAGCTGATCGGCAATAAAAATTGTTGTTGCCAGCCCTAGGCCAAACAATCTTAGTTTGCCAATATTGTTCATGGTCGAGTTCAAGCGTTATCATCCCTTTGATGATTTACCGCATCGGCACAACGCCCACAAACAGTTGGGTGGTTTGCGTCCGATCCAACATCGGCTCGCACCATCCAACAGCGTTCGCATTTTTCGCCTTCGGCCAAAGTTGAAACCACGCCAACGCCATCAACGTCATCCAGTTTAAACGCCCCAGCAGGCACGTCGCCTTCGATAAGTTCGGCCCCCGATGTGATTGCTAGCTCGCTTAAATCAACGCCTTGCATTGCGCTTATGTATTGGGCTGTAACATAAACCTTGGGCGCTGCTTGCAAGCTAGAACCGATACGCTTTTCAGCCCGCTCTATTTCCAACGCACCAGTTACAACTCGGCGTAAAGCACGAACCTTAACCCATTTGTCTTCTAGTGCTTGATTTTCCCAATTTTCAGGAACATCGGGGAACAGGCGGTAATGCACACTTTCTGTTTCCCTATCTTTTTCACTAGAAAAACGGGCTTGCCATGCTTCTTCGGCGGTAAAGCAAATAAATGGCGCTAACCACGCGGAAAGATAATTAAATATTTCGTTTAGTACCGTGCGGGTAGCACGACGCAGGGTTGAATCGGGGCGTTCACAATAAAGCGTGTCTTTGCGAATATCAAAATAGAATGCCGATAAATCTACCGTGCAAAAATTGCTTAATTCCGTAAACAACGGGTGAAAATTATAAGCATCGCAAGATTTACGAACCATCGCATCCATATTGTGCAAACGGCCTAACATCCAACGTTCCAGTTCCGGCATTTGGGCTATGTCAACGTGCTCAGCATCATCAAAGCCATCAAGGTTGCCCAATAAAAATCTAAGGGTGTTGCGCAAGCGACGATATATATCCGACATCTGTTTTAGGGTTTCTGGGCCAAACACCGGGTCTTCGGTATAATCGGTCCCAACCACCCACAAACGCAAAATATCTGCGCCAAATTGGTTGTAAACATCATTGGGCGAAAGCGCATTACCGGTTGATTTCGACATTTTTTCGGCTTTTTCATCCAAGATAAAACCGTGGGTCAAAATTGTATCGTATGGCGCACGGCCACGGGTGCCACAGCTTTCCAGCAATGATGAATGAAACCAGCCACGATGTTGGTCGGAACCTTCTAGGTATAGCGATGCTGGTGATGAAAGGTTGGGCCATTCGTCACCTTCCAGCACAAACGCATGGGTCGAACCGGAATCAAACCAAACATCAAGAATGTCGGTGACCTGTTCATAATCATCTGCATTATAATCAGGGCCTAAAAAATCGCTCGGGGGCCTAGAGAACCACGCGTCTGAGCCATCATTGGTAAAGATTTCAAAAACCCTATCCAGTACGGCTTGGTCACGTAAAGGCTCGCCGGTTTTTTTATTAACAAAAACGGTTATGGGTACACCCCACGCCCGCTGGCGTGATACGCACCAATCGGGGCGCTGTTCGATCATTGCACGCAGACGGTTCTTGCCCTGTGCTGGAACAAACCGGGTATCATCAATGGCCTTTAGGGCTGTTTGGCGAAGGCCAGTTTTTTCCATTGAAATAAACCATTGCGGGGTATTGCGGAAAATAAGCGGTGCTTTTGAACGCCATGAATGAGGATAGCTATGAATTAAATGACCACTCGCCAGCAATGAACCATTTTCAACTAGCATTGCCATTACAGCTTTATTAGCGGGGAACCACGGTTTTGATTTTTTCTTGGTCGGATCGAACTCCATGACCTTGGTGCCACATAGCTTTTCACCGACGGATGCAAGATAACCACCATCGCCCGCAACGGTATCAGGAACAGCAATGGAGTTTGCTATGCTTAATTCCCAGTCATCGGCGCCGTGGCCGGGCGCTATGTGAACAAATCCTGCACCGGTATCAACCTCGACAAAATCAGCTTTTAATGCCGGAACATCAAAACCATAAACCGCATCATCAGCCCGCATGGGATGATGGCAAATGGTTCCGGCTACATCCGCACCCTTGAACGATGCAACAATTTCGTGCGACGTAATTCCTGCGGCTTCGCATACGGATGAAATAAGTGCCTTTGCAATTGCGATTTTTTCACCAACAACTGCCCCGCTTTCTTCTGCAATTGTTTTTACTGCTATCACCACATATTCAATCTCGTCACCATAAGCAACGGCACGGTTGGAAGGAATCGTCCAAGGCGTGGTTGTCCAAATAACAATAGAGGCATCTTTTAATGCGGCCACGTTGGATGAAGCGACCGGAAAGCGAACAAAAATTGTTGGCGAACGGTGTTCGTGATATTCAACTTCAGCCTCGGCCAATGCGGTTTTTTCTACCACCGACCACATAACCGGCTTGGCCCCTTTGTATAGCGAGCCGTTCATCAAGAACTTGCCAAGCTCGGCCGCGATTGCGGCTTCAGCTTTATTGGTCATGGTTAGATAAGGTTTATCCCAATTACCAATAACCCCCATGCGTTTGAATTCTTCACGTTGAATTTCTATCCAGTGGCTAGCAAATTCACGGCATTCCTTGCGGAACTCGACCACATCAACATCGTCTTTATCTTTGCCAGCCTTGCGATATTTTTCTTCTATTTTCCATTCGATAGGCAGGCCATGACAATCCCAACCGGGAACATAGTCAGCATCTTTGCCCAACATTTGTTGTGAGCGGTTGATGGTGTCTTTCAATATTTTGTTTAAGGCATGACCAATATGCAAATGACCATTGGCATATGGTGGGCCATCATGAAGAATAAATTTTTCCCGACCTTTGCCCTGTTCGCGGTGACGGGCATAAAGATTCATTTCCTGCCATTTGGCCAGCATATCCGGCTCGCGCTTGGGCAGGTTGCCGCGCATGGGAAACTCGGTTTGAGGTAGAAAAACAGTGTTTTTATATTCGGTAGTCATTTTTATCTTTATTAATCCTTTAGCAAGGGGCTGGCTTTAGCCAGTATCTGGCGAACCTTGACGCAATCATCAGCTATTTGTGCCTTTAATTCATCCAATCCGTCAAACTTCAATTCGGGGCGAAGGTATTCTATAAGCCTGACCCGCATATTTTTACCGTAAAGGTCGCCATCAAAATCGAACAGATAAACTTCCATTAATTCGTGTTTGCCATCAAATTGTGGACGGTAGCCAAAACTGCCTGCCCCATCCATCCATTTGGTGTCCAAACCCTCATCAACGCCCGCTTGCACCGCATATATGCCTGTGGCCGGGTGCAGATAATCGCCCATGGTCAGGTTGGCGGTAGGATATCCCAATTCGCGGCCCCGGGCATCGCCATGCTCTACCCGGCCTTCTATTTCAAACGGAGTTCCCAGTATTTCGGCTGCGGCGCGTGGATTGGCAGCTTTTAATTCATTTCTGACACGGGTTGACGAATAAACCTCGCCCGCCGCATCTGTAACTTTTGGCACGGCGGTAAAGCCAAAGCCTTTTTCTCGACCACGTTTTAATAACAAATCTGGGTTGCCACCCCGGCCTTTACCAAATTCAAAATCATAGCCCGAAACTACATGGCGAGCGCCAAGCCCATCTAACAAAACCTTTTGAATAAAATCATCGGCATCAAGGGATGCAAATTCTTTGTCAAAATGTTGGACTAAAACTTGATCAATGCCCATTTCTTCAATCACCCGCACCTTGGTGCGCATTGTTGTTAGGCGAAATGGCTCGATATCGGGCTTAAAAACAGATGTTGGATGCGGTTCGAACGTCAGCACCGCCCACGGCACACCCATGGAGCGCGCTATGGTTCCGGCCTCGTTTATGACCTCTTGGTGGCCCTTGTGCACGCCATCGAAATTGCCGATGGCAACCACCACATCACGGGCATCACTGGGCAGGTCGGTATAGTGTCTAAATATTCGCATCAGGCGAGAATAAGTGTCAGTCACGGCACCGTGGGTCAAGAAAAAACGCCCAAAATATAGGGCCAAAATATAGGGGAGTGCGCTTACTTAGCCTCTTTTTGGGGCCATTACGGTGGCCTCGCCCTCTAAAACCACCTTTTCACCTATTTCACAGGTGGTTTTAAGCACCACAAACCCTTTTTCAGGCACTAATTGGATAACCTCGGCGGTGGCTACCACCGTATCGCCAGCCCTAACCGGGGCCTTAAATTTAAGGCTCTGGTTCACATAAATTGTGCCGGGGCCGGGGAATCTGGCGCCGACCACGGTAGAAACATAAGACGCGGTTAAAATACCGTGGGCTATACATCCGCCAAACGGGGTATTTTCAGCGGCAAAATCATTATCTAAATGAACCGGATTATCATCCCCGGAAACGGTGGCAAACGCTTTGATGTCTGCCTCAGTTACGGTGCGAGTGTAACTTGCCTTTTGCCCAACAGATATTTCATCAAAATAAAACGCGCCGCCGGGGGCGGAGCCAGTATCAGGAGTTGAGCCAGTACCAGTAAATGGGCCAGTGAATTTGTTCATCTAAAACCCTGCTTTTTAAAATTATGTCTTTTCAATTAAGAATTGGTATCAAGATTTTCTTCAATGGTTTTTATCAGCTCTGGCACAAGTATGGGTTTTGTTATGTAACTCACAAATCCAGCATGGCGACCCCTTGTAATATCGGATTTTGTCGCCTGGGCAGTTACGGCAATAACCGGGATTGAGCTGGTTTTTTCGTTTATTTTTAAACGCTCAAGGGCTTCGTAACCATCCATGCCGGGCAAGTTCAAGTCCATTAAAATAATATCGGGATTTTGTGCATCAGCCATTTCCAGACCTAGTTCGGCATTGTGGGCCGAAATAAGTTTTGCTCCGGACATTCTTTCAATAATTTTTTCCATCAGCATCAAATTGGCTGGATTATCTTCTATATAAAGAACTGTATAGTTTTTTTCACCAGCACCAATGGTGCTTTCTATTGTCGCCTTATCATCCTGCACCTGTGCGGCGATAGGCATCGATATAAGCGCCCGCTCGGACAATGGTATTTCTATCCAGAATGTGGTGCCAATTCCTACTTCGCTTTCAAAGCCTATTTCACCCTTCATCATGTGCATCATTTTGCGGGTGATAACCAAACCAATGCCGGTTCCTTCGATTTCTGAGGTTTCATGGCCAAGGCGATTAAACGGCTGGAACACGCCTGCCTGCTGGTCATTGGGGATACCCGGCCCGGTATCTGTAACTGCAATGTGACAGAAATTATTATCTTCAACCCGGGTAACAACGGAAATTGATCCGCCTTGGTTGTTGTATTTTACGGCGTTGGAAAGCAGGTTTAACAATACTTGTTTTAGACGCGTATAATCGGCCATTGCCTCAACATTGGGGCAGTCATCAGTGTTAATATCGATAGTAATGTTTCTTTTTTTAGCCATGGTCTGCACCATAGCTACGCTTTCATTTAGCAATTCATGAACTGATACTGGTTCAATACTGACCGCCATTTTGCCGGCCTCAATCTTGGCCAACTCCAACACCTGATCAATTAATTCTAATAAATGATTACCGCCTTTGATAATTTGATCGGTGCTATCTTTTTGTTCTTCCGTCAGTTGGACTTGGGGATTGAACTGCAGCAATTGGGTAAAGCCCAAAATGGCGTTCAAGGGCGTGCGCAATTCGTGGCTCATGGATGACAAAAATTCAGATTTTGCCTGATTGGCGTTTTCCGCTTCTTCCTTGGCTATTCCCAGCGCCTTTTCAGCATTGCGGCGCTTGCTTAAATGAACTTCCATGGAATCGAGAAATCGGTTGGTTGCCGTTGCAACCATGTTCAACTCGTCGTCCACTCGCCCAATGCTTGGCAGGCGAAGCTGTCCGGGTACGCCGGGATTAACCCGGCCAATGGCTGTAACAAGCTTGTCCAAAGGATTAATTAAACGGAAACGGACAAACCAGGCCAAGGTCATAATCACAACAACAAGAAGAAGCCCTATGCCAATTGCCGCCGTATAAATAGTTATGGCTAACGAACTGATTGAGTTGGAAACAACTTTCGCTTTTTCTTGGCGCAAAGTGGCAACTGCATTGGTCAGCCTAAGCAGGGCTAGCAACGCCGGAGTATCATCAACAGAAACCTGCCCATCGACTTGAGAGATTGTATTATTATTCTTAATAAGAATTTCGGCTAGGGTGATTGCATCTATGTATTTTTTAACCACAGATTCAATATCACTGATTGCCCTTTCTTCTTCTGCAGAAACACCCAATGCCCTGTAGCCGCTAAAAATAATTTTTGTTTCAAGCATGGACCTATGTGTACTGAGAAGATATTTATTATCGCGGCGGAGTAGGTAGTTTTTAAAATTATGGATCATTCCTCCATAACCAATAGTGCCACGCAAAACGGATAAATAGGCCTGTTTCTGAATTATATTACGCTCGCTACTGACCCACAGTGTATTTAAATTTGTGACTTCTCGGATCAAAACTCCGCTGGTTATGATGGTAATAATGGCAGTCAAAACCAAAAATGAAGTTAACCATTTACCAAGCCTATTAATGGTGAGGGTTTTCAAGGCACCTATCACTGCACCTTCTCCCTTCTTTTTATTAATTGGTTTGTTATCAACTGGCCGGATTTTTTCTTGATAGCAATTTCTTCGAGACGGCGAACCCCAAGATCAACAAAGCCAAACACATCGCTTGGAGTTTTAACTGCTCCAGTAAAACTATACTCCTGAAAAAAATTGCTTATTTCTATCGGTTCGACGGAAGTTTGTAAAATATCGTTAGCGATATTAACCAAAACCTGGCCAGAATGCAGATACACCAGACTGGGTGTAATACTATTATCTTCGCTTAAAAGAAGATTTGGCAACTTGCCTTCAAGCAACGTATCTGATGTATTGCCCGACATGCCGTCGTCCAACTCGCGCAATTTAGTTCTAAACCTATCAACCAATTTAAGAACGTCTGCGGGCGCCTTGTTATAAAATTTATTTGGGCGCATGTTGCCAAGTTCTTTAATCCAATCTTTGTCAGTTGAGCGAACGCTCGCATAAACAATCACCGCTCTATTGATGTTTCCCCAAAGGCCATAAACGGGACTTGGTGTTAGGCCCAAATCAACCGCAGGATCATCGCCAAATGCAGGAGGAATGCTGATAAAAGATAGCGCAAGAATGAAGATTGTCTTTAAAAGCTTGTTCATGCACGGACTTCTAAATAAATATTCAGTTTAAGATAATGGTGCCCCCAGTCGGAATCGAACCGACACTCCCTTGCAGGAACCAGATTTTGAGTCTGGCGCGTCTACCAATTCCGCCACAGGGGCCCTGAGAAAGAAATACTTAAGGTAGTGGCCCGCATAATAGCTAAGCACCCATTGGGGTCAATATATTATAATCGTTGTATTTTATGGGCATAATCATTGCCGGAAATGACCCTGACTGCTATCACCGTGGTCACAAAACTTGAAGGATTATCATTTGCTTAGGCGACTATACGACTGGACCATGTCATTTGCGGCCCATCCACATGCCATGTGGGCGTTGTTTTTTATTGCCTTCATTGAAAGCTCATTTTTCCCCATTCCCCCCGATATATTGCTTTTGCCCATGGTTTTGGCGGCCCGGGGAAATGCTTGGCGCATAGCCGGTGTTTGCACAGTTGCCAGCGTTTTGGGTGGATTTGTCGGATATGGAATTGGCTATTTCCTCTATGAAAGTGTTGGCCAGCCAGTGCTGCAATTTTACGGCTATGGCGAAAAATTTGCGGCCTTTCAAGCCATGTACAATGAATGGGGCGGTTGGATTGTCGCCGCCGGGGGGCTAACCCCGCTACCATACAAGGTAATCACCATCGCCAGCGGCGTAACGGGCATGGATTTAACTACCTTTGGGGTGGCATCATTGTTATCGCGCGGGGTGCGCTATTTTCTTATCGCCGCTCTTCTATGGTATTTTGGTGAACCCATCCGCACGTTTATTGAAAAATATTTAGCCTGGTTGGTAACGGTGGGATTTGTTGTTTTATTGGGTGGATTTGTCGCCATCAAATTCCTGCTCTAGGATAATCCCATGACCAACCTTTCCCCCCGAAAGCTCTACCCCCTGTTGGCGCTGGGCCTGAGCGTGGGCGCACTATTCAGTGCCTATACCGCCCAATACGTATTTGATTTAGAGCCATGCATTTTATGCCTATATCAGCGCATACCATTTGCGATTGCTATTGTTCTGGCATTGGTTGCGATATTTAAACCAAATTTTGCAGGGGCCATAATGGCTATGCTTGTGGCTCTGTTTATATTTGAGGGGGGATTGGCTTTTTACCATGTGGGGGTTGAAAACCATTGGTGGGCCGCCGCCACCGGATGCTCTGGGGCGGGTGGAATTTCTCAAAGCCCCGCTGAAATGCTTAAAAATCTGCAAAAATCCATCCCTAAACCATGCGATGAGGTAGATTGGACCATACTTGGTATTTCCATGGCGGCATGGAATGTCGTATTCTCTATACTGTTGGCAGGCGGGTCTTTTTTCGGCCTAAAGCAAATAAAACGAGAAACATAATTTATGGCAAAAACAACCACACCCATTGGCGGAAGAATGCCCAGCGATTTAAGCAAAGACCAATTGCTTGATCGCATGATCCGCGTCGACCAAGCCGGTGAATTGGGTGCGGTGCGTATTTATCAGGGCCAACTGGCGGTATTGGGTAGCGGGCCAAAAGGCGAAACCATCCGCCACATGAAAGAACAAGAAGACGTTCACCTAAAAACATTTTCCGATATGATATCAAACCGAAATGTAAGGCCGACCGCCATGACACCCATCTGGCATGTGGCAGGCTTCATGCTTGGTGCGGGAACAGCATTGCTGGGTGAAAAAGCGGCCATGGCCTGCACCGTTGCGGTTGAAGAGGTAATTGATGAACATTACCAAAAACAAATTGAGATATTGGGCGACGATGAAAAAGAATTACGCGATACCTGTGAAAAATTTCGCCAAGAAGAATTAGCACATCGCGATATCGGATATGAAAATGGCGCCGAACAGGCACCGGGATATCCAGTTTTATCAAACGCCATAAAAACCGGAACTCGGTTTGCCATCTGGCTTTCAGAACGGGTTTAATTTTATTATTTTTTATTTTTTTCGCGGTCATGGGCGCGGGCTAATGATGCCACCACGCCGCGCATGGTGCGGACTTCTTGTTCAGTCATGCGCGCACGGTTAAAAAGATTTCTTAAATTGCGAACCATATTTGGACGTTTTGCCGCAACCCGTAAAAAACCGCTTTCATCCAATTCATTTTCTAGGTGTTCAAAAAAACCAATTAGCTCTTCTTTGGTGGCAATTCGGGTGTCGTTTCTGATTTCAAATACTTCTTGTTCTTGGGCTTTATCAATTCCCGCCTGATACCATTCATAACCAATTAACAAAACCGCCTGGGCCAGATTTAACGATGAAAATGCCGGGTTAAGCGGCACCATCAAAATACTATCGGCAATGGCCACATCATCATTGTTTAGGCCCCATGCCTCGCGCCCAAATAACACGCCACATTTAACCCCACCTGCAGATGTTTCACGAATGGCGCTGGCGGCTTTTTTAGGGGTGAACACATCTTTTGACATATCGCGTGCCCTGGCCGTGGTGGCAAACACATGGGCAAGGTCGGCCACCGCTTCTTTGGTGGTTTCAAATACCTGCACCTTATCTAGCACCATGTCGGCGCCAGACGAAGGCGGATAGGCCCGTTCATTGGGCCAACCATCACGCGGGCGAACAAGGCGCAGGTCGTAAAGTTCGCTGTTTAACATGGCGCGCGCAACCATGCCGATGTTTTCAGCCATTTGCGGCTCGATAAGGATTATCGCCGGGCCGCCATTGCCCTGCTCTGATTTTTCCATGGCAGTTTTTTTGGATGGACGGCGAACACTGGTGCTGGTTGCACTCATTAGCTTGCTTCTACGGCGCCTGCGGCGGGAACACCCTGAGTGTGCAACATATAAACAATAGAATCGCGAAGCGCATTATATGATGCATCAATAACGTTTGCCGAAACCCCAACGGTTGACCAAACATTTCCCTTGTCATCGGCTGATTCTATCATAACTCGAGTTACCGCCGCGGTTGCTTCTGATGGTGACAAAATACGAACCTTGTAATCAACCAGCCTGAGGCTGGCCAATGATGGATAAAGCCGTAACAAAACCTTACGCAGAGCGGCGTCTAATGCATTAACCGGGCCGTTGCCTTCGGCCACTGCCATTTCGTGTCCGCCCTTAAGCGCAACTCTTACTGTTGCTTCTGACAAGGTTATAAGTTCACCTTTTGCATTCCAACGTCGCTCGTCAATAACGCGAAAGCTTGAACATTGAAAATAATCAGGAACACTACCAAGTGCGCGCCGAGCTAATAATTCAAAACTTGCCTCGGCACCGTCATAAGTAAAACCGGCATGCTCGTTTTCTTTTACTTCTTCGAGTAAGCGTTCGACCCGCTTGTCCTTGGGGTCAACATCAATTCCTATTTCACGGAAACGCGCCATTATGTTTGAACGCCCGGCTTGATCTGAAACAACAATGTGACGAAGATTGCCAACGCTTTCGGGTGTTACGTGTTCATAACACGTTGGATCTTTTTCCACCGCCGAAACGTGAAGGCCGCCTTTGTGGGCAAAAGCTGAACCGCCAACATATGGTGCATGACGATTAGGTGCACGATTAAGACGTTCATCCACCATATGTGAAACGTAAGTAAGATGTTTAAGGCCGTCGCCATCAACCCCTGTATCAAAACCCATTTTTAAATTAAGGGTTGGTATCAAGCTTACAAGGTTTGCATTGCCGCAACGCTCGCCCAATCCATTAATTGTTCCTTGCACTTGCCTAGCACCGGCACGAACCGCGGCCAATGAATTAGCTACCGCATTTCCGGTATCATCATGGGCGTGAATGCCGATTTTTTCGCCCGGAATAACTTTGACAACCTTTGCAACAATTTCTTCTATTTCAAATGGCAATGTTCCACCGTTGGTATCGCACAGCACCACCCAACGCGCACCGGCATCAACCGCTGTTTGAATGCTTGTCATTGCAAATTTGGGGTTAGCTTTATAACCATCAAAAAAATGTTCGGCATCAAATAACACTTCCTTGTCTTTCGAAACTGCATATTTAATTGAATCTGAAATCATGGCGGTGTTTTCATCGTGGGTTATTTCTAATGCCACATCAACGTGATGATCCCATGTTTTTCCAACCATGCAAATTGCACCAACATCAACATTTAGCAATGCATTAAGGCCGGGGTCGTTATCGGTACCGCGGCCAGCACGACGGGTCATGCCAAACGCAGTAACGCGCGCATGTTTTGTGGATGGAAGTTTGGCAAAAAAAGCATCATCGGTTGGGTTGGCGCCGGGCCAACCGCCTTCGACATAATCAATACCCAAATTATCAAGCTCGCGCGTAATTGCTTGCTTGTCGGCTGGACCAAAATCCACGCCTTGGGTTTGCGCCCCATCACGAAGCGTTGTGTCGTATATATAAACTCGTTCTTTGCCCATTGGGCTTACTCCATTGTCGTATCACCATAAAGTGTAGTTCCATAAAAAGGCAGTTTGCCCACAAAATCACACCGTAAACCGCGAGAATGCCGAATATTGTCCATTGATACAAGGGTTTCTCTGTAAAATGGACTACTGAATATGGTAAAGCCGCCTTGGCGCACGGCGTTTAAGGGACTATTCTCACCTATGCTAAGACTTGGCAGGGCCTGACACAGCAAGTTGGGCCGTATGATTGTGCGGGGCTGCCCATCCGGCATTTAGCCATTGGTAGATTTATTTTGAGGAAACAATAATGGGCGACGAAATTGATTTTGAGCATGATGATGGCTACCTAGAGCTTCGCGCCCGCGCCGAGGGAACCAACGTTAATGCCCAGACTTTGCTGGCAACTGATTACCTTAATCATTTTAATGAGGTAGTTATGACGTTAGAAATGCTAGCCGATATGCCAGAATTAATGGAAGAAGCCCAAGAGTGGAAACCAAAAGATTACAAAGATCATTTTCGCGATAGCACCATTGCCGATCGTGAATTGGCGGTTGAGGCATACGACCATGTACCGCCAAAATTCAAAGAGCCATTTGAAAAAAACATCGAACAAATAAATCATCTAATGGAAACAACCATTGAACGCCTTGGCGCAGATATAGAGCGCGGCGATATGGAGTTGGTACGGGCTAACGCAAAAGCGCTATCAGAAATAATTCAAAAATTAATGGATATGGCTGGCGCTAATATTCACGGTTCGGCCACCACCATGGATCAATCAGAAATTGATAACCTTATTGGTTGATATTGCCCGTCAATATTAAGGCCGCTCTACCCCTCGGCCCAACTATATTAATGCCGCTCTACCCCTCGGCCCAACCATATTAGGCCCGGCGCCAGCTTGTGCCGTCTGCGCCATCTTCAATGATTATTCCGCTTTCAAACAATTCATCACGAATTGCATCAGAGGTTGCAAAATCTTTGTTTGCACGCGCTTCTATGCGGGCATTTATTTTTTCTTCTATTGCTTCGTTGCTCAACCCATCATTACTTGCGCCGCGTAACCATTCTTCTGGGTTTGCACCCAATAACCCCAACATTTTACCACTGGCTAATAATTTATTGCGAATAGCTGGTTTTGCATCGCTATCGGCGGTATTTAATTTTGTTTTTAAATCAAACAAAATTGATAATGCCTTTGGAGTATTTAAATCATCACCAAGCGCGTTAAGCACATCATCCGGAACAATGTCAGAATTTCTTTCATCATCGGATAAATTGCGAAGAGCTAGATAAAACTCATCAAGTTCTTTTTTGGCTTCACGTAATCCATCTTTTCTAAAATCGAGCGGTTGTCGGTAATGAGTTTTTAACAAAGCTAAACGAATTGCTTCACCGGGAAATTCATCTAACAAATCATGCACGGTATAAAAATTGCCAAGCGACTTTGACATTTTTTCACCTTCACTCATCAAATAGCCATTATGCATCCAGACTTGCGCCATTATTTTACTGTCGTGTGCCGAGCAGCTTTGCGCTATTTCATTTTCATGGTGGGGGAAAATTAAATCCTGTCCGCCGCCGTGAATATCAAAAGTTTTGCCTAAATGTTTTTCGCTCATGGCAGAACATTCAAGATGCCAACCGGGGCGGCCCCTGCCGTTATTTGGCCCCCATGGGCTTTCCCATCCGGGTTGATCATCGGTTGATGGTTTCCACAGAACAAAATCTGCTGGGTCTTTTTTATATGGCGCCACTTCAACTCTGGCGCCGGCTATCATTTCATCGCGGTTGCGCCCCGACAGCGCCCCATATTCAGCAAAGCTACTGACTGAAAAAAGCACGTGGCCTTCGGCTTCATAGGCATTGCCATTTTCAATTAGCTTTTTGATTATGGCTATCATTTCGGGAATATGCTCGGTGGCGCGGGGCTCAATATCGGGCGGAGTTGCGCCCAATGCCGCCATATCATCATGAAATGCTTTTTCTGTTTTTGCCGTAATGGCAGAAATATCTTCGCCGGTTTCAACCGCCCGATTGATTATTTTGTCATCAACATCGGTAATATTGCGAACATAGGTAACATTTTTTTCGCCATATGCTTGACGTAAGAAATTAGCCAAAACATCAAACACCACCACGGGCCTAGCATTGCCAATGTGAGCAAAGTCATAAACCGTTGGCCCGCACACATACATACGAACATTTTTAACGTCCAGTGGAGTGAACACTTCTTTTGTTTTGCTCAGTGTGTTGTGAAGTTTAATTGCCAGTGCCGTTGAATCTAACCTTTATTGCCAGAAAGTCTTTTTAACGCTTTTTCCCGCCCCATCAAGGGAAGTAATGCTTTTAATTCAGGCCCGTGCCCGACCCCGGTTAGGGCCAAACGCAAAGGCATAAACAATTCTTTGCCTTTACGTCCGGTTTTTTCTTTTATTATTTTTGTCCAATTACCCCAAGTATCAATATCCGGCTCACCTGCGCCCAATAATTCGCTAAGCAATTCAGCATTGCGGGTGATAAAATCTTTATCACCGTCTGCAATAATGGGTTCAGCCTCGCCAAAGCAAACATCAAACCATTCTTTAACGTCGCTTACACGGGTCAGGTTTTCGCGCACGGCTAACCAGAAATCTTCGCTTGCGCCATCTGGTAAACGGTCTTTGGCATTAACAAAATCCATTGCATGGATGGCGTTAGAATTAAGACCAAGCAATTTATTAAAATCAAACTTTGGTGTACCGCGACCAAAATGAGAAAAATCAAAAGTATCCGCTAGCTCATTTATATTAGCAGCAATAGCAATATCATCTGAGGTTCCCATATGGGCGAGATAACTTGCCAACGCTAAAGGCTCAATTCCATCTTCGCATAGGTCTTTTAATGAAAGTGATCCGCTACGTTTTGAAAGACCCCCACCATCCATATCGGTCAACAATGGAAGATGGGCAAAAATTGGAACGCTAGCGCCGGCATCGATTAACGATTCAATCATTTGTACCTGCAGGGCCGTATTGGCAACGTGGTCTTCGCCACGAACAACATGGGTAACACCCATATCAATATCATCTATGGCGCTGGGCAACATATAAAGCCATGTTCCATCTTCGCGCCTTATTACCGGGTCGGAAAGATTTTTGATTTCAAAATGCACCGGGCCACGGACAAGGTCATCAAAATCAATTGCGCCTTCGGTTAAGCCAAAACGCCAGTGCGGCTTGCGTCCCTCGGCTATATATTCAGCAAGTTTTTTTTCATCAGGTCTGGTGTATATGGGCGGCATGTTGCGCGACCTAAGACGCTTGCGCATATAATCAAGTTCTTCGGCAGTTTCATAGCACGCATATATTCGCCCAAGGCTGGAAAGTTTTTCAAAGGCCGCCTCATATGCAGCCAGCCGTTCAGATTGTCGTTCCACCGTGGCCCAGTTCAGGCCCAGCCATGTAAGGTCTTGTTCGATAGCCGTGGCAAATTCAGGCTTTGAGCGCAGAGCATCGGTATCATCGAGACGCAGTATAAAATTACCGCCGGTTTTTTTGGCATAAAGCCAATTAATAAGCGCCATTCTGGCATTGCCAACATGCAATAGACCGGTCGGGCTGGGGGCAAAACGTAAGGTGGTGCTCATAAATATATACTTTTCAATGAGTTATAAAAAAAATTAAGTTTTCTTTTTAGGTCGAAAACCGTTGGTTATTGGATAACGTCTATCGCGGCCAAATGCACGGGATGAAATCTTTACCCCCGGTGGGGCCTGCCTGCGTTTGTATTCAGCGTTATCAACCATTTGCCAGACGCGAGCAACTGTTTCTGCTGAATGGCCTCGTTTAATTATTTGCTCAGTCGGCAACTCAAGCTCAATTAACGAATGTAATATATCATCCAATTCTTCATAGGGCGGCAGGCTATCCTGATCGGTTTGGTTCGGTTTTAGCTCCGCACTGGGGGCTTTGCTTATTACCCGTTCGGGCATTACCTGAGCATTTGACCCCATAAACACCTTGCTCTGGTGTTCGTTGCGCCACTCGTTTCTCCAGCGGCAAAGCTCCCACACGCGGGTTTTATAAACATCTTTTAAAACCGAATATCCGCCGCACATATCACCATAAAGAGTTGCATAGCCAACCGACATTTCAGATTTATTGCCGGTTGAAAGCACCATGTAATCAAATTTGTTTGAAATCGCCATTAATACTACCCCACGGGCGCGGGCTTGTATGTTTTCTTCGGTAATATCTTTGGGATGGTTTACAAATTGCTCTTTCATCATTTCATCAAATGCACCCATGGCAGGAATGATGGAAATATTATCAAGCTTTACACCAAGCAAGCGTGCGGTCTCGGCCGCATCTTCGAGGCTTTCATTTGATGTATATGGCGATGGCATCATGACACAATGAACGCGCTCAGCCCCCAGGGCATCCACGGCTATTGCCGCGCTTAATGCGCTATCAACCCCACCGGATAAACCAATCATGACGCCGGGAAAAAAGTTTTTATTTACATAATCACGAAGCCCCATAACCAGCGCACTATAAATAGTTTCATTTTCGCTTGCTTCGGGAATAATAGATTCTATTTCCGTCTTAAACCCATCATCGGTAGAAAATGGAATTGTTTTAACTTCTGAAACAAAACTAGGAAGGCTTACTTTTAAATTACCCTTGTTTGAAATAACAAATGAGGCACCATCAAAAACCAATTCATCCTGCCCACCGACCTGATTTACATAAATAAGCGCAAGATCGCTTTCAGCTACGCGATCATTGGCGAGCTTTAGCCTGTCGTTTGATTTTTCAATTTCATAAGGTGATGCATTTAGCACCACAAGAACCTCGGCTCCGCCATCTTTGAGAGATTTTGTAACATCGGAAACCCACATGTCTTCGCAGGTCATTATGCCAAGCTTCAACCCGCGAAAATCAACCGGTGTTGGGCAGGGGCCGGGATTAAAAATACGAACCTCATCAAATACGCCGTAATTGGGAAGGCTGTATTTTGCTACAACCGAACAGATCTTGCCCCCATCCAATAAAATGGCCGCGTTATATAAAGACCCATTATCCAGCCACGGGGCGCTTACAATCATGCCCGGGCCGCCATCATTGGTTTCAAGCGCCAGCTCCATAACCGCATTTTTGCAAGCTTCTTGAAAGCTAGGTTTCAGCACAAGATCTTCAGGCGGGTATCCAGAAATAACCAACTCACCAAAAACAACCAATTCAGCCCCATCTTTGGCCCCGTCAGCACGGGCTTGCCTGATAAGGGCAAGATTGGCCGTGGTATCCCCCACCTTGGGGTTAATCTGGGCAATGGCTATTTTTATGGTGTTGCTCATAATGCAAGGTATGCCAGCGGAGGGTTTAAATGCAAGCTGAGCAGAAAAAATCTGGAAAGCCAGCCTGTAACATGTTTTCATGGGCGGGTAATTGGGGACAAAATAGCAATATGGCTGATAATTCAAAAACTGATATTGAGCGTAGCGGAAATGCCGCCTGTACAACAATGGCGTCTGGCGTCCTAGATGATTACACAGAAAAATTAATAGAAATGGTCAGCAGTTCAGCGGCAGGCATTACAACCGCCGACATCAGAAATTTTCTTATTAGCTATAAAGAAGGCCAATTAAAAGGGGGCTCCCCTGTTTATGCCGCGCAATACCAAAAATGCCAAAACTTGCGAGAGCAAGAAATGTTTGATGGTTCCCGCATGGAGCCATTTAAAAAAATTATTGTTATGCGCTTGGGAAAACTTTTCCCCCCAGAAGGAAAATTAACAGGTGATGGTAAATATTTATCACGTCGATTGTTGCAGGGTTTATTTTCAACGTTTGAAAAAATGACCGGAGCAGAAGGCGGCAAAGCTGGAACGCAAGTATGTTTTGATGAAATTGCAAAACTTAAAAAAAGCAGTGGTGGAAAGTTTTTATGGGAAGATTTATATAAAAATCCTGCAGTAGTATCTGCTACAGATGATTTAATCATGGCAATGGTACCGCATATGGCGAATATTCATAAACGTGCCGTATGGATGCGCACCATGATAAATAATGATTTGAGCTCGGCAATTGAATATGAATTTGAAGGCCCAGCAGTTGATGGGTGGGAATTAGACGAGCGTGGAACATTTATGCTTATGCGCGAGCTTGTTGCCAGTTTTAAGCCTAAACTAAAAGACAAAGAATCGGCCGCTATACTTATTAAAAAATATGGCAAAGAACAAGTTCAAGCATTGTTAGGCGTTATAAAATCTCTCGATGCCGCTGAAGTTTAAAAACAAGACATACATTTAAGAAGAATAAATTTAATGCGCGAAGCCCCACCAGTTTACCCCCAGCTAACCCGCGAAAAAAATCGCGCGCGTTCACGCGCCATGGCTGAAACGGTAATTTCTGCACTTACCGAAGCCCTTAAAGTCGAAGCCCGCAAACGCGGTGGCTTTTTAACCCTGCCCGATATTGAAGAGCTAAATATTGCATTTCGTAAAAAAACAGCCGAACTAACAGAAGTTTTTGAAATGTCATTTAACGATGCGGTGCGCGAACAAGAAGAATTAAAATGGGATCAAATTAAACGCCCTGCCTTTGACCGCCTTATGGTTAAACGTTTTGACCACATGTTTATGGTCAAAAACAGAGACGGCGTTCCCCATGGAACATTCCCCAGACGGTTTCTTCAGGCATTTTTTCTAACCCTAAATATGTTGTTAGGGCCTGATGCCATGGAAAATTTTCATAAACGTTCAGACGAAATAATGGAACGTGTAATGAAGGGTATAATCCCGGTTGACTGGGATTTGCTTGACCAAAACCAGGATATGCAAGAAGTCATTCTTGATGCCCAGTTAGCCATTGCTTGGCAATTTAAAGATGCAAAAAAACGCGCGAAATGGTTTATCCAACTGGTTAATTCTAACCTTGCACTTGCACCTGAAAATGCCCCCAAGGTTGAGGCAAACTGGGAAATGGATCACCGCTCATTTTTAAAGCTGATAAACGCTTTATTGCATGACCTAAAGGTAGTAAGCGGCGATTCTCAGGAATGGAAAAACCTCAAACGTCGCCATCCTGATGCCAGCCATGCCGAGCTTACGCTTATACTTGAGGAATTAAGCTAAGCGATCATCCTTTAACTGCTCAGCCAAAAGAAAGGCAAGTTCAAGCGCCTGTTCTGCGTTAAGACGCGGATCGCAGTGAGTATGATAGCGGTCAGAAAGGTTATCTTCGGTAATATCCTGTGCGCCGCCAACACATTCGGTAACGTCTTGGCCGGTCATTTCAAAATGAACACCGCCAGCGTGGCTTCCTTCGGCCTTGTGTACTTGAAAAAATCCACGCACCTCAGCAAGGATGGAATCAAAATGACGGGTTTTATACCCATTATTACTTTTAACCGTATTGGCATGCATGGGGTCACACGACCAAACAACGCTTTTTCCTTCGCGCGCCACGGCACGAATTAAACCGGGCAATGTTTTGGCTAGGCCATCTGCACCCATTCGGGTTATCAGCGTTATGCGCCCCGGTTCGTTATCGGGGTTTAGGGCATCAATTAGACGCAACAAATCATCCGAGCTTGTGCTCGGGCCAATCTTTGATCCAATTGGATTTGCAATTCCTTGCAAGTATTTAATGTGAGCGCCATCAAGTTGGCGGGTACGATCGCCAACCCATAACATGTGGGCAGAGGTATCGTACCAATCGCCAGAAATAGAATCGACACGGGTCATTGCCTCTTCATAATTAAGCAGCAATGCTTCGTGTGAGGTAAAGAAATCAGTTTCCCTAAGTTGCGGGGTGGTTTCAGATGTAAGCCCGCAAGCGGCCATGAAATCCAAAGTTTCTGATAAATGCTGGCACATGTCTTTGTAAAGTGCACCTGACTTGCTATTGGCAACAAAGCCAAGGTTCCATTGTTGAACTTTGTGCAAATCGGCGTAACCGCCTTGGGCAAAGGCACGCAACAAGTTAAGGGTTGATGCTGACTGATTGTATGCCTGTACCATGCGTTCAGGGTCTGGGATGCGTGATTTTTCATCAAACTCAATACCGTTGATAATATCACCGCGGTATGCGGGCAACGTCACACTATTAATTGTTTCATTGTTATCGCTTCGAGGTTTGGCAAACTGTCCAGCCATGCGCCCAACCTTGACCACCGGGCAAGCGGCACCATAGGTCAGCACCACCGCCATCTGCAAAAGAACACGGAAGGTATCGCGAATATTATTGGGGTGAAATTCAGCAAAGCTTTCGGCGCAATCGCCACCTTGCAACAAAAATGCTTCGCCCAAGGCAACCTTGGCCAAGGAACGTTTGAGCTTACGTGCTTCGCCAGCAAAAACTAGCGGCGGGAATTGCCCTAGGCGTGCCTCAACATCCGCCAATGCCAAAGCATCAGGGTATTCGGGCATTTGCAGGCGTTTTTCATCGCGCCAACTTGCAGGGGTCCATTGTTTGGACATTTTATTACCTCATCAAATGTTGAGGGCAAGGATATACACCCTTTTGGTTCATTTTCCAGAAAAAATGATTATTTTTAATGATTTAATGGCGGCGCTACTTCTGTGCCACTTCTCAGCCCAGCTAGCTTAATGGCTGTGCTACTTCTCAGCCCAGCTAGCTTAATGGCTGTGCTACTTCTCAGCTCGGCTCACTTAATGCCCGTGATCGGGAAGCTTTTCACGCATGGTGACGAATTCTTCCGCCGCTGTCGGGTGAATACCAACGGTCCCATCAAACTGGGCCTTGGTTGCGCCCGCTTTTATGGCAACGGCGAAACCTTGGATAATTTCAGGGGCATCGTCGCCCACCATGTGGCAACCGACCACTTTATCACTGTCACGCATAACCACCAATTTCATCATTGAATGGGCATCTCGGCCCGATAGGGTGTGCTTCATTGGGCGAAAGCGCGACATATAAATATCAATATCGCCTTTTTCGCGTGCCTGTTGCTCGCTCAAACCAACCGTGCCCACCGGCGGTTGGCTAAATACCGCCGCTGGAACTGCGTCATAATCCATAACCTTGGGCGTATTGTTAAACTGGCTATTGGCAAACGCCACCCCTTCGTTAATGGCTACGGGTGTAAGATTAATGCGATTGGTAACATCGCCAAGGGCAAATATGGATGGAACGCTGGTTTGATAATTTTCATCAACCTTTATCGCGCCATTTTCATCTAATTCAACCCCTGCTTCTATCAGACCGAGCCCAAAAGTATTTGGTTTGCGTCCGGTCGCATACATTACCTTATCGCATTCAATAGTTTCGGTGCCGTGCAGGCGCAATGAATAACCGTTTTCGGTTTCTTCAATTCCGCGAACTGTGCATTCACGATTAATTATTATTCCTGATTTTTCCATTTCTTCGGCTAGGGTATCGCGAATATCTTCGTCAAACCCGCGCAAAATATTTCCGGCACGTATAATGATTGTGACCTTGGCCCCAAGGGCATTAAACATTCCGGCAAATTCAACCGCAATATAACCACCGCCAACAATTACAATGTGTTTGGGCAGGGCTTCAAGCTCAAGCGCTTCGTTCGATGTTATTGCATTTTCTACTCCCGAAACCTGCGGCAAGTGCGGCCAGCCACCAGTGGCAACAAGTATTTTCTTTGCACTATATTCTTTTGTTCCCTCCGCCCCCGTTACCTCAACCGTATTAGGGCCGGTTACGCGCCCTGTGCCTGAAAGATGGCCAACGCCATTTTCACGCAGTATGCGGCCGTAAACGTTTTCAAGGCGGTCTAGTTCGGTATTTTTATCAGAGATAAGTTGTGCCCAATCAAACAGCGGATCACCCAACTGCCAGCCGAAGCCACGGGCATCTTCAAAATCGTGGGCAAAGTGCGAACCATAAACCAAAAGTTTTTTAGGCACGCAACCGCGCATTACACAAGTTCCGCCAATACGTGAATTTTCAACAATTCCAACACGCGCACCAAACCCGGATGAAAGACGTGATGCCCTGACCCCGCCGGAACCGGCGCCAATGGTTATAAGGTCATAATCAAACTTACCCATGGTGTTCTACTCCTCGCCGGTTAAGTGAGCCCGCCCATACAGAGATATTTTATTTCCAAGAATTCTTCGGTTCCATATTTTGAACCTTCGCGACCAACACCAGATTCTTTAAACCCGCCGAATGGTGCAACCTCGGTTGAGATAATTCCTTCGTTTATGCCAACTACACCATATTCAAGCGCATCTGCGACCCGCCAAACCCGGCCAATATCGCGCGAATAAAAATATGCGGCCAAGCCAGAGGTGGCATTGTTGGCCATTTTAATAACCTCAGCTTCATCATCAAATTTATAAAGCGGGGCCACGGGGCCAAATATTTCTTCTGTGGCGCACGCCATATCGGCAGTAACATCGGCCAAAACCGTAGGCGTATAGTAGGTTCCGCCCAATTCATGGCGGGTGCCGCCGGTAATTACTTTTGCCCCTTTTTGGGTTGCGTCCTTGACCAGACGTTCGACCTTTTCAATGGCTTCCATATTTATAAGCGGGCCTTGGGTTACGCCATCATCAAAACCGTCGCCGACTTTTAATTCACCAACAGCTGCTGCCATTTTTTTAGCAAATTCATCATAAATGCCCGATTGCACAAATATACGATTGGCACAAACACAGGTTTGTCCGGTATTGCGGTATTTAGATGCCATCACACCCACAATGGCGGCGTCAATATCTGCGTCATCAAAAACGATGAACGGTGCGTTACCGCCAAGCTCCATAGAAACTTTTTTTACCGTATCAGAGCATTGGCGCATCAACATCTTGCCAACCTCGGTTGAGCCAGTAAACGACAGCTTGCGCACAATTGGGCTGGATGTTAGCTCGCCACCTATTTGTACAGGATCACCGGTAATAACATTTATAACACCCGCTGGAATGCCGGCACGTTCTGCCAGTTCGGCTAATGCCAATGCCGAAAGTGGGGTGTCTTCGGCTGGTTTTATAACAACCGTACAACCAACAGCAATGGCGGGGGAACATTTACGCGTAATCATTGCTATGGGAAAATTCCATGGCGTTATTGCGGCAACAACGCCAACTGGTTCTTTTACCACCACAATACGTCTATCATTTGCCGGTGATGGTATGGTGTCGCCATAAATGCGTTTTGCTTCCTCAGAAAACCATTCAACAAACGATGCGCCATAAATAACTTCGCCACGGGCCTCAGCCAAGGGCTTGCCCTGTTCGGCTGTCATCAATGCGGCCAAGTCATCTGCAGCAGCAATTATTAACTCAAACCAATTGCGCAATAGCACTGCGCGTTCTTTGGCTGTTTTTGCCCGCCATGCAGGATACGCATTTTCGGCGGCCTGAATTGCGGCACGAGTTTCATCGGCGCCAAAATTAGGAACGGTTGAAATAGCGCTACCCGTTGCCGGGTTAGTCACGGCAAAGCTTTCGCCCGAATCGGCCCCAACCCATTTTCCGTTTACGTAACATTTATTCTTGATAAGATTTGTGTCGTTTAATTGCATTTTTTATTTTCCGCTAATGAACCATTTGACCAGTAGCCATGCCCAAGTGATGGGGCTGATGATGGCCACCTGCAGTCATAATACCATAAAACCCCAATCCTCTGATACGGGCTTGCTCTGATACATCGTCAGATGTAACCGTCAAACGCATACCATTGTCTATGTCTTTGATGACCACATTCCATTTAGGGATATCTGCAAGCTGTGCTGAATGCGGCTTTATCATATTTACTATGGCATTATAAGTACGGCCGCGCCCAGTAACATCAGCAGAAATGCCACCCGGAATATTTATTTGCACAGCGCTTGGTGCTGTCATAACCATATTCATATCAACCAAATGTTCACGCAATGCCGATATATTAACCTTGGACCAATCTGTATTGGGATCTGCTTCTAAAATAGAAACTATTTCTTTTATTGCGGTGAACACATCTTGTCCGCCGCTTTTAGGCATTGAGCCGTGCCCCGTCATTGAGCCGTGCATTGAACCGTGCATTAATCCAGGCATAGATTTTCCATGATGCATTTTTTTCATCGTGTCGCTCGAATGTTCATCTGAATGCCCACCTGAATGATTGTATCCGGCGCCATCTTTAAATTGGCAATCGCTCGCAGACTTAGATGCGGCCATGGCTGGTTGCGTTAAAAACAGCGCACATACAACAACCCAGCCAATGCTTTCAATTTTTATTAGGGACATGTGAATTATCTCCATTATTTAGGTCAATATATAGCTTGGTAGCATGTCGCATAACCCAATCAATGTGTCAATTTGACGCCAGCGTCATGTGATGCTTATCTTGCTAAAGCTAATACTTATCTTTGGCCTAGGGGGGCAAATTTATGCTGTCGCAGATTAATATTACTGCATTAATTATTGTAATAGGGGTGTCTCTTTCTGCTTGCGGCAATGATGCCATTACTTCTGCTGATGCGTCAAACGAACACGCAGTTGGGATTGGAGAAGATATTTATGCTGAAAACTGTGCCGCATGTCATGGTGCGAGCCTAGAAGGCGAAGCCAACTGGCAAGTAAAAAAATCTGATGGCACCTTGCCTGCTCCCCCACACAATGACACTGGCCACACGTGGCATCACGATGATAGGCTTCTTTTTGATTATACAAAATTAGGCGGTGCAGGAATGTTGCCAAAAAATATAAAAAGCGGCATGCCTGCATTTGCTGGAACATTATCAGATGAAAAAATATGGGCTGTACTTTCATTTATCAAAAGTAAGTGGTCAATCGAAGCTCAACAAAGACAAGCCAGCATGAACGTTAAATAGCGATACAAAATAAATGACACTTGAAAACGAAATAAATACTGAAATCGCCCGCACCCGGGTAAATGCTCTTTATCAAAGCGGCGTAATCGGGCTTATGGGTATTTCTATTGCCATGGTTATTTTTGTTTCATTTGTGTGGAACGACGTTAGCCACGATATTCTTTTACCGTGGATTGGCGTATTTATTTTCATGCTTGTGCTGCGCATTTTGCTAATAATTAATTACAGAAAAAAAGCAGCAACCGGAAAAATAGATTCTGCAAACACCAAAAAATGGGAAAGCTGGTTTTATTATGCACTTGTAGTTATGGGCACCCTATGGACGCTAACTACATTTTTCCCATATAACGCAAATCTTTTTCAAAATATTATTTTTGTTACGTTAACCATGATTTCACTTAGCGGTGCGGCAATTGCGCTTTACAGCCATTCATACCGTTCAATGTTAGCATATTTTTCTATTTCAATATTGCCGGTTACCGTGCGGCTTTTATTACTTGATGAACGTCAAGCTTATCTGGTTGCTGCGGCAACTATTCTTTATTACATAGTGATGTTAAAAATTATACGCGTTCTTAACACCACCTTGCTTGATAATATTCGCCTTAGCATAGTTAATCGCAATATGTCATTGCGCGACCCACTTACCGGTTTAGGCAACCGCAGGCGACTTGAGGTTTTTGTTGAAAAACTAATTCCCATGTCGTCTAGAAACAACAAGCCATTTTGCGTTCTTTTGATGGATCTTGATAATTTTAAAAAATATAACGACAGCCAAGGTCACCATGCGGGTGATGTTTTGCTTTGCGCCGTTTCCGAAATAATAACCGACGAAATAAGAAGTTCTGATTTAGCCATTCGTTTCGGCGGAGAAGAGTTCCTGGTACTTATGCCTGACACTAAAACTGAACAGGCATTTGCCATCGCCCAAAGAATAGGTTCAGAAGTAATCGAAAGCACCGATATTACAATCAGCGGTGGGGTTGCCCAGCACGTTCCTAGTAATAATTTTGAAGATACTGTGCGCCGGGCCGATGCCGCGCTTTACAAGGCAAAACGAAATGGGCGTGACCTCATTGAGCTGGCCAGCGACGATATTTTAAATTAAATAATCTTAATCGCGCTTAACAGCGATTGTCTGGTTTTACGTTCACGCTTTAAATGCCATTCCCGCTTCATTGCATCACTTTTACAATCGAATTTTTCCGCATATAGCAAAACCCATTTCCGCCCGCGAGTGGATTTTGCCCCACGTCCTGAATTGTGTGCCTGCAACCGTGCTTCAATATCGTTTGTCCAGCCAACATAGGTACGGGGGCCACCCTTGCCATTGCTGCCCAATACATAAACGAAATTGGACATAGCTATGGGCATGGGCCGCCTATTCAACCGTTACTGATTTGGCCAGATTTCTTGGCTGGTCAACATCTGTGCCTTTTATTACGGCGGTGTGATAGGCCAAAAGTTGTGCCGGAATGGCATATAAAATTGGTGCAACAAACGGGTTTACTGTTGGCAATTCAACGCTCGCCGCGGCAAGTTTGCCCAATTTTTCACAACCCTGCTTATCAGAAAGAAATATAACCCGACCACCACGGGCAATAACTTCCTGCATATTAGATGCGGTTTTTTCAAACAATTCATCGGTTGGCGCAATAACAATAACCGGAACATTATCATCAATAAGGGCAATGGGCCCATGTTTCATTTCGCCTGCTGGGTAGCCTTCGGCGTGGATATAGCTTATTTCCTTTAACTTTAACGCGCCTTCCATTGCAATTGGAAAACTGGTTGCCCGACCTAAATATAAAACGTCATTTGCCTTTGCGATTTCATGAGCCAGTTCTTGAAGTCGTTCATCGTGGTTTAATACCTCTACCGCACGCGATGGTACCTCAATTAATGCTTCCACCAGCTTAGCTTCGCTTTCACCGTCTAATGTTTCATGTTTGCGAGCAAGTTCAATGGCAAAACAAGCCAGAACCACCAGTTGAGTTGTAAACGCCTTGGTTGACGCAACGCCAACTTCGGGTCCGGCGTATGTTAAAAGTGTCGCATCAGCCTCGCGCGCCATGGTGCTTTCATGCACATTAACAATAGAAATGATTTTTTGTCCGCCATTTTTGGCAAACCTTAGCGCTGCCAAAGTATCTGCGGTTTCACCGGATTGCGACACAAACACCGCCGCGCCATTTTTTTGAAATGGAACTTTGCGATAACGATATTCAGACGCCACATCCACTTCAACCGGAATACCGGCTAATTCTTCAACCCAGTACTTTGCCACCTGACAGGCGTAATAAGATGTACCGCAAGCAACAAATGTAAGACGTTCAATTTTTCCCAAATCAAATGGAAAATCTGGCAAAGTTACCGTTCGCATTGATGGGTTTATTATGCCGTTCAAGGTATCGCCAATAACCTGTGGCTGTTCGTAAATTTCCTTGAGCATGAAATGCGCGTATCCGCCCTTGCCTACTGCTGCGTCGGATGTATCTGAATGGCTAACTCGGCGGATAACAGGGTTTCCTGCCTCGTCAAATATTGTAGAACCTGAAGGTGTTAGCACCGTAAAATCGCCATCCTCCAAATAAATTACGTCTGCGGTCAAGTGCGACAGGGCAATGGCATCTGATCCTAAAAACATTTCGCCATCACCAATGCCAATGGCAAGCGGGCTACCACGACGGGCACCTATCATTAATTCATCATGGCCGGCAAAAATAATTGCCAGCGCAAACGCGCCCTCAAGCCTGTTCAAGCATGATTTAACCGCATCATATGGCGACGCGCCGTCTTGAAGGAAACTGTCAATCAAATGGGTTATGGCTTCGGTGTCGGTATCGGAAGCAAATTTGTGACCAGCGCCTTCTAATTCTTTTTTTAATTCCTGAAAATTTTCGATAATACCGTTATGCACCACCGCAACGCGCGCAGTCGCATGGGGGTGAGCATTTATTTCATTGGGAACACCATGTGTCGCCCAACGAGTGTGGCCAATGCCAACCCGGCCAGAAATTGGGTCTTTTTTTAAAGCATTTACAAGGTTTTCAAGCTTGCCTTGGGCACGGCGACGCTCAATCGCACCGCCAACAAGAGTGGCAATACCAGCAGAATCATAGCCGCGATATTCAAGCCGCTTTAACCCCTCCATAAGATGTGGGGATACTTCGCCTTTGCCAATAATGCCAATTATCCCACACATTGTTTTGGATCAGCCTTTCGTTTTCTTTTCTTTGAGGGCGCGCTTTTTATCACGCAACTTGGCTGCTGCACCTTTAATATTTTTTTGCTCAGGCCTAGAAACCGCAAGGGCATCAGCCTCGACATCATTTGTTATGGTGCTACCCGCGCCAACCACCGCACCGGCACCAATTTTTACGGGCGCGACCAATGCGGAATTAGAGCCAATAAACGCTCCTTCACCAATATCGGTGTGAGATTTCATAAACCCATCATAATTACACGTTATGGTTCCGGCACCAATATTAGCACCAGCACCAATTCGGGCATCACCAACGTATGATAAATGATTTACCTTGGCGCCCTGTTCAACATCGGAATTTTTTATTTCAACAAAATTACCAACCCGTGCGCCATCACCAATGTTAGCCCCGGGGCGAAGGCGGGCAAACGGGCCAACGGTTGTGCCGTTGCCAATATATGCACCATCAATATGAGAAAATGCCTTTACGTGCGAACTTTTCCCAATTGTAACGTTGATCCCGAAATAAACATTAGGCTCAACAATTGTGTCTGCTCCTATTTTGGTATCAAAGCTAAAATAAACAGTTGCCGGATCAACCAGCGTAACGCCAGATTTCATTGCCCGCTCACGCAGTCTGTCTTGTAAAATGGTTTCAACCTGCGCCAATTCATAACGAGAATTAATGCCAACAAGCTCTTCTTCGTCGCCTTCGACGACGCTTGCGTTAAACCCATCTTCACGCGCCAGGCCGACTATATCGGTTAAATAATACTCACCCTTGGCATTTTTGTTTTTAACACGCGAAAGAAGCCCGCCAAGCAGGCTACCGTCAACCACCATTACGCCAGAATTACAAAGCGATATGGCAAGCTCTTGTGGGGCGGCTTCTCTGGCTTCAACAATTTTTATTAATTCACCGTCCTCGCTGTCGGTAACCAGACGACCATATTCACCCGGCTCCATCGGCTCAAAACCCAAAACCACAACAGCAGGATTATTTTTTTCATCACGCTCATCCAGCATGGCATTTAGGGTTTGTTCGGTGATTAACGGGGTATCACCATAAAGAATTAAAATATTGCCCTTAAATGGGCCAAGGGCATCAACACCTGCCTTGACTGCATCGGCTGTGCCTAGGCGTTCTTTTTGAATTGCTATTTTGCTAGGTGCTACAGCCGCCTCTACGTCATCCATACCGGGGCCAACCACCACTATTGTGCGCTCGCACTTGATTGCATCAAGGGTTGCCAAAAGATGGTTTATCATTGGTCTGCCGCCAATATGGTGCATAACCTTGGGCTTTTCCGACTTCATTCGGGTGCCCAGACCAGCACCCAATACAATTGCGGCAGTTTTCTTCTTTGACATTTGTTCAAGCTCGACTAAAAAAGAGGTACATTATATCATTCTAATACATTCGCTGGCGGGACATTGCCACAAGCTGCGAATCCAGCCAACACACAGATTATTACGGATTTTTTCACATATGCCCAACACCAACAGTCAATTTGATGCTCTGATTTTCGACCTTGATGGAACATTGATAGATTCTGCCCCAGATTTACATGCCGCAGCCGTTCGTATGCTGAGCCCACTTGGCAGGCGCGAGCCATCGGTAGAGGAAGTAGCGCTAATGATAGGTGATGGTGTGCCAAAACTAGTCGAACGCTGTTTCGATGCCACCGGTGACATCCCGCCCGCGGATGAACTTAGCAAATTCGCGGCCCAGTTTCTTGCCGATTATGAGCCGCGCTCGGCTGAGCTTACCAAAGTTTTTTCCGGTGCCATCAACGCATTAAAAAATATTAAATCGAACGGGATAAAAACCGCCATATGCACCAACAAACCCTATGGGGCGGCCATGGAAATATTGGAAAAACTTGATCTGGCAGTTCATTTTGATGCGGTAATAGCCGGCGATACCGTGCCCGGCATTAAAAAACCCGACCCCCGCCATTTGGCGGCGGCACTAGACGCCATGGGTGGATCAAAAGAAACATCGGCTATGGTTGGCGATAATGCAAACGATGTTAGCGCCGCCCACGCATTGGGTATTCCCATTGTATTGATGAGCCACGGTTATACAAAAATTCCGGTTAGGGAGCTTGGCGCCGAAATAGTAATCGATATTTTTGATGAACTGGATGCGGCGTTAAAGAATTTAAGCGCCCACTAGATAGCAAGATCTCTAGTATATTCTGTGCCTATTCTTGATTTGGGGAAATGCACATTAATTTCCGTGCCTTCGCCCTTTTTGCTATTAATTTCAATTTCTGCGTCATGCAATTTTATAAGCCCAATGGTCAAAGGAAGGCCGAGGCCGGTTCCTTCATTTTTTCTATCCAATCCACCATCAACCTGACCAAACTGTGACATAGCAAGAGTAAGCTCATCATCGGTCATGCCAATTCCGGTATCGCAAACCGATAATGTTGGGCGACCTTCATCATCCATATAATATTTTATTTTTACCGAACCATCTTCGCGTGTGAACTTTACCGAATTGGAAACAAGGTTTAGCAGTATTTGTTTTATGCGCCGTTCGTCAGCCACGATACTAGGGCAGCCTTCTGCTATTTCTGAACTAATTGAAACTTTTCCTTGTTCAGCACGCTGGCTTATTAGGCTGGTTATTGTTGAAATTACATCACGCATTTCAACGGCGCCTTCGCTTAGATCTACCCGGCCGGCCTCAATTGCGGAAACATCTAAAATATCGTTGATAATATCAAGCAGGTGTCTGCCTGAGTTATTTATCAAGTTAACATATTCTGCATATTCTTTATGTTCCAACCTGCCAAAGGTGTTGCTTATTATAAGATCTGAAAATCCGATTATGGCATTTAACGGTGTGCGAAGTTCGTGGCTCATATTTGCCATAAGTTCGCTCTTTGCTTTGTTGGCAACTTCGGTTTTATGCATGGCGTTTCGCAGGGCCAAATCTATTTCTTTGCGTTTGGTTATATCGCGATGTGATGAAACAAAATGAGTAATTATTCCATTTCCGTCGCGAACCGGAGAAATGGTTACTGATGCCCAGATAAGTTTCCCTGATTTTGTTTTGTCTAATATTTCCCCTCGCCATTCGCCGCCAGAAAGAATTGTTTGCCAAAGATCAATATAAATTTCTTCTGGGGTTTCGCCCGAAGAAAGTATTCTAGGGTTTTTTCCTCTAACTTCTTTAAATTTATATCCGGTATATTCGACAAATTTCCGGTTAACGTATTCAATATTTCCAACTTTATCGGTAATAAAAATAGCATCTGCACTTTGTTCCATGCCTTGCATTGCTTTACGCAAGGTTGCTTCGGATAATTTTCTTTCCGTAATATCGTGCATAATTCCAATAAATTTGTGCTGGCCATCCAGCTCCATGGAAGAAACATTTAATTCCATAGGAAATAATTGGCCATTTTTTCTCAGACCAAATAAATCACGATTTTTGTTGATTATTCTGGGGGCGGTAAGCTTTGAATTTTCAATATAGCTATCGTGTTCGGAGCGTTCTTCCTGTGGAATAAGAACGTTAATATTTAATCCGGCTATTTCGTCATGGTCGTAGCCAAATATTTTTTCCGCAACCGGGTTTATGGTTTCAATTGTACCAGATGTACTAATTGTAATTATTCCTTCTGCAACATTGTCAATAATGGCCCTAACTTTGGTTTCGCTGTCTTTTAATTCTTTGGTACGCGCCATTACCATATTTTTTACTTCGATATCGCGGCGATGAATATTTAACAATGCATTATAAAGAAATGCTGAAAGAACAAGTCCTGCCGCCAAAATTGCCCATGAACTATAATTTTGATGCAAAGAATAAAAGTTTTTCGTTGGCAGCATAACAACCTTCCATTGTCTGCCGGAAATGCTTAAGGGTCTAATGTTAGATAATTTTTGATTCCACAGTTGCTGATATGAAATAGCATCGCCAGTTTCTTTGGTGCGCGACTTGTGAAAATATATTATTTCTTCGCCATGGTTTGCTTCTGCATCTACGATATATATATCAAATCCCTGCGGGGTCTGATTGGACAATGCCTGTTCCAGGGCTGATGCCACATCAACCTTCATTGCAACAAATCCGCGAATGCTTTCTCTTCTCAACCTAATGGTGGTTGCTTCTTCGGGGTTTACATATACCGGATAAATCATATTGATTAATTTACCGCTAGTCGTTTCCCCGCGCGACAA
>CBFDBQ010000005.1:0-49119 GCA_965603095.1 uncultured Thalassospiraceae bacterium | reverse complement strand
ATGTGGTCGAAGCAATAATTGCAACCAACGCCACGGTTGATGGGCAAACTACCGCGCATTATATTGCCGATGTTTTGCATGATGCGAACGTTATCATTTCCGGGCTTGCGCACGGCGTTCCAGTGGGCGGTGAAATTGATTATCTTGACGAGGGAACGTTGTCTGCCGCCCTTAAAGCCAGAAAAAAACTTTAAAACAAACGCAAAAAACTATTTACCCAAATTATTTACAGCACGCAATGCATTGTAAAATGCAATTATTTCACGTGCCTGAGCATCGCCCACATTAATCTGTGCTGGCATATGTCCGTATTTCCATTTGTCCTCGGGTGTGCCTTGTTTAATTGCCTTGAATATTTTATCGTCGCTTAGCAAAATTGTGCGGTAATAAGGGTGCATAAGCGGCGGGCCAATATCGGTATCACCGGTACCATCAACCCCATGACAGCTAGCACATGTATTGTTGAAAGCTTCGCGCCCGCGCATTTCAACCGCGTTTAAGGTTGGAATATTTATATATGCCTGGATCGAGCGTCTATCGGTTTTGTATAAAACAAAAACGCTAGCGATAATAACCACCGAAAGAATTGCCGCCATGCGAAGTATCGGCGATTTATGCCGTGGTACATCGGCGGCTACTTCGCGCTTGGGGTTAGAATTATTTTCTAAATTATTGTTTGGCATTTTATTTTTAATTTCCTGATTATTTTTTATGGCTCGTTTGCGCTTATTCCAGGCGGTTTGCCCGTTGGCGCAAGGTCATCTGCGGGGGATTCTTCGCCCAACTGAATTTCTTCAATTTTATCACCGCGTCCAATTATTTTGCCGGTGGATATGCGTATATTTTTTATATCTTTATCAGCTTGCCCGAAATGGGTTTCTAGCTTTTCAGCGCGTTGGTCCAACAGCCTTACATCATTTAGCAATTTCATGACTTCGGTTTGAATTACGCCTGCTTGTTCGCGCATGCGCACATCTTTTAATACCGCGCGCACGGTGTTTAGCATCGCCATAACCGTTGAGGGCGAAACAATATATACTCGCCTGCGTTGGGATTCCTCAATTACGTTTTGGAAATTTGCATGCAGTTCGGCATAAACGGCCTCTGACGGCAAAAACATTAATGCCGATTCTGCGGTTTCGCCGGGGATTATATATTTTTCTGCTATGGCCACGATGTGTTTTTTTACATCTGCCGTAAATGAACGTCCGGCAATTTTACGGGCCTCATCATCGCTTGCGTTTTGTAATGCGCGGTACGATTCCAGCGGAAATTTTGAATCAATTATTATGGAACCGGGTGGGTTAGGCAGGTGCAATACACAATCGGCCCGGGCGCCGTTTGAAAGGGTTTCTTGAAACCCATAGGTACTGGGCGGCAGGGCATCGGTTACCAGATTTTCAAGCTGAACCTCGCCAAACGCCCCGCGCGCTTGTTTATTGGAAAGAATATCTTGTAATCCGACCACCTGATTTGAAAGGTCGGTCAGGTTTTTTTGCGCGCTATCAATTACCGCAAGGCGTTCGTGCACTTGCTTCATGGCTTCACCGGTTTTTTCGGTGTGTATGTTAAGCCCATCGCCAAGGCGTTTTGATGCGGCCTCAAGGCGTTCTTCCAGGGTGCGGCGTAATTGTTCGTGGCCGCTGGCGTTGGCTTCACCCATGGCCTTTATCAGGCCCATAATTTCGCCCATGGTTACGGCCTCGGTTTGTGCGCCTTTGGCGCGCACAATCCAAAACAATGCCACGACTGCCATGGCCGCCACGGTGATAGATATTATTACTAGAATTAGGTCTGTTTCCATGCCGACAACTTGCCCGATTGGGCATTAAAAGGCAAAAGAAACAAGATTTTTGGGCGGGCTATTCTGTGTGCTGGTCGCCAAATTCACGCGCAATGGCCTTAAATTCATCCTCAATATTATCAAGGGCGGTAACAACATCAGGGTCGAAATGTAGGCCTGAGCCTTCGCGAATTATTGCCATGGCCTTTTCATGGGGAAAGGCTGGTTTGTAAACTCGGGCAGAAATTAATGCATCATAAACATCGGCAACCGCCATCAACCTGCCCGATATGGGGATTTCATTTTTTTCAAGCCCATTAGGGTAGCCACTGCCATCCCATTTTTCGTGATGGGTTACGGCTATTTCCCGGGCCAAACGTAAAAACGAAGTTGTTCCCATTTTATCTTCGGCAACTTTCAATGCATCACTACCGATTTGAGCATGGGTTTTCATTATTTCGAATTCTTCAATGGTATGCTTGCCGGGCTTTAGCAATATATTGTCGGAGATTCCGACTTTGCCTATGTCGTGCAGGGGCGCAGATTTATACAAAAGATCTATAGTTTCATCATCAAGCTCATCACAAAATACTGGATGTGGCTGTAGATGAATTGCCAACGCCCGAACGTAGCGCTGGGTTCTTAAAATATGTTGTCCGGTCTCGTTATCGCGCGCTTCGGCCAATGATGCCAGCGAAAGAATTGTAACATCACGGGTAAGGCTAATTTCATTAATATAGCTTTTTAATTGCACTATCATGGCATTGGTATGTTTTGCCATTATGCCAAATTCATCGGTGGTGCTAACCGGAACGCGTACGTCTAATTTTCCATTTGTTATGTTTGTTAATACATTTGTTTCATGACTAAAAAACAGTTTAAGGTTTTTGCTGTAGGATGAAATTGCATTTAACGTGTGCGGTAAAATAACAGCCAGCACAAAAATAAATTCTTTGATGATTGAAACTCTTGCTTCTGCCAATGGAATTGTTTTACCAACTTCGACAATCCAATCCAAATCTTTAATAACCAAAAGCATGAAAATAGTTATCAGTACAACAACGGAAATTGTTGCAAATAATGCTACCTTTTGTGAAAGGGGAAAATATATTTTATCAGGGCTAAGGTCGGCACCGGTTTCTTTAATACGACTGCCAACAATCCGTTCGCGTTCAAGCGAAAGGTCAATAGCGGCAAAAAAACCAAGCCCAAATATACCGACAAATACCTTTAACCCACTGGTAAGTGGAAATCCGTGAGCGATGGTATTATAAATTGCCAGCCCCAATGCCGATGTCACAAAAAGGATAAGCTCCATTTTAAACGATCTGCTGGTTTGATTTTCCAGTGCTGCTTGTTCAATAATTGACTTAACTAGCCATTGTCTGAGCACATATTGTAAAATTAATGCAACCGAAACCGGAATAATAATTTGAATGGGCGATAGGCTATCAATAAATGGACAAACCTGTATGCCATAAATTGGTAGAATGATAGCCGCCAAAAAATAATGGACTAGCGCACGCATGGGGTTGTATTTAGTCATTTTTATCCTACTTACCAGCAGTTAGAATACTCATATTATATAGTAAATAGTTAAAGGCAAAATTATGACCATTCTTACCATTCTCATAGCCCCTGACCCTAGGCTGAAAGCCAAGGCCAAAAAGGTCGATGTGGTAGATGCTAACACATTGAAACTGATGGACGATATGGTGGAAACCATGCATAGCGCACATGGCATTGGTCTTGCCGCACCGCAGGTCGGTATTTCAAAGCGGGTTATTGTGGTTGATATTTCTAAACCTGATGAAAAAAGCAACCCAATTCGTATGGCCAATCCTGAAATAATTTGGTCTTCGGAAGAAGACGAATTGCGCGAAGAAGGCTGCCTTTCGTTGCCCGACCAATACGCAGATGTTCTCAGGCCAAAAAACGTCAGGGTGCGTTATATTGATCATGAAAATGAAATACGCGAAATTGATACCGAGGGTATATTATCCGTATGTGTTCAACACGAAATTGATCATCTCGAAGGAACTCTTTTTGTGGACTATCTTTCAGCGTTAAGGCGTAAAATGATAATTCGTAAACTACAAAAAATACAAAAACTAGCAGAGGCTAATGTATGAATGTCACGCCGCTTAGACTGGTATTTATGGGCACCCCTGAATTTTCTGTTCCGGCATTAAGGCTGCTTGTCGAAGCGGGAAATAATATTGTCGCGGTTTATACCCAGCCACCACGTCCAGCTGGCCGGGGCAAGAAAGAACAAAAATCCGCCGTTCATATTGCGGCAGAGGAACTAGGGCTTGAAGTCAGAACTCCATCATCATTAAAAAGCGACGATGAAATAAATTCGTTTAATGATTTAAAATCAGAGGCCGCTGTGGTTGCCGCCTACGGGCAGATATTGCCACTGCAAATTTTAGATGCCCCATCACTGGGGTGTTTTAATATTCATGCATCGTTGTTGCCACGTTGGCGTGGTGCGGCACCAATTCATCGGGCCATTATGGCGGGTGATGGTGAAACCGGTGTTTGCATAATGCAGATGGAACAAGGCCTAGATACCGGCCCGGTGGTGGCATCAGAATCGGTAAAGATAAATAGCAAAACAAACGTAGAAGAATTAATGGAAAACCTTTCTAAAATGGGTGCGCGGCTAATGCTAGCAGCATTGGCGGGTGTTCAGGCGAACAATATAGAAGCCGACCCACAAGATGATGAAAAAGCAACCTACGCCGCCAAGATAGAAAAATCTGAAACTAGAATTAGCTGGAACGCCCCAGCCGATGAGGTGTCGCGTCAGGTGCGGGGCCTCTTTCCATTGGCGTGGTTTGAAATGGATGGCCATAGGGTTAGGGCGTTGGCGGGTGAAGTTGCTAATGCCAATGGCAAACCGGGGGAAGTTATAGCCACCGGCCCGGCTGGGCTGGAGATAGCCTGCAATAAAGGCAGCGTCAGGGTTACCCGTTTGCAACGGGCGGGTAAATCGGCAATGGATTGGGGTGATTTTTCTCGCGGGCGCGGCGCAGACATTGATATTGGCCAAATATTGTCATAGGTGACATTAGGTGCGTTTATGGCGCAGTGGTTATTTTCTTTTCTTCATCTACGCCTGACGTATCGGGGGTAACTGACGTAGCGGCCTTAGCGGGTGCGGCGGGTGCGGAATATTCTTTGCGCTTTGATTTAAGTATCGGACGTTTTGATTTGTTGCGGGCATCTTTTAATATGCCACGGATTGTATCGGTGCCTTGACGCATTTCGGTCATTATGAATTCAGACCTTTTTACCGGCCCCCCAACTGAACGGCTGGGGAATAAATTATGCCAAGCAATAGTTTTTACAGATAGGGCGCAAAGAACGGAACCAATGGTAGTGTGGTATCCGGAAATAAGCGCTTCAACCTCACGAAAACGTTCTGCCGAGACGTCATCCCAAAAACCTTTACTGCTTTTATCAAACTCATTAAAAAGATTTTTTAGATAAGCATCCAGTCCGATAAACATATTTTCAAGCTCTTCGCAGGTTTCCATCAAGCTTATGTTAGATTTTAATTCCCAGTTATTTCTTATTTCCTTTAGCGAATGCATGAAATTATCAAGAATTGGCGAAATATCTCTCAGACATTTTTTGTAATATGCTAGCGACATGAATATATCGCCGTAATCTTCCATGAAACTGGGTATTTCCATGATGTCGATGTTGAGCCGCTGGGCCATTTGATCCAGTTTTTGCCGGGCAACCGTTACATCGGGGTTGCGAAAAAGTTTTAATATATCATCGAAATTTTGTACGTTCACATCATCAGAACCATAAATTTCCATAATCAAGGGGTGGGTGAATTCCATCATATACCCACCCAGCTCTTTGCTTTTTTCGGGCGATAGTTTTAGCTGATCAAAATCGTTTATCGGGACATCTTGTTCGCGCAGCATAACGCGCAGGGAATAAACATCATAAGACGAAAGACGGCCAAGCTTTCTAAGTATGGCCACGTCTTTGCGCGACCCACCGGCTCTGTCTTGTAGTTCTTTGATGGCGTCAGTTATTTTCATTTGCCCGCTTCCCGATTGTTGATCGGAAAACAGCTCAACCATGCTTTCAAGTCGCCCGTTTTTTACCATGCGGGCGTTATTGAGCATCTTGCTTTCAAATGGAATTATTGAAAGCGGCAGAACGTGCAAGGAATCAAGGTCCTTTGCGATATCTGCATCGGTAAGCATGTTATTTACCCCTTCATCCCAGTCTGGGACATTATATTAAATCTAAGGGTGGCGGGCCACCTTGGCAAACATATTAAAATCAATAGCAATTTATAGCAATAAACGGCTAAAAAGAGCCATGAACAGATACAAAATAACAGTAGAATACGATGGTGGGCCATATGTCGGTTGGCAACGTCAAGATAACGGGCTTGGCGTTCAGCAGGTGGTGGAAGCGGCAATAGAGAGCTTTTGCGGAGAATCCGTAACCGTTTTTTGTGCCGGACGCACAGATGCTGGCGTTCACGCAATTGGCCAGGTCGCCCATTTTGACCTGAGTGATGATCACGGCGAAGACACCGTGCGTGATGCCATTAATTATCATCTAACCCGGGGTGGCCAGCCCATAGCGGTTATGGGCGCTGAAAAGGTTGATGGAGAGTTCAACGCTCGGTTCGATGCCAATGAAAGACAATACCTTTACCGTATTTTAAATCGCAGGCCCCGCCCGGCGCTGGAAAAAGGTCGGGTTTGGTGGATTCCGGCACATCTTGACGAAGTTGCAATGAACGATGCCGCCCAGGTTTTGCTGGGCAAGCATGATTTCACATCTTTTCGCGCAAGCTTTTGTCAGGCTAAATCAGCCATAAAAACCCTAGATGAATTAAATATTTCAAGGGTTGGCGATGAGATTCATTTAAAAGTTCGCGCGCGCTCGTTTCTTCATCATCAGGTGCGCAATATGGCAGGAAGTTTAAAATTGGTGGGAACGGGAAAATGGAACAAGGACGATCTGAAATCAGCGCTTGAGGCCAAGGATCGCGCACGCGGTGGGCAAACCGCACCGGCTGAGGGGCTTTATCTTGTTCGTGTTGGATACTAAGTAGGATATAATTTTTAGATGAATGACAAACCCGAAGACCAAACCATAGCCACCCTCAACACTGGTAAAAATGTCGAGCAAGACAATATTCAAGACATTAATCAAGACGAGGCGCGTGGCGGGCCATCGTCTAGGCAGCCACCTCGCGATAACCCCCCTATACTTGGAATTATCGCGGTAATATTTGGTGTGATAAGTATTTTTATGTGGTCGATATTTTTTGTACCGTTAGCGTTGGTGCTGGGTGTTATTGCACTTTTTATCGGACAGATCGGTTGGGGCATAGCGGCAATAATTTTAAGCGTGATTGGCGTGCTTACATCACCAATGATAATAATGATGCTTGGTTTGGGTGTGCTTTTATCTTACTTCGGTATGCCTTTACCAATGTAGCTTGGCCCAATGTAGTCCTTAGCCGTTAAGCAATAAATCGGCTGGAATATTTATAAGTATGGCAATCACAAGATCCAGCGCGACAACCCCGGTTGCGGCCAAGCCTGATATTCCTAATGCCCCACGGGCCACAAACCAACTGTAAATAAGCATGTAAATAAATACTATTTGCAACAACGGTGCGCTGGAAGATACTTCTAATAGTCCGGTAACATCGGCCATAGCTATGGGCAGGTAAAGCGAATTTTGTATTAAAACCGTCCAGTTGCGCGCGGTTCCATATGCAAAATAATTTGATTGCCAGCCAAAATGTTTGCACACGTCTATCATAACAATTGGAAATAGCACCCACGATATTACATAGACCGCGACTTCGACTGTGACAAAACGAATAATGTCGGCTTCAACAAAACCAGCTTGCCATTTAAGACCCAGAAAAAGCATAAAGAACGGGGCAATAATAGTCGCCGCCCAGAACGAATTAAAAAATCCATCCCGGCTGGCATCCATAAGTTTTAGCCCTGAAACATCGAAACGCGCTAGTTTCAATGCACCCAGAACCGCATTAGCTGTTTTTTGTGTTACAATCACTTTTCCACGCTTTTGAAAAATCCACTAATCATCTCGAAATATATTTCGGTTAGTTTTTGGATGTCTTCAATGGTGGCGCTTTCATCTACTTTGTGTGCAGTGGCGTTTATTAATCCAAACTCTGCAACCGGACAGTGGTTTTTTATAAATCTGGCATCAGACGTTCCACCAGATGTGCTTAACTCAGGCGTTAAGCCTGTAATTTTTTTAACACCTTCTGACATAACCGTGGATAGAACGCCCGGCGGGGTAATGAATGCTTCACCTGAAACCTCAATATCCAAGCTGTATTCACCACCAATTGTTTCAAATTTTTCCCGTAGCCATTTTTTTAAACTGTCAGCGTTGTGTGTATCGTTAAACCGTATGTTAAACCGCGCTGTTGTCTCACCCGGAATTATGTTGGTTGTGGAATTGCCCACATCTACCGAGGTAACCTCAAGGTTTGATGGTTGAAAAAATTCTGTCCCATTATCAAGCGTATCATCGCATATGGCGCTCAGCATTTTAAGCAACCGGGGCATGGGGTTTTCAGCATTTTGCGGATAGGCCACGTGACCTTGGGTGCCAATAACCCGAAGGTAGCCATTAAGGCTTCCGCGCCTGCCAATTTTTATCATCTGGCCAAGGCTTTCGGGGTTGGTTGGTTCACCAACTATGCAACCATCCATAGTTTCACCGTTATCAACCATCCAGCTTAAAACTTTTTTGGTTCCGTTTATGGCTGGGCCTTCTTCATCTCCGGTAATAAGAAATGAAATTGATCCGCCAAAGTCGGCTCCATTTTCTGAAATAAATTTGGATGTTGCTGAAACAAATGCGGCAATGGCGCATTTCATATCGACCACACCACGACCGTAAAGAACATTATCTTTTATTTCGGCACCAAAGGGCGGGTGGGTCCATGCGTTTTCGTCGCCCACGGGAACTACATCGGTATGTCCGGCAAAACAAAGGTTATGTCCCAAATTTCCCAAACGGGCATAAAGGTTATCAACGTCGGAGGTTCCAGCAGTGGAAAATGATAAAATGTTGCAATTAAAACCCATGGGCGCGAGCACACCTTCAAGCACAGCCAGCGCGCCAGCATCAACCGGGGTGACGCTGGGGCAACGTATTAAGGCTTGGCTTAACTCAATCGGGTCAATCAGGTTTATGGCCGTCACGTGCCCCCCTTGGCCGTACGGTTAATCCCGTAACAACTCATTAATAGATGTCTTAGCCCGGGTTTTTTCATCAACCCGTTTTACGATTACCGCACAGTAAAGGCTAGGCGAAGGCTGGCCATCGGGCATTACTTTGGCTGACGGCATGGAACCGGCAACCACAACCGAATAAGCCGGAACCCGACCAAAATAAATTTCACCAGTTGCCCGGTCCACAACCTTGGTTGATGCAGAAATATAAACACCCATGCCAAGGACTGAGCCTTCTTCGACAATTACACCTTCGGCAACTTCGGCGCGGGCTCCAATAAAGCAATCATCTTCAATGATGGTTGGGCTGGCTTGTAATGGCTCAAGCACGCCACCAATTCCTGCTCCGCCTGAAAGATGAACGTTTTTACCAATTTGCGCACATGAACCAACCGTGGCCCAGCCATCGACCATGGTGCCGCTATCAACATAGGCACCAATGTTTACGAACGATGGCATTAGCACACAGCCCGGCGCAATATAGGCACCACGGCGTGCAACACAGTTTGGAACCGCACGAATACCAGCTTCGCGCCAATTGGCCTCAGTCCAGCCCTTGAATTTTGATGGCACTTTGTCAAACCATTCAGCCCCATCTGGGCCACCGGATATTGGTGCCATGTCGTTTAGGCGAAAAGAAAGAAGAACGGCTTTTTTGACCCATTCGTTTACTTTCCACTTGCCACGGGAAATGCGTTCGGCAACGCGAATTTCACCACCATCAAGCAGGTTGATGGTACGTTCCACCGCATCGCGAACATCGCCGGTGGTTTTAATATTGATGGCCGAGAGGTCTTCCCAGGCAGCGTTTACAATAGTCTCAAGATTAGTGGTGCTCATGATTTTTCGGTCTTTTTCCTTGGTTTAATGTTGTCGGCACAATAATCCAGCACCAGCCGCAAGTCCAGTATTCGCCTTAAATGGTTAGCTTAAATAGAAAGTTTATACAGCCAGCTTAGATAACCATGTCACCAAATCGTCGGTTTCAAAATCCACATGATCGCCCGATGGGTCTTCTGTGCATATGGTGCAATCTGTCTGGGTTCGCACCCACACGGTGGCCATGCCCATTTCTTTGGCTGGCTCCAGATTGCGGGCCATATCTTCAACCATTATGGCCTTTTTGGGATCAAAATTAAAAGTATCGGCCAGTTCGTGGTATTTTGCCGGCTCGGGCTTGGGCACAAACCCACCGTCGCGGATATCAAAAATTCCGGTAAAATGATGGGCCACCCCCAACCTGGCAAGTACGCGGTCGGCGTGTTCGCGGCTGGCATTGGTAAATATAATTTTTTGCCCGCTGATTTTTTGCAAAACATCATCAAGGGCAATGTCTTTGGGGATTAGCTCCACATCAATATCGTGAACATATTCAAGAAACGGTCCCGCTTCCATGTTATGGCAGGCCATCATCCCCCTAAGCGTTGTGCCATATTCACGGAAATATTTTTTTTGTACCTTGTGCGCTTCATCCGGTGGCAGGCCCAGAAATTCAGCTACATACGCCTGCATGCGAGCGTCTATTTGATCAAACAGCCCGTGAACGCCAGAATAAAGCGTGTTGTCTAGATCAAACACCCAGGTTTCGGCCTCAGCTGGGGTTACATGGTTTGGGCTGTTTTTCATTGATTTTATTATGGATGTCCGCAGTTTGCGACCAACAGGCCGTTTTTTAGTTATAATTATGCACACTCTCCCCCATTTGGGTATTGTAGTATATTCGGGTGGTCGTGCTAAAGTATTAAAAAATAAAGGATACAACCCTGCAAATATGTAGAATGTAGGGAAATGGGGGCACCACTAAACCAATGGCTGAGCTAGCAGCATCTAAACCGATAGAATCGGCAAAAACCGAACGCGACCGTTTTGTCGCGCTTGCTTTTTGTTGGGCTGATTTCCTGTTGGAAGTAGACGAAGAACAAAATGTTGTTTTTGCTGGCGGGCCTTGGCAGGGATTGGTTGGCAAGTCAGCGGAGCAAATGGCTGGCATGAGCCTAAAAGACATTATTCTTGATGATGACCATTCCCTGATGGAAAGCCTGCTTGGCGTTGCCAGGCGTAAAGGCCGGATAGAAGATGTCGCGCTTCGTTTCAAGGGCAAGGGGGCTGCGGGACTGCCCATTGCGTTTGCCGGGTATTTTATGGAAGACCTTGGCAGGCATTATTTTCTCGCCATGCGTATTAGCAAGCGTCAATCAGCGGGCCTTACCCCCAGTGGTCATCAGCGGGTTGGTGAAACCAATCTTTATGATGCAGATTCGTTTGCCGATGTTCTGGGCGGTAAATTAAAGGCCGCCAAAGGCAAGGGCGATGACACCAAGCTGACCATGATTAATATGCCGGCCCTTTCTACATTGGAAGACAATCTCGAAGAAGAGGAAGCGGCTAATCTTAATAAAACTCTTGGTGTATATCTGCGCGCCAATTCGGTTGATGGCGATTCAGCGGCACAATTAGATGATGGTAAATTTGGTATCGTTCATGGCCAGGACCTTGATGTAAAAAATCTTAAAGAGCAACTTTCCGGGGTCGCCAAAGATTTTGACCCCGAAGGAAAAGGTATTGAAGTTCAATCGGCAACTATGGACGCCGACGCAGATGCCATTAGCGATGAAGACTTAGCCAATGGTTTGTTATATGCCATTAATAAATTCAAAGATTCTGATGAAAGCTTTGATATTCATTCTCTTTCGACAAATCTTTCAAGCCTTGTTTCAGATGCCGCTGACAAAGTAACAAAATTTAAATCCACCGTTGCCGAAGGAAACTTTCACTTGGTGTTTCACCCCATCGTCGAGGTGCAAACAGGTGAAATTCACCATTATGAGGCCCTAACCCGGTTTGAGCCTGGCGTATCGCCGTTTGAGCTTATTACCATGGCCGAAGAAACCGGCATGATTTCAGAATTTGATATGGCGGTGGCACAAAAGGGGCTTGATTGGTTAAATAAAACCCCACGCAATTCAAAATCATCTATCGCGGTCAATATTTCCGGTCAGTCAGTTTTTAACCAAAAATATGTCGAACAGCTGAGCAACATGCTAAAAGAAAACCCATGGGCCGAAGGCAGGCTTTTGTTTGAAATAACAGAATCGTCCAAGATGGAAGATCTTGAAGCAGCCAATAATTTTATCCAGTCGTTGCGTAAAAAACGTTATCACGTTTGTTTGGATGATTTTGGTGCAGGTGCGGCTAGCTTCGGCTATTTGATGAGCCTCGAAGTTGACGTGGTAAAAATTGATGGTCCGGTGGTAAAAGAAGCGCAAAAAGCCCGCCGCGGTAAAGCGTTACTAGAATCAATGGCAACCTTATGCAAAAACCTTTCCATAGAAACCGTCGCTGAAATGGTTGATAGCAAAGAAGGGTTGGATTTTGTGCGCAAGGCCGGAATTAATTATGCCCAAGGCTATTTGTTTGGCAAGCCTGATGCCAATATCAAAAAGTTTGATATGAGCAAGCACAAACGTTTATTTCCTAAAGCTGGTGGCATAAGGGCACGCAGCGGGTATTAAAGCGGATATTAATTAGCCTCAATTAACGTACCGGCACCGTGTTCGGTAAATAGTTCCAGTATCAGCGCATGGGGAACCCGCCCATCAATAATTACAGCCGCTTCAACGCCTTCATCAATGGCTTTGAGACAGGTTTCGACCTTGGGTATCATGCCGCCTTCGATGGTTCCATTTTTAATAAGCTTGCGTGCTTCAGACGCAGTTAACGCTGGTATTAATTTACCGGTTGTATCCAACACACCAACAACGTCGGTTAACATCAATAAACGCTTGGCGTTAATTGCGCCTGCTATGGCACCCGCCGCGGTATCGGCATTGATGTTAAGGGTTTCACCTTTTGGCCCCGAACCAATGGGGGCAATAACCGGGGTGATGTCAGATTCTTCAAAATTATCCAAAATATGTGGAGTAATTTCTTTTGGCTCACCAACCAGACCAAGGTCTAGAATGCGCTCAATATTTGAATCCGGGTCGCGCATGGTGCGCCGTAATTTTTCTGCTTTTATAAGATTACCGTCTTTGCCTGAAAGGCCCACAGCAAATCCACCTTGGGCATTTATTTGCGAAACAATGTGTTTGTTTATACTTCCGGCCAAGACCATTTCCACAACGTCAACGGTTTCCTTATCGGTAACCCTGAGGCCTTGAATAAATTCGCTTTCGATTTTTAATTTTTTTAACATCTCGCCAATTTGCGGTCCGCCACCATGAACAACCACCGGGTTGGCCCCAATTTGACGCAGCAATACCACATCCCGGGCAAAAAGCTTCGCCAGTGCATCATCACCCATGGCATGGCCGCCATATTTTATGACCAGGCTTTCACCCGAATAACGCCGCATATAGGGCAACGCTTCAGACAGAGTTGCCGCCTGTGACAGCCATTCTTCATGGGTTTTGTTAAGTGATATTTCATTGTCTTTGCTCATGATTTCGGCAAATTACAATATTTTTTGCTGATTAGCTACTAGGAACTATGCTGATCTATTATCTTTGGCATCTTTGGCCATGCGCCCTATGTCGGCCCTAAGGGCCCCTATGCCTGCCCCTTTGTGCGAACTGCAAAGATGAATAAATGGATAGGCCGCAATATGGCTGGATAGCTCGGTTGTGGTTTTATCCATAACGCGGGTGCGTTCTTTTTCTTTTATTTTGTCAGCCTTGGTTAGCACCACCTGATAGCTGACCGCGGCTTCGTCGAGCATCTTCATGACTCTGCGGTCAACATCTTTGATGCCGTGACGGGCATCTATCAATAGCATTACCCGAACCAGTTGCCTGCGCCCTTTTAGGTACCCATTTACCATGCTGGTCCACTTGGCAACTTGATCTTTTGGAGCACGGGCATAGCCATATCCGGGCAAATCACCAATTGTAATACGCCCTGCCAAATCGAAAAAATTTATTTGCTGGGTACGGCCCGGGGTGTGTGATGTGCGGGCCAATGCATTGCGGTTGGTCAGCGCATTTATCAGCGATGATTTACCTACATTGGAACGTCCGGCAAAAGCAATTTCGGGAAGCTCTGTTTCGGGTATTTGGTCAAGCCCAGCAGCACCAAGCATGAAAGTGCACTCACCAGAAAATAGCACGCGCCCAAATTCAACCTCGTCGGGCTTGAATTCTTCCATTGGGTTTAGTGCCCCTGGTTTGGACTCGGTCATTGAGCATTTCCATTTGCACAGATGTGCTTGTCTATTTAACGCCCATGCGTTTCATGATTGTCCATTGTTGGAGTATGGAAAGCGTATTGTTCCATGCCCAATAAATAACTAAACCGGCAGGGAATGGTGCCAAAAGGAAAGTAAAGAATATGGGCAAGAACATAAACACCTTAGCCTGTATTGGGTCAGTTGGCTGTGGGTTAAGCTTTTGTTGCAGGAACATTGAAATGCCCATCATCAAAGGCCAGATACCAATCATTAAAAAATCTGGCGGGGTCCACGGTATCAATCCGAACAGATTGAAAAGTGTGGTTGGGTCGGGCGCTGAAAGATCTTGTATCCATCCATAAAATGGAGCATGGCGCATTTCGATGGTTACAAACAAAACTTTATAAAGCGCAAAAAATACTGGTATCTGAACAACAATAGGCAGGCAACCAGCCGCAGGGTTTGCACCCTTCTTTTTATAAAGCGCCATCATTTGTTGGTTAAGCTGTGTTTTGTCTTCTTTGTAGCGTTCCTGCAAAATTTTTATTTCTGGTTGCAGCTCACGCATCTTGGCCATGGCTTTATAAGATTTGTTGGCCAATGGGAAAAACACAAGTTTAATCATCACGGTCAGCAACAAAATGCCAAGACCATAATTACCCAATGCGCTGTGGAAAAAATTAAGCGCATAAAAAATTGGTTTGGTCATGAAATAAAACCAACCAAAATCAACTGCCAAGTCAAAACGGGCAACATCTTCTTTGTCGGTATAACGATCAAGCAGCGTTACTTCTTTGGCCCCTGCAAAAAGACGGCTATTGCTAGATGTTGATCCACCCGGCTGAATAACTACAGAACCGCCAAGAAAATCTGTTTGGTATTTATCAATGCCCGCATCGTTACGATGAACAAAGCGGGTCTCGACTGGCATTTTTTGGTCGGGCACAAGCGCCGCTAGCCAATATTTATCGGTTATTCCAACCCAGCCACCGGTGGTTGGCGCCTTGGATGCGCCTTCGTCAACCAAATCGCTGTAATCAATTTCGGTCAGGGTTCCGTCAAGCACGCCGAGCAGGCCTTCATGCAAAATAAAGAACCCGGTAACATCCGGTGTTCCCCAGCGTGAAATTAGCGCGTATGGGTTAAGTGTAATTGGCTGGCCTGAATTATTTTCCACCGTTTGGGTAATGTTAAACATGAAATCAGAATCAATAGAAATGGTGCGGCTAAATTTAAGGCCATTTCCGTTATCCCACGTTAGGGTAACAGGGCTGTTTTCATTTAAAGTTCTATCGTTTGTCTGCCACGGTGTATCTGTACCGGGTAATTGCCCGGCACCAAAGCCTTTGCCAACCCAACCATATTCGGCAAAGTATGATCCAACCTGACCTTTAGGCGAGAAAACACGAACCTTGTTGTTTTCTTCGTGCAGTTTGACGTTGTAATTGTTCAAAATCACATCATCCATGCGTCCACCGCTAAGTGAAATAGACCCGCTAATACCGTTTGAATTAATTTTTATGCGTTTGCTCTGGGCTAGTAGCCCTTCAATGGAATTAACGCCCGTTGTCACGACAGATGTCTGTCCACCCGGAACCTCAACACCAGATGTCGCCGCACTAGGTGCTGACACATCGCCGCCCGGGCTTGGTGCGGTGCTTGTTGGGCTTGGCGCCATTGTGGATGTTGCGGTTGCTACTTCGGGTGGTGCTTCGGGGGTTGGGAACATCGCTTCCCAGCCCAGAAGGATAAGTCCGGAAAGGGCTATTGCCATAATCAGGTTGCGGTAATCATGATCCATTATTTTAGTTAACCTTTTCCCGATGCTCGGCTTTTAAGCGCGAGTTGTTTTCATTTAATTTGGCGCCACCGTGATTTATTTCTGGCACCGGGTCAATACCGCCATCGTGCCATGGATGACATTTTGAAATGCGTTTTACAGCAAGCGCTCCGCCACGGATACCCCCATGGGTTTTTATGGCCTCTAGCGAATACTGGGAACAAGTAGGGTAAAAGCGACAACTGGAACCCATAATGGGCGATATGGTCCACTGGTATACCTTTATAAATCCGCGAAATATGTGCGCAAGAGGGGTCATTTGGCCCTGTCCTTTGTAGAGGTGGCCTTTGCAGTGGTGGCCTTTGCGGTTCCGGTTTTGCTCAAGGCATTTTTTAAATCATTTTTCAACATTTCAAACGGGCGCTTGATTGTGGAATGCCTGCCGATAAGCACATAATCAAATCCTGGCTTGGCAAATGCTGGCATTATTTCATTGGTTAGTGCACGTAGGCGACGTTTGGCCCTGTTGCGGGCAACTGCATTTCCCACCTTGCGGCTAACGGTAAACCCAATTCGTAAAATACCATCAGCAACTGAGCTGTTAATTTTTTTGTTTGGTCGAATTTGGAGAACAAGGCCAGGCGCGGCCCATTTTTTACCGGAAGATGCAACCCGAAGAAATTCTGGGCGATGCTTAATACGCGTGAGCGCGATTGTCATTTGTCCGGGGACCTGACTATCAGGCAGAAAGGCGTTTGCGGCCCTTGGCGCGGCGCGCTGCCAGTATGCGGCGTCCGCCCACAGTGGCCATACGCGCACGGAACCCGTGGCGGCGTTTGCGAATAAGCTTGCTTGGCTGGTATGTACGTTTCACGGGCTTTCTCCGTAGGTAAATTCAGGCTCGGGGTATAAGCCGCTTCAGAGCCTAAGTCAACGGCCCAATGGCCAAGAAAATACCCATTTTTTGCCGACACTAGCGCTTTTGTTACATTTAGACCATATATTGGGCTGTTATATGGTTGCCTTAGGGAATAAAAAATATGAATCAGACAAAAAAAACAATAAAAAACAATGGGTTAAAGAGATTCATCCCCATACTGGTAATTGCCGCCGGGGCCGGATTTTTTTTCGCCATGGGCTGGCACCAATACCTTAGTTTTGAAGCCATAGCCGCCAATCGTGAGGCCCTTATGGGCTGGGCCGACGCCAACCCGGTACTGGCCATAGCCACTTATATGGCCGCCTATATGGCTGTGGTGGCCCTTTCGCTGCCTGGTGCGGTGTGGATGTCATTGGGGGGTGCATTTATTTTTGGAATACTGGTTAATTCCATAGCCACCGTGTTTGCCGCCACCGTGGGCGCCACAATAATATTTATTGCCACCCGTTATGCCTTTGCCGATTTGGCTCGGGCCAAGGCCGGGAACATGCTTATCAAACTGGAGAAAGGTTTTAATAAAAATGCCTTTAGTTATCTTTTATTCCTGCGCTTGGTTCCAGCGTTTCCGTTTTGGCTGGTAAATATTGTGCCTGCGCTTTTGGGCGTTCGCCTTAGCACCTATGTTATTGCAACATTTTTTGGCATCATTCCCGGCACGGTAGTTTTTTCCAGTGTCGGCGCAGGGCTTGGCCATGTGTTTGATACGGGCGAAACCCCTGACCTTGGAATAATATTTGAGCCACAAATATTAATACCAATAATCGCCCTTGCGTTACTTTCATTGGTTCCGGTTATTTATAACCGAATAAAACAAAAAGGAAATTAAAGCCAATGGGTGAAATAATTAATTGCGACATTTGCGTAATCGGCGCTGGTTCGGGCGGCCTATCGGTTGGGGCAGGTGCGGCACAAATGGGTGCCAAGGTTGTGCTAATTGAAAAAAGCAAAATGGGCGGTGATTGTTTAAATACCGGGTGCGTTCCATCCAAAGCATTATTGGCCGCATCGCATGCGGCACTTGATGCAAAACGCGCAAATTCGCTGGGCGTTGATGCAAGTGTATTTGTGGATGGGCCACGGGTTTTTTCCCACGTTAATGAAATTATAAAATCCATAGAACCGCACGATAGTCAGGAAAGATTCGAAAGTCTGGGTGTTAATGTAATTCGTGATCACGCCAAATTTATTTCAGCAAATGAAGTAAGCGCAGGCGGAAATACAATTCGGGCTAGACGTTTTGTGGTCGCCACTGGTTCGCGTGCATTTGTTCCGCCCATCGAAGGAATTGAAAACGTAAATGTTCTTACCAATGAAAATATTTTTGAACTTGGAAAAATACCTGAACATTTAATTGTAATTGGTGGTGGGCCAATTGGCATTGAAATGGCGCAAGCATTTCGCGGCTTGGGCGCAAAAGTAAGCGTGGTAGAAATGGCATCCATTTGCCCCAAGGATGACCCTGAAATTGTAGATGTTCTGCGCCAAAGCTTGCTGGATGATGCCATTCAATTATTTGAAGGTGTAAAAGTAGGGCGCATAGAGGGTGATAAAAATAATCCAACCGTGGTTATTTCTAATACCCAGGGTAATGAGCAAAAAATAGAAGGAACCCATTTACTTGTTGCCGCAGGCCGCAGGCCTAATGTTGAAGATATTGGCCTTGATGTGGCAGGAATTGATGTTAGAACAAATGCCCCCGGTGGAATAATTGTTGATGCTGGCCTTAGAACCACCAACAAAAAAGTTTATGCCATTGGCGATGTTAGCGGCGGGTATCAATTTACCCACGTTGCCGGATACCATGCAGGCATTGTTATTAGAAACGCACTTTTCCGTTTACCAGCCAAAGTTAATTTAAACCATGTGCCATGGGTAACATACACAAACCCAGAACTTGCCCACGCCGGATTAAGCGAAGCCAGTGCCACAGAAAAATTTGGCTCTAAAATAAAGGTGCTTAAAGCTTACTTTGCCGATAATGACCGCGCCCGTACTGAGCGCAATACCGCCGGAATGATAAAAGTTGTGGTAACAAAATCGGGCAAGATTCTTGGCTGTTCCATAATTGGTCCGCATGGGGGTGAATTAATAGCGCCATGGGTTTTGGCCATGGAAAAAGGTCTTAAAATCAGTGCCATGGCCGGAACCATTGCAGCCTATCCAACGCTTTCAGAAATATCAAAAAGGGCGGCGGGCAGTTTTTATACGCCCAAGCTCTATGGTGCTACGACTAGATGGCTGGTACGTTTTCTTTCAAAGTTTGGCTAAGTTTGGCTAAGTTTGGCTAAGTTTCTTCTATTAGGGCGGTAGCATGAAAAGCGTTTCAGACATCTGGAATCCGGATGCGTATCTTGGTTTTGCAAATGATCGCGTGCGCCCTGCGCTCGAGCTTATCTTGCGTATAGAAACAGAAATAAAAAACCCTGTGTCCATTGTCGACCTTGGCTGTGGCCCGGGAAACGTAACTGCAATTTTACGAGATAGATGGAAAGACGCAATCATTAGCGGGGTCGATAATTCCCCTGCCATGTTGGATCGCGCCCGGGCCGAATACCCCGACAAAAATATTAATTGGAAACTTGAAAACATTAATGATTGGGTCTTGGATAAACAGGGCGGAAAATTTGATGTTATTTTTTCAAATGCGGCACTTCATTGGCTTGGCGGGCACAAGGATTTATTTCCCCAATTGATGGATCGTGTTGCAGCAGGCGGGGTTTTGGCAGTGCAAATGCCAAATAATTTTTCCGCCCCATCACATAAATTAATTTCAAAGACTGTTGGGGAAGGCCCATGGGCTGATGAATTAAAATCAGTTGTTAAAAGCTCTTCAATTGTTTGGCCAATTGCCCGCCCGGTTGCGTGGCCGGCGGCATACAAAGGTTGGCTCCATCCCTATTCAAAAAATGTCGAAGTTTGGGAAACCCATTACATTCAACATTTCGATGGTGATGACCCAGTACTAAAATGGATTAGCTCTACCGCCTTAGCGCCCATACTTGGTGCGCTTAAAGGGGTAATGCAAGAATCGTTTCTTGCGGTCTATGCTAGGCGCCTACGCGAAGCATACCCAAAAGATGCGGATGGACGGACCGTATATAAAATGCGTCGTACTTTTATACTTGCGCTTAAAGATTAATTTCGCGCTTTAATCACCAAGAGCGACGCCTTCGCGTCTTAATCACCAAGAGCGACGCCTTCGCGTCTTGGATCAGCCGCCCCTACAAGGCCGCCATTTTTCATACCAACAAAATGTAATCCGCTGGTTGTCTTTTTCATGCGTACTTCGTGACCGATATTTTCCAGCGGTTTTTTTAATATTTCAGCCGCGCTATCAATTTCTAATTCAACCGCGCCGCCACGGTTAAGAAAGTGCGGCATGGATAATGCTTCGCCGGGTGAAAGTTCCCAATCAAAAAGCGCAACAATCGCTTGGGCAACGTAGCCAATAATGGAAGAACCCCCGGGCGAGCCAATGGCGGCAATTGTATTTCCGTCTGCATCAAACACCAATGTTGGGGCCATGGATGAACGTGGGCGTCTTCGTGGGCCCGCTTGGTTGGCAACTGGCGCGCCTTCAACTTCGGGGCGGAATGAAAAATCGGTCAATTGATTGTTTAGCAAAAACCCGCGAACCATCAACCTAGAACCAAACGCACTTTCGATGCTGGACGTCATGGAAACAGCATTACCATCAGAATCAATAACGCTCAGATGTGTGGTTGAAACACCATGGCTTTCATCTGAAGAGGCATATTTTTTAGGCATGTATTTATTGTGTCCGGTCATTCCCGGCATTCCCGGTGCGGCCTCAGTTGATGCGCGGCCCGGGTTTATCTGTCCGGCACGGGATTTTAAATAATCAGGTGCAATTAAACCTTCGGGCCACGGAACGAACCGTGGGTCACCAATGTATGCGGCACGGTCAGCAAATGCTAATTTTGATGCTTCGCTAATTAGGTGGGCCGCTTGCAGGCTGCCCGGTTTTGTATTTTGTAAATCAAATTTTTGTACCATCCCCAATATCTGCAATGTAGCAATGCCGCCCGATGATGGTGGGCCCATGCCACAAACCAACATGGTTCGGTATGGCCCGCAAACCGGGTCGCGTTTATTGGCCCGATAGGCAACCATGTCGGTGCTGGTGATTGTTCCGGGGTTAACCGATGCTTCGCGCACCGTTTGGCCAATATCATAACCAATGGGGCCTAGGTAAAATGCTTTTGCCCCTTGTTCGGCAATGGTTTTGTATGTTGCCGCTAGTTTTTTATTGGTCAGTTTTTCACCAGCCTTAAGCGGGCTTCCGTCTTTGTGGAAAAAATAATTTTTAGTTTGGGTAAATGTGTTTAGCTCAGATGCTCCTGCAATCATTTCTGCCAATCGAGGCGAAACCGTAAACCCATTTTCCGCCAGTTTAATTGCCGGTTGAAATAATCTTGCCCATGGCAATTTGCCTTGTTCGGCATGAACTTGTTCGACCATTGCCAACAACCCCGGAACTCCAACCGACAGACCGCCAAGGCGGGCGTAGTTAAATGATTTGGGCTTGCCGTCCAGATTTAAGAACATAGCGGGCGTTGCCCCATCGGGTGCGGTTTCGCGGCCATCCCATGCGGCTATTTCACCGTTACTGGAATTAAATGAAAGCATAAATCCACCACCACCAATACCGCTTGATTGTGGCTCAACCAGACCAAGAACCATTTGCGCCGCGATAGCCGCATCCACGGCTGAACCGCCGGCCCGCAATATTTCCAATCCGGCATTAGTCGCCAGCGGGTTGGCGGCGGATATCATGTGCTTTTCAGATTTTACTGTGGGGGCGATAGTTTTGGATTTGGGCATGGCTATATTTGGCAACGCCCCACTGGGCGCGCAGGCACCCAAAAGCAATGCAATAGCCACGAATGGCGCAATGGAGTAAATGGTTGGTTTCATTAGTTCTCTCAAATCAAATATATCTATAAATACCATGCTAACGGCCATTTTGTATTTTGCAAACGCATTTACGCACACTTTCTAATCCATGGAATTTTGTTATAATGGATATATGGAAAATACGACCACAATCGTTGATGCGGTGGGCAAGGATACCCTGATAATCTTGCTGGTGCTGTTTGCAGGTGTGCTTTATTGGGCATTCAAGCCCAGATGGGACAAACGCCATAGCGAAAAAAATGATACTGATCTGAACCTATAACTTGGCGCAAAAGCATCCATATGGCGCTTTGCAATAATTCTTATTGGCGTTACGTTGTTTGCAACTGAATATGCAAAAGGACACAAATTAAATGAGCACCCATCAATCATCTCAGCTTGATGCCGCCATGCGCCCGGTTACTGCCCCTGATATTCAGGCGCGTAAGCGCTCACGCGGGGGTGAGCCGCTTGTTTGCCTTACGTCCTATACAACGCTGACGGCCCGCCTGCTTGATGCCCATACCGACCTTATGCTTGTGGGCGATAGCCTTGGTATGGTGCTGTATGGCTTGGAAACAACCGTTGGCGTAACCTTGGATATGATGATTGCCCACGGCCAAGCGGTAATGCGCGGGGCCCGGCGTTCGTGCGTGGTGGTTGATATGCCATTTGGTACCTATCAAGAAAGCCCAGAAGTAGCATTTAGAAATGCCGCCCGCATAATGAAAGAAGTCGGATGCACCGGGGTAAAATTTGAAGGCGGCATTGAAATGGCACCAACGGTAAAATTCCTGACCGAACGCGGCATCCCGGTACTGGGCCATGTTGGTTTAATGCCGCAATCGGTAAATACCGCAGGTGGTTTTAAATCTCGTGGTCGCGGTGAAAACGATGCCCAACGCATTCTTGCCGATGCCCACGCCATAGCTGATGCTGGGGCTTTCGCAATAGTAGTCGAAGGGGTTATCGAACCAGTGGCACGAACTATTACCGAAGAAATAGATATTCCAACAATTGGCATTGGTGCATCACCGGCATGTGATGGACAGATACTTGTTACCGAAGACTTGGTTGGCTTGTTCCAAGATTTCACGCCCAAGTTTGTAAAACGATACATGGATCTTGGCTCCGGCATTGCCGAGGCCGCGCGCCTATATGCCGAAGATGTTCGTTCCGGTAATTTCCCCCTTGATGAGCATTGTTTCGGCGTAACCAAACCCAAAAATGACGATTAAGATTGTCCGCACCGCACCTGATCTTGCCGTCCAAGTGGGCGCATGGCGCAATTCCGAAAAAATAATTGGTCTGGTGCCGACCATGGGCGCACTTCATGCCGGGCATATGGCGCTTGTCCATCAAGCAAAAAAAACCTGCGACAAAGTTTGCGTAACGCTGTTTGTTAACCCAACCCAATTTGGCGAAGGTGAAGATTTTAATTCTTATCCCCGCGACGAAGAAAAAGACCGCACCATGTTACAAAATGCGGGCGCAGATATATTATACGCGCCATCTGTGGATGAAATGTATCCAAATGGCACAACTGCCACGTTGAGCGCGGGTGTAATGGGTAGCGTATTAGAAGGGGCATTTCGCCCCGGCCATTTTGATGGTGTGGCAACGGTGGTTGAGCGTCTGTTTTCTCATGCCAATCCTGATAAGGCTTTTTTTGGTGAAAAAGATTATCAACAGTTACAAGTCATAAAACAGATGACGGCCAAGCAAATGAAGACCCGGCAAAAAATTCCGGTGGAAATTGTGGGCGTTCCCACCCTGCGCGATGCAAACGGGCTGGCACTTTCGTCACGTAACGAATATTTGACCGCCCATGAGCTTGCGGTGGCGCCCATTCTTCAGCAGACCTTGCAATCATTTGCTGGTTGGTTCGTAGCCGGCGAAGACGTCGGCGTTATGACCCAGCGCGCCACCGATGCGTTAAACGCTGTTGGTTTTGACCCGGTTGATTATGTGGTGGTGGTGGATGCAACCACGCTTGAACCGCTGGAAACATATTCAGCCAACAGACCGGCGCGGGTGCTGGTGGCGGCAAAATTGGGCCGGGCTAGGCTAATTGATAACATTGCGGTTGGCGCCCCATGAACGGTTATGTCGGTTTGTTTATTTCGGCATTTTTGGCCGCAACAATAGTTCCATTTTCATCCGAAGCAGTCCTTGCATCGCTTACCGTGGCTGGCGGTTGGGACGCACTTACCCTATGGCTGGTGGCAAGTGTCGCCAATACCTTAGGTGCCGTGGTTAATTGGGCGCTGGGGCGTTGGCTGGTGCATTTTCAAGATAGGAAATGGTTTCCGTTCAAACAACGCGACCTTGAACGTGCCGATAAGTGGTTTCAGCGTTATGGGGTTTGGTCGTTATTGTTATCGTGGGTGCCATTAATTGGCGACCCCATAACCTTTGCCGCTGGGTTTTTACGGGTCAGGTTTTTAGTTTTTATTTTTTTGGTTGCCATTGCTAAATCGGCAAGATACGCAGCGGTAATCGCGTTGGCGCAAAATATAATTTAATGCTCTCAACGGTTATTTTTTAAGTATTTTGTGCTGGAGAAGGGATTTAAACGGAAGGTCAGCGCTTAAAACATCATCAAGAAAAACAGTACAAAGTTCAGTGTGAAGATTAGATGCAAGCTCAAAGCTTTCATCTCCCAGGGCGACCATTATTTCGTTCAGTGTATTATTTAGTTTTATGTGATAATCAGCATGGTGTTCAATTTGGTTGAAGTGGTATTTTTTCAGTAAATTATTTTCATATCTTGCATGGCCGCGCTCTACCGCAATAAGATGAATTACCTGACGTAATGCACTATCAAAATTTTTATTTTCTAAACAGTCCCCTATTTCGTTTAACATGAGGACAATTCTGTCATGCCCATTGTCAATTTCAGGAATGTCGAATTTAAAAGTATCTGTTAGGGCAATTCTCATTCTCATTATCTTTAACCTGAAAATTTTTTTACACATCAAAATAGGTAGGCGGAAAATTAATAATAACCCTTATTGTGCAAATAACCAACTTTTTAGTGTTATATAGGTGAACTGCAACAAAAAAACGGCCCCAAAATTATGAGGCCGTTTTTTTTAAATTATTTTTATTGGCGAATTAACGAAGGTAAAGGTGAACCTCGTTTGATTTACTGCCAGATGAAGTCTTCGCCGAAATGGCAACCCGTGCAGGCGGTAAGCCCATTTCAACCAGCGAACGAAGCACTTCTTCGGCGTGCCTGCGTGCCTTGGTTGAATTAAGCGCAGTTCGTGCGGTTCCACCAGATGTTGGGGCAACTGCCACAAGGTCAAACGCGGCATCGGGGCGACGTTCAAGCACCTGACCAACAGCATTGTAAAGTGCTTGTTGATAAGGAACCTTGTCACGATCAAAGCGAATAACAACTAATGGCCGCCGTCCGGTGGTGTCCATGGGCGAACCGGCAATTGGGCCAGGGCCTTTTGCTGCAGTGGCAACATTGGAAAGACTGGCACCGTATATTTCGCCAGATTTAATACCTGCGGCAAGGGTGTTTAGGTTGGAACGTTCCTGCGCCACGTATCCGCTTTGGCGACGAATATCATCGGCAACTTCGTCAAGCAGGCGCTCAATAAGAATAACTGTTTGGTCAACCTCATCTGAAAGTGTGGTTAGCTGACGATGATCTTCGTCAACCGCACCAGACACACCAAATGCGGAACGTGTTGATTCTGCTAAATAGGCTGACATTGTCGACATTCCAGAAATGGATGTTGCTAGTTTATTCATGCCGGCTATGTCTGAATTTAGTGCATCAAGCAAATCTTGCGCCGCATTAAACTGTTGCACCAATATGGGGTTGCCCGGTGTGGTACCAACCTGAAGGCGGGCATTAACTCCACCAACAGTGTTATGATAGGTTTGTGAGTTAGCAACCATGCCCGCACGCAGAGTCTGCAGTTCAGAATTGTGCGATGAAACCCCATCTTGCAAGCGTTGAAGCTCGCTACGTAATTCAACTACCTTACGGCCAACAAAGGTTCCTGTATCCGCACCCGGTGAAACACCAACGGGAGTAAAATCCGTTTGCCCCAGTTGTGGTGGCTGTGCGGCATTTGCGTTTACATCTGAATTGTAAACAGGAGCTGCCTCCTGATCAGATGCTTGCGCAGGTGGCGCCGCAGGGTCTTCGCCTGATAGCGAAGGCCAGAGAGCCGATTCTGAAAATGAACATGCTGGGAGCAGTAGTGTTGCTCCTAAAATGATAGCCCGGTATTTAAATAAAGCCATGTTTTGTGCTTTCGCCTTTAATTTTTTAAGGTTTGAAATTTTTTAAGATTTGCCCCGAGCCCTAGGATTTCATTTTAAATCAACGAAGTACCTAGCCCAATATTTATTTTGTTGAGATATTACTCAATGCCCCTACCGGGGACAAGAACCGATTTTACTAGCCCCCCTCAAGGCGTTATCACCATATAACCAGCATACGGGGTCAATAATATTTAATAAAGCATTCTGGCCCTTAAAAAAACCCTATCTTGCTCTTGCCAATGGCGCGTGGCTAGAGTAGGTTCCGCCCGAAATTAACGCGTAAATGAAGGCATTTCAGGGCTTTAAGAGCCAAATATGTGCGCCCGTAGCTCAACTGGATAGAGTGCCAGACTACGAATCTGGAAGTTGGGAGTTCGAGTCTTCCCGGGCGCACCATGCCTTTTTTAGTAAATTTACCCCTGAATTATATCTAAAATTCCCAAATAAATTATATTTGATGAGCCATTTCAGTCTCATTTGCCCAGATATTTAAGTTTATTTGAGGATATTTGGGGTCATTTTAATCGTTTTTAATGGGGTTATTATCGATTTTGCCACCAATTATATCGGTGGTGTCATCATCATCACCCTCCATCCACCATAGGGCGGGGTCACCCTTGCCACCTTTGTCGCCGGATTTACCCGGTAAGCGGTCTTCGGTTCTGGCAATATTTTTTTCTGTTACCCGCACCATTCTGCTCAACCCTTGTTCAGCGTAAACGTCTCTGGCACCGGAAAAGGCATCAACCGCTTCTTCAAAAGTTTTAATTTCTTCGGTTAAATGGCCGAGTGTAAAAAGAGCAGAGCCAAGGTTGTTTTGTGTTGCCGCCCAATGCAAAGGCGCATCTTTGCGTTTGCGAACTTCAAGCGCCGAACGGCATGCTGATACGGCACGCTCGACAACCTCTTGATTATTTTTTTCCCGCCCTAATAATTGTGCTGCTTGGGCAAGATTGTTCATTACATCTGACCACAGGTTAGGGGTATGTTTTTTGGAAAGCACTTTTAATGCAGATTGAAAAGATCCAAGTGCGGCTTTGATGGAATCTGTACCACTGCTTATTACACCAATTCTGTAAAGAACATCACCAAGCCTTGCTTGGGTGGTGGCCCATGGGAACGGTGTTGTTTCAAGAGAGAAAATTTCTAATGCTTCTTTGTAGCTGGCTTCGGCTAGCTCAAGATTGGTTATATCACGCTTATTTTTTTCAGCTAAACTTTGCAAGACCATACCAAGGTTCTTTTTTAAGTATGCCCAGTTAATGGGGGTTTCTGTTTTTGAAGTTCCCTTGAGGGCGTTGCCGTATGAAATTGCCGCGTTCTGATAAATTTCTATACCGGGGAATAGATGGGCAAAAGAAGCAAGTGAATTTGCAAGGGCCGCATAGGCAGAGGCAATTTCACGCGGGGTGAAATCTTCTGGAAGTAGTTGCATTGCTGTACCGGAGTCTTCGGTTATATCCGGTGCATGCATTCTGCGAAATTGTTCTTTATAAATATTTTTTGTATGAACTGACGCTAATGCTGTTGCCCGCAACAGTCCGCCAAGAACCTCTGGGTCAAAACCAACCGGAAGCATTAATGCCTGAAAGGGTGAAAATATCCCGGGGGGGTCTTCGTCAGCTGGTGGTGGGGCTACGAAATGGATATACATGGTTGTTCCTGGTTCTGGGATGTTTCCCCATATAACCAAATCCAAATCATTTTTTCCCAATACTTCAAATGCATCGGCGCAAGCATTTGGCAATTGCAAGGCGCGGTCTTGTTCCAAGTCTATGGGTGACATCGCCTTGATTATTTTTGTACGCACACCCTTCATGCCATTAAATGATTGGGCAAGTATGCGTTCATGATTAACGCCTGCCGCATCAACAAATTGCATTACACCAATTTCAATAGCTGGCGGCTTGGCGCCAAGACCCATAAGGCGATCTAGCAATCCCTGTTTTGGTTTGCTCTTTACGCTATTTGCGGCATCATTTGCTTTTGGATTTGCCAATAAATATTCCCTGCGGCTTGTTTAGCCATTCCCGTTTAATACATCCTGAAGTTCTTTGCGTACTCGCGATGCTAATTCATTCCATCCTTCAGATGGACTTTTCCGAAAAACCTTAATGCTGGGATACCACGGAGTATCCCTCCTTTCCAATAGCCAACACCAATCCCCTCCGGGGGCGGCCAACAGCCAAACTGGTTTTCCCAACGCTCCTGCCACATGGGCTACGGCACTATCTATGGTAATTATAAGGTCTAATTGCTCAATAATTCCTGCAATTTCAGCCAAATCAGTTATTTCACCCACCGCATCAATAACAAGCTCCTGAACGCCTATTTCCTCTATTTCCTTGCGGGCAGGGCCGCTAACCAGCGAAAAAGCCGCTAATCCGGGAAGGGCTACAATTTCCATCAATTCTTCAAGCTTGCAGGTGCTGGTTTTTTGCCTAGAGCCAGCACTGGCTTCATTTGACCAGACAATGCCTAACGCCAATTTTATATTGGGACTAATTTCAAGCTCATGAGGTGGCTGAATTGGCGGGCGCAGATATGGCGTTTCGTTTGGAATGTTTTTGATTGTGGTTTTTAATCTACCCGGCAGGCTAAGTAGCGGTATTTGGAAATCAGCATTAACGCCAGAACTTATGTTTGCGCCGACTTCAATTATTTCATCTATGTCGGGGGAAAGCCTGAGCAAGTTTGCAACCTGGTTGGGGGCCTCCATAATAATGGTTGCCCCTAACAATTTAAGGCTGCGCGCAAACCGGGAAATCATGACTTGTGTTCCAGGGTTTCCTTCGTGGGTGATAAGTATGGTGCGTCCGCTAAGCGGCTCTCCTTGCCAAAGCGGAGTATCGCTTCGTTTTGGTGTATATCCGGGCATTTTTAGCCGGACATCAAGCAATTGAAAACCTTCATGCCATTCGCCCGCCATTAGTAGCGATATTCCCATTTCTAGCTTTGCCGCCAGATTTGTAGGATCAATAGCCAGCGATTTTTGAAAATGTTCTAGTGCCGTAGTCGCTTGCCCCCCATCACGATAGGCAAGGGCTGCATTAAAGTGGGCATTAGCAGAATCAGGGGAAATTTTAAGCGCGCGGGTGTGCGCCGCCAATGCCTGTGTGATCAATCCTAAATCACGAAAAGCATTTCCAAGATTTATCAGCACGTTCGCTGCGCGCGGACGAATAGCAATTGAGCGACGATAACAAGCTATTGCTGCAATTGGCCGTCCCAGTGCACGCAAGGCAACACCAAAATTATTGTGAACATCTGGTGAAAATGGGCTAAGGCGAACGGTTAGGGCATATTCACGCACCGCATCACGCAAGCGACCCTGTTTATGGTGCTCTAATGCGCGCTTGTAGGCCTCTTCGGCCTCGCTTAGACCTGTATTTTTATTATCCATGTAAGTACTTTATCAGCTTAAGCACACATAACTATATAGGGTTTGTTTTATTTGTTTCTGAATTAATCTGAGCTAGTGATGGTTAGATAATTTCTAATACCTGCTCGGGCGGGCGGCCTAAGCGGGCATTGTTACCATTAACGACTATTGGCCGTTCAATGGTGCGAGGGTGGGCAATCATTTCTTTGATAAGCGCATCACCGTCTAAATCGCTTGCGATACCTTCTTCTTTTGCTTCTTTTTTTCTAAGGATATCACGCGGGCCAAGCCCAAGTTTGCCTAGAATATCTTTTAGTTCGGTAGCGCTTGGGGTGTCGCTCAGGTATTCCACCACCTTTGGTTCTACTCCATTTTCTTGCAACAATTGCAATGTGGCGCGTGATTTAGAACATTTCGGATTGTGATAAATTGTAACGCTCATAAAAATTTCCTTATTTTTTATTTGTTTTTCTTATTTTCTTTTGGGCGGAACAAATGTTTCTGGGCGTTCGCCGGGAACGGATTCAATATAAAGCGACTGGCTAGGAAAGGCGAAGCCGCTACCAGCATTTTCAACAATTTCTTTTATTTTATAGGCAAGCGTTTCTTTTATTTCTAACCATTCACCCCAAACCGTGGTGTTGGTGAAACAATAAAGCATTATGTCTATGGACGAGTCTGAAAAGCGGTCTATGCGAACAAAGGTTGAAACTTCCGGTGGGTTGGCAAAATCATTATTTTCCAGAATGTAATTTTCCATCTGGTCGCGGATGGTGCGTAGTTGTTCAATGGTTGTGCTGTATTCAACCCCGATGTGCCAGTAAATGCGACGGTGGGTCATGGCGGTAAAGTTGGTAACCGCGCTGTCGGAAAGTTTTGTGTTTGGAACATAAACCGGAGCTTTGTCAAAGCGCCTTACCATGGTCGAGCGAAAACCGATATTTTCAACAGTTCCCTCAACCACGCCATCAACCCGTATCCAATCGCCTTTGTTAAAACGACGCTCGGCTAAAATAAGTATTCCAGCGATAAGATTTTTAAATAAATCTTGTGCACCCAAAGCGACTGCGACGCCAAACAGGCCAAGCCCTGCCAATATTGGACCGACCTTTATGCCCCACAATTCTAAAATTGTGGCCGCACCAATTAGGGCAACCAGTATTTTTATGGCCTTTACTAGCCAGTCAACTAAGGCGGGCGTAAAAACCTTTTCTAGCTTTCCCAAAAGTTGGCTGAGGGGATTAACTAGGCGATAAAGCGCCCAGAAAATAATAAAGGCGATAAGTGAGCGAACTAAATTATGTGCAAATTCAGCTAACCCTGGATCTAATTTCATATATTCAGCGGCAAAGAAAAAACCCATGGCAATGGGAATCATCCGTACCGGGCCTTCGAGAACCTCAACCACCTTGTCATCAACCGAGCTTGTTGATTTTTTTGCCCGCATTCTAAGCGGAGTCAAAATTATTGCGGTGATGGCTTGGCGGAAAACAAGAAAGGCAATAAAAATTCCTAGGGCAACAATTATTGCACTAACATCAATTCCGTATATGCCAGTACGCCAAACGTCGAGCACAACTTGCCAAAAATTATTTAATGATTGCATTTGTTCCTAAGACCCTTTGTTTATGTTTGTCGCTACCTTAAAGTTTTTATTTAATTTCTGATTCTATCTCGGCAATGTTCTCGGCATCAATCATGCGCTTGGCGGTATCATAAGAAAACCCCGCCCGTGCCATTTTAGCTAAATCTTTTTCGCGCATTTCTTTTCTTTTTTCGTCATCCATACGGTATGGGCCAATGCGATTTTTTCTAATATGGGTAAGCGCCGCCTGAAATTCTGGTGCGGGAAAATCTTCGGCTAATCCTTCTAGCGCCGCATCGGATATTTCTTTTGAAACTCCTTTTTGTGCCAGCTTCATGGCAACGACCCGGGGCGCTTCGCCACGTTCTAGACCTGAGCGAGTTTTTGCTTCGGCATAGACCGTATCGTTTAATAGACCAACTTCAACATAGCGCACAATCAGCGCATCTATCCACCCTTTGGCCTCATCAATATCTGTTTCCGGATGGGCGTGGGCAGCTTTCATAACCCGGCGGATTAGCACTTGGCGAAGGTTTTCTTCGCTTGAGGAATAACTCTCAAGATAATGCAGGGCGATGTTGGCAAGGCGCCTTTCGGTCATTTTGCGCACGACCTTGGGCTTTCTGGGCTTTTTGGCTTTTGTATTATCGCCTTCGTTGTCGTATTTATTCATTATATTGCACCGCACCGTTAACCGGGGTTGGAGAATCGTTAAAGCAGGATTATATAGTGAAAAGAACATTTTCCGAACCATGTGCAATTTTGGGCAAAAACCTATGCAAAATTTAAGCAGACACAACTGGCTTGGCGTATATACGCTTTATATGCGCGAAGTTCGGCGTTTTCTTAAGGTTTATACCCAAACCATTATCGGTCCGGTTGTTACTACGCTTCTGTTTTTAGCTATCTTTGCCCTTTCCATTGGCTCGCAGATAAAGGTTGTTGGCGACGTTCCGTTTATTCAATTTTTATTGCCGGGATTGATAATGATGGCAATTGTACAAAACGCATTTGCCAACACATCCAGCTCCATGCTGATTGCAAAGGTCCAGGGAAATATTGTCGATACCCTGATGCCGCCATTTACCGCCCATGAATTAACCTTTGCCCTTGCCATGGGTGGGGCTACCCGTGGAGTTGTGGTTGGGTTTGTTGTTGCCTTGGTTACTGCTTTTTTTGTTCCGTACCAAATACATAGCTTTGGTTATATTGTGTTCTATGCGGTTGCCGCATCATTAATGCTTTCATTGTTAGGATTAATTGGTGGTGTATGGGCAGAAAAATTTGATCACATAGCCGGCTTAACCAATTTTATAATTACCCCGCTGTCATTTCTTTCTGGCACGTTTTATTCAATCCATCGTTTGCCCGAGGCGTTTCAGATAGCGGCACATTTTAATCCGTTCTTTTATATGATTGATGGGTTTCGTTATGGCTTTATTGGCTATTCCGATGCCTCACTGCAAACCGGAATGGTTGTCGTTGCCTTGATGGACCTTGGTTTGTGGGTTGCCTGCTGGTTAATGTTTAAAACCGGCTACCGCCTTAAATCATGATTCTCCATTGATTTTGGCCTGATTTTGCTAATTTTTAGCTGTTTTTGAGCATTTTTATGACAAAAACACCACTTTCCCATCCATTTTGTTGACAGTCCCCCGCCCGATTCCCATAATCCCCGGCTTTCGCGCTAACAGGGCGCGACCACAACGGAGTTTCGTTTTAATGTCTGCACTTATGCCGACCTATGCACCCAGTGATCTTGCCTTTGAAAAAGGCGAGGGCGCTTACGTGTTTACCGCAGACGGTAAACGCTATTTGGATTTTTGCGCAGGCATTGCCGTTAGCGTGCTTGGGCATTCGCATCCACACCTGGTGCAGACATTGAAAGAACAAGCCGAAAAAATATGGCATACGTCAAATCTTTACCGCATACCCGGCCAAGAAAAAATGGCGCAAAGAATGGCTGATAATAGCTTTGCCGACAGGGTGTTTTTTTCTAACTCCGGCGCTGAAGCCATAGAAGCGGCAATCAAGGTTGCTAGAAAATATCATTTTGATAATGGAGCCCCGGAAAAATTCCGGGTTGTTTGTTGCACCAACGCATTTCATGGCCGCACCCTTGCGACCATTGCCGCCGGTGGACAGGAAAAACTTTTAACGGGCTTTGGTCCGGTAACAGATGGCTTTGATCATGTATCATATGGCAATTTAAATGAAATGCGTGCCGCCATTGGCCCTGAAACTGCGGCCATATTGGTTGAACCGGTACAGGGCGAGGGTGGAGTCTACGGTGCCGGGCCCGAATATTTAAAAGGGCTTCGCGCCATCGCCGATGAGTTCGATATTTTACTGATGTTTGATGAGGTTCAGTGTGGCATGGGCCGGACGGGTAAACTGTTTGCCCACGAATGGGCCGATATAAAACCAGATGTTGTTGCAACTGCCAAGGGCATCGGCGGCGGCTTTCCCTTGGGCGCGTGCCTGACGACTGAAAAAACAGCGGTATTAAAAGTTGGCAATCATGGAACCACCTATGGCGGCAATCCATTGGCCATGGCGGTTGGTAATGCGGTGCTTGATGTTATATTTGCAGATGGCTTCCTTGAAGGCGTTGCAAAAATTGGCGACGCGTTGGGCGATGCCCTTGAAGGATTAGTAAAAAAATACCCGGATATATTTATCGAAGTGCGCGGCCAAGGGTTGATGCGGGGAATTAAATGTGCTGACGGTGTTGATAACCGTGCTTTAAAAACAAAATTGGAAACTGCTGGTTTGTTGATTGCGCCCGCTGGCGATAACGTAATTCGTTTTCTGCCGCCACTTATAATTGAGCAATCACATATTGATGAGGCAATGGCAATTATAGAAACAGTTGCTACAGAAATGGTTGGTGGTTGATATGGGCGCGGTAAAACATTTTCTTGATCTTCATATGTTTGATGGCGATACCTTGCGCGAAATACTTGCCCTGGGCATGGATATAAAATCTGGAAAAAACGACAGCAATAAACTGTTGGCAGGCAAAACTCTTGCCATGATTTTTGAAAAACCATCAACCCGTACACGAGTATCGTTTGAAGTTGGTATGAAACAGCTTGGTGGTGACGTTGTAATGATGGGCGGCAAAGAAAGTCAGCTTGGCCGTGGTGAAAGCGTGGCCGATACTGCGCGGGTTCTTTCACGCTATGTTGATGCCATCATGATACGAACCGATGATCCAGACAAATTAAATGAATTAGCTGAATATGCAGAAGTGCCTGTAATCAATGGTCTGACCGATAGCTCGCACCCCTGTCAGCTTATGGCCGATGTGATGACCTATGAAGAGCATCGTGGCGCGATTGCCGGAAAAAAAGTTACCTGGTGCGGTGATGGCAACAACGTTGCCGCAAGCTTTATGCATGCCGCTGGCCGTTTTGGGTTTCACCTTAGTCTTGCTTTACCGGCTGAGCTTCCGCTTGATGATAGCGTGATTAAATGGGCAAAAGACGAAGGCGTTGATTTTTCAATTACCCAAAATGCTGATGAGGCATGTGCGGGAGCCGACCTTATTGTTACCGATACCTGGGTTTCCATGGGCGATGCCGATGCGGATAAGCGCCATAAATTATTACAACCATTTCAGGTTGATGAGCGCAGAATGGATTTGGCAAAATCTGATGCATTATTTATGCACTGTTTGCCGGCCCATCGTGACGAAGAAGTCACCACCAGCGTTATTGATGGTCCTAAATCAGTAATATGGGATGAGGCCGAAAACAGGCTGCACGCGCAAAAGGGTATTCTTGCTTGGTGCTTTTCTTGATGCATATGGCTTAACGCATATGGATTTTTCAATTACATTTCAGATAGAGGGTCTTGATATTCGTGGCCGTTTGGTGCGTCTTGGCCCGGCGCTAGAGCGTGTGCTTGGCCCCCATCAATACCCCGCACCAGTGGCAGAAATAATGGCCCAAACCGTTACCTTGGCGGCAACGCTTGCCAGTGCGCTTAAATATGATGGGATATTTGGATTGCAAACCCAAGGTGACGGCCCGGTTGGCCTGATGGTCGCAGACGTAACCTCAGACGGTGCGCTTCGGGCTTATGCTCGTTATGACCAAGAGAAAATTAAATCACTTCTTAAATCAGCCGTTGATATTTCCAGCGCACCGGTTCCACGTTTGCTTGGTGGTGGGCACATGGCCTTTAGCGTTGATCAGGGTGAACATATGGAACGCTATCAGGGCATATCAGAACTTGATGGTGCGACCTTGGCCGATTGTGCCCATCATTATTTTCGCAATTCTGAACAGCTTGAAAGCGCCATATGGCTTGCAGCAGATGCAGGCGATGAAGGTACAAATAAAAATGCCGTTTCCGGTGCGTTGATGATACAGCGAATGCCATCAACCAATTCTAATATTGATAATGATGAAGCAGAAGACGGATGGCGACGTGCGGTGGCTATACTTTCAAGCCTTAGTCGTGATGAATTGTTGTCAAACAAGCTAGCCCCAGAAGAGCTATTATTCAGGCTTTATCACGAAGATGGGGTGCGGGTATTTGAAACTAGAAAACTTTTTCATCGATGCCGTTGTTCGCAAGAAAAGGTAACAAGCACCATCAAATCATTTCCGCTCGAAGAAATTACCGATAATGACGGTAATGTTCATGTAACCTGTGAATTTTGCAAACAGCTGTATAATTTTACCCCGGCTGAGTTAAAAAAACTTTTCCCTGATGCTTGAAAATTTGGGCCACCACGGTCATAGTTGATTTTATGAAATCAAAATATTCAATTTTTATTGCTACGCTGTTGCTTGTACCAGTTCTATTTACAAGCGGTTGTGCCTCAGAGCCACCGGCAAGCACGCTTCCTGAAATTGGTTTTAGCCATCTTAAAAAAATTAATCTTAAAGCGCACACGATTGAGATTTCATCCGAATATAAGTCACCTTTGCAGGCACCATTTGTTGAGCATCGTTTTTCAACCTCGCCAGAAAAAGCAGCCATTAATTGGGCCAAAACCCGTTTGGTCACTGGTGCTAATGGAACCGGCAAGGCAAGATTTATAATTACCGATGCATCGGTTAAAGAAGTTCCGGTAGAAAAAAAGAAAACTGGAATTGTCGGTATATTTACCGCAGAGCCCACGGCAAATTATTTTGCCAAACTTGAAGCAAAATTAATAATCGAACCTTCTTCAGGCGCGGCTGGCGGCGAGATAGATATTAGCGCTAATCGTAATATTTTAATTCACGAAGATGTTTCATTGGCTGAGCGTGAACGTATTTGGCTGGAAATGGTCGAGACGTTGATGGTCGATTTTAACAACGAAATGGAAAGCAGAATACGCACCCACTTTTCCCAGTTTGTTGAATAATTTCTTATCCACGCCAGAAAGCGCGGGAAAATAATACCAATACCGTAAATAATTCTAGACGCCCCAGCAGCATTCCTGCTGCCAGCAACCATTTGGCCATGTCCGGTAGTGACTGAAAATTACCCGAAGGACCGGTGATTGGACCCAGCGCCGGGCCAACGTTTGAAATTGCGGTGGCCGCACTTGATATTGCGGTCAGAAAATCAAGCCCTAACATTCCCAAGCCTAGGGCTAAGAAGGCAAAGCTCAATCCAAATACAAAAAAGAAACTCAAAACTGAAATGATAACACCGTCGGGAATTGGGCGGTTGTTATAATATGGTATGAAAACCCCATGTGGTTGCAACAGGTGGCTAATCTGCACCTTGGCCGCAGCATAAAGCACCTGAAAACGGAAAACTTTTATGCCGCAGGTGGTTGAACCGGCACAACCACCGATGAACATTATGAAAAAGAATATTGGAAAAGCAAAGCTGCCCCACATGCTATAATCGGCGGTGGCAAAACCTGTTCCGGTCATTACCGAAACCACGTTAAATGCGGAATAACGAAATGCGGAGATGGGGTCCATTCCGGTATTGATGGTTAAAAGAACCGCCACAACCACAACGATTGAAGCCGCAATTCCAATAAATCCTCGAACCTGCTCATCGCGCCATATTAGCCACGGTTTGCCACGAATTACCTGCAGATATAGCAGAAACGGCAACGAGCCAACTATCATCCCAATGGTTATGATTACATCTATCACCCAGCTGTTGAAATGCCCGACCGAAGCATCCGATGTGGAAAATCCACCGGTTGCTATGGTTGCCATGGCATGGATGGTTGATTCTAGTGGGTTCATCCCGGCAAGCCACAACGCCATAGCACAAAGTGCGGTAAGGCCTATAAAAATAATAACCAATGCAGCAGAAATTTGCGCCGCCCGGGGCAGAACTTTTTCACCGGTATCAAAAGCTTCCACTTTAAAAAGTTGCATACCGCCAACGCCCATCATTGGCATCACGGCAATTGCCATAACGATAATACCAAGCCCACCCAGCCACTGCAAAATACCGCGCCATAGCAATATGCCCGGCGGTGCGCTATCAAGCCCGGCAATAACGGTTGAACCGGTTGTGGTTATGCCGCTCATGGATTCAAAAAATGCGTCGGTGAACGACATATTTAATTCAGAAAACATAAATGGAAGCGACGCAAACACGGTAAGCGCCAACCACGAAACAGTGGTCATGGCAAATGCCTGGCGGACGTTAAGATTAACCTTCCCCGATGAACTGGTAAGGGTCAGTGAAATACCAACAAAAAGTGTCAATCCTGCTGACACCGCAAATACTTGCCAGTCGGGGTTGCCTGCCGCCGCATCAACCATTGCGGGTATGCACATGGCAACAGCCAGCGTTGCGAGCAAGGTGCCTACAATTAACAGTACTGGACGGAAATCCATCAAATTTAGCTATCCCATTTGTTGAGCATAAGATTGTCGCCCCAACAGGTTAAATTTTCCTTCTAAAAGGCGCAATAAGACAATAAGACAGATATTTGGGGGAATGGCAAAAAGGTGGATTTAGCTTGGGCCGTGCGCGGAAAATCTATACCAGCTCGTGCGCGGTGGCCGAAGGGGTTCTTACCATTGAAAGAAATTCACGCCGGGTTGCTTGGTTATCGCGAAATGCACCCAGCATTTTTGATGTAACCATGGTTACGCCCGGTTTATGCACACCGCGGCACGTCATGCATTGATGAGATGCTTCAATCACCACGGCAACGCCTTCTGGCTGGAGCACATCATTTATGGCACCGGCTATTTGGGCGGTCATTTTTTCTTGTATTTGCAGACGCTGGGCATAGATCTCGACCGCACGGGCTAGCTTAGAAATACCAACGACGCGATTTTTAGGCAGATAGGCAACATGGGCTTTGCCGATTATGGGTGCCATGTGATGTTCGCAATGGGATTCAAAGCGAATATCTTTTAACAAAACCATTTCGTCATAACCTTCGACCTCTTCAAAGGTGCGTTTTAGTATTTCTTCTGGATCGGCAAGGTAGCCTTTGAAATATTCTTCATATGCCCGAACAACGCGCCCCGGGGTGTCTAGCAAACCTTCACGCATGGGATCATCGCCTGCCCATTGGATAAGGGTGCGGACCGCCTCTTCCGCTGCTTCACGGGTGGGGCGCTCATCGTTTACTATACTTATGGAGCTTATTGGTTTTGGGGTGTTCAATTTATCAACTCCCGCTGATAGGGGCTATCTAATGAAAAAGCAGGAATTTCTACATCAAATACCTCGCCAGTGGTAGCCTCCATTGTATAGGTTCCGGACATAATGCCCGATGATGTGCGAAGCGGTGTTCCGGATGTGTATTCAAATACATTTCCGGGTTCAAGCAATGGCTGTTCACCAACCACGCCTTGGCCATCAACTTCGTGTCTGATGCCATTGGAATCGGTAATGCGCCAGTGACGCTTTCTTAAGCGAACTGTTTCAATTCCGTTATTAGCGATGCTTACATGGTAGGCCCATATATAGCGCGCTTCATCGGGGTCAGATTCAGCAGGAAGGAATTCCGGTTCAACCGTAACTGCGATAGCACGGGTCGTGGCCACATACTGGCCGCCGGTTTCTAAATAAACTTGGTTTTGCATTTAATCGCTCCTAAGCATTCACAGATGGCACGGTTGGCACAACAGGGCGTGAACGTTTCCGTATATTTGGTAATGAATAAGGGCATTGTCCAGTCTTTTCGCTAGTTTTTTATATACTAGGACGAGCACGAAGCCCCGCCAAGTACACAAAATTTGGCGCAATGCGGGTGATTTAGGGCAACTGGACCAAGGGCATCTTCAATAGATGTTCCCATGTCAAATTTGGCGTCATAGGGCAATAATGTGCAGGGAACTATTTGCGGCAAATTGTCGCCTTTGCGTAAAACAACCATGCGTGAATTGGCACACATTTGGGCATCGGGCCTAACGTTTAGTATGCCCCAGCAAGCAGTTGTTATTTCTGGAACGTCGATAGTTTCATCCATTTCTGGAAACAGCACTAACCGTGCATTATCAAATGCATCAAGCTCAAGCCCGAGACGGTCAAATAATTTTTTATATTCTGCCCTAGTTGTAGGCTCGCTTTCATCCCACATTGTGCGTCCGGCAACATCTACGTTAAAGCCATTTTCTATTAACCAGCCAAGACCACGTATCATTGGGTCCCATGATCCAGAACCGCGTTCAAGTTCATGGCGCTCAGGTAAATAATGATCAATGGAAACGCGTATTTTTAGTTTGTCACCAAATTCTGACTTAAGAGTTTTTAATTCTTTGCGCTTTTGCCAAATTGGCTTCATGGCATTGCTAAGAACCAGCGCGCTAAAACCTGAGCGTAAGACTAGTTCAAGCATTTTAATGATGTCTGAGTTCATAAAAGGCTCACCACCAGTGAACCCAATTTCATGCACGTTTATTTTTTCAATATTTTTAGATAATTTGATTTCATCAATAAAGCTCTCAACATGATTTAGCTTAATGTATGAAAGGTCATCTTTTTTAGGACCCGATTCCATATAACAATTTTTACATTCAATATTGCAAAGGCTGCCCGTATTAAACCAAAGCGTTTCCAAACGCGTAAGCGCGACATTTGCGCGCGGCTCTCCCTTAGCAGTAATATTAGGATGTTTAAATTTTTCTGGGTTTAAAATATTCATTGCAGGTGTTGCGCCTATTTTATAGTTTTATTTAATAACTTTTTTGGCGAGCCACCATATCATAAATGCAGCCAAGATTGAAACATAGCCATCAATCGCATAGTGCCAGCCAAGGTGCACTGAGCCAATAAAAATTATGAAAACATAAATCCAAGCAGCAATACCTAAGCGTTTACCTATGGTTTGGGCCAACAGAGCCACCAGAGCCGCCTGTGCAATATGCAAAGATGGCATGGCCGCAATACCCTCGGCATTGCTTCGTACGCCGGTATATCCATCCCACAGCATTGTCTGTAGATCTATGGCAAATAGTGGGTATTGGTTATGAACTGTATTTAAGCCCGACATAAGTTTGGCAAAACTTGCTGATGGTCCGACTGTATTTTCAAAAAAACAAGGCCCAGCAGAAGAAAACCCAACCGCAGCGATGCTGCCAAGCAACACCCATGCAAGCATATGTGAAAAAATAAATCGCGCCCGCCGAACGCTATTGTTGTCTAATAAAATTACGGCAAATAAGGTTCCATAAATAACGTAAAACCAGCTTATATAAAAACGATCTATAACAAAGGTCATCCACGGGCTTGAAAAAATATTCCATGATATTTGCCACGGATCAAAACCAAAATGCAGCCATCTGTCCATTTCCATAAATGCCTGATCCCAAAATGCAAACGGTTGGAATGCAGGAATTCGACTTTTAAATAATGAAAATGCATTCAAGAACGGCTGATAAAAAATCACCATAATAAGTAACCGTATCCACGGTTCAGGCTTGGCAAGGCTGGCTTGCCCACTAATTAGTAATTGCCTAGTTAGGCTTTCGTTATTGCCGCCACCGCTTGCATTTTTCCATAAAATCCAAATGCCGCTACCTGCTAGCACCAATAATATATTGGGAATAATGCGGTGCATTATGGTGGATGAAAAATAAAGGTATGAGCTAAGGCTATTTGCAATCTCGCCATTGTTTAACCAAAGCGCAATCTCAACCGCGCATATATAAAGCAATGCAAGAATTATAACGGGCCTGAATTCGCGCACCATCTGAACTATTTTTTCTTTTCCATTAGCTTGTAAGCATGAAAACTATAAACCTTTAAACCACCGCTTTCTAATGCGCTTATTAATCTGGTCCAATAGGCGCATTCGTAAATCACATCTTCGGCAATGGCTGTTAGCTTTTTCCTGTCCATGGTGTCTAGAAATTTTAGCCAGCCCATCAATACCCGCATACGGTATAGCCCGGTAATATCCGTATATGGCCTAACATCAAAATTAAGCGTCCCAAGATATGATTGGGTTACATCAGCTGGCCATAAGTGTGGTTTATGGGGTTCGCCCGCCATCCATTTTTTGACCACATCATTGGGTGGCTCGGTATTGGGTAAAACAAGATCGGTATAAATAAGCTCGCCATCGTTGCGAAGTGATGATGCTACGCTGGCGAATAATTCTTTTTTGTGTTCAACCGTGTAAAGGCTTTCCAACGATATGGCAAAATCAAACGAACGTGGTTTTAATTCAAGAGTTTCAAAATTAGCTTTTTTTACTGGCGCCCGTCGTTGCATGGCAGAAAGCACGCATCTTTCTTTGCCAATGCCGGCTAATTCTTTATCTTGTTCATAACCGGTAACCCAAACGCCGGTTTCTTCAACCAGTGTTCTGCCGATTCCACCAAGGCTTGCCCCCAACAATAAAAGGCTGTGCTTTTCGGTTAATGCCAGAAGCGGAAGATATTCTTTTATATATTCTTCGCCACCCGGCGTTATGAAGCCATCACCCCAAAGCTGTTCAACCATATTAAGTCGTTTATTTGGCCATATTAGGCTGGGGTCTTCGGCCCCTTCAGAATCTTCGTTGGCGCCATCTGCGTTTATTTCTTCATCATTTTCCGCGGCATCATTAATTTCATCTAGCCAATGGGCCTCAACCTCTTGCTCATCCTTTTTGCTTGAAAATGGATTTAGTGCTCGCCCTAGCCAAAATAGAAAACGCAAGGTTATGGAGCGCTCATAGATAGACTGATCAGGTCCATTACGCCCAACCGCCCCAGTCTCAATTCCAGTCTCAGTATTGTTATTCAAATGGCTATCCAGGCGTCAAAAAATGTTTACTCGATTTTTAAGTATTTGGCTGCCCCGACGTTTAATTAAGTGTTTATATTAGCAAAAAAAGCCGCTATGTAACCAACGCAAACGTTAGGTAATCATATATTTTGCCACCCGGACGTTAATAAATCCCTGTAACGCAAGCTATCAGCTATACCTATTAGGTTGCAATATTGTTACGATATTAAGCAAGGTAGAAAGCCATATAATAAGGATTTCAGGCGTATCAGGCATCGGTCAGTTTAGTTAATTTTGGAAAAATGGTTTATTGGGTATTTTATGGCCGCAAATATAAAAGAAACTGTCATTAGCGCGATCTTTCAACCTGTTCTTTTGAATGGACAGGAATTAATCAATACCTTTCGTGCGATCCCTATATTAACAAAGGCTGATGGAACGGTAATATCCGGCAATGATGTAATACCCTATGTGGGTGATTTGGTGAAAACCGCCAAAATTAATGCAGCTGTTCTTGATACGGCGTTTGCTGAGCTGGCACAGGCGACCGATGCGGGCAAAAAACTGCGGTTAATTATTCCCCTTAATTCCTATTCAGTTGTTAGCAACGAAGGTGCAACTTTAATAGTTACCGCCATAAAAAAATTACCCAAAGAATTACGTTCCAATATAATTGTGGAAATATTTGATTTTCCAGAAAACATAACCATGAATGTTGTGGAAGATAATATTGTTCCACTGTTTCCATTTTTTGAACATTTCATTGCCGCCCCTCCATCAGGTATGGATGACTTTACAATTTTCGCTAACTGTAACTTTTTGGGTGTAAGTATTAATTTGGCCGACATGGATCAAACCGATGAACTAACCCAGAAAAAAATTATGAATTTCTGGGCAGCGGGCACAAAGCGAAGGCTAAAACTTTTCTTTGAAGGCATAGCCGACCCATCGGTAAAAGAAATCGCCGAACGTTATGAGGCCATGGGCATAGATGGCCCGATTATCGGCGAGGCACTTAGCAGTATATAGCCCAATACCCTTGGGGTTGATCTTATATTTTTCAAATAGTTAGCAGACACAATTGCTTCAATTATTGGCTAAATATGAATAGATACTTTTAGTTGTATCTGCATTCACCAATTCATATATCAACACCATTGCTCTGTATCAGGTACCGCATTATACTATGTTCTCATTTTTTATGGGCGCCATATAGATCGTTTTTTTGGAGCTAAAATTATGAAATTAAATATTTCCGCAAAATTGCCAATAGTAATTGTAATCCTCGCCATTGTGGCATTAGGGGTCGCGTCGTTTATGGCAATAACAAAGGCGGGAGACGCACTTGGGGTTGCGGCTTCAGAAAAATTGGAAGCCATTAAGGGCGCGCGCATTGCAAACCTAAATGGTTATCTTGGCTCCATCCAAGAAGATCTGCTAACGGCCGCCACCAACAACATGACAATAGATGCCATCAAAGATCTAGAAGACAGCTTTGCCGAGCTTGGCTTTGATAAGCTTAAGGTTGCGCAAAAGCTTTACATTGATGACAACCCCAATGCGGCGGGTGAAAAGCATAAACTTGATTACGCTCCCGATGGTTCGGCCTATAGCCAGTTTCATAAAAAATATCATCCGTGGTTCCGCCAGTTGATGGAATCGCGCGGTTATTACGATGTATTTTTGCTCAATGAATTCGGTGATGTTGTTTATTCGGTTTACAAAGAAGCAGATTACGCCACCAACGTTTTAAACGGCGAATGGAAAGACAGTGATTTAGGAAAAGTTTTCCGTCAAATCCAGAACAAAGAAACCGGCTCTGTCGCCTTTACCGATTTTGCATCATACGCCCCATCGGCCGGTGTTCCCGCCAGTTTTATGGCGACCCCGGTTTATGAATACGGCGGTGAATTTCACGGCGCGATAATTTTTCAAATGCCAATTGATCGCATTAACGGCATTATGCAAAACGCGGCAGGCATGGGCGAAAGCGGCGAAAGCTATATTGTTGGCGCTGATTTAACCATGCGTTCGGATTCACGTTTTCGCGAAGAGGGTGATCCCAGTTCAATCTTAAATACCAAGGTCGATACCGCGTCTGTTCGTGAAGGCATTAACGGTAGCGACGGTTTCATGGTAACGGATGATTACCGCGGTATTCCTGTGGTTTCGGCATACGGCCCCCTTACCTTTAACGGGGTAACCTGGGCCATCATGGCCGAAATAGACGTGGAAGAAGTCGATATTCCAGTTGTTGAAATGCGCAATACCATTTTGCTTATTGCCTTGCTTATTGCCTTGGTGGTTACCGCTATTGGCATATTTTTCGCCCGTTCAATCACCAAACCCATCGCCAACATGACCGACGTTATGGGTGTGCTGGCGGAGGGTAATTTGGAAGCCGAGGTTCCATCACAAGACCGTACGGACGAAATAGGCGATATGGCATCAGCGGTTGAGGTCTTTAAAGCCAATGCTATCGAGGTCAAACGCCTTGAAGCCCAGCAAAAAGAAGACGAAGCCCGTTCCGAAAAAGAAAAGCGCGACATGATGCTAGCCATGGCCGATGATTTTGAAAACTCGGTCGGTGGTGTTGTGAACTCCGTTTCTTCGGCTGCAACCGAAATGCAGTCTTCGGCTGAAAGCGTTAAAGGTACGGCTGAGGAAACCTCAAAGCAATCCACCGTTGTTGCGGCGGCGGCGGAAGAAGCATCAACCAACGTACAAACAGTGGCGTCTGCATCGGAAGAGCTTTCCAGTTCTATTTCTGAAATATCGCGGCAGGTATCGCAATCAACTCAAATATCTTCGGCCGCGGTGGCCGAGGTTGAAGGCGCCAATGAAAAGGTTAAGGGCTTGGCCAGTGCTGCCAATAAAATTGGCGAGGTTGTGGCGCTTATTACCGACATTGCCGATCAAACCAACCTGTTGGCACTAAACGCTACTATCGAGGCGGCCCGAGCCGGTGATGCCGGTAAAGGCTTTGCCGTGGTGGCATCAGAAGTTAAAAACCTTGCCACCCAAACCGCCAAGGCGACGGAAGAAATTTCCGCACAAATTGGCAGCATCCAAGGGGCAACCCAAGAAGCAGTTGAGGCAATTGAATCCATCGGTGGAACCATTAGCCAGATGAGTGAGATTTCATCAACCATTGCCGCCGCGGTAGAAGAACAGGGCGCGGCAACCCAAGAAATTGCCCGTAATGTGGAGCAAGCCGCACAAGGCACCACCGAAGTTGCCTCAACCATTTCACAGGTTAATTCTGCGGCTGATGAAACCGGAAAAAGCTCATCTGATATGCTTAGCGCAGCAGGCGAGCTTAGCCAGCAGGCAGAGCTATTGCGTGGCGAGGTTGATAAATTTCTCAATCAAATACGTACTGGCTGATAGCTGATAATTTAATAAAACGGGCAACTTCTACATATTGTAGGGGCTGCCCGTTTTTTTGTTACCCTGCTGTTGTCCCGCCACGCCCAAGGATATAGTCTGTGGATAGCATGTATTTTTAATAGCCAAGGATATCAAGCGTGAGCGACGAACAGAACGACCAAGACGAACAAGATGATTTTGTAGAAGGCGATGAAGTTCCGGAAAATGCGGAACCGATTATTTTTGCCAAAATAGTTCGCTACATGGCCGAACAGTTAACCCAAATAGACCCCGAAGCCCTGCCCAAAGACATTATTGTTATGTCCGAACTATTCATCGAAGTTGCAGATGCATTTGAAGCAACCGGTGGGTTTGAATATAGCGTTGAGCAAGCTTTGCCGCTGTCGCACGCGTTTGCCATGTTAGAAGGCGGCATCAGGCTTTTGGGCGAACAAGCCGCCGAAGGTGGGCATACAAACGCTGCAGCAAAAATGGAATGGGCGGCGATAAAGGCTAAATCAATGACAGCAGATCTTGAAACCAGCCATCTTGAAGGGGCCAGTGGCATTATTGTATTTAGAGCCGATGACGATAATGACGATGAAACACCATCGGCAAGCATTCATTAAATATTATTGTAATTGATTGCGTATTTTTTCGGCAGTCCTAAGAAGTTCGCTTTTTTCAAATTCAAGACTTTCTTTGCTTTCTTCATCGGCACCATTTTCTATAACGGCTTGCATCATTTCTGATATTTTTACCAACGTATCAGCCGCGCTAAGCGCATGGGATGAGGCAACATCATCTATGGTAACGTTTTCATCCATCATCATGTCGGCGTAGGCTTCAAAGTCGTCTTCGGAAAGATCTTCAAGGTTTTTATCGACCTCTTGCCAAGCATCGCTCCATGCATCTAACAGGGGCGGCAAGTCGCCATCGCCACCGGTATCTGGGTGTTCTTCAAGAAACACCATCAGGCGAACAAATTGCCATATTGTAAGTTCAATTTTCATATGGAGTCTTTTATGTAATTATTGTGCAGATTTATCAATAATAAACCCAAGATTTAATCAGATGGTCCATATATTAATGAGCGAAATCAAGGATAATTCTCAAAGTACGGTGGTGGGGGCCATACTGGCTGGCGGGCGTTCGCTCAGGATGGGCGGGCAGGATAAAAGCCAGTTATTGCTTGGCGGTGTTTCGTTGATAAATCATGTAGTGTCGCGCGCCCAACCACAGGTTTCAAAATTAATAATAAATGGTCCTTCTAATAAGGAATTTAGCAAACTTGGCTTTCCGGTTGTGGAAGATTCAATTTCAGGTTTTGCTGGCCCATTGGCGGGTGCATTGGCGGCAATGCAGTGGACGTTGGAAAATGCGCCCAATGCCCGTTGGCTGGCGACGTTTGCAACCGATGCTCCTTTTTTTCCAAATGATATGGTTGAAAAAATGATTGTGGGCATAAAGGCCGACAATGGAGAAACCGCCATTGCGTGTTCCGCCGGCAGGGACCATCCGGTATTTGCCCTATGGCCGATGTCTGTAAAAGATAAATTGGAAAACGCAATTGAAAATGATGGTTTGCGCCGAGTTGGGCAGTGGTTTGAAAACCAAAACGTAGTCAGGGTTGATTTCCCCGTTTCTGATGCGGCAAATCCAATTGATCCATTTTTAAATATAAATACGGCGGATGATTTAGCGCTGGCCGAAAAAATGTTGAAAACATCTTAAATTTTTAATCTGCTAATGGGCCGTAACCACCGCCACCGGGGGTTTCAATAACAAAGACATCATCTTTATTCATTTCTGTTTTATCGGTGCTGTCTAAATCTTCGATAGCGCCATTGGTTCGCTCCACATAATTTTTACCAACCTTGCCAGAATTTCCACCGGCCATGCCGTAGGGCGCTATTTTGCGATGCCCTGATAATATGGAAGCGGTCATATGTTCGCGGAAACGAATTTTGCGAATAACACCGTCACCACCACTACTTAGACCTTTCCCGCCGGAATCTTTTCTAATACAAAACTGTTCGACCAAAACCGGAAAGCGCCATTCTAGAACTTCTGGGTCTGTTAGGCGCGAATTGGTCATATGGGTTTGAACCGCATCGGTGCCATCAAAACCATCACCGGCGCCTGAACCACCGCAAATGGTTTCATAGTATTGGTGAATTTGATTACCGAATGTGAAATTGTTCATGGTGCCTTGGCTTGCACCCATTACACCCAGCGCACCATAAAGCGCATCGGTCACGCATTGCGACGTTTCGACATTGCCCGCCACCACTGCCGCCGGGTATTTTGGCGATAACATACTGCCATCTGGAATAATAATATTAATAGGTTTCAAGCAGCCTTCGTTCATGGGGATGTCATCATCAACCAATGTTCTAAAAACATATAAAACTGCCGCCCGTGAGATAGAGGTGGGCGCATTAAAATTGCTTGGTAACTGGTTTGATGTTCCGGTGAAATCAACTGTTGCCGAACGGTTTTCACGGTTTATGGATATGACTACCTTGATTATTCCGCCGTTATCCATTTCATATGAAAAAACACCATCGTTGAGGTTTTCCAAAACCCGGCGCACGGATTCTTCGGCGTTGTCTTGTACGTGGCCCATATATGCCTGCACCACACTTAATCCAAAATGCTCAATCATGCCATGCAATTCTTGGGCACCTTTTTCGTTGGCCGCTATTTGTGCTTTTAAATCACCAATATTGTGGTCGGGGTTGCGCGCTGGATAGGGGCCAGCGCCTAGCAAATCACGCATGGCTTTTTCGTGGAATGTACCGCCTTCAACCAGTAGAAAATTATCAATTAAGATGCCCTCTTCTTCGACCGAGGTGCTATCGGGCGGCATGGAACCGGGCGTAGTGCCACCAATATCGGCTTGATGGCCGCGTGAGCCAACATAAAATAGTATTTCTTTTTCGTTCTTATCAAAAACCGGCGTTATTAAAGTAACATCTGGAAGATGAGTTCCGCCATTATATGGCGCGTTCAATGCATAAACGTCGCCCGGGTGCATATTTTTATGGCGCTCAGATATAATTGCCCTAACAGAATCGCTCATTGATCCTAAATGAACTGGCATATGTGGTGCGTTGGCGACCAAATTCCCATGTGTATCAAAAACCGCACATGAAAAATCTAGTCGTTCTTTTATGTTTACCGAATATGACGTATTGGCAAGGGTCGCGCCCATTTGTTCGGCGATGGACATAAATAAATTATTGAAAATTTCTAGCATTACCGGGTCGGCATCGGTGCCCATGGCAACCCGTTCCGGCCGGGCCTCAACACGGGTTAGCACCATGTTGTCCTGTGCTGTGATATTGGCCTGCCATCCTTGCTCAACCACCGTGGTGCCAACCGGCTCAACGATAACAGCCGGGCCATTTATCTTGTCGCCGGGCTTCATCTGATTTCTGTCATAAAATGGCGTTTCTTGATGTGCGCCGTCAATCCACAC
>CBFDBQ010000004.1:0-54750 GCA_965603095.1 uncultured Thalassospiraceae bacterium | reverse complement strand
AATTTTAACCGCGCGTGAATTATGGAATGAAAAAGTTTCAGGATTTGATGCCGGCGCAGATGATTATCTGACCAAACCTTTTCACATGGAAGAACTTCTGGCCCGGGTTCGTGCAATCATTCGACGCTCTGCTGGTCATGCCTCGCCATTGCTTGAATGTGGCCCGGTACTGCTAGATACCAGAACTGGCAAGGTAACTAATAATGGCGAAGGTATAACCTTAACCGCTCACGAATTAAAAGTGCTTTCATATTTTATGCACCACCAAGGTCGTGTGGTATCGCAAACAGAACTAATTGAACATATTTATGATCAAGATTTTGATCGCGATTCAAACACCATAGAAGTATTCATTGCCAGGTTGCGTAAAAAACTATCTCCTGAACTTATAAAAACCCATCGCGGGCGGGGCTATTCAATGGTTTCGCCCGAACCTGCCCAACCCAGCTGAATAGGTCATTTAAATGTTTACCCGCTCGGTAAGTTTCAGGCTTATTTTGTTCTCCACCGCATGGATTGTAATTGCACTTGTGGTTGGCGCAATTGCCCTGTCGCAGATTTTTAGAAACCATGTTGAAAAATCTTTTGATAAAACTCTCAACAGTCATATCGAAGAATTGCTTTCATTTTCCGATGTTGTTGATGGCAAGTTGGTTATGGCGAGCCATCCCAGGGATCCCGATTATTTGCGCCCGCTTTCAGGCTGGTATTGGGAAATAGCGGTTAATGACATACCCGCCATGCGTTCGCGTTCATTGTGGGATCAAGAATTAGATTTGGAAAAAATGCCCCGGCCCGAACGGGGGGAGTTAATTAGCTTTTCTTCCATCGGCCCACGGGGAGAAGCACTAAGAATTGTTGCCGAAACATTTACCCTGCCGGGGCTAGCCGATGAATTAACAATTTATGTTTCCGGTGCCGCCAATGAAATTGAAAAAACCATGGAAGAATTCAACGAAACTTTGGCGTTTTCGTTGTTGATATTGGGCGCGGGTATGGCTGCTGCTGTATTGGTGCAGGTGGTGTTGGGCCTAAGGCCGCTTAAACTTATGCGAAATCGATTGGCCGACATTCATGCCGGACGGGCAGAAAGGATGACTGGCAATTATCCCAGCGAGGTTGAGCCATTGGTAAATGATTTAAATATTTTGCTGGAAAATAATGCCGCCGTAATAGCGCGCGCCAGAACCCATGCCGGTAACCTTGCCCATGCCCTTAAAACGCCATTAGCCATATTGCAAAATGAAGCATCAAGCATGGGTGAAGATGGGGAAAATATTGTAAAAGAACAAACCCAAATAATGAATGAACTTATTTCTCGCCATCTTTCTCGTGCTCGTGCCGCTGGTGGTGTTGGTGTACCGGGAATGACTTCTGATTTGGGTGAAATAACCCATGCCCTAAAACGAACGCTTGAACGCATTTATGCAGAGCGCAATATTGAACTGTCATTGGTAAATACTCATGAATTAAGTGTCGTTGGCGAACGCCAAGACATGGAAGAAATGCTGGGCAATCTTATGGATAATGCGTGTAAGTGGGCCAAAGCCAAGGTTCGTGTTAGTGGCAATAAAAATGCCAGCGATGGATTTTTGATTATAGAAGACGACGGCCCCGGCGTTCCTGATGACAAGTTTGCCGAGGTTCTGGGTCGGGGAAAACGACTAGACGAAGCAACCCCTGGTTCTGGTCTGGGTTTGAGCATAGTTACTGATTTAGCTGAACTTTATCACGGTTCGTTAGAGCTTGGGCGTTCGGAAATGGGGGGCATGAAGGCCATTTTAAGACTACCCTTAAGCCAGCCTTAAGCCAGTAATTTTTACCATTTTTCCTTATCCCCCTTGCATTTTTCTGCGTTTTCCGCATAACTCTGGTCCAAATACATATGTCCTTGGCCTTCCCCCGGATATTTTTTAACTTAAAGACACACAGGGAACCTATTATGAACACCTTTAAAACAATCGATGACATGGATGTAAGCGGAAAAAAAGTTCTTGTTCGCGCAGACCTCAACGTACCCATGCATGATGGAAAGCCATCCGATACCACCCGCATTGACCGTACGGTTCCCACAATTCGCGACCTAATTGCCAAGGGCGCTAAGGTTATAATTCTTTCGCATTTTGGCCGTCCCAAGGGTGAAGTGGTTCCCGAGATGACACTTAAACCCGTAGCCGAAGCCATGGGCAAAACCCTTGGTGTGGACGTTAAATTTGCCACAGATACCATTGGCGATAGCGCCAAAGAAATTACCGGCGCTATGAATAATGGCGATGTTGCCATGCTTGAAAACGTTCGTTTTCATGGTGAAGAAACCAAAAATGATGATGCCTTTGCAGCCGCCCTTGCTGGCATTGGCGATATTTATGTGAACGATGCATTTTCTACTGCCCACCGTGCCCATGCCTCGACCGAGGCCTTGGCCCGCAAATTACCAGCCGCCGCTGGGCGTTTGATGCAGGCAGAGCTGGAGGCATTGGGCGGTGCGCTTGGCAACCCACAAAAACCAGTCGCCGCCGTTGTTGGCGGAGCCAAAGTTTCAACCAAGATGGAAGTTCTGGGCAACTTATCGAAAAAGGTCGACATGATAATTATTGGCGGTGGCATGGCCAATACATTCCTTTTTGCCAATGGCCATGATGTGGGCGCGTCTCTTTGTGAAAAAGACATGGCAGACGAAGCCCGCAAAATTGTTAAAACGGCCGCCGCTAATGGCTGTGAAATAGTTCTTCCCGTTGATTTAGTGGTAGCAAAAGAATTTGCCGCAGGTGCCGAAAGCAAAGTTGTTGGCATTGATGAAATTCCCGCCGACATGATGGCGTTGGACATTGGCCCCGCAACCATCAAAGACGTGGAAACAAGGCTAGAAGGATGCAAAACCTTGGTCTGGAACGGCCCATTTGGTGCATTTGAAATAGAGCCATTTGATAAAGGCACCAATGGTGCGGCGCAGGCAGCGGCACGCCTGACCAAGGCGGGATCGCTTTTGTCTGTTGCAGGTGGCGGTGATACGGTTGCGGCTTTGGCACATGCCGGTGCGGCTGATGACTTCACATATATTTCAACGGCTGGCGGTGCATTTTTAGAATGGATTGAAGGAAAAACCCTGCCCGGCGTGGCCGCGCTTGAAGGCTAATTAGCTTAAAAAACCGTGTAATATTAACAACTTATTAAGGTTACTTGCAAATATACATCAAAAAACGTATATTTAAGCGTAATCTTTAAGAGGGCCACAGAAATTAGACCCCTAAAAGCACCAGCAAATGGTGCGGGTTCGTAGAAAACGGAGTGATAATATTATGGCTGTAACAGCAGCAGGTGCATCAGTTAATGTTCAACAGGCAATGGTTGCTTTGCGTCAATCTGTACAGATGGAGCAAGTAGCATCATCATTGGTTACTCAGGCCGCCCAGCAGAGCGCAAATAGTGCCGCTCAGGTAGAAGCATCTGAAGGTAGCTCTGACGCCCATGGCCGTGGCGAACAGGTGGATGTAAAAGCTTAAAGATAGGTTTTATCCACATTTTTTACCGCTAAATGCAAAAAAAACCTCCTTGTTTACCCCATGGTTGATAAATAGTTAACCATTGTGAGCGAGGATTTGCCCTATGGCTGATATATCAAGATTTTCATCCACTAACTCGTCCCGCATAAACACTGCACAGGCAGTGCTTGATGCGCGTGCGCGCAAAAATAGCCAGAGCTCGCAAAACGAAAATAGTGCCACCGTTTCAAAGGGTGTCAAAGATACAGCCCAGACATTTCAGGTGGCAAAATCTTCTTCTCCGGCACACAAAGGCTATCTTGAACAAGAGGAAGTATCATTTCGTGCCCGCGTAATGAGCCAAGACGAGACGCCAGAAAATATTCGCTCTCTGGCACGCCTCAAACGTACGTTTGATTCCGGACAGCCATTGCGCGGAGATGTTCCACGAGGTTATTATCTGAATCTAAGAGTTTAAGAACACACCAATCTAACAGGAGCCACCCCATGGCAAATCATGCTGAAGTAGCAGCCAATTTATTGCGTAACGCCGCAATTTTTTTTCGCGATATTGGTGCACAGAATTCCGAATTAAAAGAACAGATGGAAGTAAACGCCCGTACCTATGATGCGGTTGCAGACATGGTTCAATCAGATCCACATGGGGAAATGCCGCTTTCTAATGAAGATACAGCTATTAGCGAAAATAAAGACGGCTAATTCATCCGGTTAATTTTCCAGCCCCATAAGGCTTTTCGAAAAATCATCGGATTTAAATGATTTAAGATCATCTATGCCTTCGCCGACGCCTAACGCGTGTACCGGCAATTTAAATTTATCAGCTAGCGCAACCACCACTCCGCCCTTGGCGGTGCCATCTAGCTTGGTCATTGCTAGCCCGGTTACACCAACCATTTGTTTAAATGTTTCAACTTGAGAATGGGCATTTTGCCCAACGGTTGCATCTAGCACCAATAAAACATCGTGGGGTGCGCTTTCATCAATCTTTTTAATTACCCTGATAATTTTTTCTAATTCTTGCATTAGGTCTGATTTATTTTGCAAGCGTCCAGCAGTGTCTATTAAAAGAACATCAATATTTTCTGCTTTTGCGCGGCTAAGTGCATCAAACGCCAGCGACGCCGAATCAGAACCAATGGCGCTAGCCACCACGACTGAATTTGTTCTCTCGCCCCAAACTTGCAATTGTTCAATGGCGGCGGCGCGAAATGTATCACCGGCGGCTAGCATTACGCTTTTGCCTTCGTCTTTAAATTGTTTGGCTAACTTTCCGATGGTTGTTGTTTTTCCGGCTCCATTAACACCACAAACTAAAACCACATGCGGTTTCAAGGTTGAGTTAATTTCTAACGGGTGGGTTACCGGTTCAAGTATTTTTTCTATTTCAACGGCAAGGGCTAAACGTATTTCATCACCGCTTACTTCTTTGTCAAACCGTGTGCGTTTTATTTCGCCCACCAGCAGAGCCGCAGTTTGCGCGCCCATATCCGACATAATCAAAACGTCTTGTAATTCTTCTAATAGCGCATCATCCAATTTGCGCTTGCCTGTGAATAGGTTGCCAATGCCATCGGTAATTTGTGCCGAAGAACGCCCCAGACCTGATTTAAGTTTTTTAAACCAACTCATTGCTGTACTGCCTGACCTAATAATTGCCCGTCGCTTGCGCCATCAATTTTTACTTTAATAATTTTACCGGGCGTTTGTTCGGTTTTTAATTTAACTGAGGCAAAACATTCACTGCGGGCACTATCAGGTCTTTCGACCAGAACGGAAATTGTTTCACCAACTAACGATGCAAGGCGTTTTTCTAGCTGCTCTTCACCAACATCTCGCAATGTTTTTGCCCGGGCCTTTATGGTTGCCCCATCTGATTGCGGCATTTTTTCAGCAGGCGTTCCCGGCCGGGGTGAATAGGGGAACACATGGAAATAATTCAAACCTAATTTAATTACTCCGCCAATAGTATTTTTGGCCATCTCATCGGTTTCGGTTGGAAACCCAGCAATAATATCTGCACCCAGTGCTATTTCTGGACGTGCGGTTTTAAGCCGCCCAACCACGTCAAGCACAAGCTCACGGCTATGGCGACGTTTCATGCGTTTTAAAACCATGTTGTCCATTGCTTGCAAGCTAAGATGCACATGGGGCATTAGCCGTGGTTCAGTTGCAAAAATATTTATAATGCGCTCATCAATGCGCGCGGGATCAAGCGAGCTAAGGCGCAAGCGGGGAAGCTCAGGAACTTGGGCCAAGACCGCTTCGATTATATCTGCAAGATTTATGGATTGATCAAGGTCGTCGCCATAGGCGGCAATATCAACACCAGTTAAGACAATTTCGTTGTAGCCTTGGGCGCTAAGCTTTTTAACTTGGGCAACAATATCGCTTAGCATCACTGCACGGTTGTGTCCGCGTGCGGTTGGGATGATACAAAATGTACAGGTGTTATCGCAGCCTTGTTGCACCATTACAAATGCCCGTGCCCGACCTTCAAGCCCACTTACCAAATGGCCGCTTGTTTCACGTATGGCAGAAATATCTGAAACACAAATGCTTTCGCCTTCGCCACTGTCATCGTCATTACCCAAAAGCGTTTCAGCAGAAAGTTTTTCTTCGTTGCCAACCACACGGTCTACCTCGATCATTTTGGCAAATCGTTCGGGGTCAAGCTGGGCCGCGCACCCGGTAACTATTATTTTAGCATCGGGGTTTTCGCGAGCTAAACGGCGAATTGTTTGCCGGGCCTGTCTTTCGGCTTCGAGAGTTACCGAGCAGGTGTTTACCACCACCGCATTTGGTGTGCCTGCCTTAATTAGCTGTTCGCGTATGACTTCTGATTCAAGCGTGTTAAGACGACAGCCAAGGGTTACAATTTTTGGTGCGGCATTCATTATTACTTACCTAATTTAAGTATTGGCCTATTTAGTGTTGGCCAAAATTTCTGGATCCAGCTCGCCCTTAAAGCTGCTGGATACCGGACCGGTCATCAAAATATTATTATCTGCTAACCATTCAATTCGTAAAACCCCACCGTCAAGCACCACATCGGCGGCACGGTTGCTTAGGCCCCGGCGTACTGCCGCAACCAATGCGGCACAGGCGCCACTTCCGCAGGCGCGGGTTATTCCGGCGGCGCGTTCCCATACACGCATGCGAATACGGTCGGGTGATAAAATTTCAACCACCTCAACGTTGGTCCGTTCGGGGAAAAATTTATGGTTTTCAATAATCGGTCCAATAGTAGCAAGGTCAATAGCACTGGCATCATCAACAAAAAATACCGCATGGGGATTGCCAACATTAATTCCGACGGGATCGCTTAATCCATCGACGCTAAGCGGAAGATGCAGTGTATCGCAGGCTTCTAAAACCGGTATATCGCGCCAGTCTAATTTGGCCGGGCCCATATCAACGGTATAAAGCCCGCCGGGGCCTTTTTCGCTATCCAACAATCCAGATATGGTTTCGACTATTACGTGGTTGCTATTTTTTTCATCCATCAAGATGGCGGCAACACATCTGGTTGCGTTTCCACAGGCTCCGGCTTCTGATCCGTCGGGGTTATAAATACGCATAAACACATCGGCCACGTCTGCTTTGGCTGGCTCCATAACAATTAATTGGTCACAGCCAATGCCGCCCCGCCTATCGGCTATGGCACGCCTAGTCGCTGGCGAAAGGGTGCTTCCCCCGTCACGACGGTCAAGGATGACGAAATCGTTGCCGAGACCGTGCATCTTTATGAAATCAAGTTCGCTCATGAGGCATTATATGAGCCTAAACACCATTTAAGTCCAGCAAGACTAGCTTTATGGCTATTCTTCTTCTGGGCCAGCTTCGGCGCCTAATTCATTTAATTCGTCGGCTAATTCTGCGGTTAAAAGGTCTGTCACAATTTTAATATTGCCGCGAATTTCATCCGCCCTGGTTGTTTCAAGCGATTTCAGCAGGAAATCAATATCATTTTTTATATTTATTGTTTCTTGTTCATTTTCTTGTCTGCCCGCCGATTGGGAACCTTCAAGACCCATAGCCTGCTGTTTCACCAACACGGTAAAGATGGGATGCATAAATACGCTGATTTCCCCGCTCTAGCCTGCCAATCGTGCCAGCGCCAAAGCCCACCTGACGGTCTAGCTCGGATGCGCTGAGGCCTAATACTCGGCGAAGCACGCGAATGCGCCTTGCAAATGTGGACTCTGCTATACTAGTGGCGGCAATGTCTTCTTTTTCTTTGCCATGTTCTTTGCCGTTGCTGGCACCTGACGCCATATGGCTATCATTTTGTTTATTGCTCAAGGCGGCCCCAATTATTTTAGTTGCTATGTTTTTTCCGTACAAAAATTCAAATACGGGATTTAATTTATATAGGTCGGTACACAAGTGATTCTATGCATTTTTTCTTAATACACAATCATTAATAGCAGTAAAAATATATTACCCGTTAAAATAGCGGGAAGTATATTTGAAATTTATTTGGTTTTATTGGGGGAGCGCACGGCACCAAGGGGTAAAAGAGGGGCAAAAAAACGGCAAAAAATTACTTTTTACTTTTGCCGTCCTTGGTCGCCTCGTCATCGGCTATGGATTTAACCAACTGGAACACTTGCTGGCGCACGGCCGGGCTGTCTATGCGAAAATAGTTGTGCACCAATTTAATGGATTCTGGCTCTGACATTGGGTCATGGACCTTGGCATCGGCCTTGCTATCGGCTTTACCATGCTTAAATCCATCCTGAGATGTTTCTGAGAGCCCGCCTTTAACGCCCTTGGGCATATCTTCAAAGAAATATGCAACCGGCACGTTTAGCGCATCTGATAAGCGGAAAAGGTTGCTAGCACCAACCCGGTTGGTGCCGTTTTCATATTTTTGGATTTGCTGGAAGGTAACGCCCAGTTTTTTGCCAATATCGGACTGGCTAATACGCATGCCTACACGTCTGGCGCGCAATCGCATTCCAACGTGAGAATCAACCGGATCCGGTTCATCGCGGGGTGGTTTTCTAGCCATTTTAGCCTTCAAAAGATCTATTGCTATTATATTTATTATTGAAATTTATATTACAGAGTTGTTGATATTGGTATATTTAATTCAAATATACACGCATATATAGTCACGTAGAATATAAATATATGCCAAATATAGCCACATTTTTCCATAGGCTTCTAGCGATTGATACTAGAGTTGACTTAATCCCCGCTCACGCCTAGATTGCCGTCCGTTCCAATAGCCTTGAGCATCTACTGCGCTTTGAGGAGTGACGCCAGTCCGCGAGTTTCGCGCGCTGGCGCGTTTTGCGTTTGGTTAATTATGTTTGCGTTTGACTAATTATAAAGGGTTTTAAGACCGCATGTTTGCGAATTTGAGCGAAAAACTAGGCAGTATTCTTGATGGCCTGACCAAGCGCGGCCGCTTGGGCGAGGCTGACGTCGATGCAGCGCTGAGCGAAGTTCGCGTGGCACTGCTTGATGGCGATGTTGCATTGCCGGTTGTTAAGGATTTTATTGCCCGCGTTCGTGATGCCGCCCTGGGCGAAGATGTTCTGCGTTCGGTAACGCCGGGGCAGATGGTCATCAAAATCGTTCATGACAATCTGGTTGAAATGCTGGGTGCCGATGCCGAACCGCTGCGGGTTCATGGCAACCCGCCAAATGTGGTTTTGATGGTTGGCCTGCAAGGTTCGGGTAAAACCACTACCACCGCAAAAATAGCAAAACGTTTGACAGGTTTTGACAAGAAAAAAGTCTTGATGGCGTCATTAGATATTTATCGCCCGGCAGCCCAACAACAGCTGGCGCAACTGGGCGAACAAACAGAAATAACAACGCTTTCCATTGTGTTTGGTGAACTACCAGTTGCAATTGCCAAGCGCGCGTTAAAAGTTGGCGCCACCGAAGCATATGACGTTGTGATACTTGATAGCGCAGGCCGCCTGCACAGCGATAAAGAATTAATGGACGAAGTTGCAGAAGTAAGCAAAGCAACAAACCCATCTGAAACATTGCTAGTAACAGATGCCATGACCGGACAAGACGCGGTCAACGTTGCGCGCGAATTTAAAGAAAAAATTGGAATAACCGGTATCGTTCTAACTCGTGTTGATGGCGATGCCCGCGGTGGTGCGGCACTATCGATGAAGGCCGAAACCGGCGCGCCGATAAAATTCCTTGGCGTTGGTGAAAAACTTGACCAGCTAGAAGTATTCGACGCCCAGCGTGTTGCCGGTTCTATTTTAGGCCAAGGCGACGTGGTTGGTTTGGTTGAACGTGCCTCGCAGGTTATTGAACAAGAAGACGCCGAAAAAGCTGCCGCAAAAATGCTCAAAGGTTCTTTCACATTGGGCGATATGGCAGACCAGCTAGGCCAGCTTCGCAAGATGGGCGACATCAAAGGTTTGATGGGCATGATGCCCGGAATGGGAAAGCTAAAGAACCAAATAAAAGATGCCAACGTTAGCGATGGCGCCATTGGTCGCCAGCAGGCAATTATTTTGTCTATGACAAACAAAGAACGCAGCAACCATAAACTTTTAAATGGTTCGCGCAGGAAACGTATTGCCGCAGGCGCAGGTGCCACGGTACAAGAAGTAAACCGCCTCATCAAACAGTTTGACATGATGAACAAGATGATGAAAAAGGCAGGCAAAATGGGCAAAAAAGGTGGAGGCATGTTCCCACCAGGAATGATGGGCGGCATGCCACCCATGCCACCGATTAGATAATTTTTTTAGATATTCGAACAATTTTTTTAACAAACAGACAAACATAAATAGACAAGGACAAAACAACATGTCGATTAAAATAAGACTTTCAAGGGGTGGTGCTAAAAAACGCCCTTACTACCGTATCGTTGTTGCTGATACCCGTAGCCCCCGTGATGGCCGCTACATCGAACGGGTTGGCACATATAACCCAATGCTAGCAAAAGACGATGCCGGCCGCGTAACGCTGGTTGAAGACCGCATCAAGCATTGGTTGGGCGAAGGCGCAAAACCATCCGATCGCGTTCATCGTTTTCTTGCCGGTGCTGGCATCATGGAAGCGCGCGCGATTCCAACGCAAACCAAAAAAGACAAGCCCAAGCCTCGCACCCTTGAACGTTTGAAAGAACGCGAAGAGAAAGCCAAGGCTAAACTTGAAGAAGCAGCCGCAGCCGCAGCAGCCCCCGCACCTGTAGAAGAAGCTCCAGCAGAAGCTCCGGCAGAAGCTCCGGCAGAAGCAGTAGCAGAAGCACCTGCACCAGAAGTAGCTGAGGAAAAGGCTGAGGGTTAATTCCCTCAGGCCTTTTAAAGTGTAGGCAAAAGTGAACAAGCCTGACCCAGCAACTAATGAAAGCCTGCTTTTGGTGGGTGTCGTGGGCGCAGCCCGCGGGTTAAAGGGCGAGGTCAGGGTTAAAAGTTTTACCGACAATCCAGCCGATATTGGATCGTATGGCGAGCTTACAGATGAAACAGGAAAGGCTTGTTACAAAATAAAAGTAACAGGCAAACGCAAGGAAAGCGTTACGGCACGTATCGAAGGAGTAGAAGACCGCACAGCGGCAGAAAATGTTCGTGGTTTAAAGTTGTTTGTCCGCCGCGAACAAATGCCAAAGCTAGACGAGGATGAATTTTATTTCTCAGAGCTTGTCGGTCTTGACGCGGTGTTAGTGGATGGAAAAAAATGGGGCCGGGTTGTGCTGGCCGATGATTTTGGCGCAGGCCCGGTTTTAGAAGTCGAGCTTGCCTCAGGTAAAAATGAAATGGTGCCGTTTACCCTTGATGTGGTGCCAGAGGTTAATTTGGAAAAAGGTCTAATTGTGGTGGTCCCGCCAGAAGGATTGCTAGTTAGGCCAGAAGAAGAAGAACAAGCCAAAGAACAAGAAGGAGAAAAAAGGAAACCCAGCCCGTGAACGGCGCATCAACTAGGAAGTGGCAGGCAACAGTTCTGAGCCTTTACCCAGAAATGTTTCCCGGCCCCCTTGGCAGATCCCTTAGCGGACAGGCACTTGAAAATGGGCTGTGGCAGTTGGAAACGGTGGACATTCGCGACTTTGCAAGCGATAAACACCGCACCGTTGATGATAGCCCACTGGGTGGCGGAGCTGGAATGGTATTGCGTCCCGATGTGGTTGATGCGGCCATCAGAAAAACACAGGAAAATCAAAAGGTTAAGACACCATTGGTTTACCTGACACCCAGGGGAAAACCGCTTACCCAGGCAAGGGTACGTGATTTGGCAAAGGGCCCCGGCACAACATTGCTGTGCGGGCGTTTTGAGGGGGTCGATGAAAGAGTGCTGGAAAGGCACGCCGTGGAGGAAATATCCATTGGCGATTTTGTTCTCTCCGGTGGTGAAGTTGCAGCATTGGTTTTGCTGGATGCGACCATAAGGCTTTTACCCGGGGTTATGGGTAGTGAAGCCTCGTTAGAAGAGGAAAGTTTTGAAAAAGGGTTACTTGAATACCCTCATTATACCCGACCCCGCGAATGGGAAGGGATGAAGGCGCCAGAGGTTTTGTTATCTGGCAACCATGAAAAAATTCGTAGCTGGCGGCACCAGCGCGCGGAAGAAACAACCCGCAAACGCCGCCCCGATCTTTGGAAGGCTTATGCAAAGCCAGATGAAAAATCGGAATAGAGATAATTAGAAGTTTTGGATTTAGAAGTTTAAAGATTATTTGGAAGAAGAAGGAACGAGAGCCATGAATATTATTGAAAAGCTCGAAAGCGAACAGCTGGAAAAGTTAACCAGTGAAAGCAAAATAACCGAGTTTCATCCCGGTGACACAATCCGTGTCAACGTGAAGATTATTGAGGGCGAGCGCGAACGCCTACAGGCATTTGAAGGTGTTTGTATTGCACGCAAAAATGATGGAATAAATTCATCGTTCACCGTGCGCAAGCTTTCATCGGGCGAAGGTGTGGAACGTGTATTCCCACTTTATTCACCTAACGTTGCAGAAATAGAAGTTGTACGCCGTGGCGATGTTCGCCGGGCTAAACTTTATTATCTGCGTGGCCGTACTGGTAAGCGTGCTCGTATCGCCGAACAGACCGATGGTTACAAAGCGAAAATCACCGCTGACGAAAAAGCGATTGCTGCAGAAGCCAAGGCTGAAATGAAAAAGAAAGCCAAAGGCAAAGCAGAAGCAAAAGCTGCAAAGAAAAAAGCCCCGGAAACAACTGCTACACCAGCAGCTAAAACCGACAGCGAATAAAACCAAATAATAAAGGTTTTATATTTGTTCGTAATTTAATCCGGCATCAGGAATATTTTTCCCGGTGCCGGATATGAACATAATTATTTAACTTTAAGCTCTCAACCTTGAGAAAATCCCACTTGAGGAATCCTAATGAACGAACCAAAAACACTTTTCGATAAAATATGGGCCGCGCATCTGGTTGATGTGCAAGACGATGGAACCTGCCTCATTTATATTGACCGCCATCTGGTTCATGAAGTAACCAGCCCACAGGCGTTTGAAGGCTTGCGCAATGCTGGGCGAAGCGTTCATCGCCCCGATGCAACATTGGCAGTTGCCGACCATAATGTGCCGACAGTTGATCGTTCAAAAGGTATCAAAAATGCTGAATCACGTATTCAGGTTGAAACCTTAGAAAAAAATGTTGCTGATTTTTCCGTTCCTTATTTTCCCACCGATGATATTCGCCAAGGCGTAGTTCACATTGTTGGCCCGGAGCAGGGCTTTACCTTGCCCGGAACAACTATTGTTTGTGGCGATAGCCACACCGCAACCCATGGCGCATTTGGTGCATTGGCATTCGGTATTGGCACGTCCGAGGTCGAACACGTTTTGGCAACGCAAACCCTGTTACAATCACCTGCAAAAAATATGCTGATAAACGTAACTGGTGAATTACCAGCGGGCGTTGAAGCCAAAGACATGGTGCTTGCCATTATTGGTAAAATTGGCACCGCTGGTGGTACCGGATACGTGGTTGAATACGCTGGCCCGGCCATTCGAGCCCTTTCCATGGAAGGGCGGATGACGGTTTGTAATATGACTATCGAAGCAGGCGCGCGCGCCGGACTTATTGCGCCGGATGAAAAAACATTTTTATATCTTAAGGGTCGCTCCATGTCGCCTAAGGGCGCCGCATGGGAACAGGCAGTTGAATATTGGAAAAGCCTTAAAACCGACCAAGGCGCCAAGTTCGACGTTGTGGTTGAATTAGACATATCAAAACTGGTGCCAGAAGTAACCTGGGGCACCAGCCCGGAAAACGTAATTACCATTGATGGCAATATCCCTAATCCGGCGGATGAGCCCAATGCAGAAAAACGTGCCGCATGGGAACGCTCACTTGCCTATATGGATTTGAAAGCTGGAGCCCCCATCGAGGGCACGCCCATTGATAGGGTGTTTATTGGCTCATGCACCAATGGCCGGATAGAAGATTTACGCGTTGCCGCCGCCGTTGCCCAAGGGCGCAAGGTCGCCAGCCACGTTGGCGCAATGGTTGTTCCCGGCTCAGGTTTAGTAAAAGAACAGGCCGAAGAAGAAGGCCTTGATAAAATATTTATTGCCGCAGGTTTTGAATGGCGCGAACCGGGTTGTTCCATGTGCTTGGCCATGAACGATGACAAGTTAGAACCGGGCGAGCGTTCGGCCTCAACCTCAAACCGTAATTTCGAAGGCAGGCAAGGCAAAGGCGGGCGCACCCATTTACTTAGCCCAGCCATGGCCGCGGCGGCGGCGATAAAAGGCTGTCTTACTGATGTGCGCAAGCTGAAGGACGAGGGGCAATAAAATGGAAAAGTTTAGCAAAATAACCGGCGTTGCCGCACCCATGCCTATTCGCAATATCGACACCGATATGATTATCCCTAAACAGTTTTTGAAAACCATCAAACGCGAAGGTCTGGGTAAAAACTTGTTTGATGAGATGCGCTTTCTTGATGATGGCGCGGAAAACCCTGATTTTGTGCTTAACAAAGACGCTTATAGAAACGCATCAATAATTGTTGCGGGCGATAACTTTGGTTGTGGCTCGTCGCGCGAACACGCACCGTGGGCGTTAAACGATTTCGGTATCAAGGTAATAATTTCCACCAGCTTCGCCGATATTTTTTATAACAATAGTTTTAAAAACGGAATGTTACCCATAAAGGTAGATGAAGAAACGCTGGCAAAATTAATGGACGATGCCGAACGTGGCGCTAATGCAACGTTGACCATCGACCTTGAAGCACAAACAATTTCCGGCCCCGATGGTGGTGTGGTTAATTTTGAAATTGATCCGTTCCGCAAGCATTGCTTGTTAGAAGGCCTCGATGATATTGGGCTAACATTACAAAAATCAGACAAAATTAGCTCTTACGAAGAAAAACAAAAAACCATTCAACCATGGATGGTCAAATAAATAACGAGATCGAGATAAGGAACAAAAAATGTCCAGCAACAAAAACCTTCTCGTGCTTCCCGGTGACGGTATCGGGCCCGAAGTCGTAAACGAGGCCAAGCGCATTGTCGATTGGATGGGCGAAAAACGTCATTTTAAATTCAACGTAGAAGAAGATTTAGTTGGCGGTGCTTGTTATGACGCGCACGGATGCGCCGTAACCGACGCCACCATGGAAAAAGCAAAATCCGCCGATGCGGTTTTATTGGGTGCAGTTGGCGGGCCAAAATGGGATAACGTTGCGCGCGAGGCCCGGCCCGAAGCAGGGCTTTTGCGCCTGCGCAAAGATTTGGATTTGTTTGCCAACCTTCGCCCAGCCATTGTGTTTGATGCACTTATTGATTCTTCAACCCTAAAACCCGAAGTGGTCAAAGGTTTGGATATAATGATTTTGCGCGAACTGACCGCAGGCGTTTATTTCGGCCAACCCCGTGGGGTTGAGGTACGGGGTGGGGTTCGTTACGGCCTTGATACCCAAATATATTCCGAACCGGAAATTGAACGCATCATGGAAGTTGCGTTTGATTTGGCACGCAAGCGCGGTAAAAAAGTTACCTCGGTAGAAAAAGCCAACGTAATGGAATCGGGCGTATTTTGGCGCGAGGTGGCAACCAAGGTCCATCAGAACGGCAACACCGATATTGAGCTTAGCCATATGTATGCCGATAACTGTGCCATGCAATTGGTGCGCTGGCCCGGTCAGTTCGACGTTATTGTTACCGATAACCTGTTTGGTGATATTTTATCAGATTGCGCCGCCATGTTGACCGGATCGCTCGGCATGTTGCCGTCTGCTTCCATTGGTTCACGCGACCCGGAAACCGGAAAAATCCCCGCCATGTACGAACCAGTTCACGGTTCGGCGCCGGATATCGCAGGCGAAAACAAAGCCAATCCACTGGCTACCATATTGTCGTTTTCCATGCTTTTGCGCTATTCGTTCGATTTGAGCGAAGATGCCGACATGATAGATAAAGCAGTAGAAACCGTGTTGAGCCAAGGCCTCAGAACCGCAGATATCATGACCGCTGGCGCGAGGGAAGTTACCACTGCTGGAATGGGCGAAGCGGTAGTTGCAGAATTGGACAAGTTGAACTAGGTTTTCCGACCCAAAATCAGGAGTAGGTCAAAATGGGTTACAAAGTAGCGGTAGTTGGTGCCACGGGTAATGTTGGGCGCGAATTGCTACAAACCATGTATGAAAGAAATTTCCCCGCTGACGAAGTGGTGGCGCTAGCTTCCAGTCGCTCGGTTGGAATGGAAGCATCTTATGGCGATGACAAACGCTTAAAAGTGCAAGACCTTGCCAATTTTGATTTTACTGGAACCGACATTGTGCTTTCCAGCCCCGGGGCAAAAGTATCTGCCGAATTTGCACCCAAGGCAGTGGCCGCTGGTGCAATTGTGGTTGATAACACGTCGCAGTTTCGCATGGACCCAGATGTGCCGTTGGTGGTGCCCGAAGTAAACCGCGAAGCCATCGCCGGTTACACCAACAAAGGCATTATTGCCAATCCTAATTGTTCGACCATTCAAATGTTGGTGGCATTAAAACCTTTGCATGATTTGGCAAAAATCAAGCGCGTAGTGGTTGCCACTTATCAGTCGGTATCGGGTGGCGGCAAAGACGCCATGGATGAGCTGTTTAATCAGACCCGTGGTATTTTTACCAACCAACCGATCGAAAAAACCAAACAAAAATTTACCAAACAAATTGCGTTTAACGTGATACCGCATATTGATGTCTTCATGGATGATGGCTCAACCAAAGAAGAATGGAAAATGGCGGTTGAAACGCAAAAAATTCTCGACCCCGATATCAAGCTGGTATCCACTTGCGTTCGGGCGCCGGTATTTATTGGTCATGCCGAAGCAATAAATGTTGAATTTGAAAACCCATTATCCGAAGAAGACGCCCGTGATGCGCTAAAGAACGCATCCGGCATTACCGTGATTGATCATCGTCAAGATGAAGGCTACGTCACGCCGGCAGAATGTGCGGGCGAAGATGCAGTTTTTGTTTCGCGTTTGCGGGTTGATAACACCGTTGAAAACGGGCTTAGCATGTGGGTTGTGTCTGATAACCTGCGTAAAGGTGCGGCTTTAAATACAGTGCAAATTGCAGAAGCATTGATTGAAGATTATCTGTCTAATTAATTTTGGATATTTAAGGTTTTGTATTGATCGCAGATGCGCCAATACCAATTTTTTGTTCATCGGCTAACTGTTCGACGGTTTTTAAATCATAATCATTGCGTTGTTCCTGCCCAAGGAACGGTTTATCATGGCGCCTGCGGTCTGGCCCGAAATAATTATCGGTGCGCACATATGCGCGCGGGTGTTCAATAATTGTTTGAATGCGCCGCATAATTGATTTTGCCGAAAGTGGTTTTACCAAAAATTCATTTACACCCACATCGCGAGCTTCGGTAACGCGACCGCGTTCGGAATGTGCCGACATCATTATTATGGGCAGAAATGGATCAGGGGTGTCTTCACCGGTGCGTATCCATTTGGTTAATTCCAGCCCGTCTAACGGCTCCATCATCCAGTCGGTAATTATAATATCAGGTTTGAAATCACCCAAGGTAAGGGCATCCATGGCATCGACCCCATCTTTGGCTTCGCGCACTTCTTCGGCATTAAATTGGCTAAGAACCCGGCGCACGATGGTGCGCATGAAAGGGTTGTCATCGACCACCAAGATTTTGATATTTTTTAGATAATCCGACATTTATCAGGGTCTCAACTATGCAACGGGCCACTTGATTAGCCCTGAAATATCCAAGTTTTGCGTTCCATATGGAGAATATAACATCGCTTGTTAATATTCAGCAAACTTGCCAGCCGGGCTATCAGGGCGCATATTTTTGACTGTTTTTAACCAACCGTAACCACATCATAGCCTAATTGGAGACCTCCCCCCTATGCCAAACACATCTCGCCCCCGAAGAAGCGCTTTGTATATGCCGGGCGCCAATGTCCGCGCTCTGGAAAAATCCCGCAGCCTGGCTTGCGATGCCATTATAATGGACCTTGAAGACTCGGTTGCCCCCGATGCCAAGAAGCTAGCCCGCAAACAAGTAGTAGAGGCCATTAAACAAGGCGGCTATGGCAAGCGCGAGGTGGTTGTTAGGGTCAACGCGCTAGATACTACCTGGGGCTACAAAGATATTGCGCGCGCCGCATCTTCGGGTGCCGATGCTATACTTTTACCCAAAACCGAAAGCGCCCACGCGGTGCGTCAACTTGAACATATTATGACCGAGTCAGGTGCGTCTGATGATATGAAAATATGGTGCATGATTGAAACCCCACGCGGTGTTTTGCGCACGGAACTTATCGCCAGCGCCAGCTCGCGTATTTCTTGTTTGGTTATGGGGACATCTGATTTGGCCAAAGACCTTCATGCCCATCATACCCGTGAACGCATTCCAATGATGATGAGCCTTGGTCACTGTCTTTTGGTTGCCCGCGCTTATGGCCTTTCTATTTTAGATGGGGTTCATCTTGATTTGGGTGATGGCGAAGGATTTGAGCAATCGTGTACACAAGGAAAGGATTTTGGTTTTGATGGCAAAACCTTGATACACCCCAAAACCATATCTAAAGCTAATGAGATTTATGCCCCATCGGCTGATGAGGTAAAATGGTCAAACAATATTATTGCCGCATTTGATGCCGCCCGGGCCAAGGGCGAGGGGGTTGTTGTAATAGACGGCAAATTAGTTGAAAATCTTCATATTGTTGAAGCCCGCAGAATTGTAAAAATGTCCGGGCGCATTGATGAACTTGAGGCAGATATAAATTAACTGGCCTATAACCCAAACAAAGGCTGTCTTGCAGTTATGTGCAGTAATCAGGTTTCTTATATTCTTTGTTTGCGCCTCATTCGCCAAATGAAAAATGGTATATTAAATAGGGATAAAAGTTTATCGTATTCTCTAAATAGTATTTGGACATGGGATTAGGAAGATAAAATAATGCACTCACGATTCAAAATAATTACCGTTATCTTCGTCGCGTTGGTGGTATCGATTGGTTCTCCTGCTTTTGCAAAAACTTTAGAGTTCAAAAGCCTTGGTAAAAAAGCACAACCCTTGAGTGGAGAGCTCCATTTGCCCGCTGTCGGAAACAAACCTTTTCCAACAGTGGTGCTGGTTCACGGCACTGGATTCTCCGGTGAGCGATACAACTTTCATCGTCCCGCTTTCTTAGAGGCTGGCATCGCTGTATTCGAAGTGGATTTCCATACGGGCATCTTCACAAGTGCAAAAAATCGACCGAAAGCCGGGAAATCTGTGCCTTTCGCTTTCGGTGCGCTGCGAACCTTACGAGCCGAACCCTCAATCGATGGAGATCGAATCGCCATTATGGGATTTTCCTTCGGCGGGTCGATAGCTGTAAAATCCATGAGGATGATTTTGAAAAACGAATCTTTAAAAGCTAACGAGAAGGGGTTTGCTGCGCACGTTGCCTTTTATCCGGCTTGTAAACGACAAAAACTCGATAAAAAAGTCACTGGTGCGCCGCTGCTTGTTCTTAATGGGGATTTAGATAGCTACAGTGATGGTAAATCGTGCAAAAAGTGGGCGAAAGATTACGAACAAACAAATCCAGGTCTTGTCACCATGAAAATTTATCCGAAGACTCATCATGGATTTGACAAGAAAGGATCGAGCCGCGGAAAAGACTCGATCTCTTCAGGTGGAATATCCATTCAAGAATATAACGAGAAAGCCGCCAAAGATTCGAGACAACGGTCCGTCAGCTTCATAAAGCAAGTTTTCGGGATGAAGTGAGGGTAAGTTCCAGTGAGCGGCGAAACAAATATAAAAATCAGCAGCAAAGCCAGCGACGGAAATTTTTTTGAAGATTTTCGTCTGGGGCAAAAAATTGTACATCCTATACCGCGCACGGTTAGCGAAGGCGATGTTGCGCTTTACACCGCACTTTACGGTTCACGTTTTGTATTAAATTCTTCTGATACCTTTGCTATGGACTTAGGCTTGGATGCGGCTCCGCTTGATGATTTTTTGGTATTTCACATTATTTTTGGAAGAACCGTTGGCGACATTTCTTTAAATACCACGGCTAATCTTGGCTATGGGGCTGGGCGTTTTGGAAACCCTGTTTTCCCCGGTGATACACTAAAGGCAACTTCAAACGTTATTGGGTTAAAGCAAAATTCTAATGGTAAATCGGGGATAGTTTGGGTCCGCACCGAAGGTACCAACCAAAACGATGAGCGGGTGGTGGATTTTGTGCGTTGGTTGCTGATACCCAAACGCGATCCAGATGCAGAAATTTCTGGATTTCTTACACCGGAATCAAAACAAATTGCCACGCCTAAAGATATTTTCATTCCAGATGCCTTGGACATGTCCGCCTATGATATTGAGCTTTCCGGCAGTCCCTATAAATGGGGTGATTATGATGTTGGCGAACGCATAGAGCACATTGCCGGACACACGGTTGAAGATGCAGAGCATCAGATGGCTACTAGGCTTTATCAAAATAGCGCTCGTGTGCATTTTGACGGTTTAATGGCAAAGGAAACACGCTTTAAGAAACGCTTGGTTTATGGTGGTCACGTTATTTCAATTGCCCGATCCCTTAGCTTTAATGGCCTTGCTAATGCTTTCAAGGTGGCATCCATTAACGGCGGCAATCATGCGGCCCCGGTTTTTGCCGGAGATACTCTTTATGCGTGGTCAGAAATATTGAGCAAGGACGAAGTACCTAGTAGGGGAGATATAGGCTCGCTTCGTCTACGCACGGTGGTTTGTAAAAACCAAAGCACCAAAGGATTTCCATATCGTAGCGGCGAAGATGAATATGACCATACGGTCGTGCTTGACCTTGATTATACGGTTCTAATACCAATTTAATATATGTGGCTAAATATAGGCTGGCGTTGACTAAGGGGAAATTGGGCTCCAAAGTAATAAGTATATATGATGGCCCATATTATGGATTAGAGCGGCAACCGCAGCATGCAAGACGATAATAAACCACTTTCGCCCCATCTACAGGTTTACCGCCCGCAGGTAACCTCGATTCTTTCCATTACCCACCGTTTAACCGGCATGGTGTTGGTTTTAGCAGCCATGCTGTTGACCTATTGGTTGGCGGCGGCGGCCTATGGCCCCGAAGCATTCGCCCGCGCCCAAGTGGTGCTTGAATCATGGTTTGGCCGGCTTGTTCTTTTTGGTTTTACTTGGTCTCTTTTTTATCACCTGCTCAATGGGCTTAGGCACCTTGGCTGGGATATGGGCTGGGGATTTGATTTGGTAAGGCTTCGCATCACCGGTGCAATTGTTGTTATTAGCTCCATCGCATTGACGTTTCTTAGCTGGATGTGGGCCTATGGCCACGTCGGCAAGTTATAGGGGGGGGGTGATGGCAGGAACATCTAACAATAAACGTCAGCTTCGCTCTAATCTTTCTCGCGTGCGCGGGCTTGGCTCAACCCGCGAAGGTGTGCATCATTGGTGGGCGCAACGAATGAGCGCGGTTGCGCTATTGCCGCTTTCCATGTGGTTTATGTATTCGCTAATCACGCTGACGGGTGCTGATTATCAATCGTTTCATATGTGGGCATCAGAATTTGGTAATTCAGTTTTTCTGGTGCTGTTTGTGATTACTCTTTTTCACCATGCACAACTTGGTGTAACGGTAGTAGTCGAAGACTATGTTCATTCAGAACCGGTAAAGATGGCAATGATTTTGGTAGTAAAATACGGAACCATGTTATTTGCCGCTTCAAGCGTATTTGCAGTTTTAAAAATCTCCCTTGCTGGATAGAGGTATTATGAGCGAAGCAATCCCCATTACCGAACATACTTATGACTGCGTTGTAATTGGTGCAGGTGGTGCAGGGCTTAGGGCATCCCTTGGCATGACCTCGGCTGGTTTGAAAACCGCATGCATCACCAAGGTATTTCCCACCCGTTCGCACACGGTTGCGGCCCAAGGCGGTATAGGTGCGGCATTGGGTAACATGGCCGATGATAACTGGCGCTGGCATATGTATGACACGGTCAAAGGGTCAGACTGGCTTGGCGATCAAGATGCCATCGAATATATGTGCAAAAATGCGGTTGCCGCCGTTCACGAGCTTGAACATTACGGCGTTCCATTTTCTAGAAACGAAGATGGTAAAATATACCAACGCCCATTTGGCGGACACATGCGAGATTTTGGCGAAGCACCAGTTCCGCGCGCTTGTGCCGCGGCCGATAGAACCGGGCACGCTATTTTACACACCCTTTATCAGCAGGCGCTAAAACGTGATGTAGAATTTTTTGTTGAATTTATTGCCATTGATTTAATCATGGACGAAGAAGGCGTTTGCCGTGGCGTGGTTGCGTGGAACCTTGAAGATGGCTCCATTCACCGCTTTCAGGCCCAACAAACGGTATTGGCCACCGGTGGCTATGGTCGGGCATGGTTTTCGTGCACCTCTGCACATACTTGTACCGGTGACGGTCACGGCATGGTGGCCAGGGCTGGATTACCATTGCAAGATATGGAGTTCGTTCAGTTCCATCCCACTGGCATTTATGGCGCAGGCGTACTAATTACCGAAGGTGCACGTGGCGAAGGTGGCTATCTTACCAATTCAAATGGCGAGCGATTTATGGAACGCTACGCGCCCACAGCCAAAGATTTGGCGTCGCGCGATGTGGTGTCGCGTGCCATGACCATGGAAATCCGTGAAGGTCGCGGCCTTGGTCCAGATGGCGATCATATACAACTGCATTTGGAACATTTAGGTGCCGATATTTTGGGTGAACGTTTACCGGGCATTTCTGAAAGCGCAAAAGTATTTGCCGGCGTCGAGGTTACCCAAGAACCCATTCCAGTTATACCAACCGTGCATTACAACATGGGCGGCATACCCACCAACATTTATGGCGAAGTTTTGCGCCCGACAGAAAAAGACCCAGATGCCGTATGCCAGGGGCTAATGGCCATTGGCGAGGCCGCCTGCGTTTCGGTTCATGGTGCAAATCGCCTTGGCACTAATTCGTTGCTGGATATTGTTGTATTTGGTCGCGCCGCCGCTTTGCGCGCACGGGCCATGGTTACACCCGGGGCCGATCAAAAACCAATTGCCAAAGAATTATTAGACCCAGCGCTCACCCGGCTTGAACGCCTGCGTACCGCAAATGGTGCCAAACCAACCGCCGATATACGCATGGCTATGCAAAAAACCATGCACCGCGATGCCGCCGTTTTCCGTACCGAGGAAACATTGGTCGATGGACAGTCTTCAATAGATGAAATCGCCCGTTCAATTGATGATGTCAGGATTAATGATCGTTCAATGATATGGAATTCTGATTTGGTTGAAGCATTGGAATTGGAAAACCTGCTTGATTGCGCGCAGGCCACCGTTCATTCGGCCTTGGCCCGCCAAGAAAGCCGTGGCGCCCATGCGCGTGAAGATTTCCCCGATAGAAATGATGATGAATGGATGAAACACACCATTGCTTGGGTCGATGCAACCAAGCATGTGAAATTGGATTACCGCCCGGTTCATACCTGGACGCTAACCAGCGAAGTCGAATATATCGAACCCAAAGCCAGAGTGTACTGACATGGTCGAATTTATGCTGCCAAAAAATTCGCGCCCCAAAAAGGGAAAGGTTTGGCCTGTGCCTGATGGTGCCACCAATACCCGCACCTTTAAAATATATAGGTATGATCCCGATTTATCAGAAAATCCCCGCATAGATACATTTTATGTTGATATGGATACCTGCGGACCGATGGTTTTGGATGCGCTGGTAAAAATAAAAAACGAAATTGATTCTACCCTGACATTTCGTCGCTCATGCCGCGAAGGCGTCTGTGGTAGTTGTGCTTTTAATGTTGATGGTACCAACACCATTGCCTGCACCAAACCCATTGCCGATATTCGTGGCGAGATAAAAATTTATCCTCTTCCCCATATGCCAGTTATCAAGGATTTAGTGCCTGATTTATCCGTTCCCTATGCCCAGTACGCATCCATTGAACCATGGCTTAAATCTGATACGCCCCCACCCACCTCGGAACGCCTGCAAAGCACCCACGAACGGGCTGAGTTAGATGGAATGTGGGAATGCATTTTATGTTTTTGCTGCCAAACCAGTTGCCCCAGTTATTGGTGGAATGGCGACAGGTACTTGGGCCCTGCCATTTTGTTGCAGGCCTATCGCTGGATAGCCGATAGCCGTGACGAGGCCGCGGGTGAACGCCTAGATAACGTGGATGATCCGTTCAGGTTATATCGTTGCCACACCATCATGAACTGCACCAATACTTGCCCCAAAAACCTTAATCCGGGCAAAGCCATTGCTGAAATTAAATCTCTGCTTATAAATAGGCGCTGATTAATCGACGCTAACCGATATTAATCAACAACATGACCTTCACTTTTGGTTACGATAGAAACCTTGACCAACAGGTTTAGCAGACGCAGGTCAACATTTCCTTCCACCGTTTCCATGTGAAAGACCCCTTCTTCAAAACGAATGGGGAATGTAACAAACACGTCACCACCACTGCGTTCTAATGCGTCGGCTGGAAGGTGCTTATCAAGGGAAGTGTTTGTTTGTAGCAAAAACCAACTGAGTATTTCATCGGAACTAAAGGGTGTGCTTGATGCATTTTGGATAAATATTTCGGCATCGTCTTTTTCGAATTCATATGCAGAAATTACGCTTTCTGACAGGGCGAGCTTTTTTCCCTTGGAGTGATGAAAATCAGCCTCAAAGCCAATGTGTTCAACGGCAAATATAAAATTAGCTGTTTCGCGCCCTGCCTGCATGACCGTTTATTCCTTTTTATTCTTGGCCTTTTTTGGGCCAATCGCGCCTATTGATGGTGTATTCGCCCGCTGGCCCACGAAACGGTTGGATAAGCATCTGATCTAAGCGTTCATCACGGGCGGTTCTAAACATGTCTATGCCAACGGTCATGCCATCGTGGCCACCAGTGGGCTGGGCGATATAGGTGCCAAACATATGGTCCCAAATAGATAGGTTAAAGCCAAAATTAGAATTGGTTTCCTCGGGCACAATGGAATGGTGAACCCGGTGCATATCGGGCGTTACGAAAACGGTGCGCAGTAGCGCATCTAACCCTAGTGGTAATTTGAAATTGGCATGATTAAACATAGCCATGGCGTTTAATATTACCTCAAAAACCAGAACTGCGGCGGCTGGCGCACCCAGCAATGCAATGACTGCAAATTTAATACCCAGCGACAACAATATTTCAATAGGGTGGAATCTGGCTCCGGTGGTTACATCATAATCCAGGTCGGCATGGTGTAGACGGTGCAAGCGCCACAATACAGGAATGGCATGAACCATTACGTGCTGTAACCAGATGGCCAAATCCATCAAAACTACGGTTCCAATAATGGTCAGCCATGGGGAAATATCAAAAACATTGAATATGCCCCAGCCCATTTGGGCTGAAAAGCCGGCAAACATTATGGGTGCCATTGGTAAAACCGCACGTGCAATAACGGTGTTAAGCACCACTATCCCTAGGTTTGAAAACCATCTTAATGACTTGGAGATGGTTAATTTGCGCCTTGGGAATATTATTTCAAGAACTGCCATAAGGGCAAATGTGCCAAAGAAAAAACCAAGCCTTATGGGTTGTTCTAGGCTTAGTAGCCCTGTTTCAAATTCTGTCATGTTACGTCTTGCCTTAAATGCTTGCTCAAGCGTTGTGCTCGTAAAATTATATGAAACATAAAGATAGTGTGCCTTTGCCCATCTGCCAGTGCAAGCTTTGGGCGGGAAGGGGCTATTTGGGTGCTTTACAGCCCTATTTTCACTGCTTACGGTTGTTATCTGACAAAAAAGTGAAAAAAGGTCACCAGGTTAATGCCCCAAGGGCCACTTTCTGAATATCGCGATCAGATTGCGACGGGAAAAATAAGACCCGATCCAACACAGGCGTTAGCAGTGGAAAAACTGCAAAGCCTTTATAATGCACTTAAATCATATGAACCAACAACGGGCCAGCAGGGTTGGAAAAAACGATTAGGCCTTTCTAGCAAAGGCCAAGATGTACCGCAGGGGCTTTATTTTTATGGCGGTGTCGGGCGTGGAAAGTCCATGCTTATGGATCTTTTTTTTGAAGAAGCACCGCTTGAAAGCAAGCGTAGGGTTCATTTTCATGCATTTATGCAAGAAGTTCACACCCGCATGGCAGGCTTTCGCGCGGCTGAAATAAAAGTCGCCGACCCGCTTGATGCGGTAGCAAATGCCATAGCAAAAGACGCAAATTTATTGTGTTTAGATGAGCTGCAAATAACCGATATTACCGACGCAATGATAGTCGGCAGGTTGTTTGAAGGTCTGTTTAAAAGCGGTGTTGTGGTGGTGGCGACATCCAACAGACCGCCCCGTGATTTATATAAAGACGGGCTTCAAAGAGAACAATTTATCCCGTTTATTAAGTTAATTGAATCTAAAATGGATTTATTAGCATTAGAAGGTCCAACCGACTATCGGTTGGAACATATGCGGGCGTTGAATATATATATGACTCCCGATAATGCTCTCGCCCACAAAAAACTAGAGGCTGCTTTCTTGAGATTAACCCACGGGCATCAACCTCACCAAGCCGTGATAACGGTGCAAGGAAGAAAAGTAGAGATTCCAAAAGCGACTGAAGGTGTTGCCATGGTTAGCTTCCAAGATATTTGTGAGCGCACATTGGGACCAGCAGATTATATAGAGATATCAAGGCGTTATCATACAATAATTATGTCAGGGATTCCCTGTATGAATGCTGAAATGAAGGACGTAGCAAGGCGTTTTATAACTTTTGTTGATGCATTATACGAGGGACACGTAAAACTTATTTGTTCTGCAGAGGTAGAACCAGCGGAACTTTATTCCGGTGGCGAAGGCTCGTTTGAATTCGAGCGAACATCATCACGACTAATAGAAATGCAATCTGAATCGTACATGGAACTAGACCATGCGAGTCGAAAATAAGTTCTAGATTCACTTTTGACAAAAAAGTCACTAAGTAACTTGCTGAAAAGGACGAATCAGGGTAAAAAGAATCGATTCTTTTTGTTCGCAAAAGGAATGGATAGGCATGGGTAAACATTTATGAGCAAATATTTGTGAAAATATTTATGAGTAAATGTTTTAGTTAAACAGTTTGTTTTTTTAATTGATGCTTATTTGTTGAATTGACTTGTTACGAAGTAACTCCAGTTTTTATTTTTTTATTCGAAGAAATCGAATTTGAAACTGGATTATAGGCGGAAGGAATAACTTCCATGGCTCGCAATAAGATCGCCTTAATAGGCGCTGGTAACATTGGCGGTACACTTGCCATGTTGGCTGGCCTTAAAGAGTTAGGCGACATAGTTATGTTTGACATTGCCGACGGCATGCCAAAAGGCAAGGCGTTGGATATTGCTCAATCGTCGCCAATTAGCGGCTTTGATTCCAATCTTGTTGGCACAAAAAGCTACGCCGGAATAAAAGGCGCAGATGTGGTTATTGTCACCGCAGGCATTCCCAGAAAACCTGGTATGAGCCGCGATGACCTCCTCTCTATTAATGTAGGTGTGATGAGATCGGTTGGTGCCGGTATCAAGAAGTATGCCCCCAAGGCATTCGTCATATGTGTGACGAACCCGTTGGACGCCATGGTGTGGGCACTTCGTGAAGCATCGGGCCTGCCCCATAATAAAGTTGTTGGTATGGCCGGTGTTCTTGATTCGGCCCGATTTAGATATTTCTTAGCAGAAGAATTCGACGTCTCGGTTGAAGACGTCACAGCATTTGTCCTGGGCGGCCATGGTGACAGCATGGTTCCTTCGGTGCGTTACTCCGCTGTTGCAGGCATTCCGGTGCCTGATCTTATAAAGATGAAGTGGACGACAAAAAAACGCATTGATGAAATAGTCCAGAGAACCCGAGATGGCGGTGCAGAAATAGTTGGTCTTTTAAAGACAGGATCAGCTTTTTATGCGCCGGCAGCAGCTGCCATACAAATGGCGGAGTCCTACTTAAAAGATAAAAAACGTGTGTTGCCATGTGCGGCGTATCTCAAAGGCGAGTACGGCGTGAGGGAGGTTTACGTGGGTGTTCCGGTAGTTATCGGTGCCCGCGGGGTTGAGCGAGTTGTCGAGATTAAACTCGATGCTCATGAGCGGACTGCCTTTAAAAAGTCAGTCAGTGCGGTTCGGAGCCTTATATCCACTATTCGGAAAATCGAGAAGGGTAAGGGTAGGTAGGCCTTCCTCGAGGGGGGGTTCCGGCCATTTTTAAATGGAGAAGACTATGGTTAAAAAAGCAAAGAAGAAGACGGCCAAAAAGAAACCGGCCAAGAAAAAAGTAGCTAAGAAAAAAGTAGCTAAGAAAAAAGTAGCTAAGCGTAAGACAGCTAAGCGGAAAACAGCTAAGCGGAAGACTAAGAAGAAAGCCGCTAAGAAAAAAACCGCTAAGAAAAAAACAGCTAAGCGGAAGACCAAGAAGAAAGCCGCTAAGAAAAAAACAGCTAAACGCAAGACTGCTAAGCGGAAGACTAAGAAGAAAGCCGCTAAGAAAAAAACAGCTAAACGCAAGACTGCTAAGCGGAAGACCAAGAAGAAAGCCGCTAAACGCAAGACTGCTAAGAAGAAAACCGCTAAGCGTAAAACCGCTAAGCGTAAGACCGCAAAGCGTAAAACCGCTAAGCGTAAAAGATAGTAAGAAGTTGCGTTTAGACTCTTCTTTATTAGGAGATATATCGCATGAATATCCATGAATACCAGGCCAAGGCACTCTTGGCTGGTTTCGGGGTTGCCGTGCCCCGGGGTGGTGTAGCTTACACCGCCCCGGAGGCCGAGCAAGCAGCTAAAAATTTAGAAAAAGAAATGCAAGGCGATCCTATTTGGGTCGTCAAAGCACAAATACACGCCGGCGGCCGAGGAAAAGGCGGCGGCGTTAAAGTCGTTAAATCAATAAAAGAAGTGCTTGATACCGCCAATAATATATTGGGAATGCAACTGGTTACACACCAGACAGGCCCAGAGGGCAAGGAAGTAAAGCGCGTCTATATAGAAGAAGGTTGCGACATAGCGCGCGAGCTTTATCTATCCATGTTGGTTGACCGCGCATCTTCGCGCGTTACCATAATGGCATCAACCGAAGGCGGAATGGACATCGAAGAAGTCGCCGCAAAAACACCTGAAAAAATTATTATGGAAGTCATCGACCCTGCCGTCGGCATTCAGGGATTTAACGCACGCAATATAGCGTTTGGTCTTGGCCTTGAGGGCAAGCAAGTTGGCTCAGCAGTAAAACTTATTATGGGGCTATATAAAGCCTTTAATGCGCTTGATGCATCGTTGGTTGAAATTAACCCAATGGTGGTTACCGGTGCCGGTGATGTAATGGCGCTTGATGCCAAAATGAATTTTGATGACAACGCATTATTTAGGCAAAAAGAAGTTGCCGAGCTTCGCGATGAAGACGAAGAAGACCCGGCCGAATTAGAGGCGGCCCGTCACGAACTTAATTATATCAAGCTCGATGGTAACATCGGTTGCATGGTCAATGGTGCTGGTTTGGCTATGTCGACCATGGATATCATTAAATTGCATGGTGGTGACCCGGCTAATTTTTTAGATGTCGGTGGTGGCGCAACCAAAGAACGGGTAACCACTGCTTTCAAACTTATTTTGTCAGACTCCAACGTTAAAGGAATATTGGTTAACATATTTGGCGGCATCATGCGCTGTGATGTTATTGCCGAAGGCGTGGTAGCCGCCGCCAAAGAAGTAAGCATAAATATACCGCTGGTAGTAAGGCTCGAGGGAACCAATGTTGATTTGGGCAAAGAAATACTTAAGCAATCCGGGCTTGAAATTGTATCTGCCGATGATCTTGGCGATGCCGCCGAAAAAGTGGTCGTTGCGGTAAGGGAGGCCGGATAACAAATGGCTGTTCTGGTTGATAAAAACACCAAGGTAATTTGTCAGGGCTTTACTGGCGCCCAAGGGACATTTCATTCCGAACAAGCCATAGCCTATGGCACAAACATGGTTGGCGGCGTTACACCGGGCAAGGGTGGCGGGGTCCACCTTGACCTTCCGGTGTTTGATACGGTAGCTGACGCGGCTGAAAAAACAGGCGCCGATGCTAGCGTTATTTATGTTCCACCACCATTTGCGGCTGATGCCATTCTCGAAGCCATAGCCGCCGAAATTGAATTAGTAGTTTGCATTACCGAAGGCATCCCGGTTTTGGATATGGTTCGGGTAAAACGCGCGCTAGAGGGCTCCACCACCCGCCTTGTTGGCCCTAACTGTCCGGGCGTTATAACGCCTGGGGAATGTAAAATTGGTATCATGCCGGGGCACATCCATACCCGCGGTAAAGTTGGCATTGTGTCACGTTCGGGCACGCTAACTTACGAAGCGGTGGCACAAACCACCGTTACTGGGCTGGGGCAAACCACCTGCATTGGCATTGGCGGCGATCCGGTAAACGGCACAAATTTTGTAAATTGCTTAGATATGTTTCTAGGCGACCCAGAAACCGAAGCCATTATAATGATTGGTGAAATTGGCGGCACGGCAGAAGAAGAAGCGGCCGAATTTTTGAAATTATCAAAAACTAAAAAACCGGTAACTGGCTTTATTGCCGGCCTGACCGCGCCACCCGGGCGCAGAATGGGCCATGCTGGGGCCATTATATCGGGCGGCAAGGGAACCGCCGGAGACAAAATTGAAGCGCTGAAATCAGCGGGCATTGCGGTGGCCTCGTCACCGGCCACCATCGGTCAGACAATGTTAGAAAAATTTAAAAACAATTGAAAAAAAAGCTTTAAGACACCAAATAAATGGTGCTCAATGCTGTTGCCTAATGGGGCGTGATAAATTTAAGGGAAAAATAGCGGGAAAGTTCCCAATGTTTTCTTGTGCTGCCCATGACAACAGTATCTGACAATTTCCTTAGCGGTGCCAACGCCCTTTACGTTGCTGAACTTTATGCGCGTTATCTTGATAGTGCGTCCGCAGTCGATAAAAACTGGGCCGATTGGTTTTCCAACCTTGATGATGATAGCCGTTCTGTTTTGAGCGAGCTTCAAGGTGCCAGCTGGGCGCCATCTGATGCCGGTGTTGTTGGTGCATTTGACAACAATGGCAATGGCAACGGTGGATGGATGGAGCCGGTCACCGGAACTGGCGTTCAGCCAGTAGCGGATGTTTCTGTTATGGGCCCAACCGTTGCGCCCAGCACAGATTCAATTCGTCGCGCCACCAAAGACACCATTCGCGCATTGATGATTATTCGGGCCTATCGTGTGCGCGGACATTTAATTGCTAATTTTGATCCACTGGGTTTGGAGGGTCGAACCGCACACCCGGAACTTGACCCGCGCCATTATGGTTTTAGCGATGCAGACATGGACAGGCCTATTTTTATAGACCATGTGCTGGGGCTAGAGGTTGCCACCTTGCGCGAAATACTTGCCATCCTGAAAGGAACCTATTGTGGGTCCATCGGGGTTGAATACACACACATTCAAGAACCAGAAGTAAAAGCATGGATTCAGCGCCGCATCGAAGGTATTCGCAACCAAACCGATTTTACAATCAAAGGCAAGCGCGCAATCCTTGAACGCATGGTTGAAAGCGAGGGCTTTGAAAAATTCCTCAACGTTAAATACACCGGGACTAAACGTTTTGGTCTTGATGGTGGCGAGTCAGCCATACCTGCGATTGAACAAATAATAAAACGCGGCGGGCAATTAGGTGTAAAAGAAATTGTTATTGGCATGCCGCATCGTGGCCGCCTTAATGTTTTGGCCAATGTTATGCGTAAACCATATCAGGCAATTTTTTCAGAATTTCAGGGTGGCTCTGCCAACCCCGATGACACCGAAGGTTCCGGTGACGTTAAATACCATCTTGGCACATCAGCCGACCGCGTATTTGATGGAGAAACAGTTCATCTTTCGCTAACCGCTAACCCATCCCATCTTGAAGCGGTAAACCCGGTTGTGTTGGGCAAAGTGCGGGCCAAGCAACGCCAACGTGGTGATAGCAAACGAGACGAGGTTATGGGGCTTTTAATGCATGGCGATGCCGCGTTTGCGGGTCAGGGGTTAGTTCCGGAAACATTAGATCTGGCCGAACTAAAAGGCTATCGCACTGGCGGCACCATTCATCTTATTGTAAATAATCAAATTGGCTTTACCACTGCGCCATCATATTCGCGCTCATCGCCGTATCCATCTGATGTTGCCAAAATGACCCAGACCCCAATTTTTCATGTTAATGGAGATGACCCGGAAGCCGTCGTGCATGTTGCCCGCATAGCGATGGAGTTCAGACAAGAATTCAAACGCGACGTAGTTATTGATATGTTTTGCTATCGCCGTCACGGCCACAACGAAGCCGACGAGCCTATGTTTACCAACCCGGTCATGTACAGAACAATCGCTAGCCATCCGACCACGCGCGAGGTTTATGCCAAACAACTGATAAACGAAGGCGTAATAAGCGAAGTCGATGCAGAAAAAATGGCAACTTCTTTTCATCAGCATTTGGAAAAAGAATTAAAGGCATCTGAAAGCTATCGCCCCAACAAGGCAGATTGGCTAGAGGGTAAATGGAAAGGCCTTAACCGTCTTAGCGGCGAAGAAGAATTAAGCGACGATGATACGTCGTTACCGATGGAGACGCTGGAAGAAATTGGAACAGCCATATCTGAGCCGCCCGCCAATTTTGAAGTTAATACAAAAATTATTCGCCAGCTTAAAAACAAAAGAAAAATGATAGAAACCCACGAAGGCATTGATTGGGGCACGGCAGAAGCCATAGCTTTTGGCAGTCTTTGCATTGATCATGGTGGGGTTAGGTTATCGGGTCAGGATTCTGGGCGTGGTACTTTTTCCCATCGTCATGCGGTGTTGGTGGACCAAATAAGTGAGGAACGTTTTGTTCCTATAAACAATATCCGTCCCGGCAATCAGCAAGAATTAGAAGTAATTGATAGCCCGCTTTCAGAGGCCGGCGTGCTTGGGTTTGAATATGGCTATTCCATGGCTGAACCACAGCGACTTATCATCTGGGAAGCCCAATTTGGTGATTTTGCCAATGGTGCACAGGTTATTATTGACCAGTTCATAGCATCGGGTGAAACCAAGTGGCTAAGGTTCTCTGGTCTGGTAATGCTTTTACCCCATGGATACGAAGGGCAGGGTCCAGAACATTCTTCTGCTCGATTGGAGCGTTATCTACAACTTTGCGCCGAAGACAACATGCAGATAGTAAACCTGACCACGCCTGCACAATATTTTCATGCTTTGCGGCGGCAAGTATGTCGCAACTATCGCAAACCGCTAGTGGTGATGGCGCCTAAATCATTACTGCGGCATAAATTGTGCGTTTCCAATCTGGGTCAAATGGGCCCAGAAACCCGCTTTCGTCGGGTGTTGCCGGAACATGATCGTCTAGTATTGGATAAAAAAGTTCGCCGGGTAATTATTTGCTCGGGTAAAGTTTATTACGATATTCTCGAGGCAAGACGGAAACGCGAAATAGATGATGTTGCCATAGTGCGCTTGGAACAGATTTATCCATTCCCATGGAAAGGCATCTTACAACAGCTTTCGCGCTACCCCCGTGCCGAGGTGGTTTGGGCACAAGAAGAGCCAGCCAACATGGGGGCATGGACTTTTGTTGCTCAACGCATTGAAACCATAATGCGAGAATTGGCAAATGATCATTTAAGCCCGGTTTATGTGGGCAGGCGCGGTGCGGCATCGCCGGCAACCGGGTTGCATAGCCGTCACGTCGAAGAACAAAACTGGATTGTCGATCAGTCATTAGAAGGCGATCTTTCTAAAATACGTCAACCGCATACGCGGCCAATTTATTAACGGTACTTAGAGGAGCGATATATCATGGCTACCGAAATAAAGGTTCCAGCATTAGGCGAATCGGTAACCGAAGCTACGGTTGCAAAATGGTTCAAACAACCGGGTGAGGCTGTTACCGTTGACGAGCCAATGGTTGAGCTTGAAACCGATAAAGTAACGGTTGAGGTTCCGGCACCTGCTTCGGGTGCATTGGTAAGCATTGCCGTTACCGAAGGTTCCGACGTAGAGGTTGGCGCGGTGTTGGGCGTTATTGATGAGGGCGCGACCGGAACAGTGGCGGCCGAACCAGCACCTGAACCCGCTAAAAAAGAAGAGGCCCCAGCTCCAGCTCCAGCTCCAGCAGCTAAACCCGCACCAGCCCCAGCCCCGGCGGCAAAAAAAGCTGCGCCAACATCACCGAGCGCACGCAAGGTAATGGCCGAAAAAGGCGTAGATGCAACGTCTGTTGCCGGCACCGGCCCGGCTGGGCGCATAACCAAACAAGATGCGGTTAATTCTGGTGCCGCCCAGTACCCACCCCGGCTTGATGGCCCGCGCGAAGAACGTGTGCCCATGACCAGATTGCGCAAACGCATCGCCGAGCGCTTAAAAGAGGCTCAAGATAACGCAGCCATGCTCACCACCTTTAACGAGGTCGACATGGGTGCGGTAATGGAAATGCGTAAAAATTTCCAAGAAAGTTTCCAAAAACGCCACGGGGTAAAGCTTGGCTTTATGTCATTCTTTGCCAAAGCCTGCGTTACGGCGTTACGCGAATTCCCTGCGGTTAACGCAGAAATTGATGGTGGCGATATAATATATAAAAACTATTATGACATCGGCATTGCCGTTGGCACCGGGCAAGGTTTGGTGGTTCCGGTTGTGCGCGATTGCGACGCCCTTAATTTTGCTGAAATAGAACAAACAATAAATGATTTTGGTGCCCGCGCCCGCGAAGGTCGCCTGACCATGGACGAGCTAACCGGTGGAACATTTACCATAACAAATGGTGGTGTATTTGGCTCGTTGCTTTCGACCCCCATATTGAACGCGCCACAACCGGGAATTTTGGGTATGCATAAAATACAGCAACGCCCCATGGTCATGGCTGATGGCTCTATTGAGGCTAGGCCGATGATGTATCTAGCCATGTCCTATGACCATCGTATTGTTGATGGCCGTGAAGCGGTTTCATTTTTGGTTCGGGTCAAAGAATGTATCGAAAACCCTGAACGCATAATGCTAGATACTTAAATTCACCTCCAACGTGGAGATTAAACATGAGCGACAATAATTTTGACGTCATAATCATCGGCGGCGGCCCCGGCGGCTATGTTGCCGCTATTCGTGCGGCGCAGTTGGGCCTTAACACCGCTTGTGTTGAAAAACAGGATACCCTTGGCGGAACCTGCCTAAATGTTGGCTGCATACCGTCAAAAGCATTGTTACAATCATCACACCATTATGAAATGGCAGAAAAAGAATTTGCGGCTCATGGGGTTGATCTCAAAGGATTGAAATTAAACTTAAAAACCATGATGGCACGCAAAGACAGCGTGGTTGATGACCTAACCAAAGGCATCGCTTTTTTGTTCAAGAAAAACAAAATATCACATTTTATTGGTGCTGGAAAAATTACCTCCCCGGGAACGGTTGAGGTTACCTCTGGTAAAAAAACCGAAACCTTAAGCGGAAAAAATATTGTAATTGCTACCGGCTCAGCATCATCTGATTTGCCCGGCATTGATGTGGATGAAAAACAAATTGTTTCTTCTACTGGCGCGCTTGCGCTTGGCGCGGTTCCAAAATCCATGGTGGTTATTGGCGGTGGGGTAATTGGGCTTGAACTGGGTTCGGTTTGGCGCAGGTTGGGTGCCGAGGTTACGGTGGTTGAATTTCTTGAAAACATTTTTCCCGGCATGGACGGCGAAGTGGTCAAACAAGCGACCCGGACCTTTAAAAAACAGGGCATCAAATTTAAACTGGCGACTAAGGTAGTCGGCGCCAAAGCGGCTAAATCGGGGGTTACCTTAAATATTGAGGCCGCCGCCGGAGGCAAAGCAGAAGAATTAAAAGCAGACGTTGTTTTGGTCTCGGTTGGGCGCAAACCCTATACCACCGCGCTAGGATTGGAAGACGTTGGCGTTCAGTTAGATGGGCGTGGCTTCATTGTCGTGGATGGCCATTATCAAACATCTGTTCCCGGCATTTATGCCATTGGTGACGTTATCGGTGGGGCCATGTTGGCACACAAGGCCGAAGAAGAAGGCGTCGCTTGCATGGAAATTTTGGCTGGCCAAGCAGGCCACGTAAATTATGGCGCCATTCCCGGTGTGGTTTATACCCACCCAGAAATTGCCGCATTGGGCAAAACTGAAGAAAACCTAAAAGACGAAGGGGTGAATTATACGGTTGGCAAATTTCCTTTTTCTGCCAATTCCCGCGCCCGTGCCAATGCCGATAGCGAAGGCTTTGTAAAAATATTGGCAGATGCCGAAACCGACCGGGTATTGGGGTGCCACATTATTGGCCCCGGTGCTGGCGAGTTGGTGCAAGAAGTTGCGCTTGCAATGGAATTTGAAGGTGCGGCCGAAGACATTGCCCGCACGCCCCACGCCCATCCCGGCACAGCCGAAGCGGTAAAAGAAGCCGCCTTGGCCGCCATTGGCCGGGCCTTACACATTTAAAGAGGGCATATTTAAAATAAGCTTAGAATTAAAAAACCCCCAGATGAAAAAACATCCGGGGGTTTTTATTATTTAACGCCCTAGTGATTTAAGGACATTCAGCCTTGTTGTCTTCTCCTTTAAACACGCCACCGGAAACTTCGGTCACGGCTTTTTGGAACGCAGGCGGGCTGCTCATGATGTTCATGAAACTGTTTGCCCCCATCATGGAAAGATCGGGGAAGTTCATGGCAATGCGGAAACGGTGGGAAAGGGCATATGCCTTGTCACCGGAAACCAAAATTTCATGTGGCAGATGTGCGGTTGAGCGAACATCTTTGAAATCGATTTCACTCATGATGTAGTCATCATTTTGGTTCTTATCAGAACCTTTTGATGCAACACCATAAACAACTTCTTTTTTGCCCGGGATTATAATTTTATAAACCTGTGTAATTCCGCTCGTGCCTTTGGCCATGTTGGCTTCAACCCGTTTAACCATGTTTTTGTGACTGTCGGCGCAACCTAAAAGGTTAGGCTCGTCAAAATAAGGCATCAGGAACATGTAATGAAATTTAGCCAACTGCGCTACGGTTTTACCTTTCTTCAGACCAAACTCTTCGCCACCACCAAGGGCCGCTTCAAGCTTTTTAGTGGTGCTGGCAAGGTCGCCATCCATACGGTAAGCCGCTGCCATGTATGCAGGGTTGGTGTAGGAAACCTGTATTTTGCCACCAACATCAGTAACGGCAACACGCTGTACGGCACCAAAGCCACCCATATCAGAACGCGCTGCGGTTGAACGCTGTGCGCCGCTGGTTACAACAACAATGGTTGCGGTTGGATAGGGTGTGTGGGTGCCTGCAATAGTAAATCCGGCGCCAGTAAGTTTTGCAGTTACGTCAGCAACGGTGGATGCCATGTCACCAGCCCCATTAGAAGCAAGAATAAATGGCTTCATCGGGTGATTGTCTGCCTTGGCATCAATGGCGGTCGAGTTTGTAGCAACAAACGCCAGTGCGCCCAGCGCAAGGGTCATAATTTTCTTGAGATACATCTATAAAGTCCTCCCCAGGTGTGTGTTATTTATGATTTTATTGTCTGCTCGTTATATTAGAAAAACGCAATTATAAGGTAGTATCATACGGCCACATCAGAGCCGCCACATTTAATTTATTAAAATAATCCACAGGCCATATTTTACCAGTTTTTGTCTACCGGTTAAAAAAATCCTTTAATTTTAGTAGGTTATGTATTTATGTTCGATTTTATGGTTTTCGGCGCGCGCGGGGGTGGGTACGATTATAAACCGTCTGCAGCCGGGCCTCATCCACATCGGTGTAACGCTGGGTTGTAGAAAGCGATGCATGGCCCAACAGTTCTTGAATGGTTCTAAGGTCACCTCCACCGGAAAGCAGGTGAGTGGCAAAGCTATGGCGGAGCGCGTGGGGGGTGGCGGTATCGGGAAGGTTAAGAAACCCCCTTAAATTGCGCACCGTTGCCTGAGCTACGCCCGCGCTTAAACGCCCTCCGCGTACGCCTAGAAAAAGTGGCGATGTGGGCGTCATGGGAAACGGCGATGATTTAACGTATTCGGCCACAGATTTAGAAACCGCTGGCAATATGGGAACCACCCGTTGTTTGTTGCCTTTGCCGGTAATGGTCATAGCATCAGCGTGGTGGGTACCCTGAATTGTGGGAAAATCACCAACATTTAGCGACAGCGCCTCGCCGATACGCAACCCGCAACCGTAAAGCAACATTAAAAGCGCGCGGTCACGTTTCCCCACCCAAGGCTCGGTGGCAAAAACATCTACGCGCTCAACCAATTCAAGCGCCTCTTCAACGCTAAGCGCTTTGGGGATTGATTTGGGAACCCGGGGCGTTCTAACCGTACCAATGGCGGCATTGGAAAGAATGTCGCCCCGATCAAAATATCTAAACAGGGTTCTTAAACAGGACATTTTATGGGCAATTGTAGTTTTGCTTTTCCCTAAGTTTCCCTCAGATGCAAGAAACGCACGAAAATCAACTGGCTTTAAATGCTCTAGGTCTTTGATGCCGGGGGTAAAACCAAGGTGACCTGATAGGAATTGTAAAAAACTTTCTACATCACGGATGTATGAAGCAACCGTGTTGTCGGCCGCACGGCGCTCATGCCTAAGCCAGTCAAGCCATCCTTCAAGCGCACTGTTTAATGCAGGCTCAACCAGAAACTCAACTTTATCTATTTGTTTGTTATCTGCTTTGGGTTTTCTAGGCATCGGTGGAACATCTTTTCGACAACACGGGCAAGGAAGTTTAAAAGCTCGGTTCCTTGTCCCGAATTAAAAGCACCGCCCGTACGTGAGCCTAGCGCAAACATTCCAGTAGGTGTGTTTGCGCCTTGGCGAATTCTTGCCACACCAGCCGACCTGACCAGTGGGGCGGCCTCACCAAATATTGTACCGTCATCTAACACGTCACGCATTAGCTGAACTTCAATTCCTTCGCCCAAACAGCTATCAACATAGCCGCTTGAATATGCGCGAACACCGGGAAGGGCTAATAACTGCGGTTTTGTTAGCTCATCACGTTCAAAGCCATAGGCAACAACATCAACATCCAACAGCAAAGGCAGGTCATCGGTTATAATGCGCGCTAGCACCATTTCATCACTGGCCGACATTAATGCCAAAATCGCCGCATGGGTGCGAGTTTGATAGCTCATATTACTGCGGCTTGTTTCGATTACGTCTTGGGTGCAAGCGGTAAGGTTTTCAATCTCGCCTTTTAGGCGATCAAGCATTACCTGTTGAAAATCGACAACCCCTTCGGGTGACGTTTCATAGCGTCCGGGAGTAGCCATGTTGACTAACACGTCCGGATTGCGGGAAAAAAAATCAGGATTTTCCAGCAGGTATTCACCTATTTCATCATCTCCCCATTTAGGGATGGGATTTTTGTGATTTTGAATGTCTGTGCTCATGGCGGGCCTCAATCTTTGCGAATCTTTAAATTTAAGCCACCATCTTAGGTGTATCTTCGTTAATGCTTTACTTCATTGATCACAAAATTGGCCATTATTGAGCGAATCAGGCCATCATGGGTAAAACCGGGGCAAAACAAGGCCAAACAGGGCCAAAAAGGGCCAAAATATGGATAAAGCCATGCCAAAAACCGCACAGGAAACCGCCCACCAACAGCAAATAAGCGTACTTGTACCCGTGACTTTCAGTGCCGGCGATAGCGGTGGTTTTTATGACTATCTGGTGCCTGCCCATATGGCATTAGTCCCCGGAGATATAATCCGGGTTCCTTTTGCAGGCCGCATTCTTTTAGGCGTGGTTTGGGGGCCGGGCACGGGTGGGGTGGCCAAATCAAAATTAAAAACCATTCAGGAAAAGCTTACCCATCCACCAATGGCAGATGACATGCGAACGTTCATTGAGTGGGTGGCCAAATATAACATGGTTGGCCCCGGTGCGGTTTTAAAAATGGTTTTTAATGTTCCGGATGCATTTGAAAAACCAAAACCAATTAAAGGCTTTGTGTTGGCCCGAGAAGTAGAGCGGGCAGAAAATAAAGTCCGCATGACGCCGGCCAGAAAAAACGTAATTGATTTTATGAAATCAAAACCCGCCATGACGCCAACCGATATTGCGCGTGAAGCCGGGTGCAGCCCATCGGTTATTAGTGGCTTGGCCAAGGCCGGAATAATTAAAGAAGTAGAAATAGCCAATGAACATATTTGGCAGGTGCCTGATTATAAATTACCCGGGCCAAAATTATCCGCCGCGCAAAAAAAAGCGGCAACCGAGTTGTGCAATAGAGTGGGCGAAGGAAATTCGGTAACGCTTGTTGATGGGGTTCCGGGATCCGGCAAGACGGAAGTTTATTTTGAAGCCGTTGCCAAAGCATTGGAAATGGGCAAACAGGTTTTAGTTTTGCTTCCGGAAATTGCGCTTACATCACAGTGGCTTAAACGATTTATCGTTCGCTTCGGAGCAGAGCCTGCGTTGTGGCATTCAGATTTAACACCGGCAAAACGTCGTGATACATGGCGCGATATTGCAAATGGTAAAATTCGTGTTGTTGCCGGTGCGCGCTCTGCGCTTTTTTTGCCTATTGCTGAACTGGGTTTGATAATCGTTGATGAAGAACACGAACCAGCATTCAAACAAGAAGAAGGGGTGTTTTATAATGCCCGCGATATGGCGGTGGTGCGTGCAAATTTAAGTAAAATACCCATTGCCCTTGTTTCAGCTACACCGTCACTTGAAAGCGCGGTTAATGCCGAAAACGGCAAATACCATCTTGTTCATCTGCCCGAACGTCACGGCGGTGCCAGCCTGCCAGATGTTGAATTAATTGATATGCGAGCGGAAAAACTTCCCGCTACACGCTGGCTGTCCGGTGCATTGTTAGATGAATTAAAAAATGTTTTTAGTTCCGGTGAGCAAGCCATGCTTTTTTTAAATCGGCGTGGTTATGCCCCGCTTACACTTTGTCGAACTTGCGGGCACCGTCTTAAATGCCCCAATTGTTCGGCGTGGATGGTCGAACATAGAACGGGCAAACGGTTGCAATGCCATCATTGCGGTCATACATCGGCCATGCCTGAAAATTGCCCCGAATGTGACGGGGAAAATAGCTTCGCCGCCTGCGGCCCCGGGGTTGAGCGTCTGGCCGAAGAAGTAAAAGAATATTTCCCCAATTTGCGGGTGGCGCTGGCCAGTTCCGATACCCTATCCGGCCCGGCCAAGGCTGCCGATTTGGTTAAACGCATCGAAGACCATGAGGTCGATTTAATTATTGGCACCCAAGTGGTGGCCAAGGGTTACCACTTTCCATTGCTGACCATGGTCGGCGTGGTTGATGGCGACCTTGGTCTAGCCGGTGGTGATTTACGCGCGTCTGAACGCACCTATCAATTGCTTTATCAGGTGGCGGGCCGGGCCGGACGCGAACAAAAGAATGCCCAAAAACCGGGCCGGGTATTGGTGCAGACATATATGCCTGATCATCCGGTGATGCTGGCAATTAAAAAGGGTTCGCGGGCTGATTTTGTTAAAGCAGAAACCACAGCCCGTAAACAAATGTCCATGCCGCCGTTTGGGCGTTTGGTTGCATTAATAGTATCTGGCGCTAACGAACGCGCGGTTGATGATGCCGCCAACCTCCTTGGTCGAACCGCCCCAAATATGAAGGGCGTTCAGGTTTTAGGCCCAGCACCCGCACCGCTTTCGTTACTGCGCGGCAAACATCGCAGGCGTTTGTTGATGAAGATAGAAACATCCATGGCCCCCCAGCCCTTGGTGGGGGAATGGCTGGCTCGGGCCGGAATGCGTTTAGGAGCCGGGTTGGGGAAAAAAGAAATGGACGCTAGGGTGCAAATAGACATCGATCCCCAAGGGTTTATGTAAGGGTTTTATGTGGTGAGCTTGTTTCCAGTTTAGGGTCTAAGCCATTGAATAATATAGGCCAGAGAAGCAATTTAACTGGGCAGGGATGGAAGCATCGTCCATTTGCAATAAATTGGCGGAAACATTAGCAAAAATGAGTATTTAAAAACATAGATTCAACCCAAGAGTCGTCTTGCATGCCCTAGGGGCCTATGTTAGAAAACAGCCGTTTCGTGCGGGACACCCGCCATGTACGGCATGGTTTTTCGCACGATTATTTATTTACAACAAAGTGTTCATTAGGGCAGGAATCTCCCAAGTGCCATCGGAAACAACAGGTACAACTGGTCTAGCGGGTCGTTATGCGGCTGCGCTTTATGAATTGGCCGAATCCGATAAAAAATTGGATGTGGTTGCCGACGATTTGCGCGCACTGGATGCGATGATTTCAGAAAGCGATGATCTGGCGCGTCTTATTTCATCGCCGGTGCTTTCCAGAACCCAGCAGTCAGATGGCGTATTGGCCCTTTGCAAAAAATCCGGGATGGATGATTTGACCCAGCGCTTTGTTGGCACCACTGCCCAAAACAGGCGCATGGCCTCGCTTTCAAGCATTATAAAAGCTTACCTTGATGAGCTTTCCTTCCGTCGTGGTGAAGCCACGGCCCAAATTATTTCTGCCCAAAAGCTGGACGAAGCCCAGCTCAAGGAAGTTTCCGATGTGTTGAAAAAAGCTATGGGAACAAAAGTTGCCGTTGAAGCAAAGGTTGACGAAACCCTGCTTGGCGGAATGATCGTAAAAGTAGGATCGCGTATGGTAGATTCTTCACTTAAAACCAAGTTGCAACAATTACACCTCTCCATGAAAGGCGTTGGCTAATGGATATCCGGGCTGCGGAAATTTCCGCAATTCTTAAAGAACAAATTGCTAATTTTGGAACTGAGGCAGAAGTCGCCGAAGTCGGCCAAGTACTTTCAGTTGGTGACGGTATCGCCCGCGTTTATGGGCTTGATAACGTTCAGGCTGGTGAAATGGTTGAATTTCTCGGTGGTATTAAGGGCATGGCCCTTAACCTCGAAGCCGACAACGTTGGTGTGGTTATCTTCGGCGAAGATAGATACATCAAAGAAGGCGACACCGTAAAACGTACCGGCGCGATTGTGGATGTGCCAACCGGAACCGGCCTTTTGGGTCGCGTGGTTGATGGTCTTGGCAATCCAATCGATGGCAAGGGCCCGCTCGAGGGAACCAAGCAGTCACGGGTTGAGGTAAAAGCACCTGGAATTATTCCACGTAAATCTGTGCATGAGCCAATGCAGACCGGACTTAAAGCCATTGATAGCCTTATCCCCATTGGTCGCGGCCAGCGTGAACTTATTATTGGTGACCGTCAGACCGGCAAAACCGCCATTATTATTGACACCATCATCAACCAAAAAGTCACCAACGACGCAGCAACCAACCCCGCTGATAAGCTTTATTGCGTTTATGTGGCCATTGGCCAGAAACGCTCAACCGTTGCTCAGCTGGTTAAAACCCTAAACGATTATGGCGCAATGGAATATTCCGTTGTTGTTGCTGCCACCGCATCAGACCCAGCACCGATGCAGTTCTTGGCGCCTTATACCGGTGCCACCATTGGTGAATATTTCCGTGATAACGGCCAGCACGCGGTTATCTTTTATGATGATCTGTCTAAGCAGGCTGTTGCTTATCGTCAGATGTCACTTTTGCTTCGTCGTCCACCGGGCCGTGAAGCATATCCGGGTGACGTTTTCTATCTTCACTCCCGCCTTTTGGAGCGGGCCTGTAAATTAGGCGACGCCGCAGGTAACGGTTCGTTGACCGCACTTCCGGTTATTGAAACCCAAGCCGGTGACGTATCGGCATATATTCCGACCAACGTTATTTCCATTACCGATGGTCAGATATTCTTGGAATCCGAACTGTTCTATAAGGGCATTCGCCCTGCGGTGAACGTTGGTCTTTCGGTTAGCCGTGTTGGTTCAGCCGCACAGATTAAGGCCATGAAACAGGTTGCTGGCTCTATTAAACTTGAGCTTGCCCAGTACCGTGAAATGGCTGCTTTTGCACAGTTTGCATCAGACCTTGATCCATCAACCCAGAAACTTCTGGCCCGTGGCGCACGCTTGACCGAACTTTTGAAACAGCCGCAATACAATCCACTTCCGGTTGAAGAGCAGGTTGCGATTATTTTTGCAGGTGTTAACGGCTACATTGATGGGGTTGACGTCTTAGACGTTGGCCGTTTCGAACACGCCTACATCGGCGAAGTGCGTACCAAAGGTGCAGACATACTTGAAGCAATTCGTAGCGATAAGGCAATTTCCGAAGAAACCGAAGGAAAGTTGAAAAGCCTTCTCGATGGATTTGTTAAAAGCTTTGCGTAACGCTTAAAATTTAAGAAAGCAAAAGGCAGATGGCCAACCTTAAGGACCTAAAAACCCGGATCGAAAGCGTTAAATCAACGCGTAAGATCACATCGGCCATGAAAATGGTTGCTGCTGCTAAGTTGCGCCGCGCCCAAGAAGCGGCCGAAAACGCACGCGGGTATTCCGAACGGATGGATCGTATGCTGCGTTCGTTGGCGTCGTCATTTGATGGTATCGAAGGTGGGCCAGCATTGCTTGGGGGAACCGGAAATAACAAAACCCATCTTTTGGTTGCCTTTACCGCAGACCGTGGTCTTTGTGGTGGCTTTAACGGCTCTATTGTTCGTGAAACTCGCAAACTTGTTCGTGAATTAAAAGCCGAAGGCAAAACCGTCAAGGTTCTGTTTGTTGGGCGCAAAGCCGCAGATGTTTTAAAACGTGAACTGGGCGAAAGCGTGGTTGATATTATTATTGGCATCGCCGGGAAAAGAGGCATCGCTTTTGTCGAGGCCCAAAACGTTGCGGTTCGCATAACTGAAATGTTTGAAGCGGGCGAATTTGATGTTTGCTCAATAGTCTTTAACAAGTTTCAGTCGGCCATGACCCAAATTGTTACCAACCAACAGCTTATTCCTTTTTCAGCCGATAGCGCCGACGGTGACGTTGCCGCCAATGATGACGAAAAAACAAAAAGCGACAAAAGTGCCAAAAACGATGGCCCCAGCGCCGCTTATATATTTGAGCCCGAAGAAGACGAAATTCTAGCCGACTTGTTGCCAAAGAACCTTGCCGTTCAGGTTTTTCAGGCGATGCTTGAAAGCTCGGCCTCCGAACACGGCGCGCGCATGACCGCTATGGACAGCGCAACGCGTAACGCTGGCGATATGATTGATGGTCTTACTTTGACCTATAACCGTACCCGTCAGGCTTATATTACTAAGGAACTAATTGAAATTATCTCCGGCGCGGAAGCGCTGTAACCAGTTTTTAATGCCAAGATTTACGCTTAATAGGAGCTACCCCGATGGCGAAGAAGAGTACCGGTAATATCACACAGATCATGGGCGCCGTTGTTGACGTGCGTTTCCCTTCAGGCGATCTGCCCAACATTCTTGCGGCACTGCACGCTGAAAACCAAGGCAAACGCCTTGTGTTGGAAGTAGCCCAGCATCTGGGCGAAAGCACCGTTCGCACCATTGCTATGGATTCAACCGAAGGCCTACAACGTGGCCAAGAAGTTGTTGATACTGGCGATGCCATCATGGTTCCGGTTGGCCCCGAAACATTGGGTCGCATCATGAACGTGGTGGGTGAGCCCATTGATGAGCTTGGCCCCATCAATTCAAAATTAACTGCACCAATTCATGCCTTGGCCCCTGATTTTGCTGATCAGTCAACCGAAACAGAAATTCTTGTTACCGGCATCAAGGTTGTTGATCTTATCGCGCCTTATGCCAAAGGTGGTAAAATTGGCCTGTTCGGCGGTGCCGGTGTGGGCAAGACAGTTTTGATTATGGAATTGATTAACAACATTGCCAAAGCCCACGGTGGTTATTCGGTGTTTGCCGGTGTTGGCGAACGAACCCGTGAAGGTAATGACCTTTACCATGAAATGATCGAATCTGGCGTTATTAAAGTAGGCGAAGAAGGCTCGAAAGCTGCCCTTGTTTACGGCCAGATGAACGAACCTCCTGGAGCCCGCGCTCGTGTTGCGTTGACCGGCCTTACCCAGGCTGAATATTTCCGCGACCAAGAAGGCCAAGACGTTTTGTTCTTCGTTGATAATATTTTCCGCTTTACTCAAGCTGGTTCCGAAGTGTCGGCGCTATTGGGTCGCATTCCATCGGCCGTGGGCTATCAGCCAACACTGGCTACCGATATGGGCACCATGCAGGAACGTATTACATCAACCAAGAAAGGTTCCATTACCTCGGTTCAGGCGGTTTACGTGCCGGCTGATGATTTGACCGATCCGGCGCCCGCTACGTCGTTTGCGCATTTGGATGCGACCACCGTTCTTTCGCGTCAGATTGCGGAACTTGGTATTTATCCGGCGGTTGATCCCCTTGATTCAACCTCGCGCGTTCTTGATCCACGGGTTGTGGGCGAAGAACATTATCATATTGCAACATCTGTTCAGCGCATTTTGCAGGCATATAAATCTTTGCAGGACATTATTGCCATTCTTGGCATGGATGAGCTTTCCGAAGAAGATAAGCTTACCGTTGCCCGCGCCCGTAAAATCCAACGTTTCTTGTCACAACCGTTCTTCGTGGCCGAAGTATTTACTGGCTCACCCGGTAAACTGGTTTCATTGGAAGACACCATCAAGGGCTTCAAGGGCATCATCGAAGGTGAATATGATCACCTACCAGAAGCAGCTTTTTATATGGTAGGCTCCATTGATGAAGTAATGGAAAAAGCCAAGCAAATGGCGGCAGAAGCTGCTTAAATAGTTTAACCTGCAAGAGCGGAGATAAAGGACAAAATGGCCGATAGCACGCTTCCCGAAATGGTTGAATTTGAACTAGTCGCGCCCGAGCGTTTGGTTCAGTCAAAATCTGTCGGCATGGTTGTTGTCCCATGCGCCGAAGGCGATATTGGTGTATTGCCCGGCCATTCCCCGTTAATTGGAACCGTTCGCCCCGGTGTGGTTGATATCTTTGAGAACGACAAAATAACCGAACAGGTTTTTGTTTCCGGCGGTTTCGTCGAAGTAACACCGGACCGCTGTACGCTTTTGGCCGAAGAAGCCATCGCCGTTTCCGATATAAAACGTGAAGACGTAGATGCCCGCATTGAAGCGGCTAAAGAAGCAGTGGAAAAAGCTAGCTCTGATGCCGAAAAAACACGCGCAAGCGCTTCTTTAGAAATGGCTGAAGCCATGGACGCCGCCCTTGGCGCAGGCTCCGCTCAGCATTAAGTAGTTTTAAAAAATAAATAAAAATAGGCCGAGTTTAATTGGGAGGCCAAAAAAAGGTGGTACAGCAATGTAGCGCCTTTTTTAATTATTGCTAACTGGCACGCTAGGATACGTAGGGAATATAACCTTTATCAGCGTGCATAATGTGGTTGGTAAGCCATTTTTTCAAGAATTCTAAAACTTCATCAATATTTATGGCGTTGGAGTTGGCTTTGTATACGGTCGCAATATCGTTCACGGTTTTACGAATATCATCATGGCGCGAAAGATGCCCTTTCTTTCCCGGGTAATCGCTATCCATGAACAATTCTTCTTCTCGGTCAAAATGGCGATTTACATAATCAACCAGACAGGAAATTGTTTGCGCGATTTCTTCGTCTGAAAACCCGTCTTTTACACGGCTGAATAGTTCATTGGTAATACTAACCAATGTTTGGTGATCAAAATCGACCATAGGATGGCCAACCAGATATTCTTTTTTCCACTCAATAAACAATTTACGCGTACCCCATATTTTTATGTCCCACCATTGAATAAAAAGCATCTGCGCTATACGGTCAACCCATTAAATCCAGACAGCCATGTCTGCAGGGTGAAAAAGGAATAAAACAAATGAAGCTTTATCTTGTGCGGCACGGCAAAGCCGAAGACAGCGTTGACGCCAGCGGCGAGCGCCCGTTAAGCGCGCGTGGTATGGCCGATATTGAAGCGCAGGCAAAATTGCTTGATGGTGCAGGCGTTCGGGTAGTAAACGTTTTTCACAGTGGAAAATTACGCGCCCGGCAAACGGCGGAAATTTTATCCACCCTTATTGCACCCGGGGTTATGCCGCTAGCTATGGATAACATTACGCCCATGGATGATACTTCTCATTTGGCCCGCGAAATTGATAACTGGGATTCTGACACTATGGTTTGTGGCCACAACCCGTTTATGGAAGCAATGGCCGCACGGCTTTTAGTCGGCGATGACGAAGAAAACGTAGTATTGGTAAAGACCGGAACTGTAATGTGTTTTGAGCGCGGGCACGGCGGCAACTGGGTGATGAATTGGATGACCATCCCAAAAATTGCTCCCAGAAACTAAGGGGAAACTAAGGGGTAATTAATTAGCGCTTATTTTTCTTCTTACGCCTTGAACTGCCCCTTGCTTTGGTACCCGCCGCTATTGATGCCCCCGGTGCATCAAGGCCTAATTCGTGGGCCTCTAACCGTCTAACCTCATCACGCAGTCTGGCGGCTTCTTCGAATTCAAGGTCGCTTGCGGCCGCCTGCATTCTTTTTTCCAGCTCTTCAATGTGTCCACGTAATGTTTTTCCGACCAAATGCTCATCACCCGATGCGCCAGTATCAACGGTTACGTAATCATGTTCATAAACGCTACTCAAAACATCGGATATGCCTCTTTTAATGCTGGTAGGGGTAATTGAATTTGCTTTGTTGTATTCAAGTTGGCGTTCACGTCTGCGCGCGGTTTCATCAATGGCGTATTGCATGGAGCCGGTAATTTTATCGGCGTAAAGAATAACTCGACCTTCAACATGGCGGGCGGCCCGGCCTATGGTTTGCACCAGTGATGTTTTGGAACGCAAGAAACCTTCTTTGTCGGCATCTAAAATTGCCACTAGCGCACATTCGGGAATGTCTAGCCCTTCGCGCAACAGGTTGATGCCAACCAAAACATCAAACGCACCAAGGCGTAAATCTCTAATAATTTCAATACGTTCAAGGGTATCAATATCCGAATGCATATAACGGACGCGGACATTGTGTTCATGTAAATAGTCGGTCAATTCTTCGGCCATTTTTTTGGTTAAAACCGTTACCAATACCCGTTGACCTTTTTTTGCGGCCTCCGCACATTCACCCATCAGGTCATCCACTTGCGTTTCAACGGGGCGAATAATTACTTTGGGGTCAATTAGCCCGGTGGGGCGCACAACTTGTTCGGTAAACACACCAGCGGTTCGCTCCATTTCCCATGGCCCCGGTGTGGCGGAAACAAAAATTGTGTCGGGGCGTATGCTATCCCATTCGTCAAATTTTAACGGGCGGTTATCAACACAACTGGGCAGACGGAAACCAAAATTAGCTAGGGTCGTTTTGCGGTTGAAATCACCACGGTACATTCCACCAATTTGTGGAACCGAAACATGGCTTTCATCGACCACCATTAATGCATCATCTGGCAGGTATTCAAATAATGTTGGTGGGGCCTCGCCCGCGTTCCGTCCGGTTAAAAATCTAGAATAATTTTCAATGCCCGAACAAAATCCAGTTGTTTCCATCATTTCTAGATCGAACGTTGTGCGCTCTTCCAATCGTTGGGCCTCTAGCAACTTTCCTTCATTTCTAAATATTTCTAATTGTTTTTTAAGTTCTGCTTTTATTTTTGGTATTGCTTGTAACAATGTTGGTCGGGGCGTTACATAATGGCTATTGGGAAATACGGTAATATATTTTAGGTCGGATATTTTTTCACCGGTCAGGCTATCGACCTCGGATATGGATTCAAGCTCATCACCAAAAAATGAAAGCCGCCATGCCCGATCTTCGTAATGGCTGGGGAAAATTTCCAACATATCGCCCCGCACCCTGAACGCCCCGCGGCCAAAAGCGGCATCGTTGCGGCTATATTGCAACGCTACTAAATCTTTCATTACGTCGGCTTGGTCATATTCGCCGCCTACCTCTAGCTTTATAACCATGTCGGCGTATGTTTCGGCTGAGCCGATGCCATAAATACAAGAAACCGATGCAACAATAATTACGTCGCGCCGTTCAAACAGCGAACGGGTTGCCGAATGGCGCATGCGATCTATTTGTTCGTTTATGGATGCATCTTTTTCAATATAGGTATCGGACCGGGCAACGTATGCTTCGGGCTGATAATAATCATAATAAGATACAAAATATTCAACCGCGTTGTTGGGGAAAAACGATTTCATTTCTGCATATAATTGCGCCGCTAATGTTTTGTTTGGTGCCAATACAATTGTTGGGCGTTTTAATTCTGCCACCACATGGGCAATGGTAAATGTTTTGCCCGAACCGGTAACGCCAAGCAGTACCTGATTTTTTTCATTTCGTTTTAGCCCGGCAATAAGTTCGGCTATGGCTTGGGGCTGGTCGCCGGCTGGATCGAACGGCGAGACTAACTCGAACGCATTCCCCCCGTATGTGCCCGCCCCAGAATCTATGGGAGAATCGGCACTATTGATATTTTTGATATTTTTGCTGTTTGGTTTTGTCATGGCAGGCGTAGTGTCTCCCAGCCATGGCCCCTTAGGCAAGCCCCAGCTTAGTTATCCCCAACTTAACAGAATATGGCCAGTAAGCCCTTCTTGGCGAAGATATAAATGGGTGGTATTTATGGTTCATGAATATAAGCAATAACAATTCAGGCAAATTTGCCGCAACCCAAATGCCGGATACCGAATGGTGGTCTACCCTATGGCCAGACCCGGAAGGCGTGCTCCGCCGCCTTGGTGTTGATTTTGGCGATTCGGTACTGGATTTGTGCTGTGGTGATGGCCATTTTACGGCCCCTCTTTTTAATATTGTTGGGCGAACGGGCCGGGTTATGGCGCTGGATATAGACCCGCATATGCTAAATGTAGCCAAATCTCGCACACGGACTGCCGGAATCCCCATAGATGGAATTGATTGGCTAGAACAAGATGCACGTAAAATAGCAGGCCATCTTCCTCGAGTTCCTGATTTTATATTAATAGCCAACACCCTGCATGGGGCCGAAGATAAAAAAACACTAATGGCTGAAATTTATTCATCCCTAATGCCGGGAGGTCAGTTTGCGGTTATTAATTGGCACCATCGCCCCAAAAGCGAGACCACGGTTTTAAACCATCCGCGTGGCCCGGAAACCACAAGCAGGCTATCGCCCGACCAAGTAATTGATTTTGCCACCGAAGCAGGTTTCCGCCTGCACGGCGTTATTGAATTGCCGCCATATCATTACGGCGTGGTGTTTGATAAACGCAAAGCCTAATCTATTAATTGCAATCGTTCCTTAAACCACCATCAAACAAGTAGAGAAAAAACAATGTCGTTCATCGCCAAACGTCTTTCAGCTATCAAGCCTTCGCCAACCATCGCCGTTTCAACCATGGCCGCAGAATTAAAAGCCGCAGGCCGTGATGTAATCAGCCTAGGTGCGGGTGAGCCAGATTTTGATACCCCCGACCATATCAAGGCAGCCGGTAAAGCGGCCATTGATGCGGGCGCAACCAGATATACGGCCGTTGCCGGCACCGTCGAATTGCGCAATGCCATATGTGCAAAGCTTAAACGAGACAACAATTTGCAATACAGCCCCGATCAAATAACCGTTGGCTGTGGTGGCAAGCAGACAATTTATAATGCCCTAGTTGCTACATTAGACCCCGGTGATGAGGTTATTATCCCCGCACCATATTGGGTATCGTATCCTGATATTACGCTATTGGCCGAAGGCACCCCGGTATTTGTTAACTGCCCGGTGGAAAATAATTTCAAATTAAAACCAGAAGCATTAGAAGCGGCCATAACGCCAAAAACCAAATGGCTTATTTTAAATTCACCCTCCAACCCAACCGGGGCCGCTTATTCGCGTGACGAAATGAAAGCGTTAACCGATGTATTGATGAAGCACCCCCATGTTTGGGTGATGGCCGATGATATGTACGAATTTATCGTTTATGACGATTTCAAATTTGTAACCCCGGCAGAGGTCGAGCCCGGCCTGATGGACCGTACACTTACGCTTAACGGTGTATCAAAGGCCTATGCCATGACTGGCTGGCGGGTTGGTTATGCCGCAGGCCCAATTGAAATAATAAAGGCCATGAATAAAGTACAATCGCAAAGCACAACCCACACGGCGGCCGTTAGCCAAGCCGCGGCAGTTGCCGCCCTTAATGGCGATCATTCATTTTTGGCGGAACGTAACGCAATATTTAAAGAGCGCCGCGACATTGTGGTTGAAATGCTGAACAAGGCCGAAGGGCTTTCCTGCCCAACGCCCGAAGGCGCATTTTACGTTTATCCAAGCTGTGCCGGCGTCATCGGCAAAAAAACCCCTGAGGGCAAGGAAATAAAAACCGACGAAGATTTCGTAACATATTTGCTAGAATCCGAAGGGGTCTCCACCGTTCATGGTGAGGCTTTTGGCCTTAGCCCTTATTTTCGGGTTTCATACGCAACCTCGACAGAAAATTTGGTTGAAGCCTGCACCCGTATTCAGAGGGCCTGTACCGCGCTTAGCTGAACTGATATTTAATACAGCTAGCATTAAAACGAAAAAAAGCCGGACATCCCTGTAGGGGGGTGCCCGGCTTAGTCTTAGGGAGGATCTCATATCTGGGGGGAGATTATGAAATCTTTACTATCCGTGGATAAGGACCTTGGGGGATAAGGGGGGAGGTGGTCCCGGTCCACGGGTTCGATGTATTTGATACATCGTATAATGCTTATATAAGCAAAATCTAATCTTATGTCTAGAGGTTTTTTATGAATTTATGCAAAAAAAACCGGGCCCTCAAAAAAAGGGCCCGGCGAGTTTAACAGGGAGACTTCGCATCTTTGGAAAGATGCGGGGTTCAACCGGTTCTCCTATTCCCGAGGGGGGGAGGGGGAGATGGGAGGTCGGAGAGACCGGGAACCCTTGCTTTCGGGGTATAGTCGAAAGCTTCAAACGCTACCTTGGTAACGTCTTCTGTCATTGAATATATGATTGTGTAGGCCATACCACTATCGCTGGTTTGATAACCCAGCTATGCGTTAAATGCATGGCTAATTTTGAGATTGTGGAGAGTTTTCCACAATTTTTATCAATTTTCTAAGGAATCTTTCCTGATTCTATTAATCAAGAAATCGCGAAATACACCGATTCGTTTGGATTGTTTCAATTCTTCTGGATAAGCAAAATAGGTATTGAAACTAGGCCCTTCAATTTCCGGCAATACCCTAACCATATTTCTGGCATCGCGGCTCATGTAATCTGGCAATGCACCTAATCCTAGGCCACTACGCACCGCACGGAAAATACCATAAATATTATTTACCTTTAGTGCGGGGCGGCGCTTTTTCTTGCCTTGGCCAAGCTCCAACAACCAGTTGAGGTTTGAAACTGGTGGTCTGGCGTCCTCGCCATAAATAATCAGGCGGTGCTCATCTAATTCTTCCGGGGTTGTGGGCACACCATATTTTTTCAGGTATTCCGGCGACGCATAGATACGGTAGTTTACCTTCATTAATTGACGTTGAATAATATCGGGCTGGGTTGGTGGGCGAACGCGGATGGCTACATCTGCTTCGCGTTTGGATAAATCCAACTCGTCATCGGTCAAAACCAACGACAAATCAATATCGGGATAGGTTTCAAGAAAATCTTTTATGCGCGGTGTCAACCAGATGGAACCATAGGCGACGGTAGTGGTTACACGTAACGGCCCCCATGGCCGTTCTTTTGAATCTCTCATTTGTGCGGTGGTAAACGAAAGCTTGGAAAAAAAATCGCTGGTGGTGCGTGCCAGAATTTCACCCTGTTCGGTCAGTATAAGGCCGCGGGCATGACGATGAAAAAGGGGAACGCCAATGGTTTCTTCCAACGTGCTTATTTGCCGTGAAACCGCAGACTGCGACAGGTTTAACGCATCACCTGCATGGGTAAAGCTGCCTGCTTCGGCTACTGCATGAAAAATACGCAGCTTATCCCAATCAAGAATTCCTGTATCTAGCCCGCGAATGCGATCCATTCTTCCCCCAGTTGTTTATTTTTATTCCATTTCCGCTAGAAAACGTTCTGTTTCAAGGGCGGCCATACATCCGGTTCCGGCGGCGGTTACGGCTTGGCGATAGGTTTTATCTTGCACATCACCAGCGGCAAAAACACCGGGAATATTAGTGGCGGTGCTGCCGGCAACGGTTTCGATATAACCCTCATCATCGGTTTTTATTTGCCCGCTGAATATATCGGTATTTGGTTTGTGGCCAATGGCAATAAACACACCATCTACATTTATTTCCGACGTTTCATTGGTTTTGACATTCTTAACCCGAACTCCGGTTACGCCCGCTGGCATACCGGGGACCAGAGATGGAGCGGCTAGAATTTCTTCTGGCACGCTATCCCACATCATTTCGATTTTGGGGTTTTTAAATAGCCGTTCTTGTAAAATCTTTTCAGCCCGCAATTCGTCGCGGCGATGGATAAGCGTAACCTTGGATGCATGATTGGTAAGGTAAATTGCTTCTTCGACGGCGGTGTTGCCACCACCAACAACGGCAACTTCTTTTCCTCGATAGAAAAATCCATCACAGGTGGCACACGCCGAAACACCCATGCCCATTAGGGCTTGTTCTGATTCCAACCCCAACCATTTGGCCGATGCTCCTGTGGAAATGATTATCGTGTCTGCGGTGTAGGTTGTGCCAGAATCGCCCTTGGCACTAAATGGCTTAGAAGAAAAATCGGTTTCCATTATTACGTCGTCGATAATGTTGGTGCCAACATTTTTGGCCTGGCCTTCCATCTGTTCCATCAACCACGGCCCTTCGATGGCTTCGGCAAAGCCCGGATAAT
>CBFDBQ010000003.1:0-72193 GCA_965603095.1 uncultured Thalassospiraceae bacterium | reverse complement strand
TCAGCCTTTGTCCGGGTTGGTATTTTTTCAAGCTCGACAGCAGGCTACGCAAAGGTCGGCACCGAAATGCCACTGGCAATATCTATTATATCGGCAACCACAGCAGACGCCGTTGGCCCAGCGCCCGCACCACGGCCTTCTTGCATTATGGTGTCAACCGCATCGCCATCGCAAACAACGGCATTAAACACACCTTCAACCGTTGCAATGGGCGCACCAACTGGAACCATGCATGGATGAACCCGTTGCTCAATGGTTCCATTACTACGTGATGCAACGCCTAGAAGTTTTATTTTATAACCAAGCTCGCTGGCAAACTGGATATCCAGCGCGCTGATATGACGAATTCCTTCGATGTGAACTGCGTCAAAATCAACCACCGTTCCAAATGATACCGATGCAAGAATTGCTAGCTTGTGCGCGGCATCAACCCCATCAATATCAAAACTAGGATCAACCTCGGCATAGCCCAGCTTTTGCGCATCTGATAACACATCGTCAAATCCGCGTCCGCTTTCACGCATGGTGGTTAATATGTAATTGCAAGTTCCATTAAGGATTCCGTAAACCCGGTCAATGGTATTGGCGGCCAATCCTTCGCGTAATGTTTTTATAATAGGGATGCCACCGGCTACTGCCGCTTCATAATTAAGCGACACACCTTTTCCTTCGGCGAGCTTAGCAAGATCGTCTCCGTGGTGGGCAATCAACGCCTTGTTGGCGGTTACCACATTACATCCCGCCTCTAACGCGGCCTCTACCGCATCCTTGGCCGCACCTTCGGAACCACCGATAAGTTCGGCAAATAAATCTGCACCTGATGCGCGTGCCATTTCCACCGGGTCGGAGTACCATTGATAGGCCGAAAGATCGACACCACGGTCTTTGTTATGATCGCGGGCTGAAACGGCAATAACCTCAACCGCACGACCAGAACGTTTGGAAATTACATCGGCGTGGTCTTGTAAAACCTTAATGGTTCCCACGCCCACCGTACCAAGACCGGCAATGGCAATTTTCAATGGCTCATCTTTTAAAAGTTGGGACATTATCTTGCCTCCGAGCGTTTTTTCTCGGCGTCTTCGATTACCTTGTCATAATTTTCAAGGAACGATTTAACCGAGCGAACCGCCTGACGGGTGCGGTGTTTATTTTCAACCAATGCAAGACGAACAAAACCATCGCCATGTTCACCAAAACCAATTCCCGGTGCCACTGCCACTTGTGCTTCACTAAGCAAAAGTTTTGAAAACTCTAACGAGCCCAAATGCGCAAACGCCGGTGGAATTGGCGCCCATGCAAACATGGTGGCCAGCGGTGACGGAACATTCCATCCAGCACCTTGCAGGCCGTCAATTAAAACATCGCGGCGTTCTTTATAAAGCGTGCGAATATCATCAATACAATCTTGCGGGCCGTTAAGGGCCGCAGTAGCCGCAACCTGAATTGGGGTAAAAGCCCCATAATCTAGGTACGATTTTATCCGCGTTAGTGCGGCAATTAGTTCAGGGTTGCCAGCGGCAAAACCAATGCGCCAACCGGGCATGGAATAGGTTTTAGACATGGATGTGAATTCAACCGCGACATCCTTTGCCCCCTTGACCTGTAAAATCGAGGGCGGTGGGTTGCCATCAAAATATATTTCCGAATAAGCAAGATCGGATAAAACATAAATTTGATGATGGCGGCAAAAATCAACAACCTGTTCATAAAAATCAAGCCCCACAACCTCTGCCGTTGGATTGTTGGGGTAATTAATAACAAGCATCTTATCAGCTGCAACCGGAATATTCTGCACCGATGCTTCTGCAATAATAAAACCAAACTGATGTATAGGATAGCTTGGGTTGGGCACAAGTATCACATCACCGGGACTGGTAACCGCGGATGCCAAATTAGCCAGACCTTCTTTAGATCCAAGCGTGACGATGGCTTCTTTTTCCGGGTCGATAGAAACATTAAAGCGGCGTTCGTAATAAGCCGAAAAAGCTTTGCGCAATCCGGGAATACCACGCGAATTGGAATAGCCGTGGGTTTTGGGGTTGTTTACCGTTTCAACCAGCTTATCAACAATATGCTGGGGCGTTGGCTGGTCGGGATTGCCCATACCAAAATCTATAATATCGTCACCAGCCGCGCGAGCACGCGCCTTCATTGCATTTACCTCGGCAAATACATATGGCGGCAAGCGCTTTATACGGTGAAATTCATGTTCCATTTTAAAGTTTTGTCAGATGGCGGCAGGTTTAACAAGGGCGGAAGTGGCCAGAGGCCCCTATTTTGGCCAATTAACCACCTCTGATACCCATATTGTACGGTAAAAATGATGGTTTATTTATGGCGCCCACACTTAAGGAGCCCACACCTATGGCGCCAAGTATATCTCAACCCGGCGATTGCCCGCCTCGCCCGATGGCATCACCTCAAAATACAGTGGAACCGTATCGGACAGTGCATGGGTTCTTAGTTGGCTGCTATCAACGCCCACGCTTTTAAGCGCGGATGCAACCCGGTTGGCGCGCGCGGTTGATACCTGGAAATTGGTCATGGCGTGCTTGATGTAATCCATATCAGATGTGCGCGAGCTGGCATGACCAACAACGTAGAGTGAGCCACCCCGTTCGGATAACAATTGGGCGCTTGCCGCAACAATGTCTTTGTCGCGTGGATTCAAACTATCTGAATTGTTGTCAAAATAAATTGTGGCAACCCTGAGCATTCCACCAACGTTTACCGGGTCAACTACTCCGACCGTTGTGTTGCCCGGAACAGGAAAGCGCACATTGGAATTAATGGGTGCTGTCGATGCAATAGACGATATGGCAGAACGCCTAGCTGGCGCAGATGTGTCTTCGATACCGCTAGATGATATTACGACCGTATCAAACGTAGTGCGTCCAGATGCGGCTGGACCACGAACCTGAAGGTGCGGTGGTGGTGGTGGTGTTTCGTTTGAAATTATTGGTTTAATAATGGTTGCTGGACTTTGCGCTGGCACAGGCGCAGGCGCATTAAATACAGGCTCACCCGGTGGTGCTTCGGCAACCCGCTGAGGAGAAGGAGCAACAGATGGTGCCGAAGGCGCAGTTGCCCTTACTGTTGGTGCAGGCGCAGGCCTAACCGGAGTAACTGCAACTGCCTGTGGGGACGGGGCTTCATCAATTTTGGTTGCATCAGCTGAAAGATAGTCTGCTGGTGCGCCCTGACGTTCAATGGGTGGTGATGCATAATTACCTGAAGCATTATCTGCAGAAAGGCCAGAATCGCTTGTGCTGTTAGCGGGCGCTGGCTCGGGTGCGGCTACATCGGCAGACAATCCTTGGTTAGGGCCTTGCCCAGAGGTTGCAGCATCAGCATTTTCAGGCACAGCCGCTTCATCGGCAAAGAAATCCCACTTAGTTGGGTTAATGGCATCGGGTACGGAAATTGAGGTACAGCTTGAAAGCAATAGCGCCGCCAGAACACCGGCCGCGCCACCGCGCACCAACTTATAATTAATGCCGCTTTTTTTATTATGGTTCCTCATTGGAATGCCCCTGAATTACTGCAAAAAATCAAAAATATGCCTATTAATGGCACAGTGGACGGATTTAGTTAAGAATTTTCAAATAATAAGACCAATAATGGGCAAAAGTAGCCGAAAAACCGACAAAAACTAGTCATATACTAATAATGAGGCGGCTTTTCATTGGCCGATGCCCCATCGGGAAGCTCGGCCTCAACCGATGAAAGGCGGTTTTCCAGCCGCTTTAAACGCAATTCCATCTGATCTATTAACTTCCACTGCTTGGCTACCGTATCGGATAGTTCGTGGTTTTCCTGAACCACGTGGGAAAGTGCTTCTTCTAATTTTTGGATGTCTTCATCATTTTTGTTACCCATTAGTTAGTATCCCCGTTTATGGCATCAAGCAAATCGTTGGCGGCGGTTCTAACATCTGTGTCGCGATTAAAGGCGCGTTCGAGCAATTCTTGCAGGCGACCATCGCGTTCACGCAAAAGTTTTTCCCGCAAAATATCTTCGGCGGTTTTTATGATACGCATTTCCAGTATCTGACGTTGCCGTTGTTCCATTTCACCAGTTTGTTCCAAGTGTGTGTAGTGGTTGTTTATTACCTCAACTAATTCTACCACCCCCTCGCCTGTTTCGGCACTGGTGGAAACAACCGGAATTTTCCAACCCTTGTCCCCTTTGCCTTGCCTACCTAGGCCAATCATGGCGGTTAATTCATTTACTGTTTTGCGCGCATCGGCCCTGTCGCATTTGCTAACCACATGAATATCGGCAATTTCCAAAACACCTGCTTTTATTGCCTGTATTTCATCGCCCAGCCCCGGTGCTGATACCACCAATACCGAATGGGCCGCCTGCACAATATCGACCTCGTCCTGACCAACGCCAACGGTTTCAACTAACACAACATCAAAACCAGCGGCATCTAACACATCAACAACATCAAGACTGGCCCGCGCCAATCCACCCAAGGCACCACGGGTAGCCATGGAGCGAATAAAAACTCCTTCGTCATCGGCAAAGCCTGTCATCCGCACCCGGTCGCCCAATATTGCACCGCCGGAAAACGGGCTGGATGGGTCTATGGCAACAATACCAACGGTTTTTCCTTCCCTGCGTAAAATGCGTGTCATCGCCGCAACTAATGTTGATTTACCCGAACCGGGAACGCCGGTAATACCAACCACATGGGCCTTGCCGGCATGACGGTGCAGTGCGGACATGAGTTCGGTGGCATCATCTGAGCGACCTTCTGCTATGGACATGGCGCGCGCCACCGCGCGGGGCGTTCCGGCCAGCACGCCTTCAACTAATTTCGAGACTGATTCTGAAATGCTAGTCGCATTCATAACTCGTCTTCTTCGGTTTTTTTATATTCTGCCGCCATTTTTACATAATGGGGTGCGGTGTATTCCATCATGGCGATTTCTTTTTCACCGACCTTGCGCATAAATCTGGCCGGACTGCCCGCCCACAATTCACCCGCCGGAATACGTTTGCCCGGTGTTAATAACGCACCTGCGGCTAACATGGCTCCTGCCTCAACCACCGCACCATCCATAATGCAAGCCTTCATGCCAATAAAGCAGCCTTCACCCAATGTGCAGGCGTGGATTAATGCTATGTGGCCAATGGTTACATTATCGCCAATTTTTGTTTCAAACTGGCTGGAAACATGAACAATGGTTCCGTCTTGAATGTTTACACCCGAACCAATGCGCACCTTGTTAACGTCACCACGAATGACACAGCCATACCAAACGCCGCTGTCTTTTCCGATTTTTACATCACCGGTTATTACAGCCGTTTCGGCAATAAACGCACCTTTATCTATGTCTGGCGATATGTCGCGGTATGAAAGAATTGTTGCCATTTATTTATTGCTCCAACCATTTCTTAAAAGCATCGGTTACTACCCTGGGCTGTTCCAGTGGTGCAAGATGGCCTGAATGCTCAACCACCACAAGTTTTGCATTATCACCAATGCCGTCAACCATTTCTTGATGAACCTCCACCGGGGTAAGTATATCTTCGCGCCCACACAAAACCAATGTTGGGCAATTTATATTTGCAAGATCAGACCTTGAATCAACCCGGTGCATCAGTGCGGTTTGTTGACGTAAAAACGCATCCTTGCCCACGCTCTCTGCCATTTGCAAAACCACATCACCAACCCCTGCTTTTTCAATGTGGTCGGCATGAACAAGATTGGGAAGCAATAGCGGCGTTACGCCTTTGAATTTTCCGTGCATGGCAAGGTCCATCATTGATTTTCTTTTTTTTGTATTTTCCGGCGTATCAGAACGGGCCGAAGTATCAACCAATGCAAGGCGTTCAATTCGCATCGGTTCTTGACGCATTATTTCATGAGCAACGTATCCACCCATGGAAAGACCTGCCAACGAAAATTTTTCTGGTGCGCGACGTAAAACCGCACGGGCTAAATCGGGTATGTTGTCTTCGAACGTTAAGTCGGCAACGGTAATATCGGCCACGTCAGCCAATGCATCAACCTGATTGGCCCATAAACGTTCGTCACACAAAAGCCCTGGCAATAATACGAGTTTGTTTTTGCTCATAGGTTTATTTTACCAGCCCGCTTATTTCCTTGAACTCTGGCGTGCCGGCCCGACGCAACCATTCAAACAAAACCATTTCGCTACTAACAATTGTGACACCAGCAGTTTTTAATCGCTCAAGCGCAAGAGTATGATTTTCCGCCGTGCGCGAAGACGTGGCATCGGCAACAACAAATACATGCGTACCGCAGTGGGTAAGATCGATTGCGGTTTGCAAAACACAAACGTGTGCCTCAATCCCACAAATGATAGCCTGAGATTTATTTAAACCATTAAAACGGGCAGCATAATCATCATCGGCCATACAAGAAAAAGTATCTTTTTCCACTGTTAGCCCTTCGGTTGATGCGTTGCTAATTGCCTCTACGGTATGACCAAGCCCCTTGGGGTATTGCTCTGATATCAATGTCGGAACATTTAAAAGTGCCGCACCCTTTAATAATCTCTGGGTATTTTCAATCACAAGCTCCGGCGAATTCATTACCGGGTTCAGGCGCTCTTGAATGTCTATCACCAGCAGAACCGATTGTTGGACGCTTATCAGCAAGGGGTGCTCCTTTTTGCGAGTCGTATTTTGCCCAAGATACCCCCAAGATATCCCATGGGCCGGCATCAGCCAAGACGTGAAAGGGCCATAAAATGATGAGGAAATGGCCGGAAAGCGGCCAAACACCCCCTATTTCCCCCCTATTTCCCCCCTATTTCATTGACAGCGGGTCCTGAACGTGGTGTTAATCCGCCCAGAAAATAACAATTTACATGAAAGTCCAGATCCGGGCATTGAAGGGCTCGATCTAAAAATTAAATGACATTTGCCAATACCGGACTAGGTGACAACGTACTGCGCGCGGTAAGCGACGCTGGTTACGCAAACCCCACCCCACTACAAGACACAGCCATCCCGCTAGTTTTGATGGGACGCGATATACTTGGCTGTGCCCAAACCGGCACCGGCAAGACCGCTGGCTTTACCTTGCCGATGATTGATATCTTGGCCCATGGCCGGGCACGCATGCGTATGCCGCGCTCGCTTATATTAGAGCCAACCCGCGAATTAGCCGCACAGGTTGCACAAAACTTTGACACCTACGGCAAGCACAGCAAGCTTTCAAAAGCGTTGCTTATCGGCGGTACCGATATGAGCAAACAAGCAAAGCTTCTTGACCGTGGCGTTGATGTGTTAATTGCAACACCGGGGCGATTGATGGATATGTTTGAACGCGGTCACATCCTTATGAACGACATCAAGATTTTGGTTATTGATGAGGCCGACCGTATGCTCGACATGGGTTTTATTCCCGATGTGGAAAAAATCGTCAAGCTATTGCCGCCAATTCGCCAGACATTGTTTTTTTCCGCGACCATGGCACCGGAAATTAAAAAACTTGCCGACAGGTTCTTGATGAACCCTAAGGAAGTTTCGGTATCGGCCCCGGCATCTGCTTCGGAAATGATCGTTCAGGGGATTTCCATCCTCAAGGTTCCGTCTCACGTTCGCGGTATGGATGCCAAGAAAAAACTTAAACGCGATGCCCTGCGTGCGCTTATCAAACACGAAGAAGTAAAAGACGCTATTATTTTCTGTAACCGTAAAACCGATATCACAACGGTTTATAAATCCCTTATCAAGCACGGTTTTCAGGTTGGCCAACTTCATGGTGATATGAGCCAACCAGCACGGACAGAAATGCTAGCCAATTTCAAGGCAAAAAAATTCAACATACTTGTCTGTTCCGATGTTGCCGCGCGCGGTCTTGATATACCTGATCTTTCCCATGTATTTAATTACGATGTGCCTATGCGCGATGAAGATTACGTTCACCGTATTGGTCGCACCGGACGTGCCGGGCGCGAAGGACACGCCTTTTCAATTGCCCTGCCCGAAGACGGAAAATATATTTCGGCCATTGAGGCGCTTATCGGAACAACAATTCCCCGCATTCAAATACCATCATTTGATGAAGGCATGGCAGAACAAGGTGGCGGGCGTGAAAGCCGTGACGGACGCAAGCCAACTGCTAATCCTGCAAAAAAAGAAGATAAAAAAGCCAATCAACAAGACGGGGTCAAAAAACCACGTCGCCGTGGTGGTCGCGGAAGAAACAATCCACTAACTGACAACAGCACAAAACCAGAAACAAAGCCTGAAGTAAAAGTTGAGGCAAAAACTGAAGTAAAAGCTGAAGTAAAAACCGAAAGAGCGCCTCGGCCTGAAAAAAAATCCTCTGATAGAAATTCTCACGGTGAAAAAAAACCGGGCCACGGTAGCGAAGGCGAAGGTAGCGGCCTTGGTGGCACCGACCACATGCCGGCTTTCCTTAAAGGCAGCTAACGGCTATCGGCCGCTAATGCTATACCAAACAAAATAAATAAAACTCCGGAAACCTTGCTCATCTTTCCAGCAATAGCCGAACCTGATTTGCTGGCCGCCTTGGACGCTATTAACGCATAGCCCATCAATGCGCTGAACGACAGCACCAACAATGTAGCCCCCATGATAACTAGCTGTTGCCATACCGGGCGTGACATATCCAAAAATTGTGGAAACAGCGCGCCAATAAGCAACAATGCCTTAGGGTTGCTAAGCGCCACACCTATACCTTGAAAATATGATTTGCGCGGTGAAAATATTTTTGCCGGTTTTATTTCAGCGTTTGCATCGCCAACGGAAATTTTTTGTTTCACAAACAATAATCTAAAGCCAAGATAAATTAGATACAGCCCACCAAATACCCTTAGGTAAGTTAATATTTGCGATGATGTTTCCAGCACCGCGCCAATACCAACAATGCTTATGGCAATTAAAATAACCAAACCGGTTTCATTGCCCATGATGGCAAAAAAACCACCGCGTACACCGTTCATTCCACCATGGGTTAGCGCCAACAATACAGCCGGCCCCGGCGACAGCACGGCGGCTACGGTTACGGCAACAAATGAAAACCATAGATCGGGGTTCATTTAAAAAACCTCAAAAATTAAACCAAAAAATTAAACCAAAAAATTAAATAAGTCCCGCAAGCGGCGATGATGGGTCGGCAAATTTCTTTTTGCCCATACGTCCAGCCAAATATGCCAGACGGCCTGATTCAACCGCCAGCTTCATGGCCCGCGCCATTTTTATTGGGTCTTTGGCTTCGGCAATTGCGGTGTTCATTAAAACACCATCACAGCCAAGCTCCATCGCGACAGCCGCATCCGATGCGGTGCCAACACCGGCATCAACCAACACCGGAACGTTTGCTTGTTCAACAATCAAACGAATGCCAACCGGGTTTTGCACACCCAAGCCCGAACCAATTGGTGCGGCCAATGGCATGATTGCAACACAACCCATGTCTTCTAATCGTTTTGCTTGAATGGGGTCATCGGAACAATAGACCATTACCTTGAAACCCTCTTTTATAAGTGTTTCAGCAGCAGTTATAGTTTCCGGCATATTTGGATAAAGGGTTTTTTGATCACCCAATACTTCTAGCTTTACCAAATCCCAGCCCCCTGCTTCGCGGGCAAGGCGCAACGTGCGAACCGCTTCGTCGGCCGAATAACACCCGGCAGTATTGGGCAAATATGTGTAGACCTTGGGGTCAACGTAATCGACTAACATTGGTTCCTTGGGGTCCGATACATTTACCCGGCGAACCGCAACGGTAACTATTTCAGCCCCCGATGCTTCTATGGCTTTTTTAGTTTCTTCGAAATCTTTGTATTTTCCGGTTCCGACCAAAAGGCGCGACCAATAAGGCTGTCCCGCCACCTCGAAACCATCGCCTTCACCACCCCTGGCACCACTGCCGCCACCTATAAAATGAACGATTTCCAGATTATCACCATCGGCCAGAGAAATATTACCATAGCCAGATTTGGGCACTATTTCCCGATTGCGCTCAACCGCAACCTTGGTGCCGTCCAGCCCTATCTGGCTCAAAAGCTGCTCCACACTAAGTGAGCCCTCAAATTTCTTGGTTTCGCCATTGATTGTAAGGTTCATTGTTTTCCTGCTTGGTGTTATTATTTTGATTAAAATAACCAGATGTCACTGTTTAATACAGTCTAAAGTTCCTGTTCCACAAGTAAGTACGCGTGCTATAAATCGCAGGTAACAGCGATTCACCGTTTAAGTGGGTCAAATATGGAATAAAAAAATGACAACTAAGTCTACTGGTAAGGTTTTGGTCATAAATGGGCCTAACCTAAATCTTTTAGGAAAACGTGAGCCCGATATATATGGGGCGGAAACGCTTGCCAGCATCGAAGACAAATGCCAAAAACGTGCATCTGATTTGGGCTTAACTGTAGAGTTTCGCCAAACCAATACCGAAGGCGAAATGGTAGACTGGATCCAACAGGCAGAAGATGAATTTGATGTTCTTATAGTCAACGCTGGTGCCTACACCCATACTTCGGTAGCTTTGCTTGATGCAATAAAAGGAACGATTACTCCGGTTATTGAAGTTCACTTATCAAACATTCACCAACGTGAGGAATTCCGTCATCATTCATTTATTTCCAAGGCAGCCAAAGGTATGATTTGTGGGTTTGGTGGGTTTGGCTACGAAATGGCACTTGACGCGGCAAACAGTATTTTAAAAAACGACTAAGCGGAAAATATTTACATGAACAAAAAAATTGACGTCGATGATAAATTAATCAAAAAGCTGGCAAAGCTTCTTGATGAAACCGGCCTAGCCGAAATTGAATACGGCGAAGGCGATGTAAATATTCGCGTTTCAAAAGGCGGAACCAACATAAGCCACAGCGTTGGCGCCGCGACCGCCCCGGCACCCGCCGCCCCGGCGGTTGAAAACGCACCCATAGCTGCTTCCCATGCCGAACACCCCGGCGTTGTAACATCGCCCATGGTTGGTGTTGTTTACACATCACCCGAACCGGGTGCGGCCGCATTTATCAATGTTGGCGATAGTGTAACTGCCGGACAGGTTGTAATGCTGATTGAGGCGATGAAGGTGTTTAACCAAATCAAAGCTCCAAAAAGCGGCAAGGTTACAAAAATATTAGTTGAAAGCGGATCACCGGTTGAATTCGGTGAGCCGCTTTTGATTGTCGAATAAGTCTTAAAAAAGCGGATTACATATGTTCGATAAAGTATTAATCGCCAACCGGGGTGAAATTGCACTTCGCATTCAACGGGCTTGCAAAGAAATGGGCATCCGTACCGTTGCGGTGCATTCCACCGCCGATGAAGACGCTATGCATGTGCGCCTAGCTGACGAAGCTGTTTGCATCGGCCCGCCAGCGGCCAAAGATAGCTACCTGAATGTTTCGGCAATTCTTTCGGCCGCCACAATTTCCAACGCCGATGCCATACACCCCGGATATGGTTTTCTTTCTGAAAATGCCGAATTTGCGGGCATGGTCGAAGAGCACGATTTTGTTTTCATTGGCCCGTCGCCTGAACACATTCGTCTGATGGGTGATAAAATTGCCGCCAAAGATGCGGTGATGAAAGCAGGCATTCCGGTTGTACCGGGTTCAGACGGCGGAGTAGAAGAAGTTTCAGAAGCCAAAAGAGTTGCCAAGGAAATTGGCTATCCGGTAATCATCAAGGCATCCGCCGGTGGCGGTGGCCGTGGTATGAAGGTGGCTCAAAGCGAAGCTGATATTGAAATCGCATTTACCACCGCACGCTCCGAAGCGGGCTCGGTATTCGGCAACCCCGAAGTTTACATTGAAAAATTTCTTACCCGTCCGCGCCACATTGAAATACAGGTGCTAGCAGATAACCATGGCAACGTGGTGCATTTGGGCGAGCGCGATTGTTCATTGCAACGCCGCCACCAAAAAGTATTGGAAGAGGCGCCCTCACCCGCCCTCAACAAAACCGAGCGTGATGAAATAGGTAAGATTGCATCTGAGGCGGTTAAAAAAATTGGTTATCGCAGTGCCGGTACAATTGAATTTTTGTACGAAGACGGAAAATTCTATTTTATTGAAATGAACACTCGTTTGCAGGTTGAACACCCGGTAACCGAAATGATTACCGGAATTGATTTGGTGCGTGAAATGGTTCGCATCGCCAACGGTGCGCCACTTGGTTACACCCAAGACGAAGTTAAATTTTCTGGTCATGCAATTGAATGCCGTATAAATGCCGAAGACCCAGAAACATTCATGCCCTGTCCCGGAAAAATTGGTATTTACCATGCCCCCGGTGGGCTTGGGGTTAGGGTCGATTCAGGGCTTTATTCCGGATACAAGGTTCCGCCCCATTACGACAGCATGATTGCAAAGCTTATCGTTCATGGCACCAACCGCAATGAATGCCTAATGCGTTTACGTCGCGCGTTGAGCGAATATGTAATTGATGGATTAAAAACAACAATTCCATTGCACCAACGTCTTGCGGTTGATCCCGACATCATCAACGGTGATTATGATATTCACTGGCTTGAAAAGTTTATGGAGCGGGATAAATAACAACAACCCCGGAGCATACATGTCGCGCCCCATTCCCGGACCACACAAACTAAGCCCTGAAATACTTGTACGTGCGTATGCCGCGGGCGTTTTTCCCATGTCGGAATCCCGCGACGACCCAACTATATTTTGGGTTGATCCGCGACTGCGGGGAGTAATTCCATTGGATGGGTTGCACGTTTCAAAATCCTTGAAAAAAACAATTCGCAAAAACACATTTGAAATTAGATGCAACACCGCGTTCGATAGAGTGATCGAGGCCTGCGCCCTACCCCGCCCCGACCATGACGGGGCCTTGGGGGAAACATGGATAAACGATGAAATAATTCGTGCCTATGTTGAAATGCATGAAATGGGTTTGGCCCATTCGGTTGAATGCTGGCGGGATGAAAAATTAGTCGGCGGGCTTTATGGGATTAGTTTGCGTGGTGCATTTTGCGGCGAAAGCATGTTTTCACTTGAAACAGATGCGTCAAAGGTAGCGTTAGTACATCTGGTCGTTCGTCTTAGACTAGGCGGATATGCTCTATTGGATACCCAATTTTTAACTGATCATTTAAAACGCATGGGTGCGGTGGAAATTTCCAACCGCGAATACCTAGAACGGCTTGAGCGTGCATTGGGTCTGGATGCAAAATTTCCAGCAGATGCATCTGATGATGAAATTGAGCAAGCGCTTAAAGAAATTCTTATTTAATAACTTCTTCTTTTGGCTCTTCTGCTGTCGGGACTTCTGCTATCAACCCCTTGCAATCTAGAACCCAAACATCATAAACCGGGTGCTCCAACGCATTTAACGCTGGGCTAGACGAAAACATCCAGCCACGAAAAAGAGATTTTGCAGGCTCATTAGGGCGAACTTCCCAAATATCCAAAAACGCGGCACTTTCCGGTGTTTCTTCCGGTGGACGCTTGTCACAATGGCGCGCTATTACTTCCAACGTGCCAAAGGTTACCGTATCACCCAGCGGGGCTTCGATGGTGGAAACCCTTGCGGTTACCTTGTCCAACCCCTGCAAGACGGCTATTTGATGCGGTTCGGCATTTACGCCTAAGGGCAATAGCTGAAAACAAGCTGCCGCCAAGGCAAAAATTGCACCTTTTTTTATGAACGTCATATTCAGACCTTAAAGACCGCCGGAAGACTTGTCCTCACCACCGGTGGCAAGGAAGATAATTTCACCGACTTGGTCTTCAAGTGAGCGGAAGTCCTTGGTTGCGGCAACAGACCCACCCGGGGCAATGAATTCTTTTGCGTTTCCGGTCTCAAGGGAGATGTATTTATCACCCATCAGCCCGCTTGAGGCTATTGCGGCCTTGGTATCAACCGGAAGCTTTATTTCAGGTGAAACCGAAAGGCTGACAATGGCATCATAAGTAACCGGGTCAAGCTTGGTTCCCAGCACGGTTCCGACCTTTATTCCACTAATGCGAACGTCAGAGCCCTTGGTCAGGCCACCAACCTTGTAAAAATTAGCATTTATTTCATATCCGCTAACCGCTCTTACTTCGGCGGTGTTGTAAGCAAAATAAACAAACACCCCTGCAACCAAAAGAACGGCGGCACCCATTACGGTTTCTACTGCATTGCGTCCCATTTTAGTTGTCCTCCTTAGGGTTTTTTGGGGAGTTTTTTGACTTGTTATCTTTTGCTTTGCCTTCACTTATTATCAAATCAAGAAGATCGCTAACAATAACCGCGTCTTGCGTGTAATCAATGGATTGGCCATGTTTTAATAAATCCATCTCGCCGCCCGGATCCAACACAACGAATTTAGAGCCAAAAAGACCATCCGTATGAATTGCGGCCGAACTATCAAGCGGTAATTCAACGTTATCGTCTATATCAAGGGTTACAACTGCACGAAAGTTATTGTCCAGACGCTGCAAACCGACCTTGCCGACCCTTATGCCGCCAAGACGAACTTCATCGCCCACAAACAACCCATCAACCTGATTGAATGTGGCGGTCAACGAATAAGAGCCCACCTGCGCCTTATCGGATATTTTCGATCCGCCATATGAAATAGCCATGGCAAAAACCAGAACAGCCAAAACCAGGCCGCCTACAACTGCATTTCTGTCATTCTCGTTATGAATTAACATATAAGATTATCGCTTTGATATGATTGTATAAAAAGACGGGATATTATGGCCGCCACGCTTCAACCCCACGCCTCGGGGTTTCAAGACCGGTAGCTAGATCTGAGCCTTCGGGCACATAGGCACCTTGGGTTCCGGTGAGATTGGGAATATGGCCCAATTGCCATTCTTTTGGTTGGGCAGCGGCCTCTGAAAGCGGTGCATCAACTGTTTGGTGCAACCATGCATGCCATTCAGGTGGTATTTTTGACGCTTCATTGCGGCCATTATATATGACCCAACGCCTTTCCCGGCCGTAAAGGCTACCTTTGGTTTTGCTATAATAGCGATTGCCAAATTCGTCTGATCCGACCTTGTGGCCAAAAAGCATGGTGCTAATCCAGGTTCCAAACGATGTCATGAAAGGTATTGCCTCCGCCGATTGTTGTTTCTTTTAAAGAGAATCCCAATATCCCATTTAATGTCGGGACTTTATCGCACCTCAAAGGTCTTGTCGTCTAATATTGTGCCAACGTTATTGCGCCCATATGCCAAATAGATAATTGTCGATTCTCAAAAGTTAGGGCAGCAGTAACCCTAGCTATGACAAAGCACCATAAGCCACAATAATTGGTGTTTTAATAGATAAAATGGGCATTTTTAGGACACTATCACCAACTTTTACGCCACTACATTTTGTTTGGCTAAAATAAAAAATTTTCCACAGAAATAAAAAAATATTGCTTTGAGCATAATTTAGCTAACACCTGTAACATATTGTTAAATAATGTTAATTTTGCTATTCTAGGCACCCTTCAATCACCCCTATGCACAAACTAGGCCGACAAACCCCCTTGCTAGACCGTATCCATATGAGCTACATCTTGTGGGTCAAGCATTCCAAAACACGCAAGTGTTGTGCTCCACGCAATATGTGGGGCCCCCATTCAATATTTGGGGGTAAAAGGCAGATCTTTCTGTCATTTGCGAGGCATCAGGGGGGTCGAATTTTTCAAGACTCAAAGAAAATATAATTTTAAAAACAAGAGCCAAAGGGGCTGGAAAAAACTATGCGAATCAAGCGTCACTTTACCAAGAAGGGTCAATCCCCATACGCCAACATCGAATTTCGTACTGCAAGCAGTGAAATACGCAATCCGGATGGTTCCATTGTCTTCAAACTAGACAATATGGAAATACCAACGTCATGGTCACAGGTGGCCTGCGACGTTATTGCGCAAAAATATTTCCGCAAAGCGGGCGTACCAACAAAACTTGTGACGGTTGAAGAAAACACCGTCCCCTCATGGCTCTGGCGCCATACCGAAGACAGGGCCAAGCTTAAAAGCAAGACCAAGGCAAAACGCTACACTTCGGAAACCAGCGCCAAGCAAGTTTTCGACCGTTTAGCCGGCACCTGGACATACTGGGGCTGGAAAGGTGGCTATTTTGATTCCGAAGAAGACGCCAAAGCATATTTTGACGAAATGCGCTTCATGTTGTGCAAGCAAATGGGTGCGCCAAATTCACCACAGTGGTTTAATACCGGGCTTCATTGGGCCTATGGCATAGATGGCCCAGCCCAAGGCCACCATTATGTAGATTTTGAAACCGGTAAACTGGTTAAATCAAAATCCAGCTACGAACACCCACAGCCCCACGCCTGCTTCATCCAATCCATTCAGGATGATTTGGTACAAGAAGGCGGCATCATGGACCTTTGGGTGCGTGAAGCACGCTTGTTCAAGTATGGCTCCGGTACCGGAACCAATTTCTCCAACCTGCGCGGTGCAAACGAAGGCCTTTCCGGTGGTGGCAAATCATCTGGCCTTATGAGCTTCCTCAAAATTGGTGACCGCGCCGCTGGTGCCATTAAATCAGGCGGAACCACACGTCGTGCCGCCAAAATGGTAGTTGTTGATGTTGATCACCCCGATGTTGAAGAATTCATCGGCTGGAAAGTCAAAGAAGAGCAAAAAGTAGCCGCCCTTGTGGCAGGATCGAAACTGGCCGCAAAAAACCTAACTGCGGTAATGGATGCCTGCCACGGCGGTGCCGATGGCGATGATCAGTCTCGGTTTGATCCAAAAGTAAACGCGGCGCTGAAAAAAGCCATTATTGGCGCGCGCCGGGCCATGGTTCCTGAAAACTATGTTCAGCGCATCATCCAGTTTGCTAAACAGGGCTATACGGAAATTGATTTCCCAACCTACAACACCGATTGGGATTCTGAAGCCTATTTGACCGTTTCTGGGCAAAACTCCAACAACACGGTTCGTATTACCAACGATTTCCTCGAACGTGTGTTGCAAGATGGTGAATGGAAACTTATCCAACGCAAAAACGGCGAAGTTGCCAAGTCCATCAAGGCCCGCGATTTATGGGAACAAATCGGCTCTGCGGCATGGGCGTCAGCCGACCCCGGCATTCAATTTGATACCACCATCAACGAATGGCACACCTGCCCGGAAAGTGGCCGCATTAACGCATCGAACCCGTGTTCGGAATACATGTTCCTTGACGATACCGCATGCAATCTGGCCTCACTTAACCTGCATACCTTTCAAAATGAAGATGCATCCCTTGATGTGAGCGCGTTTGAACACGCAGTAAGGCTATGGACCATCACGCTGGAAATTTCAGTTCTAATGGCACAATTCCCATCGGTGGAAATTGCCAAACGATCTTATGAATTTCGCACATTGGGATTGGGCTTTGCCAACATCGGCGGTTATCTGATGGAAGCTGGTCTAGCTTATGATTCAGATGAAGGTCGTGCCCTATGTGGTTCTATTTCATCATTAATGACCGGAATTTCATACGCAACCTCTGCCGAAATGGCGGCTGAAATGGGTGCGTTCCCGGGACACGAAAAAAATAGCGAAGCAATGCTCAAGGTTATTAGGAACCACCGTCGGGCGGCGCATTCCGAAAGCACTGGCTATGAAGACCTGTCAGTTCTTCCGGTGCCGCTTGACGGGGACCATTGCCCCGATGGCGCATTGTTAGCGGCGGCTTCTCAGGCATGGGATACCGCGCTTGAACTTGGCACTATGCATGGCTATCGCAACGCCCAAACCACCGTTATTGCGCCGACCGGCACAATCGGGTTGGTGATGGATTGCGATACAACCGGGATTGAGCCTGATTTTGCGCTGGTTAAATTCAAAAAACTAGCAGGTGGTGGATATTTCAAAATTATCAACCGCATGGTTCCGGCCGCGCTTAAGCGCCTTGGTTATTCCGAAGTAGAAACCGAGGCCATTGAACGTTACGCCCTTGGCCATGGAACGCTAAAAAATTCCAAAGGCGCAATTAACAATGAAACCCTAATCAAAAAAGGCTTTACCGATGAGGCACTTGTCCTTCTCGATAGCGCACTGAAAGACGCGTTTGATATCAAGTTTGCGTTTAACAAATACGCATTGGGTGAGCCGTTCTGTAACGAAACCCTCAATATCGAACTTGAAAAACTAAACGACGTATCGTTCGATATGCTGGCCCACCTTGGGTTTTCAGAAGAAGACATACTCGAGGCCAATACCCACGTTTGTGGTTCAATGACCCTCGAAGGTGCGCCTCTTTTGAAAGATGAGCATCTTCCGGTATTTGATTGCGCCTCACCCTGTGGTCGCATTGGCAAACGCTCCCTTAGCGCCGAAAGCCATATTCGCATGATGGCTTCCAGCCAGCCGTTTATTTCTGGTGCAATTTCCAAAACCATCAATATGGCCAACAACGCCACCATTGATGATTGCATGAACGCTTACATGCTTTCATGGCAGTTGGGTTTAAAAGCCAACGCGCTTTATCGCGATGGCTCGAAACTAAGCCAGCCATTACAGGCAACATTGCTGGAAGACGATATTTCAGAAGAAGACGAAACCACCGCAGAACGGTTGGCGGGTGCTTCAACCCCAGATCGGGCAGAAATTATCGCCGAACGCATTGTTGAGCGCATAATTGAACGTGACCGCCTGCCCGACCGCCGCAAGGGCTATACCCAAAAAGCCATTGTTGGTGGGCACAAAGTATATTTGCGTACCGGTGAATACGAAAACGGGCGCATTGGTGAAGTATTTATCGATATGCACAAAGAAGGCGCGGCATTTCGTTCATTGATGAACAATTTTGCCATCGCCATTTCCATTGGTCTGCAATATGGCGTGCCGTTGGAAGAATTTGTTGAAGCATTTACCTTTACCCGGTTTGAACCATCGGGCTTGGTCGAAGGTAACGACACCATCAAAATGTCCACATCCATATTGGATTACATCTTCCGCGAATTGGCGGTTAGCTACCTGAGCCGGAACGATTTGGCCCACGTAAAACCAGCCGACATGATGCCCGATGCCATGGGTGACGGTCATGATGAAGGCGACCTAGCTACCGTCGAAGACGCAATGCAGACGGTTGCCAAGCTTACCAGCCAAGGCTTTGTCCGTTCGCAAACCTTTACCGTTATCAAGGGTGGGGCCGAGGATAAGAAAAATGCATCAGCCGAGGCATCAGCCGAAGCGGTGAGCGAGACCGTAAAGGCAACCGGAACTGCGGGCGGCGTACCGCAAACCGTATCCGGTGGCATGGCTGAAACTGGTGGCGGAACCGTTAGCGTTGAAGCAACGCTGGTGGAAACCGTGGATATACACATGGAACGCGTACGCGAAGCCCGGATAAAAGGCTACGAAGGCGATGATTGCCCAGAATGTGGCAACTTCACGCTGGTGCGTAACGGAACATGTTTGAAATGCGACACCTGCGGTGGAACCACAGGCTGTTCATAAGACATCTTTCTGCTGAGTTTTTTTACAGGGAGAGATGTTTGCGGACCCTTATGTGACGCAAGGGACCCCAGATCCTCCCTGGGAACTTGGGGGGCTTGATAGTAGTAACTTGATGGCCCCCCGCCCTTTTTTCTTACTTCGTTTAAATAATAAATCTACAAATTAGGTTTTATAACAACGGTCTCTATCAGGCTGACCCGCTCTTCATCAAGGTTGCGATGTAAATTATACGCCTTGGTTCCAACATCTTCGCCCACCAACATATAGACGCCCAGTGCGGGCAGTTTAGGCTCACCCACCGGTTCCTTAACTTGTGCAAATGTTTTTTGTGCAAGGTCGGTTTTATCATTCCATACTGTAATTTCAAAACCAGCCGCTGTTACCACATGGCGAAATTCATCAGGTGGTATTAGAAAGCTCATTGAACCGTCTTGCGCCCATGGCACGGGAAAATGCTGCGGGGTATTTTTACCTCCACATACTTCGTACAATACGGCATGGTTACCGGGTTTTAGAACGCGAAATGTTTCCGTTAGCCAGCCAAGCTTATCTTCAACATTCATATTCATCTGAAGCGACCAAATGCCATCAAATGAATTATCTTCAAACGGTAATTCCAACGCACTGCAGGCATGAAATTTAACCCGCTCTTCCATGTTTAATAATTGCGTTAACCGTTCGGCGACATCGATATATTCATCGCTTAAATCTATTCCGGTTACTCTGCACCCTGTTTCGTTTGATAAACGACGGGTGGATCCACCAATTCCACAGCCAACATCTAAAATATGTTGGTCCGGTGTAAATCCAGCAAGAGCAATAAGCTCTTTGGTTGCGGTATCGCCACGTATATGGAATTCATCCACGGGCTGAAGATCGTCCATGGTAACTTCCGCTAAATCAATGCCCAGCTTATCAACGCCTTTAATGATTTCGTTGTACAAATCATTGGGCGAATAATAGCTGTGAATGTGTTTAATATCCTCAATCATGGTCAATTTTCCAATTACACTTCTAAAGCAGTTAATGCGGATTCAAATTATTTTATCATTTCAACCATAAACGCAAAGATACGGCCTATCCACCGCCACCTTGAGCTGGTTTCATTTATCAAACAAAGGTTTTCTGCCTTAAAAAAGATTGTGTTTAAGGGGATGTACGGGAAATAAATCATGGCGTAAGGTGCTGAAAACCAACCATCAAAACATTTAAAGGAACTCCCCATGAGCACATCAATTGACGCCCGCCTAAAAGAGCTAGGCATCGAAATACCCGAAGCCCCGACACCTGCGGCCAATTACGTTCCTTTTGTGCAAACGGGAAATCTGGTGATTATATCGGGCCAGTTGCCCATGGTGGCCGGTGAAATAAAATCCTTGGGTCGTTTGGGCAACACCTTAACTGTTGATGATGGTTACGCCGCCGCACGTATTTGCGCCATAAATCTAATCGCCCAAGTAAAATCCGCCTGCGGAGGTGACCTGTCGCTGGTAAAGCGCGTAGTGCGCCTGGGTGGGTTTGTTAATTCCACCGCCGATTTTACCGACCAACCGAAAGTCATAAACGGCGCATCCGACCTAATGGCCGAAGTTTTCGGCGATGCCGGCAAACATGCCCGTGCCGCAGTGGGTGTTCCCAGCCTGCCGCTGGGGGTTTCGGTTGAGGTCGAAGGCATGTTTGAGATAGACCGAAGGCTTTAACGCACCCATCAATATGCTTGCTTGCGTCCCGCTATGCCCGTCATCATATAAAAACCATGCCCGACGGTAGCGAAACATTCCAAATTTCGGTTATCCCCGCCATTTCAGAAATTGATGCGGACGATTGGGATGGGTGCGCGGGTAGCAATAACCCCTTTGTCAGCCATGGGTTCTTGTTGGCGCTAGAACAAAGTGGTGCGGTAAAACCCGAAACCGGGTGGATGGCCCAGCATTTAACCATAAAAGACGCTGACAATCGCTTGCTTGGCGTCATGATGCTTTATCTCAAAGGCAATTCCTTTGGTGAGTATGTTTTTGATCAAGGCTGGGCCGATGCTTTTGAGCGCGCGGGTGGAGCATATTATCCCAAGCTTCTTTCCGCTGTGCCTTTCACCCCGGTAACGGGGCCTAAAATTATGATAAATGGCGCGCTTGAACTCGGTTTAGCCGCCAAAATTCGCCTTCAGCTTGGCCAAGGGGCCATAACCCTTGCCAAACAATTGGGTGTTTCGTCCCTGCACATTAATTTTTTAGAAGAAATTGATGACAATGCCTTAACCCAGCTTGGTTTTATCCCTCGACGGGCGTTGCAATATCATTGGCAAAACCATGGTTATGAAAGTTTTGCTGATTTTTTGGCTGACCTTTCATCGCGCAAACGCAAAGCAATATTGAAAGAAAGGCGCGCGGTCCATGAAAGCGGTATTGAAATTGAGGTTTTAACCGGCCCAGACATAGCTGAGGCCCACTGGGACAAGATGTTTGAATTTTATATGGACACATCCAATCGCAAATGGGGCCGGGCCTATTTGAACAGAGATTTCTTTTCACGTATTGGCCGAACAATGGCTGATAAAACATTGTTAATAATCGCAAAACAAGATGGCGAAATAATAGCAGGCGCACTTAATCTTATTGGTGAAGATGCCCTTTATGGACGCTATTGGGGCTGTAGCAAACATGTTCAGTTCCTACATTTTGAGGTCTGTTACCATCAGGCAATAGAAGTCGCCATCAGCATGGGGCTTTCCCGGGTTGAGGCCGGAGCCCAAGGCGAACACAAAATCAGCCGGGGATATCTTCCAGTAACAACCCGTTCGGCCCACTGGATAGCCGACCCAGGCTTTAGTGAGGCCATTGTCGATTTCACCAAACGCGAAGCATTGGCGGTTAGCCAAGAAAAATCCCTGCTTATGGAAGAAAGCCCATATCGCAAGGCATAACCCAGCCCACCCTTCCCCATATGACCGACTATGGCACAGCGATTGCATCATCTTTTCATGAGAAATCATGTGCAAAAGATGAAATGGGGGGAAGCCTGTGAAAGTTGACGCAAATCCACTTGTGATGGAGGCAGTTTTTGCCGCCCGCAAGGCAGCTATTGCCATGGCGGAAGAAAAATCCAAAAATACAATAGCCGCGAACGCATCATCGGGCGAAAACCCATCCCCCATAGTAACCGACCATATGCGCGCCCAAGGCGACAGCGGTGGTTTGGTGGCGCCACCGGGGCAAAGCGATATTGAACGCATACGCGAAATTGGCATGAGTGCCTACGTAGATGAAGTAAAAGCCAGAAAAATTGCCGAGATCAGGAAAGAAATACTAAAAGCAATGAATTTGACCGAGGAAATGCTAGCCCAGCTTCCGTCAAGTCAACGTGAGCAAATAGAAAAAATAATTGCGATGGAAATACAAAAACAAATGGCCGCCATGAATGCGGTAGAAAACGACGACAAAAAGAAAATTGGCGAGCCTGGACCCGGGTACAGTCCAAACCAGCAAAGCAAGATTGATGTTAGAACCGAGGTAATAAGCAGGACAACGGATATAGGCCCGGGAATTGGTGTTTTGCTGGCCCTGCAAGAAGCGGAAACCGCTAATAATGCCAACAACAAATCCGAAGAAGGCTCCAAAAATACAACAAATAAATCAGATGAAGAATAATATGGCTGAGGGGGTACTATTGAACCCATGAAACCGATTCTTGTATTTTTTAGCCTTTTTTCAGCCGTTTTGTTTTTTGCGACAAGCGCAAGCGCGCTACCCGTCAATAAATGTTCACGGATAGTAAAAAACAGTGTTGGATCAGAAACCCTGCTTAACCGTTGTGATGCTTGTATGAAAATAAAAGTGGAGCGCCGACGCCCCAGCAATTCGAGCACCGTACCCACCATGCGCGATTACACCATGCCCAGCGGATCGAAACAGCCATTACCGTTTAAAGGGCCAGGTGGAGCAAGAATTGTCGCCGAGCTCCCCTGCTAGGGCTGGTCAAAAAAATCTATTAAATACAATCAACTATGTTAGTTGCTTGATTTTCTTATTTAACCACCGCGGGAACGCCTGAGTTACGGTTGGTTGATGGAAGTCCGGGTTTTTTGCCCTTTTTGCTTTTGGGTTTGCCTTTAGGTTTATTGCCAGAAGTTTTTGGAGTTTCTGGGTAGCTAAAGGATATTTTTCCGTCATCGATCTCAACCCGAGCTAGCCCGCCGTCTGTTAATCTACCAAACAACAATTCCTCTGAAAGTGGGCGCTTTATGTGCTCTTGAATAACACGCCCCAATGGTCGTGCGCCAAAGCGAGCATCAAAGCCTTTTTTACCCAACCATTCGCGGGCTTCATCGCTAAGTTCAATGCTAACTGCGCGCTCTTCCAGTTGAGCCTCTAATTCAAAGATGAATTTTTCCACCACCTGTGAAATAACTTCCGGGCTAAGACTGGCAAAGGGAATTATGGCATCAAGGCGGTTTCTGAATTCCGGCGTGAAAGCGCGCTCAATGGCTTCGGTATCGTCACCTTCGCGTAAACCACGTTCAAACCCAATGGATGCCTTGGCCATTTCTGCGGCGCCGGCATTGGTGGTCATTATCAAGACAGTGTTACGGAAATCGATTGTTTTGCCGTTGTTATCGGTCAGCTTGCCGTGATCCATTACCTGCAACAATATGTTAAACACATCGGGGTGGGCTTTTTCAATTTCATCAAGCAACAATACCGAATGGGGCTGCTGATCGACCTTGTCGGTTAGTATTCCGCCCTGATCGAAACCCACATACCCCGGAGGCGCACCAATAAGGCGTGAAACCGAATGGCGTTCCATGTATTCGGACATATCAAAACGGTTAAGCTCAACCCCCAGCGTCATGGCTAGTTGACGGGCGGCCTCGGTTTTACCGACCCCGGTTGGGCCAGAGAACATATAACAACCAATTGGTTTTTGCGGATCGCGCAGGCCAGCCCGGGCCAGCTTTATGGAGCCAGCTAGCATTTCAATGGCGGTATCCTGGCCAAAGACCATGGTTTTTAAATCGCGCTCAAGGTGTTGCAATGCTTTCCTGTCGTCGCTGGAAACGCTTTTTGGTGGGATACGGGCGATTTTAGCAACCACCGCCTCCACATCTTTGACCGTGATGGTTTTTTTACGCTTTTTAGCCGGTAGCAACATCAACGATGCCCCTACTTCATCTATTACATCAATTGCCTTGTCTGGGAGCTTGCGATCATTGATGTATCTTGCCGAAAGCTCAACCGCGCTTTTGATGGCGCCGTTGGAATAGCGAACTGAATGATGCTTTTCGTAATAAGGTTTAAGGCCCATCAGTATCTTGATTGTGTCTTCGACGGTTGGTTCGTGAACATCAATTTTCTGAAAACGCCTTACAAGCGCGCGGTCTTTTTCAAAATGCTGGCGGTATTCCTTGTAGGTGGTGGAACCCATACAGCGAAGCTCGCCCGCCGCCAATGATGGTTTAAGTATATTGCTAGCGTCCATTGAACCGCCCGATGTGGCGCCCGCACCAATTACGGTGTGGATTTCATCAATAAATAAAACGCTGTTGGGTTCGGCCTCAAGCTCGCGGATTACGGCTTTCAGGCGTTCTTCGAAATCACCGCGATAGCGGGTTCCGGCCAAAAGCGAGCCCATATCCAACGCCCATATATGGACATCTTTTAAAACCTCGGGCACCTCAGCCTTGGTAATGCGTAACGCTAGGCCTTCGGCAATGGCGGTTTTGCCAACACCGGGGTCACCAACATAAAGCGGGTTGTTTTTGGTCCGGCGACATAAAACCTGAATTGTGCGGTCAATTTCATCATTCCGGCCAATAAGCGGGTCTATGCGCCCGTCGGCTGCCTTTTCATTTAGGTTGACGCAATAGGCATCCAGCGCTTCGCGGCCTTTTTTAACCACATCCTCGCCATCGAGCGCTTCATCGGTTCCGTGAACCGTACGGCTGTCTGAGGCACCCGGGGCCTTGGCGATACCATGAGAAATGTAATTTACCGCATCAAGGCGGGTCATATCTTGTTCTTGCAAGAAAAATACTGCGTGGGATTCGCGTTCTGAAAACAATGCTACCAACACGTTTCCACCAGTGACCTCTTCGCGCCCCGATGATTGCACATGAATTATGGCGCGCTGGATAACCCGTTGGAAACTAGATGTTGGTTTTGGGTCTTCGGTATAATCTGGTGGATTTTGCATAAATTCGTTTTGTAGGAAATCGACCAATTCATCACGAATATGGATGGAATCAACCCCACAGGCCTTCATCACGGCAAGCGCGTCAGTGTCTTCAACCAAGGCCAGCAAAAGATGCTCTAGGGTTGCAAATTCATGGCGAAGATCGCCGGCTACTGCCAATGCCCGATGCAGGGTTTGTTCAAGGTTGCGTGAAAGCATTTTTTCTAACCGTCCTTTTCCACTGTGCATTGAAGCGGGTGTTGATGTTGGGCCGCCATGTCCATTACCTGGGTAGACTTCATTTCAGCCACCTCATAGGTATAAACACCACAAATGCCGACGCCTTTCTGATGGACGTGCAACATTATGGTCATGGCTTCGTCATGGGTTTTGCCAAAAAACTTCTCCAGCGCATGAATGACAAACTCCATTGGGGTGTAGTCATCGTTAAGCATAAGCACCTTGTACATGGATGGTTTTTTAGTCCGTGGCCGAGTTTTCAGCGCAACGCCGATATCATTGCCGCCGTTATCATCATCCGATGGGTTATTGGTATTTTTCTTGTCGCTCAACGCATAATCTCTCTTGTGTAAACTTGTGCCAATTTTAGAATCTCAGCTTTCAACAATGATACAGCCATTTTTAAAGGCTGGGAATGTCATCAATTGATATGGGGCTAAGCCCTATGGCAGGCAAGCCTATAGATAAAACTAGCAAATATTCACCTAATCATCTGTATTCATTGATTTTTATACAATTTACCTAAGCCAAATCTAGGCGATTGGCAAAATACTAAATTAAAAAATTCGTTTTAACGCTTTATTATCCGATACTTGCCAGTATGTTAGCAAGGTTGGGACATCCGCGGCTATGCGGATGGTATTTAAATAAGAGAGCAAAAGAGGGAGAGACCAGATCTTGAAAGATCTAGGTGTCATTAAATCCTATTTGGGAAACACCCTACCGCGTGCGAGCCGTACTCTGCGCTTGTCGTCTTATGCGCTTATTGCATCTGTATTTTTTGTTTTTTCTCTTGGTGCAAACCATGCCCACGCAAAATATGCCTCGTTTATAATTGATTCCAGTAACGGTGAGATTTTACATTCGGTCAACGCCGACACCCGCAACTACCCCGCATCACTGACCAAGATGATGACCCTTTATCTTATGTTTGAGGCAATTGACGAAGGCCGTCTTAAACTAAACGATAAAATTGTTTTTTCACGCCGTGCCGCAAGACAGCCATCATCAAAGATGGGGATCAATCCGGGCAAAAGCATAAGCGTAAAAAATGCTATTTTAGCAATCGCGGTAAAATCAGCCAATGATGTCGCCAGCGCAACGGCCGAGCACATGGGCGGTACCGAACGTAAATTTGCATTGATGATGACGGCCAAGGCCCGCACCCTTGGCATGAAAAGCACAACTTTTAGGAACGCATCAGGCCTGCCCCATCGGGCCCAGCTTTCAACCGCACGCGACATGGCCAAGCTGGCAAGTGCGCTATATAAAAACTTTCCACATCATTACGGATATTTTTCAGAAAAAAGATTCAGGTATAGGGGCGTAACCCACAAAACCCATAACGGTTTATTGACCACCTACGAAGGAACTGACGGCATCAAAACCGGATACATCCGTGCATCAGGGTTTAATCTTGTTACCTCTGTTCGTCGTGGCAATAGACGGTTAATTGGTGTCGTGTTTGGTGGCAAGTCCGCCAAAAAAAGAAATCGTCACATGACCGTTCTTTTAAATAAAAGTTTTGCCAAGCTTGATAGCAGGACTGCCGATAACAATGGGGAAAATATATTTGCCAAGCCCCTCACTAAAATAGCCAAAGCCCCCTCACCAATAAAGAAACCGAACATTAAAAATGATTGGGCGGCAAAAACCACAATAATACCACGCAACGGACAAACCGTTTGGGGCGTACAAGTTGGTGCATACAAGCAACGTCAGCCCGCAATAGATATAGCGGCCAAGGCTATTGGGCTTGCCCCATCATACCTTGCCAAGGGTGAAATACTTATATCGCCGCTACGCAAGAAAAGCGGTCGTGTTCTTTACCGCGCCCGCGTGGTTGGGGTGGCAAAAAAATCCGCCTATCGAGCCTGTAATTTCCTTGAAAAAAACAAAATGGATTGTCTTGAGGTTCAGGTAAAGCTTCCGACCGAAGTCGCCGCAGTCAACTAATCAAAATCAGGCCATATCTGGAACGTCTATTCCGCTCTGCTTTAACTCATCTGCTAGCACGCCTTTAAGCCGGGCTAAGCCTTGATCTGAATTTGATTCACACCTTGCAACCAAAACTGCTTGGGTATTGGATGCACGAAGCAACCACCAGCCATCATCGGATAAAACCCTTACGCCATCAATATCGTTGACGGTAATTCCGGCACGACCTTTTAAGCGTGATTTTACTTCGTCTACCACCTGAAACTTTCTTTCTTCTGGACAGTCAAAACGTATTTCCGGCGTATTAATCAACTGTGGCAAATCATCGCGCATTTCTGCCAATGATTTATCATCTGATGCAATAATGGAAAGAAGCCTGACAGCGGCATAAACAGCATCGTCAAAACCATAATAACGGTGCTTGAAAAATATATGCGCGCTCATCTCGCCCGCCAGTGGTGCGCCGGTTTCAACCATTTTTGTTTTTATTAATGAATGTCCGGTTTTCCACATAATAGGGTTGCCACCCATCTCAGCTATGGCATCAAAAAATGCCTGGGATGCTTTGACATCAGCAATTATGGTTGCGCCAGGAATATCTGCCAACACTTCGCGTGCCAGCAAAACCATTATTTGATCGCCCCATAAAACCCGGCCACGGCCATCAATAACGCCAATGCGATCACCATCGCCATCAAAACCAAAACCAAGGTCACAGCCATTTTCAGCCACCAATTCTTTTAGCTGGTCGAGATTTTTTTCAACCGTTGGATCGGGATGATGAGCGGGAAAGGTTCCGTCAATTTTTTCATTAATTACAAAATGTTCACCGGGAAGCTTTTTTATCAATTCGCTAATCACTTCGCCAGCCGCACCGTTGGCTGGATCCCACGCCACTTTCAGGTTTTTTGTGCCGCGATAATCGGAAAGAACTCGGGCGACATAGGCATCGAATACTTGAGTGCTTTCAACCTTGCCTGGTGGATTGCCTTGGGCAAAATCTCCACTGGCGCAAATTTTTCCCAAACGTTGGATATCGTCGCCATAAAATGAATGTCCACCAATGCTCATTTTAATGCCGTTGTATTCGGGCGGGTTATGCGAACCGGTAATCATTACCGCCGCGTCAACTTCCTCGGTTGCGCCAGCATAATAAAGCATGGGGCTGGGGCCAAGGCCGACGCGCAAAACATCAACACCCGCAAGGGAAAGGCCAGCTACCATTGCTTGTTCAAGTCCGGGTGATGAAAGCCTGCCATCATAGCCAACCGCAACACGCGAACCGCCGCCTTCTTTGACTATGGTTGCAAATGCCCAGCCAATTGCGCCTACATCAATGGCGGAAAAATCTTCGCCAACAACGCCGCGAATATCGTATTCGCGCAATATGGTGGGGTCTAGTTGGTGTGCGTCAGACATTTATTATTTGCCCTTGCCGGGAACCCGTGGGCGGCCAATGCAATGATAATCAAAACCGGCATCAAACATTTCGGATGGTTCATAAATATTTCTAAGATCAACCATTATTGGTGTTTTCATGGTTTCCTTAACCCGCACTAGGTCAAGCCCGCGGAACGCATTCCATTCGGTTATTATTACCAAGACATCGGAATTTTCCATTGTCGAATATGTTTCGTCGCACCATTCAATGCCGTCTATCATGGTTTTGGCTTCATCCATTCCTTCTGGGTCATAGGCGCGAACAGTGGCGCCAGCGCTAACCATGGCTGGAACAATATCAAGGCTGGGGCTATCTCGCATATCATCGGTATTGGGCTTGAAGGTAAGGCCAAGAACCGCAACCGTTTTTCCTTTTAATGAACCACCGCATGCTTCGATAACGCGATCAACCATTGCTATCTTGCGTTTAGCGTTAACTTCAACCACCGCTTCAACAATACTAAGCGGCGCACCAACATCACGCGCGGTGTGGACCAATGCCATTGTGTCCTTGGGAAAACATGACCCACCATAACCGGGGCCAGCATGAAGGAATTTTTTACCAATGCGTCCGTCAAGGCCAATACCGCGTGAAACATCATGAACATCGGCATCAACCTTTTCGCACAGGTCGGCAATTTCATTGATGAATGTAATCTTGGTGGCCAAAAATGTGTTTGCCGCATACTTGATTATTTCCGACGAGACCCGAGAGGTAAATACTATGGGGGCTTCAATAAGCGAAATTGGGCGATAAAGCTCACGCATGACTTCTTTGGCGCGCTCGCTTTCGGTGCCAATGACAACCCGGTCGGGATGGGTGAAATCTGATATGGCAGAACCTTCGCGCAAGAATTCAGGGTTTGAAACAACATCAAATTCTGCATCGGGGCGACGTTCGCGTATTATACGTTCGACCTCATCTCCGGTGCCAACCGGAACTGTCGATTTTGTAACAACAACTGTATAGCCTTCCATGGCATCGGCTATTTCTTCGGCCGCGGCATGTACGTATGAAAGGTCTGCATGTCCGCCACCACGTCTGGTTGGGGTGCCAACCGCAATAAACACGACCCTTGCAGCCTTCACTGCGGCGGCAAGGTCGGTGGTGAAACTCAACCGTCCGGCAGCGGAATTATTTTCAACCAAATCATCAAGACCCGGTTCATATATGGGCATCACGCCTTTTTTAATGCTGTTAATCTTGTTTTCGTCTTTATCGACACAAACAACATCAACCCCAAATTCGGAAAAGCATGCCCCGGAAACAAGGCCGACATATCCGGTGCCAATCATCGCAACACGCATAAATAATTCCCTAAAAACAATTAATTACATATCTCAAATAATAAGAGATGTTGTCATTTTTTAGTGGATGGGATGCTCACTTGCAAGGAGTTGCCCGCAATTTACAAATAAATCAGGAGAAATCCCCACTAAACAAGGGATTTTAGCGAAACGCTAAAATCATCTGCTATATCATCTCGAGCCAAAGCATAGGCCACATTAGCAGCTACGAATCCATCCCTTGAGCCACAATCAAATCTTTGGCCGATAAACCTCAACCCCCTGAAATCAACACGTCCTATGGTGGCGGCAATGGCATCGGTCAGTTGAATTTCTCCCCCCGCCCCCTTTTCCATGCGCTCAAGGTGTTTTAGAACCTCAGGTTCCAGAATATATCTTCCGATTACAGAAAGGGTTGATGGGGCGTCTTCTGGGTTTGGTTTTTCAATCAAGCCTTTGGCAGTAGCTATGCGGCCATCGTCTTCAAACACGTCTAAAATTCCATATTTATTGGCTTTCTCACGGGGTACGTCTTCAACTGCAACTATGTTGCCGCCGTATTGGTTGAACGCATCAACCATTTGGCGCATACATCCCGGTTCCGCCTGAACTAAATCATCGGGTAACAACACCGCAAATGGGCCATCATTAATATATTCACGCGCGCACCAAACCGCATGACCAAGGCCAAGCGGTTCGTCTTGGGTAACAAAATTAATTGAGTCTATTCCCTTTGAGGTGCCGGTTACTAATTCTAGTTCCTGCGACTTACCGCGCTGTTTAAGTATTTTTTCCAAAGCCGGATAAGGACCGAAGTGTTTTTCAAGTAATTCTTTATTGTGCTCGCCCACCACAAAAACAAAATTGCTAATTCCAGCGGCAACCGCCTCATCAATTGCATATTGAATAAGTGGCCTATCAACTATGGGCAACATTTCTTTGGGGATGGCCTTGGTCGCCGGCAAAAAACGTGTGCCAATTCCGGCAACAGGCAGAACTGCTGTTTTTATTAATGATGTCGCTGATGTCATGGGTTTATTTCTGCCATATATGCCCTCAAGCGGCAAGCGGGGCATTTAACCGGCATTAACCGCATCAACCAAGGCACGGACTTCGTTACGCGCCGCTATATGGCTCATGGCCAGACCTTTAAAACCGCTAGCTTTTTTTACCTCGACAACATCCATCAGGGTTAAGCCCTGTAGGAACAATTCGCGAAATATTACCCGTTCTGAAAAACCCATTACTTGGCGAAACCCTATGCGCGATGAAAGCTCAGCCAATGCCGCCTCGACCTTTTTTTTATTTTGCGCCTCGGTATGGCCAATGCGATTGCGCATTACTATCCAGTCTATGGAGCCACCATCGCGTGCCGCCCGACGTAATTTCTGGCTCCATACCATTTCGGCGTAATGACTTGGTCGCTCAACCTTGCCGGTTTCGCTATGAATGCGCGCCAGCACGTCAAGATCGATAAAGCTGTCGTTAAGTGGGGTTATTAAAATATCAGCAAATGAATGTGCCATGCGTGAAAGCATGCTGTCGGAACCAGGGGCGTCAATAATTATAACGTCAACGTTTTGTGACACCCTATTAATTTCGTCATTGAGACGTTTTTCGATATTTTCTTCTGTTTCATCATGCTCGGGCGTAATGGAAAGCATAAGCGGAAGCGGCAGGTCAACCGAATTTTTCTTTGAATATGCCTGCCTGTTTTCAAAATAGCGGCTTATTGTCCCCTGCCTTGCGTCAAGGTCGATGCAGGCGACCTTAAGGCCATCGCGCAACATGCTTACGGCCAAATGCATAACGGTGGTAGATTTTCCACTACCGCCCTTTTCATTGCCGACCACAATTCGGCGCGCTTGATGTTCTTTGCTGTTCATGGATAAATGGGTAGGCATATTAAGAGAAAAACGCAAACATTTCCGTTGTGCGATTAAACCTTGGGACAAGCGGGCCAGTTATGCCAGAAAAAATAGATACTGAAAAAATAGATGTAGCCGTTATTGGTGCAGGCGTGGTTGGGCTTGCCATTGCGCGCAAATTTGCAAAATCTGGCCGAGAAGTGCTGGTGCTCGAAAGCTGTGACGCCATAGGCACCGCCACATCATCTAGAAATTCCGAAGTCATTCACGCTGGTATCTATTACCCCCGGGGCAGCCTAAAGGCTGAGTTGTGTGTTCAGGGTCGCGAAATGCTTTATGAGTATTGCCAAAGCCACGGCATAAATCACAAAAAAGTCGGCAAGCTTATTGTTGCGAGCGACGAAGCGCAAACGTCTGATCTTGAGCAATTGTACCAAACTGGCATCAAAAACGGCGTTTGTGACCTCACCCTGCTGGACGCCAAAGAATTAAGTGCAATGGAACCTAAATTAAAGGCCGTTCGCGGAATACATTCCCCATCTACCGGATTAATTGATAGTCACGCGCTTATGCTTAGCCTTCAAGGCGATATTGAAAACGCGGGCGGCGTGGTTGCGTTTAAAAGCCCGGTAATTGGTGGGCAAATTGAAGACGATGGAGTGGTTCTATCTATTGGCGGTGCCGACCCCATGAACATTACCTGCAACACGGTTATTAATTCAGCCGGACATGGGGCATGGGATATTGCAAACGCAATTGATGGGATAGACAAAAAAACCATACCGCCGCACCACATGGCCAAGGGTAATTATTTTTTACTCCAAGGGCCCGCACCATTTTCGCGTTTAATATATCCATTGCCGGGTAGCGCCAGCCTTGGCATTCATTACACCCTTGATCTTGGTGGACAGGGACGCTTTGGCCCCGATGTTGAATGGATTGAGAGCATGGATTACAGCGTTGACCCAGCCAGAGCTGATAGCTTCTATGCCTCAATAAAAAATTACTGGCCAGACATAAAAGATGGCAGCCTAACCCCCGGATATTCCGGCATTAGACCCAAGGTTCAGGCCCAGGGCGAACAAGCCAGTGATTTCATATTTGAAGCTACGCCTGAGGGAAATATTATAAACCTTTATGGAATCGAATCGCCGGGGCTTACTTCGTGCCTTTCTATCGCTGAAAAAGTATTTGAAATGGCTAACTAAAAGCCCGGAATACCTTGGATTCATGTGGTTATAGTGCACTGGGAATACACCAAAACAAGGAAATGGGTTAAAAGAAACCTCATGAACACAAAGCACCAATCACCAACGCCCTGCCCCACACTTAAAACCAGCATTGCATCTGCGGTTATGATGCTTGGGATATTGGGGTTGCCATATTTAGCTAACGCCCAACAATCGGGCGGTGGGGCAATAAAAAATGGTGCGATTGTTAATTTCCGTGAAGAACTTCGCCAGTTTGTAATGGGTATTGGAAAATTTGCCCGTAGCGGCAATCCTGATTTTAAAATCATTGCCGAAGATGCCTTGGGGCTTGTGGTAAAAACTGACCCCGAAGACGACACGCGTTTTTTTCCAGCCAAAACATTTATCGTAAATATTGATGGCGTTTTACAGCGAGAAATTTCAACCCTTGTCAGTAAAAAGCAAGTTAGCGAAGAATCTGTTCAAATAAAAAATGAGGCAATTTCAATTGCGGCTGAGGCTGGCCTGCGCGTGCTTGCGTTAGAATTCGCCAATGATGCAAAAGAAGTTGCAAATGCTTATTCAGGCGATAACGAACGAGGGATTATTCCGTTCGTGGCAGAAAGCCAAAACCTTTCATCAATACCGCCTTACCCTAGCCCTGTTTTTAACGCTAATTCCGAAAGCGTTATTACACTAAAAGATATCAAAAACTTTTTATATCTTGAAAACACCCAAGGGTTTGGCTCGACCCGCGATTACATCAATCAGCTACGCGACACAGATTACGATGCCATAATTATCAACGTTTATCATGGCAGAGACCCGCTTAGCGCAAATGACGTAAGATTGTTAAAATACAAAAAAACAGGCGGCAGACGTTTGGTCTTTGCGACCATGGATATAACCACGGCCGCCAGTTCGCTTTATTACTGGAAACAGGGCTGGAAACAGGGAACCCCTGCATTTATGGATATGTCGCTACGTAACGACCCCGACCGTCACCGCACCCGTTACTGGAATGGGGAATGGCAATCAATTATTTATGGGGACGCAAGTTCCTATATCGCGGGAATAGTTACGTTAGGATTTGACGGGGTTGTAATACGCGGGCTTAATGGCTGGCGCTATTATGAAACCGGAGAAACCGAAGAAGAACAAGACGCCATAGAATAATACGCGAATAATACGCGAATAATATTATTCAGGCTGGCGTCGAAACCACACTTTCAATAACAAAGCCTTCTTCTGGCGGATAGCGATTTGCCATTTTTGAGCGTGCTTCAATCTCGTCTTGTGCCACCACGTCCTGAGTATGGGTATCAGCCCATTGGTCATCAAAATAACAATGGCTCTCGTTTTCCTTGACCAGGGCTCGGACAATTTTATTATAAACCGATACCAGATAAACTTGGCCAAGAGCATTTGGTTCTATCATCAACCCATCCTTTATAACTCATAGCGCTGGCCCATAGCGCCGGGACAAATTGCCCCCAATTACCGCAATATATTAATTCTTGCTGGCAAAACCTTAATAAAACTTTATGTCGGGGGTAAAATTGTAACAATTACTGATTCAGACAAAAAAATCCCGGCCTTTAGGGCCGAGATTTTTATGGTGGGCACTATTGGATTCGAACCAATGACCGTCCGATTAAAAGTCGGATGCTCTACCAACTGAGCTAAGTGCCCTCAATGCCCATCAGGGGGATTCCCCCTAGAGTAAGCGCCGGGAACTTAAAAGCTGCCTGCGCCGGGGTCAATGGTCTATTTCAGGTGTTTGCCATAATAATGGCCTGATTTATTCGGCGAATTTGCCTTTCAGTCTTTCAGCAACAGCCGGAGAGACAAAATGCCTAATATCGCCGCCCAAACCCCCGATTTCCTTTACAAAGCGTGATGATATGAACTGGTGGCGGTCTGAGGCCATAAGAAACACTGTTTCTATCTTTGAATTCAGGCACGAGTTCATGCCGGCCATCTGAAATTCATATTCAAAATCCGAAACCGCGCGGAGGCCACGAATTATAACCTGCGCTCCCACATCACCAACAAAGTCCATCAGCAGATTATCAAATGGTCTAACTGTGATATTTAATTCCCCAAGTGACGCCACATCTTCCTTGACCATCTCAACCCGTTCCTCGAGGGAAAAAAGCGGATCCTTGCCAGCGTTGACCGCCACACCAACTATTAGGTGGTCAACCACCCGTGTTGCCCGTGCAATTATATCTATGTGGCCATTGGTGGTGGGGTCAAAGGTACCGGGATACACCCCGGTTCTGGTTTTGCTGGCTGTCATGACAGTCCTATTCGACTTTTTCAGGTGTATCCGCACCCGCGTCATTGGGTGAGGGCGCGTCTTGGGCTTCATCGTCTTCGGTTAGGCGGCTAACAGAAACAACGCTTTCACCCTTGGATGTCTTAAACAATGTTACGCCCTGTGTGGTGCGTCCGGCAATGCGAATATCGACAACCGTGGTACGGATAAGCTGACCGCCATCGGTAACCATTATCAGTTGATCGGCGCTGGTCACCGGAAATGATGCAATAACGTTGCCGTTGCGTTTGGATGTTTCAATATTGGTAATGCCCTGCCCGCCACGTCCAGCAATGCGGTATTCATAGGCAGAAGTTCGCTTGCCATAGCCGTTAACGGTGACGGTAAGAATAAATTCTTCCATCGCCTCCATTTCGTCAAAGCGTTCTTGGCCGAGGCCCGCCGCAACCGGATCTGTTACAATTTCATCATCGGCTTCGCCCCGGGCAACACGTCTCAGCGCACTTTGCAGTTTTAGATATGTATCACGTTCTTCTGTTTTGAAATCAACGTGACGAACGATGGACATGGAAATAACTTCGTCTTTTTCTTTTAATTTAATGCCGCGCACCCCGGTTGAGGTTCGTCCAGAAAACACCCTAACATCGGTAACAGGGAAACGGATTGATTTACCGCCACTGGCGGCCAACAAAACATCGTCGTCTTCGGTTGCTACCAGAACACTAATCAAGCTATCGCCATCGTTAAGTTTCATGGCAATTTTGCCATTTGCTTTTATAGATTCAAAATCTGATAAACGGTTGCGCCGGATATTTCCGCTGGCAGTGGCAAAAATAACAAACATATCCTTCCATGCCTTCTCGTCTTCGGGCATGGGCATTAATGTGGTTATTGTTTCACCTTGCTCCAGCGGCAAAATGTTTATCATTGCCTGACCGCGCGCAGTAGGGCTACCCAATGGAAGCTTGTAAACCTTCATCTTGTAAGCAATCCCGGTGCTGGAAAAGAAAAGAACCGGGGTGTGGGTGTTAACCACAAAAACTTGGCTGACGAAATCTTCGTCACGGGTGCTCATTCCCGAACGGCCTTTGCCACCGCGACGCTGGGAACGATAACTAGATAGCGGAACCCGTTTTATATAACCGGTGTTAGAAACCGTAACCACCATGTCTTCGCGCTGAATAAGGTCTTCGACGTCGTGTTCGAATTCGTTTTCTTCCATGGTTGTGCGCCGTGGAGTGGCGAATTTTTCTTTCATTTCGCTCAATTCGGCACGCAAAATAGAAAATAGCTTTTCGCGCGAGCCAAGTATTTCAAGGTGCCCTTTTATTTCTTCGCCTAGTTCGGTTAGGTCGCCTGCTATTTTATCGCGTTCAAGCCCGGTTAGGCGATGGAGGCGAAGTTCAAGTATGGCGCGGGCTTGGGCTTCGGAAAGTTGGTATTCGCCTTTGACCACACTACGGCCCGGTTCATCAATCAATTCGATAAGCGAACGCACGTCTTCGGCCGGCCACGATTTGGCCATTAATTTTTCCCGTGCGGTGGCTGGGTCCGGTGCTTTGCGTATAAGGGCGATTATGTCATCAATGTTGGCAACGGCTATGGCCAAGCCAACCAATAGATGGGCTTTGTCCCGGGCTTTGCTCAGTTCAAAAATGGTACGCCTGCGAATTACTTCTTCGCGGAAATCAATAAATGCCCGAAGTATTTCCTTCAGGTTCATTTGCTGTGGGCGGCCACTGTTAAGGGCCAGCATGTTAACCCCGAACGACGTTTGCAGTGGCGTGAACTTGAACAATTGGTTCAGCACAACTTCGACCATGGCGTCTTTTTTGACTTCGACCACAACGCGTACACCGTTGCGATCAGACTCGTCGCGAATATCGGCAATGCCTTCGATTTTTTTATCCCTAGCGCATTCGGCCATTGTTTCGACCATGCGGGCCTTGTTTACCTGATAGGGAACTTCGGAAATAATAATTGCATCACGGCCTTTGTTGCCGGTTTCAAACGATGTGCGCCCACGCATAACAACCGAACCACGCCCGGTATGAAATGCCGAAATCACGCCTTGCTTGCCAAGGATGATACCGCCGGTAGGGAAATCTGGTGCCAGCATGTGCTCCATCAAACCGTTTATATCGATATCGGGGTCATCCATCAGGGCAAAACAAGCGTCTATTACCTCGCCCAAATTATGGGGCGGAATATTTGTCGCCATACCAACCGCGATGCCACCTGCGCCATTAACCAAAAGATTGGGGATGCGCGATGGCAGAACCTTTGGTTCTCTTGAGCTGTCGTCATAATTAGGCTGAAAATCGACCGTATCTTTGTCGATATCGTCAATCAGGGCATGGGCTGCCTTGGCCATGCGGGCCTCGGTGTAGCGCATAGCGGCGGCCCTATCGCCGTCCATGGAGCCAAAGTTACCCTGACCATCAATTAGCGGCAGACGCAGAGAGAAGCTCTGGGCCATGCGAACCATGGCATCATAAATGGCACTATCACCGTGGGGGTGATATTTACCCATAACATCACCAACGATGCGGGCGGATTTTTTGTATGGCTTGCCAGCATCGTAGCCGTTTTCATTCATGGCATAAATGATGCGCCGATGAACCGGCTTAAGGCCGTCACGCACGTCGGGAAGAGCCCTAGACACGATTACGCTCATGGCATAATCGAGGTAGGAGTTCCTCATTTCGTCTTCGATGGCCACCGATTCAACATCGGGGCTTGCCGGTGGCGGCGGGGAAGCTTCGGTTGTCAAGAAAAACCCTGTTTTATCAATGAGTTATGTTAAGACCCGGCCAAGACTATGAGGGCCGGATTTGTTTGTTATTTGATGGTCAGAATGTAGCATTTTGACTGACCAATAGACAACATTATAGTGCCCTTTTTTGACTTAATTTTGCTTTTTATATCAATAGCTTATCTAGTGTTTTTTGGAGCAAAAAATAGCCTGTGGACAGTGGATATTTAGAGGTCATTTTTAAACAAAAAAAACCCCGAACCACAATTGAATTCGGGGTTTTTTGAAAAATGGTATTGATAAGTATCGCCTAGAACGGAATCTCATCATCCAATCCGCCACCGGGAGCAGAGAAATCATCCCCGCCTCCACCAGCACCGGCACCGGCACCACCACTAGCGCCGCCAGATGACTGATCGGGGAAACCGCCGCCGGAACCGCTATCAGAACCGCCGCCGCTACGGCCATCAAGCATGGTCATAACGCTGTTAAAGCCCTGAAGGACAACTTCGGTTGAATACTTATCAACCCCGTCCTTGTCGGTCCATTTACGGGTCTGGAGCGCGCCTTCTATATAAATCTTGGAGCCTTTTCTTAGGTACTGTTCTGAAATATTGGCAAGACCTTCGTTAAAAATAACAACCCGGTGCCATTCGGTCTTTTCCTTGCGTTCACCAGTGTTTTTGTCTTTCCACGAATCAGACGTGGCCAAACTGAGGGTTACAATTTTTTTATTGTCTTGGGTAAACCGTACCTCTGGGTCACGCCCCAGATTGCCTACCAAAATTACCTTATTAACGCTTCCTGCCATGGGTTAGTCCTATCCTGATTTTCCGTGGGAATCGATTATTGCTTGGCACCCATTGTGGCCGAAAATTTGGAGTATGCAAGGTGCAGATGGTGTGGATATCTAGGAATTCAAAGCAATCCCAACTCGCCCAGATCGGCGGCCAAATCATCGGGTATTTCAGCCGCGCCCGCGCTCCTATCCTTTGGTGCCTTGGCGGCTTCTAGGTATCTCCAACCCTGAAAAGCACGGTGTTTACGCGGAGATACAGGAACGATTGCTGGGTCCAGAACCAAAGCGCATTTGGGCTTTGGTATGCGGCCAGGCTTAGCATCAGAGGCATCAAGGGGAACCTCGTCCATGGCAATGATGTTTTGACGCGCTCTTATTGTGCCCTTTATGACCCAATATATTGAACCACCATCCAACAGCTCGCCTTCGCGTTTAGGGCGTTGGCGGGTAACGTGACGGGGGCTTGATTTATTGCTGGCCCACTTTTTTTGCGCCTTGGCTTGCTTGACCCGTTCTTTTTGTAGCTGAGCTAAATGGGCAACGTCTTCAACGCCAACGGCAAGCTTTATTAAATTTAATTTCATTAATCCGTTGCCACGCCAGAATCTTTAACTTGGTCCGGATTTTCAACATGGCCAGAATCTTCAGCTTGATTAGGTTCTTCAACACGCCTTTCCGACCCGTGAAAGTTTTCGCTATCATGGCGTCTGCGATCAGGGCCAAAGAAATTATTGGCCCGAACAAATGGTCTGGGATTTTCAAAAATAGAATGAAGCCTTAATTCCAATATTTTGGCTGAAACCGGCTTGGCCAGATATTCGTTTGCGCCTGCATCGCGGGCGGCCATTATTTCACCAACTTCGGCGCGTCCGGAAATAACAATTACTGCAATGTGTGGATCTAAATTATCATCCCCGGCACGAATACGTTTGGTCATTTCAATTGCATTAATTGGTTCCATATAGGAATCGGCAATTACAACATCCGGTGGAAAGTCGCGCATATATGAAATAGCTTCTTCGCCATCTTTGGCTTCCACTACTTCACCAACGCCGATACCGCGAACAAGTATATCGCGAATAATTTCGCGTAACTGAGAATACGGATCAACCACCATTACTCTTAATGATGATATCTTGCTTTCGTCCATAAGGTTTCATCCTGTAGAAAGATGGTTGGGGCCGCCCATTGAATGTATTGATTAACTATATCAGCAACCACGTGCCAAGGCCAAGAAAGACCATAAATCCTATTACATCGGTAATGGTTGTAAGAAAAACACTGGATGCAATTGCTGGATCAACACCAACTTTTTCCAAAACCAGAGGAATCGAAGCCCCGGCAAGACCAGCAACCACAAGGTTTATAATCATCGCCATGGCAATAACCGCACCAAGCATGGGAATATCAAACCACACCCATGCTACCAACCCCATTAATGCGGCAAATAAAACACCATTTATGACGCCGACCATAGATTCCTTGCCGACCTGACGCATTGCGTTTGCCGCTGTGATTTCCTTGGTCGCAAGGGCGCGAACAACAACGGTTAGGGTTTGGGTTCCCGCATTGCCCCCCATGGATGCAACTATTGGCATCAATACGGCCAAAGCGACAATTTGTTCGATGGACGCCTGAAACATTCCAATAACCAATGATGCCGCTATGGCGGTGATAAGATTTACAAACAGCCATGAAAAACGCGAACGAGTGGTATCAATGGCGGCGGAATAAAGATCATCTTCACGCACACCACCCATACGCATGATATCTTCTTCGGCTTCTTCATCAATAACGTCAACAACGTCATCAATGGTTATGATACCGACCAAACGGCCAACTTCGTCAACCACCGATGCCGATACCAAATCACGCTGCCGAAACAGATGGGCGACGTCTTCTTGATCCATTGTCGCTGGAACAAGTTTAATTTCATCAGACATGATGTCGGTTATGTTGATTGGACGCTTGGCGCTAAGGAGTATACTTAGCGGCACCCTTCCAACTGGGGAATATTTGGGATCGACCACAATTATTTCGTAAAATAATCCCGGTACCGCCCATTCTTCTTGTTCGGCGCTTTCACGCATGAAGTCGATTGTTTCGCCAACTGTCCAAAATTGCGGCACGGTCATTACTTCGCGTTGCATCAAACGCCCGGCGCTGTCTTCTGGGTAAGAAAGTGATTGTTTAATTAATGCGCGGTCGGCTTCTGGAATTCCTTCGAGAACTTGTTGCTGTTCGTCCTCATGCATTTCTTCGATAATGTTTACCGCATCATCGGTATCAAGCTCGGCCAACGCTTCGGCAACATTATCAAGACCAATATGTTCGATGACTTCGTCACGAACAGTTTCATTAATCTCGGCTAGGAATTCTGGATCAAGAATATCTTGAGCGTACTCAAGCAATTGGCGGCGCTGATCGGCGTTAAGCTGTTCCAGCAAATCAGCAGCATCGGAATAGTGCAGTGGCGCAATAATTTCACGCACGGCATTTATATTTTTGGAATCAAGGGCTTCAATTATATAGCCCACCAGCAAAACCTCGAAGTCAGCTTGGTCTTCGGCTTCGTCTGCTTCCGGCTCTGGGGTTTTCAATTCTTTGTCTGTCATGGCCTATTACCTGAACTTTTTTACTGTGCCAGCAGAGATTACATGAAAAAGGGCCCGCGGCGTATAAAATGCTGCGAGCCCCTTAAGCTTGGTGCGGTCGAGAAGACTCGAACTTCCACGGGATTGCTCCCACAGCGACCTCAACGCTGCGCGTCTACCAGTTCCGCCACGACCGCATAGAGGTAAACTAGACAACAGGGGCCTAAAGCTGACCGTTGCCTGTGGGGGGAATACCAAATAGTTTAATGGCAATCAAGCTTCCATACGTCCATGGGCTAGCATTTTATGATTTAACGCCTGTTTTTTAGCCCCAAAAGGTAAAACAAGAGCAATTTAATGGTTTCAGACAATATCCAACCAACCAACCAGCCAGTCGCCAACCTGCCCCCCAAACCAGTTGAATGGTGCCTTCACCATGGTCTTTTGCCCTACCCCCATGCGCTGGCGACCATGGAAGCCCGGGCTGTTGGCATACGCGAACGTGCATTAAACGATGCGCTGTGGCTGGTTGAGCATCCGCCCCTTTATACCGCCGGCACCAGCGCCAATGATGATGACCTGTTAGATGGGGAAAAATTTCCGGTATTTAAGGCGGGTCGTGGTGGCCAGCACACATATCATGGCCCCGGCCAACGGGTTGGTTACGTTATGATGGATTTAAAAAATCGCGGCTCCGATGTGCGTCGCTTTGTGCACGACCTTGAAGAATTAATGATAAAAACCGCCGCCCATTTTGATGTAAGCGCCGAACGTCGCCAAGGCCGGGTTGGCATTTGGGTGGCCAGAAATGATGGTAGCGGGCTGGAAGATAAAATAGGTGCAATCGGTGTTAGGGTAAGACGTTGGGTCAGCTTTCATGGGTTTTCTTTTAATGTAAATCCAGATTTATCTCATTTTTCCGGTATTGTTCCATGTGGTGTTGCCGAACATGGGGTTACATCATTACACGCACTGGGTAAAAAAGTATCCATGGCTGATGTTGATGATGTTTTGCGAAAAGTTTTTATGGAAGTATTTGAGCGCGAAACAATTAACGCCAATATATAAATTAAACTTCGCTTGGCGAAAGATGGTGAAACCCACTCCATAGCGGTTCGTCGCCATGTAATATTTTTTCTTCTACTAACAACATATCAACCGGGCGCGGGCCGTCGCGCAAAAGATCCAACATTTGGCGAACGTCGCCAATTTCACCAGCCAGCAAAACATCCATATCACCATCTTTGCGATTTTTTGCCCAGCCATCTAGTTGCAGGCTAACCGCCTCTTCCACCAGCCAACGAATAAATGCATCATCACGCACAAGACCACGCAGGCCAAGGCGAACAACGCGGTCATGATGGGGAAATTGTGGGGTTGTGGGGTTGTGGGGACTGTGACGGATAGAGTTTCGTTTTTTCTTTTGCTTGGTATTTTTATTTTTGGCAGAACGAAAAGGAATTACGTTGTCCGTTTTATTATTTTCTTTATCTGTTTTGCCGGCAGGCATGAATGGTATATCCCTTCATTCAAATTCCATAATAATCTGGTCAACCGCAAGGCTATCGCCGGGGCTTGCCTTTAGTTCCTTTATAATACCGTCTCGTTCGGCCCGAAGCACGTTTTCCATTTTCATGGCCTCGATTATGGCCAGTTCTTCGCCTGCCTTTACTTCCTGTCCCGCGCTCACAGCCACAGACAGCAACAATCCCGGCATGGGCGACATAAGCAGGTTTGAGGTGTCGGCAATTCTTTTTTCCGGCATCATGTCAAAGAATCCACTAGCCAGTGGCGAAAGCACCAATGCCTCAAGCTCGGTTCCTGAATGACTAATGCGATAACCAACGCTCAGTCGGTCTATTTGCAATATTGCACTAGTACCAGATATTTCGGCGACAAAAATAGTTTCGCCTAAATTCCATTTAGTTATTACATCAAAATTTCCTTTGGGAATGTCTTTTGACTTTTGGGTTATTTCTACGTTCCACCCGCCATCAATTGGATTTGCCACAACCGGAACCTTGGCTCCATTAATGTGCACCACCCAGTCACCGACAACGGTGCGTTCGCGCCCCGGCACCCGACCAGATATTTGCACCGCCCGGTTTTGATGGGCCATATGCAAACACGCCGCCACCGCAACCAGATGGGCAGGATTGTCGTGCACTACATTAGCGGCGCTAAATCCATCGGGGTATTCATCGACAATAAAATTGGTGGTAAGTTTTCCTTTGCCAAAACGCGGATGACCCATTAGGGCAGAAAGAAACGAAATGTTGTTTCTAACACCACGAATAAGATAGCTATCTAAAGCATGACGCATATGTTCTATGGCCGCACTACGATTGGGGCCATAGGTTACTAATTTTGAAATCATTGGGTCATAGTGCATGGATATTTCACCGCCTTCGTAAACGCCGCTATCGACCCGCACATTTTTTGTTTCACCCGGTTCAATGTATTTAGAGACCCTGCCGATGGATGGCAAAAAGCCACGAAATGGATCTTCGGCATAAACGCGGGCCTCCATAGCCCAGCCATTAATTTTAAGGTCTTCTTGAGCAAACGGTAATTTCTCGCCCGCGGCAATGCGTATCATTAGCTCGACCAAATCTAGCCCGGTAATTTTTTCGGTAACCGGATGTTCGACCTGCAGGCGGGTGTTCATTTCGAGGAAATAAAAATTCATTTTGCTATCAACAATGAATTCAACCGTACCAGCGGAAACATACTTTACCGCACGCGCTAGCTTGACCGCCTGTGCACCCATGGCGGCACGGGTTTTTTCATCTAAAAATGGGCTCGGGGCCTCTTCTATTACTTTTTGATGACGACGCTGGATTGAGCATTCACGCTCAAACAAATGTACCGTGTTGCCGAAACTATCGGCCAATACCTGTATTTCAATGTGGCGTGGGTTTTCGATGTATTTTTCCATAAAAACACGGTCATCGCCAAAGCTGGATTTGGCCTCGCGCACGGCTGAAACAAATGCTTCTTTTACATCCGTATCATTTTTGCAAACCCGCATACCCTTGCCGCCACCACCGGCAGATGCCTTGAGCATTACCGGATAGCCGATTTTTTTGGCAATTTTTAGCGCCTCTTTTTCATCTTTGAGCGCCGCCGTATGACCGGGAATTGTGTTGATGGAATGTTTTTCGGCTAATTTTTTTGATTCGATTTTATCGCCCATAGATTTTATGGCCAACTCGCCCGGGCCAATAAATACAACGCCTTCTTTTTTTAACGCCCGACCAAAGGCGGCGTTTTCAGATAAAAATCCATAACCCGGGTGAACCGCCTCGGCCCCCGTTTGTTTAATGGCCCCAATAATAGATTTTACGTTGAGGTAGCTTTCCAAACTGGCCGCCGGGCCAACGCATACTGCCTCGTCGGCCTGTAAAACATGCAAGGCATCGGCGTCGGCATCAGAATAAATGGCGACCGTTTTAATGCCCATTTGTTTGGCTGATTTTATTATCCGACAGGCAATTTCACCGCGATTGGCGATAAGTATTTTTTTGAATGGTTTTATTTTTCTTGTCATTAAAATTTACTCTTTATTATCGCTCCGGTTATCTTCGAAACTTTGCATCAGGCGCCTTGTTTTAGGCACCAAATAAAATCCACCGCCAATAAGAACAATAATAAACAATGGCCACTGCGGCATATAGGTAACATTTGCCCAAACCGAAACAAACATAGCGGCAAAAAACATTAAAATTTGCGCGGCAAGGCGGCCCAAATCACGCGAGTTTTGCTTGTGCAGTTCTTGATTTATTACATGTGGATTGATTGCCATTTAAACCTTGATTTATTAAAGAGGAATATTTCCGTGTTTTTTCCACGGGTTTTCTATTTTTTTGTTTTTTAACATTCTAAGTGAACGACAAACGCGAACGCGGGTGTTATGGGGCATTATTACATCATCAATAAACCCGCGTTGGGCGGCAATAAATGGGTTGGCAAATCGTTCGCGATATTCATCGGTGCGGGTTTTTACTTTTTCATCATTATCAAGGTCGCCGCGGAAAATAATTTCAACCGCGCCCTTTGGCCCCATTACCGCAATTTCAGCAGATGGCCATGTCAGGTTTACATCGCCGCGCAGGTGTTTTGAGCTCATCACATCATAAGCACCGCCATAGGCTTTGCGTGTAATAATAGTTACCTTGGGCACGGTGGCTTCGGCAAAAGCATAAAGCAATTTTGCCCCGTGTTTTATAATACCGCCAAGTTCCTGCTCCGTTCCCGGCAAAAAGCCCGGCACGTCAACAAAGGTAACAATGGGAATGTTGAAAGCGTCACAAAAACGAACAAACCGTGCGGCCTTGATTGCGGAATCAATATCCAAACAACCGGCCAGCACCATTGGTTGGTTGGCAACAATACCAACGGTTGAACCTTCCATCCGGCCAAAGCCAATAATTATGTTGGCGGCAAAATCAGGTTGTAGTTCAAAGAAATCCCCCTCGTCGAGAACTTTTTCTATTAATTCCTTCATGTCGTAGGGTTTGTTGGGATTATCTGGAACAAGGGTATCAAGCGACAACTCTACGCGTTCAGCCCTATCTGGTGTTGGGCGTAGCGGTGGTTTTTCTTTGTTATTGGCGGGCAAGAAATCAATAAGCCGACGAAGATATAAAAGCGCCTCAGCATCGTTGGCAAATGCATTGTGGGCAACACCAGATTTTGATGTATGGGTGTTGGCACCGCCAAGTTCTTCGTGGGTTACTTCTTCGTGGGTTACGGTTTTTACCACATCGGGCCCGGTAACAAACATGTATGAAGTATCTTCAACCATGAAAATAAAATCGGTTATGGCGGGTGAATAAACCGCCCCCCCGGCGCATGGGCCCATGATTACGGAAATTTGCGGTATAACACCCGATGCTTCAACGTTGTGTTGGAATACCTCGGCATAACCGGCCAGTGACGCCACCCCTTCTTGGATGCGCGCACCACCGGAATCGTTCAAGCCAATAACCGGCGCGCCGACCTCCATCGCCTGATCCATTATTTTGCAAATTTTTGCGGCGTGGGATTCTGAAAGCGAGCCGCCAAACACGGTAAAATCTTGTGAGAAAACAAATATCAGCCTGCCGTTAATGGTTCCGTATCCGGTTACTACCCCATCACCGGGAATAGATTGTTTATTCATGCCAAAATCAACGCACCTGTGTTCGACAAACATGTCCCATTCTTCGAAGGTTCCGGGGTCGAGCAGTAATTCAATCCGTTCGCGTGCGCTAAGCTTGCCCTTGGCATGCTGGCGGGCAATTCGTTCCTTGCCACCGCCCTGGCGGGCACGTTCGCGTCTTTTTTCAAGCTCTTCTATGATATTGTGCATATGATATTTTGACCTCTCCCAGACATGTTTTTTTAGCATGACTACGGCTATTTTGCACCCGTGAAATGATGGGAGGTAAATGGTGCCAAGTAAATTGTATCGGACAAATAACAATTTGTGTATATTCCAGCAAACTAAACAATAGAATGCCGCAAAATGAATAATCCCACCAACGCCACAGATGCAAAACCCCCTGTAAACCACGGCCTGAAGATGGCTTTGGAAATGGGGCCACTGTTGATATTTTTTGTGGTCAACGCCAAATGGGGAATAATGGCTGCAACTGCCACGTTTATGGTTACAACAACTATTGCCCTTAGCGTTTCATATATAACAACCAAACGCCTGCCGGCCATGCTGTTAATTGGTGGTTTATTTATAATGGTGTTTGGCGGGCTTACCTTGGCATTAGATGACGATATGTTTATCAAGCTAAAGCCAACAATCGTAAATACGTTATTTGCTGGTGCGCTGTTTACCGGGCTAGCAACCGGGCGTAATTTTCTTAAAAAGATTTTTGCAAGCGCAATTCATATTGATGATGAAGGCTGGCGCAAGCTTACCTGGCGCTGGGCATGGTTTTTTATTGTACTAGCAATATTAAATGAAATTGTCTGGCGCACACAAACAACCGATATGTGGGTTAATTTTAAAGTTTTTGGAATTATGCCGCTTACATTGGTGTTTAGCTTCACCCAATTGCCGCTTATTTTAGGGCACCAACTAGAAGAAAAATCTGATGATGCTTCTAAATAACTAGCCCGTACGAAGTAAATCAAAAAACTTTTCAACATCTTTTATTTCTGTTGCGATTGCTTCGCGGCGGTCTTTGGTTTCCCAGTCTTCGCCCCAATTTTCAATTTGCCAGGTGTTATCAAGCATTGAGCATTCAAATGCTTGATTGGCATTTATGCGGCCCATATAAACCGCCAGCGCCAGCACCAACGAACCACAGGCACCGACCAATAAGGCAAAGCCGGTAAGTGAAAAAATATCCATTTTTTCTATTTCGTTCCTAAATGCATTTATTGCATCGGGCGATTGCTCTTTGGGAATTATCCCAATTGTCGGTATCAATTTTGCTCCAATGTCATCAGCCGCCCAGTCCAGCAATGGTTGCCACATATCACGCTGACGCGATACCAGCTCGGGCGGGTTTTCAGCAAAATGGCAAAGCAGATCAGTTTGGCCGTAGCCTAGCGCTCCATCAATAACCCCGTCACGGGTTTCGCTTACGCGATCAATGGCCGTTCCGGCAATCTGTGTTAACGGCATGGTTGATGGTATTATTTCATCAGTTTGATTATTCCACTCGCCCGCCATTGCCCCCGCCAAGGCATTGCTTGGAACCACAAACGGCTTGCCAGCAGGAGTTTTTATTTGTTTGTCGTCCAGCGATATGGCAAAACCTGCATCTTCGACGCTTTGCACAATTGATGCGTTTTTATAAAAACGTTTTTTCATTTGGTTCCAAATATACCCTTAAGCGCACCACCAATACCTTTTTCCAAACTTTTTGTTATGTCTTTAACTGCGTCAGTTGGATTGCTGGTTGTTGATTTTTTTACAACTGGGGCTGGTACATTTTTCTTGCCTGAAAGAGCCTTGATGCAAGGATCATATTCGGTTGTCGACGTTGAATTGCCACTAATGCTTCCTAGCAATCCACCAAGGGTTCCTGCCCCACTACCAACAATATTTCCAACGTTTCCAATGGTGCCAACAACTGCGCCCGCAGGGTTAATGCCAACATCAGGGCTAACAAATTGTCCGGTTATGCTAAGTGGAACGGCAAAACTGCCTAGGCTAACATTTTTTGCAACTGGGGTAATGGTAATATTTAGCTCTTCACTTCCAAGGTTGGCATCGCCGCTTCCGTTCACCTTCATCCCGTTGGTGTCCATAAACATCTTGTTTATGATTGCCACACCTGACTTGATGGAGACATCTGCAAGCATACAATTTATTATATTGGAATCTTCACGTGCCACCCACGGCAATGCATCTGCAAGACCAGTTGAAACAGCTGAAATTACCCCATCATTAATGCGCCCTTCTTTGCCAACAATGCGAACGGTGCCGCCCAGTCCAGCCATGATTTTATGGGGCGAAGCTCCAGTGCCCTTTATCTCGGCTTCAAAATCGGTTTTCAGGCTAAGGTAATTTCCTAAATCAAATTCCTTGAGCAATTTTCCCGCATCCACGCCGCGCGCAGACATGCGGGAATAAATACGCGGAGTTTTTTTGGCGCCATCGATGTCAACTCGCGCCTTGATAAAGCCGCCGCTAAGTTCAACTTCGAATGGGTTGACGCTAAGCTTGCCTTTTTTGATAGTTATTTTTATTGCTAATTTTTTTAGGGCAAGTGCATCAGCCTTGATTTTATCTGCCTGATATTTGATTGTTGCATCAAATGCATTTAGTCCAGAAAAATCAATCTCATCATTTGAAAAAAATTTATCTTTGGGTTTTATTTTTTTGCTTTTTTTATTGCCGCCAATTTCATTTATATCCAGTAATGTAGATTTAAAAACAGCGTCTACTGCCGGTTTGGGCCCAGATGTGCTGATTGTTATATTGCCCGTAATATCACTGTTACCAAGCAACGCCTGAATATCTTTTATTTTATAAACGTTTTCACCACCATCTAAATTAGCGATAATGCTTAACGGTATATTGTTTAATTGAGCATCTATCGATGCTTTCATTTGTTTTCCTGCTTCGCCTGCGGTTAAATTAATTCGAGGAATGTTTAAGCTGACCTTGGATTTTTCTCCGCCATCAATGCCAGAATCAATATAGGTGATTTTTATATTATCTAAACGAACATCGTTAACTTTTGGTAGAGCGGCTGTTTGATTATTGTTTTTTTCTTCAATTTTATTTTCTGTTTTTGGTAAAAAATCCCAATTTGCTTTTCCTTTTGCATTTGTTTCAAGCAAAATATCCAGACCCGATATATTTATATAATTTATTTCAATATTTCCTGAAACTAACGGGAGCAGGTTTACCTGCGCTTCTAATGATTCAAGCACAATCATTTCCGGGTTACTGCCCCACGGAGCATTGGCAAATGTAACCCCTTCAACCCTTAGCTTGGGGTTGGATGAAATACTTAGACTTAAATCACCTGCAATTTTAACATCGCGCCCGGTAATTATTTTTATTTCAGCGGCAATTTCATCTTTGAAATGATTTATATCCATGCTTTTGAATGCGGCTATGGCGCCCACGGCTATGGCAACAATAAAAACAACTATTCCACCAATTATTTTTATTGTTTTGTTCATTCTGCTTGCCCTTCCATTGCCATCATACCAGCAATAGCTGTAACAAGTTCATCGGCATCATCTGCAACTTCGTGTGCGCCAGCTTCTAGCAGTTCATTTTTTTCATGATAGCCCCAACCAACACCAACTGCTCTTGCCCCTGCGCTTATGGCCATTTCAACATCATATGTAGTATCGCCAATCATTATTGCGTTAGACGGATCCGTGCCGGTTTCGGCCATTGCCTTTAACATCATATCGGGGTGCGGTTTTCCATGCGCGCTATCGGCTGTCTGGCAGGTAATGAACTGATCTAGTATATTGTGTTTGGCCAGTGTTGCCACAAGCCCACGATGAGCCTTGCCGGTGGCAATCCCCAATAACCACCCTTCTTGTTTTAGGATATCAAGCGTTTCAACAATTCCGGGGAAAAGCGGTTCTTCAACCATGCCGTCTTGGCGCATTTTAAAAAAGGATTTTTTATAGGTTTCACTTAATTGGGCGCAAAACTCCGCATCGGCGTCTGGAATCAACCTTGAAATAGCCTCCTCCAATGGTAGCCCCACCATGCGGGTAATATGGCCCGCTTCGGGGAGGTCAAGCCCATGGCTATCTAGTGCCACAAGCATGGCCTGAACAATTGAGTGCTGGCTATCAACCAGCGTTCCATCGCAATCAAATACCGCCAGACGTAATTCCGTCATTTTTTATACTCTAATTTAATCTCTTAAATGGGCCAGGTCGGGAAATGAACGCCAGATGAGAGCATAACATCGGTCACAATCTACATAAAGGCAAATGCCGTGTATTGGGAATATTAGATAAAAAAGAAGGCCAGATATCCGGGAGATGGATATCTGGCCTTTTTGAAAGTCGCCGCCGACCTACCTGGCGGCCCACGCTAGATGGGTCGACGGCTAATTCCACAGGCCCATTTGGGGCGCCAGACACTGACAGGGCCGTGGAACATTATTAACCTCTTAAAGTACTACCCTAGCAGGCAGACTTGGCGTCGTAGCCAAACTCTCTTTTGTACCACTCCGGCTCAATCCACATTCCAATGGGGCGGCCAGTACTTTTTTCTTTGTTAATCACAAAGGAAACTTTTTGATTTGGGGCAAGGCGAAGCCTGCGCTCAGTCATGACAGATTTGTCATCGCTATGATAAAGGTGCAAAATGCCTTGGCGTGGCCACTTTTTCCCACGATTTATTATCTTAAAAACAGATCCCTTCTCGGTGCAGGAACTGGTTATTTCCAACTGCAAATACACAGGTGTCACAACCGCAAGCTCTGGCGCATCAGTAGCGGCCATAGCCTGACTGGAAGATGCCGCGATTAATCCAAGGGCTGCAAATATTGTTAATAGAGTTGGTGCTTTTTTATTCATATGGGCCGTATCCAATAAACTTGGGCGAATCGCCTATTGTTCTTGGATATTAATATGCCCTCCCAAGCTGACAGCTACCTGACAAGCATGAGAAATATCTAATAAAAATATAACTATCTGTTTTAATTGATGTTTATATGTTTTCTTTGAGGTGGGAATGATATTGTGAATATCGACCCACCGCCCGGGGCGCCTTCGATGCCTACACTGCCGCCGTGGACTTCAGCCACGCTTTTGACGATTGCCAGACCCAACCCGGTGCCGCCGGAACGCCTGTCGGCCCGACGAAAACGCTCAAAAATTGCCTCACGCTCAGCCTCGGGAACTCCCCTGCCGCGATCTATTACCCTTATTACAGGCCCATCTCCTACCTCTACGGTTATCATGGCCCCGCGAGACGAATATTTGGATGCATTTGAAATAAGGTTTTTTACCGCCTGCTCCAACGCAAACGAATTACCATTTACCAATATTGATTTATCGGCACCAAATAGTTCTATAGAGCGACCATCATTAATTACCAATGGCGCTAGGTAGGAAACCACATCAGTACATACCTTTGACAAATCGGCCACATCGTCCTTGTTAACCTTCAAAACCTCGAATCTAGATTTATCGAGAATCTGTTCAATTATGTGTGTAATTCTGTCCACATCATCAAGCAAAGAGGTTGCGGTTTTTTTGTCTTCCATGCTTTCAATTTGTGCCCGCAATACGGTCAAAGGAGTCCTTAGCTCATGGGCGGCGTCGGCGGCAAATGAACGTTGACGTTCGCCACCTGCAATAAGGTCTTTTTCGCGCTGACCCGTATAGCGAATGATGCCCATACCCAAAAGCATTAATGCAATAATAGCTATGGCAGAAAATATCGTTGCCATTGTGACAAAAACCCAAAGTGGTAAATTTATTACCGGTTCAGGTATTTCAAAAATTAAAAATATTTTTTTTCTTATAAATACAGACCATGCCAAAGCAAAAGAATTCAAGAATACAAAACCAATAATGGCAAATAAAAATATTTTTTTACGAATGGGCGCAATATTGAAGGTTGGCATTTATTAATCCTCCGCCTGTTCAGAAAGAAGGTAGCCAACACCCCTTAGGGTATGAATGCTAACCGATGCTTTTGCCTGGACAAGGCGCTTACGAAGACGTGAAATATTTGCTTCGACCGAGTTTGCAGAAACCTCATCGCCAAAACCATAGAGCTTGCTTTCAAGCGCATCCTTGGCAACAACTCTTCCTGCCCTGCGCATAAGTTGCTCAAGAACGCTCATTTCGCGTGGTGATATTTTAATAACAACGCTATCAACGCTTACTTCACGAGAAGCCGTATCAAAAATAATATTTCCGGCAACTAGATTAACCGTTATACCGCCATCAGGACGACGAAGAAGTGCGCGAACCCGTGCGGTTAATTCTTCCATCGCAAATGGTTTGAGCAAATAATCATCTGCGCCGGCATTTAACCCTTTTACCCTGTCGCCAATGCCGTCGCGTGCGGTCAAAATAAGAACCGGGTATGCTTTTTTTTGTTCTCGCATAAATTTTAATAATTCTAGCCCATCGCCATCTGGCAGGCCAAGGTCAAGAATAGCTGCATCATAGGATGTCAGCTCTATTGCCTCTTCGGCTTCGGCAATGGTGCCAAACGCATCAACGGTGAAGCCTTCCTTTTCCATACCCTTACGCACAAGCGTAGCAAGACGGAGATTATCTTCTACAAAAAGGATGCGCATAACAATAAGCCTTTGCCTTAAAAATTATCTTACTCAACATCTTTTGAAAATGGCTCGTCAGCAGTATGTTCATAAAATCCAAGATATTGCCATGTTTCAATCATGTGCTTAGGCAGTGGAGCAATTACCGTTGTCAGGCCACCACCCGGATTTGGGAAACGAATTGCCCTAGCGTGTAGGTGCATTTTTTTTGCAATCTCAGAACCGTCAAGAAAGACATCTTTCCCACCATATTTTCCATCACCCAGTATTGGCGTTCCCAATAACAACATATGAGCTCGCAATTGATGGGTTCTGCCGGTTATGGGTTCCATTTCAACCCAAGCGGCGCGCTTGCTGGCAGTTTCAACGGTATGGTACATTGTAACCGCTTTCTTTCCCTCAAATTCGTCAACCCAAACTTTTTCATTACCGCTTAATCCTTTGCTTTTTTTAGAAAGCGGCATATCAACCTTGCCCTTGGGCGGGTTGGGTGCGCCCGCAACTGCGGCCCAATATATTTTTCTGACGTCTTTGGTTTGAAACGAATGGCTTAGTGTTGTTGCCGCCTTGCGGGTACGGGCCAGAACCAAAACACCAGATGTATCTTTATCAAGGCGGTGAACAAGACGCGGTCTTTCATTTGCATCTAATTTCAAACAATCAAGCATTGCATCAAGATGGTGGGTTGTGCCGCTTCCGCCCTGAACTGCAAGACCTGCCGGTTTGTTAATTACCAGAACATGGGAATCTTTATAAAGAATAGAATTAATAAGTTCTTTTTCATCTTGTGCGCTTGTTTTTTCTAGCGGCTTTTCTTGTTTGGTTTTTTTTGTGGCGCCTTCGCCCATTGGGGGAACCCGCACTTGCTGTCCTTCGGCCAAACGCGTACCAGCTTCCTTTACCCGCTTGCCATCAATCCTAACTTCACCAGAGCGCAACATTTTTTGCAACCGCCCTTGGGTTATGCCCGGATAGCGACGTTTGAACCAACGATCAAGTCGCTGGTCAGAATCATCAGGTGTTATTGTTATAAGTTCGACTGCCATTTTTAAGCCAACACCTCACGCAATATGGATATTCCAGCCCAAAAACCAACAACACACAAAACCACCGAACCGGTTGCATAAAGTAGGCCTTGTAAAATTTCCCCACGATCAAGCAAATAATATAGGTCCATGGAAAAAGTAGAGAATGTTGTAAATGCACCAAGAGTTCCAACAACCAAAAGCGCACGCATTTCCGGCGATGGTGACCACTGCAAGGCCATTATTTCAAGCAACGCCCCCAACGCGAATGAACCAACAATATTAACCACAAACGTTCCCCATGGTAATGAGCCGTGAAAGTAATGCCCGATTGCGCTCATGGTAATAAATCGTGCCATTGCACCAACCGCACCACCAACGCCAACATACAAAACCATCTGTAATGACATTATTATTTACCCCCCTTCTTGGCTCTTAGCTTTGCCCAATATTCAACACGCTTTTTAATTTCACGTTCAAAGCCAATATCATTTGGCGAATAGTAATTTGTTCGCGCCATGTCATCGGGAAAATAATTTTGCCCAGAAAACCCATCTGCCGCATCATGATCATATTCGTATCCTTTGGAATAGCCCAAATCTTTCATCATTTTGGTCGGTGCATTTAGTATATGCATAGGCGGCATCAATGACCCAGTTTGCTTTGCATCACGACTTGATGATTTTTCAGCCCGATAGGCGGCATTGGATTTTGGCGCAGTTCCAAGATAAATAACGCACTGCACCAAAGCCAGTTCGCCTTCGGGACTGCCAAGGCGGTCAAATGCATCCCATGCCGCATTTGCCTGCACCAGTGCATTGGGGTCGGCCAAACCAATATCCTCGACTGCAAAGCGGACAAGTCTTCGCGCAATATAATTGGGGTCTTCGCCACCAGCTATCATTCTTCCAAACCAGTAAAGTGCCGCATCGGTATCTGACCCACGAAGCGATTTATGCAATGCCGAAACAAGATTATAATGACCTTCCTGCGATTTATCATAAAGCGGCATTCGTTGCTGTACCACCCGAGCAAGATCGTTGGTTGAAAGCGGCTTCGCGCCAGTATCGGTGTTGAGGGACAAAATTTCTTCGAGCATATTTAAAAGATAGCGGCCATCACCATCGGCCATAGCGCGCAATGCGGCGCGGGCCTCAGGCTCAAGCGGAATATCTTTGCCCGTTTCTTTTTCTCCACGCTGGACAAGTTCTTCCAAGGCGGCGTCGTCAAGCCGATTTAAAACCAATACCTGCGTCCGCGACAAAAGTGCGGCGTTAAGTTCGAACGATGGGTTTTCGGTTGTTGCACCCACAAGTATCACCGTTCCATCTTCGACGTAGGGTAAAAAACCATCCTGTTGGGCGCGATTAAAGCGATGGATTTCATCTATGAACAACAACGTGCCCTGCCCTGCCAGTCGTCTATTTTTTGCCGCTTCAAAAATTTTACGCAAATCGGCAACCCCGGAAAACACCGCTGATAATGGTTCGAAATGAAGTTTAGTATGTTCGGCCAACAGCCTAGCAATGGTTGTTTTTCCTGTTCCGGGCGGGCCCCACAATATCATTGATGAAAGCCTGTCGCTTGCAACCATTCGCCCAATGGGCCTATCGGCGGCCAATAAATGATCTTGGCCAACCACGGTTTCAAGTGAGGTTGGGCGCAGACTATCGGCTAGGGGGCGGGGGGCCTGGCTTTCAAAAAGAGAAGTCATGATTTTATAGCCATGCTCATTTCCTTGCCACCACGGTCAATGGTAATTCGCCAAAGCTTGTTTGGTGTTTTTAAAATACGCACAAGCCCAGATACACTTGAAACAGATTGGCCATTAATTTCTTTAAATATATCACCCGGAGCCAAACCAAACCTAGCCGCATTTGAATTTTTAATAACCTTAAGGATTATCACGCCGCTAGTATTTATCATTGAAAGGCCAAGCTCATCAGCCAAAGCCGGTGAAAGATTAGCCGCCAGTGCACCTGCTGTCGGGTTACGTCCTTTTAAAATTGTTTCATTTTTAGCAGGAACTTCTGGCGGGGCCTCCAATGGCAATGATACATTTTGTATTTTACGGTTACGCCAAATAGAAATATCTACACTTCCCCCGGGTGAAAGTGTCGCAATGCGAAAGCGTAGATCTTGCGGGCTTTGAACCTCGTGAGCGCCCATGTTCAATATAATATCACCACGCCTAATTCCTGCACGTTTGGCAGGTCCGTCATCAAATACATTGGTAATCATAACCCCAACAGGTCTATCCAGACCTACGCTTTTGGCTATGTCTGTAGTTACGGCTTGGCCTGATGCACCAAACCATGGCCGCACTGCGCGCCCACCAGTTTGTATTGCGTGAACCACCGAACTAACCATATTTGATGGAATGGCAAAGCCGATGCCCATGGAGCCGCCTGATTTTGAAAAAATAGCCGTATTAATACCAACCAGCTTTCCATCCATACCAATAAGCGCACCACCAGAATTTCCGGGGTTTATGGCGGCATCAGTTTGAATGAACGAACCTAAATCAGAAACTCCAACTTGGGTGCGGGCAAGGGCTGAAACAATACCACTGGTTACGGTTTGACCAACGCCAAAGGGGTTGCCGATTGCCAGCACCAAATCTCCTACTTCAAGGTTGTCGGAGTTATTTAATTCTAAAAATGAGAAATCTTTGCCTGAATTTTTAATCTTTAACACCGCAAGGTCCGTGCGCTCATCTTTGCCGACTATTTCGGCTTCAAATTCGCGCCTATCGGAAAGAACTACCTTTATTTCTTCGGCGCCTTCGATAACGTGTTGGTTAGTTACGATAGTTCCATCAGCAGAAACCAACACCCCGGAACCAAGCGTATTTTGAACCTTCTTTTTTAGCCCGGGCTGGGAGCGGCGAATTTGCCCGCCAAAAAATTGCTGGAAAAATGGATCGTTAAATAAGGGGGCAAACCTTCTTACATTAACTGTTTTTGCTGTGTAAATATTTACAACCGCGGGCGCGGCACTCCGCACCAGTGGGGCATAAGAAAGCTGAGCTTGAGCTCTGTTTATGGGAACGGTCTTGTTGTTGATGGTTTGGCCTAAAACAAGACTAGAAACCGAAAAAGCTATAATAGTTGCCACAAGAACAACTGTATATTTTCCAAAAACCCGCATCAGCAATGCCCCAAGTCTTATAAATATTGCACTAAATAATTTAAAGGCAGTATAGCACCTGAATAAAAAAAAGGGGCAGCCTATAAAGCCGCCCCTTTTAAAACTTTAATTCAAAATCTGCCCTACTCGGCTTCCGCTGCCATGCGCACTGCTTCGCGGGCATGGTCGGCCTTGCCTTTTTCTTCGACGTCGCGCTCAACCAGTTCAATAATCGCCATCGGTGCGGCGTCGCCATAGCGAAAACCAGCTTTTAGTACCCGGGTGTAACCACCGGGGCGTGCCTTGTAACGGCCGGCCAAAACGTTAAATAACTTAGCCACCGCTGCTTCATCGCGTAAAAACGAAAATGCCTGACGACGGGCATGAAGACTGCCTTTTTTACCAAGGGTAATCATTTTGTCGGCAATGCGACGCATTTCTTTTGCCTTGGGCAGTGTGGTTGTAATTTGCTCGTGGGTCAGAAGCGAGGCCGCCATGTTCGAAAACATAGCCTTACGGTGGCTGCTGGTCCGGTTGAGTTTACGTAAACCTTTTCTGTGACGCATAGTTGCGGTCTCCTTATTGCTTCTGATCTCGCTCACGAAATCGATTTCGAACCCTTACGCCCAGAATAATTTTGGTACGCAAGGTGCGAGCCAACCTTTGGCCCGACTTGTTTAAACTATTTTGCCTAGAACGGTTCTTCTAGACGTTTAGCCATATCTTCGATGTTTTCAGGTGGCCATTCAGCAATGTCCATGCCCAGATGCAGACCCATCTGTGTCAACACTTCCTTGATTTCGTTCAAGGACTTGCGACCAAAGTTAGGTGTGCGAAGCATATCGCCTTCTGATTTTTGCACCAAATCACCGATGTAAATGATGTTGTCGTTCTTGAGGCAATTTGCCGAACGAACTGAAAGTTCCAGCTCATCAACCTTGCGCAGAAGGTTTTTGTTGAACGGTAGCTCTTCATAACGTTCTTCTTCTGCTTTGGCGGCAACCGGCTCTTCGAAGTTAATAAACAAACGAAGCTGTTCGGTCAGGATGCGCCCAGCTAATGCAACTGCATCTTCGGGTGTTATCGAACCGTTGGTGGTTAATTCCATGGTCAATTTATCAAGGTCGGTCTGTTGACCAACACGGGTGTTTTCAACCTTGTAGCTTACCTTGCGCACAGGTGAGAAAACAGCATCGATGGGAATAAGACCAATGGGCGGGTCTTCGGGACGGTTTTCAGAAGCGGCAACATAGCCTTTACCGGTATCAACGGTGAATTCCATGTGCAACTTTGAACCTTGATCAAGATGACAAAGAACCATATCTGGGTCCATTACCTCAAGATCTGGCCCGGTTTCGATTTGCCCAGCGGTAACTTCGCCCGGGGTATCGACGGTTAGGGTCATCTTTTTCTTACCTTCGGAATGCGCCTTCAGACCCATTGCCTTGATATTAAGAATGATGTCGGTTACGTCTTCGCGAACGCCCGGAACGGACGAAAATTCATGCAAAACACCGTCTATCTGAACGGCAGTAACTGCGCCGCCACGAAGCGATGAAAGCAAAACACGACGAAGCGCGTTGCCTAGTGTTAGACCAAATCCGCGTTCAAGCGGTTCTGCAACGATAGTGGCCTGACGTCCGGGTAAATTTCCCGAAACAACATCCAATTTCGTAGGTTTGATAAGTTCTTGCCAGTTTTTCTGAATCACAGGTTGCGTCCTTACGCCTACTTATTTACGCCAAATGGCTCTTGAAAGAGAGCCCCGTACTAATAAATCCGGCTAATTGCCGGTATAAATATATCCCGAATGTTCGGGGGTCCTCAGATTAAACGCGACGGCGTTTCCTTGGACGGCAGCCGTTGTGCGGTATCGGGGTTACGTCGCGAATGGACGTTATGGTAAACCCAACAGCCTGCAACGCACGAAGCGCTGATTCACGACCTGAACCAGGGCCCTTTACTTCAACTTCAAGGGTCTGCATTCCATGTTCTTGTGCTTTTTTACCAGCATCTTCTGCTGCCATCTGAGCAGCGTAAGGGGTTGATTTACGCGACCCCTTAAAACCCTGAACACCAGCTGACGACCATGCAATAGCATTTCCCTGAGCATCAGAGATGGTGATCATGGTATTATTAAATGTGGCGTTTACGTGTGCGACACCAGAAACAATGTTTTTGCGCTCACGACGACGGGGGCGGGATGTAGCCTTTGCCATTACTGCTTTTCCTTAAAGATTATTTCTTTTTACCAGCAATCGCTTTGGCGGGGCCTTTGCGAGTGCGTGCATTTGTATGGGTGCGTTGCCCGCGAACAGGCAATCCACGACGATGGCGAAGGCCACGGTAACAACCGAGATCCATCAGCCTTTTGATATTCATTGCAACTTCACGGCGAAGGTCACCTTCTACCTGGTGGTCACTATCAATAGCTTCGCGGATATTAATAACTTCCGCGTCGGTGAGCTCGCTCACCCGGCGATCCATTGGGATGCCGACTTTTTCACAGATAGCAACGGCCTTTGTACGGCCAATACCATGGATATATGTCAATGCGATTGATACCCGTTTAGCAGTTGGGATATTTACGCCAGCGATTCGAGCCAAAGCCGATTCTCCTTAAACACTGTTTTCAAACGAAAATCTCGTTGTCAAGGGGGTTGAGATGGCGGATTATATGCACTTCAAGCCACCTGTCAACACGTCTCTTCAACCTAAGATTTCCTCCAATTGACGGGTTACGGCGTCTATGTCTGCCATTCCGTCAACACTCTTTAAAACGCCCTTTTTACCGTAATAATCGGCAATTGGGGCCGTTTGTTCGTGATACGCCTTAAGCCTAGAACGTACCGTTTCTTCGTTATCATCTGCCCGGCGGGTAAAATCAGTACCGCCGCATTTGTCACAAACGCCTTCTTTTTCAGGCACTTGGAACTTGTCGTGGAACCCTGCCCCACATTTAGAGCAGGTATAGCGCCCACAGATGCGCTCAACCATGGCTTCATCGTCCACGGTCAGTTCAATCACAAAATCCATGTTGATGGATTTATCGGCCAGCATGCCGTCTAGGGCCTCAGCCTGAGGGACGGTGCGGGGAAAACCATCGAGAATAAAACCGCCCTTGCAATCATCCTGGTCGATTCGGCCAGAAATCATGCCAATTATGATGTCATCGGACACCAAACCACCAGATTCCATGATTTCCTTGGCTTGTTTGCCCAAATCACTGCCGGAAGATACCTCGGCGCGAAGCATGTCACCGGTCGAAAGCTGTATCATGCCGAATTTGTCTTCAATACGCTTGGCCTGCGTACCCTTGCCTGCGCCCGGAGGGCCCAACAGAATAATATTGCTCATTTTATTTTCTCCCTCTTAGCTTGGACTTTTTAATAAGCCCCTCGTACTGGTGTGCCAGCATATGTGACTGAATTTGCGCAACCGTATCCATGGTTACTGTCACAACGATCAACAGGGAGGTCCCACCAAAATAAAACGGTACAGAATATTTAGACATCAATATTTCCGGAAGTAGGCAAATGGCCGCCAAATATGCGGCGCCAACAACGGTCAAACGGGTAAGGACCTTGTCCAGGTATTCGGCAGTGTTCTTGCCGGGCCTGATTCCCGGAACAAATCCATTATATTTCTTAAGGTTATCTGCTGTATCGGCCGGGTTGAAAACCACGGCAGTGTAGAAAAACGCAAAAAACACAATCATGAATGTGTATACGGCAAGGTAAAGCGGCTGGCCGCGACCGATTAAGGATGTAAGCGTTGTCATCCATTCCGGGCCGGTTCCAGAAGAAAACGCAATAATCGTAACCGGAAGCGAAAGCAACGAGCCGGCAAAAATTGGTGGAATAACGCCCGCGGTATTAACTTTGAGTGGCAGATGCGTGCTTTGACCCTCTGCCATACGGTTGCCCTGCTGACGTTTAGGATACTGCACAATGATGCGGCGCTGGGCGCGCTCCATGAAAACAATAAAGAAGATAACAGCAACCGCCATTACCAAAAGACCAACAATAAATAGTGCCGACAATGACCCGGTACGACCAAGTTCCAATGTGCTGGCAATGGCCGTTGGCAAGTTGGCAACGATGCCTGCAAAAATTATCAGAGAAATGCCGTTACCTACGCCGCGCTGGGTAATTTGTTCACCAAGCCACATAAGGAAAAGCGTACCACCGGTAAGCGTTATAACCGCGGTGAAGCGGAAGAACCAGCCGGGATCGGCCACTGCTGGGCCCATGGATGATGATGTTCCTTCGATACCGACGGCAATTCCGTAGGCCTGCATTATGGTAATAAGCACGGTCAGATAACGGGTGTATTGATTTATTTTTTTTCTGCCCGTTTCGCCTTCTTTTTTCAATTGATCAAGAGTTGGCGAAATTGCCGTCATTAACTGCATGATAATGCTGGCTGAAATGTAAGGCATAATATTAAGGGCAAAAATGGTCATACGTGAAAGCGCACCACCAGTGAACATGTCAAACATGCCCAAAAGACCACTTGCGTTTTGTTTGAAAATGTCCTGCAACACCATTGAATCAACGCCCGGCAACGGTATGTAAGTACCAAGCCGATACACAATCAACGCGCCCAGGGTAAACCAGATGCGTTTCTTTAGCTCCTCCGCCTTAGAGAAGGAGCTAAAATTCATATTCCGGGCAAATTGCTCGGCGGCAGAGCTCATTTAATTATTTCCCACGCTAAAATTATTTCGCAGCAATACGTGCTGCGCGCTTTTCAGCGGCGGCTATGCGACGCTCAGTTCTTTTGCCTGTCTTGGCTGGCTCTGCTTTGGTCTTCACGGTCAATTCACCGCCAGCCTTTTTAACAGCTTCAACCGCGGCGGCTGATGCGCCATCGGCTTCGATGTTAAGTTTGGCTTTAAGTTCACCTTTGGCAAGAACGCGGAAACCATCAACCTTCCCTTTAATAAGGCCGCATGCACGAAGAGATTTTTCGTTTACCGCTTCCTTGGCGTCTAAGGTTCCGGCATCAACCGCTTTTTGCAGGCGACCAATATTTATTTCTGCAAATTTCTTGCGGAAAATATTGGTAAAGCCACGCTTAGGCAAACGACGGAAAAGAGGCATCTGGCCACCTTCGAAGCCAAGTAGCGAAACACCGCTTCTTGATTTTTGGCCTTTTACGCCACGGCCACCGGTTTTACCAGTGCCAGAGCCAATGCCCCTGCCAATGCGTTTGCGTACCTTGGTGGCACCTTGGTTATCGCTTATTTCGTTTAGCTTCATCTTACTTATCCCTTTGAGAATAAAGGCGAACCTGACTTATTAGCCGGCTTCCTCGACACGAACCAAATGTGAGACCTTGTTAATCATGCCACGCACCGAAGGCGTGTCTTCTAGTTCGCGAGTACGGCGTATTTTATTAAGACCCAGACCCTTCAAGGTTTCCAACTGGTCTTTAGGACGTCCAATTGAACTACCGGTCTGGGTTACTTTTACAGTTTTCTTAGCAGACATCAGTCTTGTTCCTTATGCTTCAACTTCGTCGCCACGACGGCTGACGATATCGCCAACTTTCAGGCCACGGCGTGCGGCAACGCTGCGCGGTGAAGTGCTGTTTTTTAGTGCATCAAAAGTAGCTTTAATCATGTTGTGCGGGTTCTGAGTACCGATTGATTTAGTAACAACATCCTGCACGCCCATTGATTCAAATACTGCACGCATCGGGCCGCCGGCAATAACACCGGTACCAGCAGGTGCACTACGCAATACAACATGACCGGCACCATAACGACCTTCAATATCATGATGAAGAGTGCGTCCGTCGCGAAGCGGAACATGTATCATTGATTTCTTTGCATTGTCTGTGGCTTTGCGAATTGCTTCAGGAACTTCCTGTGCCTTACCGGTACCAAAGCCTACTTTGCCCTTGCCATCACCAACCACAACAAGCGCCGCGAACGACATGTTGCGACCACCTTTAACGGTTTTTGCAACACGGTTGATTCCGACCAAACGGTCAATTAGGTCTGATTCTTCACGGTCATTACGGTTGCGACCGCCACGATCAGGGCGTTGGTTTGATGGTTGGTTCATGTTCGAACTCTCCTAGAATTCATAAAAATTCCGCTTTAAAATACCAGTTTAAAAAGTAAGACCGCCCTCACGAGCAGCATCAGCAAGGGCCTTAACGCGACCATGATAACGATATCCACTACGATCGAAGACCACTTCTTTGATCCCTGCCTTCATGGCGCGTTCGGCAATCAATTTACCAACTGCAACAGCAGCTGTGCTGTCGGCGCCGGATTTGCCTTTGAAATCTTTTTCCAGGCTCGAAGCAGTAGCCACTGTCTTGCCCTGGACATCATCAATGACCTGAACATAAATGTACTTGCTGGAACGAAACACAGAAAGCCTTGGGCGTCCGCCGCCGCTTTTAGCGACTTGTTTGCGAACACGCTGTTTACGACGTTCAAATAATTTTTTAGCGCTTATCATCAGTCATGCCTTACTTTTTCTTGCCTTCCTTGCGGAAGATATATTCACCTTCATATTTCACACCTTTGCCCTTGTACGGTTCGGGCGGACGGTATGAACGAATCTCAGCGGCAACTTGGCCAACTTTTTGCTTGTCTGCACCAGAAATTTCAATGTGTGTCTGGTCAGGGCATTTGATTTCGATGCCTTCGGGTGCCGGATAACGAACTTCATGAGAGAAGCCCAACTGCAGCACAAGTTCCTTGCCCTGAAGTGCGGCACGATAACCAACACCGTTGATTTCCAATTTCTTGCTGAAGCCTTCGGCAACGCCAACAACAAGGTTGTTTATCACGGTGCGTGACATGCCCCACATTTGCTTAGCACGAGCTGCGCCTTCGCGTGGGCTTACTTTTATTTCACTACCATCCTGAACGATGACTACATCGTCGGTAAGTTGCGCGGTTAACTCGCCCATCTTGCCCTTGGCAGTAACAATTGCTCCTTCGATTGAAACGGTTACACCGTCAGGAACATTGATTGGATTAATTCCGATACGTGACATTTTCTTTTCCTGTTCTTCTCTATCAGAATACCTGGCAGAGGACTTCGCCCCCTACATTGGCTTTACGAGCTTCAGCATCCGACATCACACCTTGAGGTGTAGAGATAATGGAAATACCAAGTCCGTTATAGACATTGGAAAGATCCTTAATCTTTGAATAAACACGTCGGCCCGGTTTGGATACGCGTGCAATTTTCTGAATTACCGGCTCGCCCTCATGATATTTGAGTTCGATTTTAATTTCGCGAATACCGGTCTGCACTTCGTAATCTTCAAAGCTGCGGATGTAACCTTCGCGTTTAAGAACATCAAGCACATTCATGCGCAGCTTGGAAGCTGGCGCAGTGATGGCGCTTTTACGGGCCATTTGGCCGTTACGAATACGAGTGAGCATATCGCCCAGGGGATCGGTCATTGACATTTATTGGCCCTCCCTTACCAGCTCGACTTAACCATACCGGGAATCTCACCCCGGCTGGCTAGATCGCGAAGCGCGATACGAGACAATTTAAATTTGCGGTAATTACCGCGCGGACGGCCTGTGATGCCACAGCGAAGACGAACACGGTTTTGTGCCGAATTACGTGGCAATTGAGCCAGTTTGATTTGTGCTTCGAAGCGCTCTTCGTCGCTAAGGTTCTTATCCTTGGTAGCGGCTTTGAGGACCGCACGTTTGGCAGCAAAAAGCTTAACTAGGCGCTCTCTCTTTAGATTACGCTCAACTGCAGATTTCTTAGCCATTAATTGCTTCCTCCGGTTTCGGTGCCAAAGGGCATCTGAAATGCCTTAAGTAGCGCAAGCGCTTCTTCATCTGTTTTAGCAGTGGTGCAAATGATTATGTCCATTCCGCGAATTTTATCGACTTTATCGTAATCGATTTCCTGAAACACAATCTGCTCCTTAATGCCCATGGCAAAATTGCCATTACCATCAAAACCTTTTGATGAAAGACCGCGAAAATCACGAACACGTGGCAATGCGGTATTAACCAAACGGTCAAGAAATTCAAACATGCGGTCTTTGCGGAGCGTTACCTTTGCACCGACAACCATTTCTTCGCGCAACTTAAAGCCAGCGATTGAATTTTTAGCCTTGGTCTTTACTGGGCGCTGACCTGCAATAAGCGTCATGTCATTGATTGCGCCGTCAATTTTCTTTTTATCCTGAGATGCTTCACCAACACCCATGTTGATTACTATTTTATCCAACCTAGGCAATTGCATTGGGTTCTTATAACTGAACTGTTTTTGCATCGTTGGGATAATCTCAGAATTATATACTTCCTGTAAACGTACCATTTTCATGCCCTTCCTTAAGCGTCCAGAACTTCGCCGGAGCGCTTGGCGTAACGCACTTTTTTTCCATCCTTAAGAACCTTGCTACCGACGCGCGTTGCCTTGCCGTCCTTGGGGTCTATAAGGGCAAGATTGGAGATGTGAATCTCTGCCTCTTTTTCGATTATTCCGCCTTCGCTAGCCTGTGTTGGGCGTGTATGGCGCTTGACCATATTTACGCCCTGCACAAAAGCAGTACTGCTTTTTGGCCTTACGCTAAGAACCTCACCAATTACGCCTTTGGAGCGTCCGGTGGTAACAATCACTTGATCGCCTTTTTTGATTTTGCTCAACATCACAGAACCTCCGGTGCTAAAGAAACTATTTTCATATATTTCTTTGCACGCAGTTCACGGGTAACTGGGCCAAATATACGAGTTCCAATAGGCTCACCAGTTTTATTGATGAGCACTGCTGCATTACTATCAAAACGAATGGTTGATCCATCCGAACGATGAACATCTTTTGCGGTACGAACAACAACCGCACGATGCACATCGCCCTTTTTAACGCGACCACGAGGGATAGCGTCTTTTATTGAAACGATGATTACATCGCCAACAGAAGCATACCTACGCTTAGACCCACCAATTACCTTGATGCATTGCACCCGGCGTGCGCCTGAGTTGTCGGCAACTTCTAAATTTGTCTCTACCTGTATCATTTTACTTACTCCTTAATTCACCACGGTCTCCGCCTAATCGGCAGTTTTTAGGCGGACTCGGTGATGACTTCCCAAGCTTTACGCTTTGAAATTGGTGAACATTCGCGAATTTTCACGATTTCACCAACCTTGATGCTGTTAGTTTCATCATGTGCGGCGTACTTCTTGGATTTACGCACATATTTTTTATAGAGCGGATGCATAACCTTGCGTTCAACCCTTACGGTAATGGTCTTATCTTGTTTGTCGCTTACCACGACACCCTGCAAAACGCGCTTTGGCATGTCTAGGCTCTCCTCTATGCCTGGGGAGCGCGTGTGCGCTCGCCCAAGATTGTTTTAATGCGCGCAATATCTTTTTTAACCTGACCCTTGCGGGCGGTGTTTTCAAGCTGGCCACTGGCTGCCTGAAAACGCAGGTTGAAAGATTCTTTGCGCAAATCCTGAAGCTCTTGCTTCAGTTCATCTTTGCTTTTGGTGCGTACGTCCTGAGCTTTCATATCTTATCCCTCCTCACCGAAGCGGGTCACAAAACGTGTGTGGATCGGAAGCTTGGCCGCAGCCAGTTCAAATGCACGCTTAGCAACATCAATGGGAACACCATCAATTTCAAACATGATGCGGCCCGGTTTTACCCGACAAGCCCAATATTCAACTGAACCTTTGCCTTTGCCTTGACGAACTTCGGCAGGTTTCTGTGAAACAGGCACATCTGGAAAAATGCGTATCCATACACGACCTGCACGTTTCATGTGGCGGGTCATGGCACGACGAGCGGCTTCAATCTGGCGCGCGGTAACGCGTTCAGGCTCAAGCGCCTTTAGGCCATAGGCACCGAAATTAAGTACGGTTCCACCTTTGGCCATGCCGTGGATACGTCCCTTGTGGGCTTTACGAAACTTTGTTTTCTTAGGGCTAAGCATTGTTCGCTATCGCTCTCATTCTATAAGTTTTATTACGCTCAGCGTCCTGTTTGCTGAGCTTGTGATTTCTTTTCAACTGCCATTGGGTCATGGGCCATAATTTCGCCCTTGTAGATCCAAATCTTGATACCGCATACGCCGTATGTGGTGTGGGCGGATGCTGTTGCATAATCAACTTCAGCACGAAGTGTATGCAGTGGCACGCGACCTTCCCGATACCAAACGGTACGGGCAATTTCAGCACCACCCAAACGACCGGCACAGTTAACGCGAATACCTTCGGCACCCATCCGCATTGCAGACTGTACTGCACGCTTCATGGCACGGCGGGTTGAAACGCGGCGTTCCAATTGCTGGGCAATGTTATCTGCAACCAACTGAGCGTCGAGCTCAGGCTTGCGAATTTCAACAATGTTGATGTGAACATCGGCATCGTTTCCGGTGATATTGGCAATATCGCGACGTAGCTTTTCAATGTCTGCGCCTTTTTTACCAATAACAACGCCAGGGCGGGCTGAATAAATGGTAACCCGCGCCTTCTTTGCCGGACGTTCGATAACTATCTTGGAAACGCTGGCCTGGGCCAAACGCTTTTTAAGATACTCACGAATTTTCATGTCTTCGTGTAATTGATTGGCGTAATTTTCGCCATCAGCATACCACCTAGAATCCCAGGTACGGTTGATGCCAAGACGAAAGCCAATTGGATTTACTTTATGACCCATTATGCGGTCTCCTCGCGTTCGCGCACAATAAGACGCAAGTTACTAAAAGGCTTTTGGATGCTACCGGTACGACCGCGTGCGCGTGGACGCCAGCGTTTCATTACCAGTGCACGCCCAACGGTTACCTCTTCAACGTAAAGACGGTCAACATCGAGCTGATGATTGTTTTCGGCGTTAGCAATGGCGCTTTCCAGAACCATTTTCACGTCATGTGCAATGCGACGCTTTGAAAAGGTTAGCTCGCCAAGAGCCTGTTCGCATGATTTACCGCGAATGGTCTTGGCCACCAGATTAAGTTTCTGGGCGCTGGTTCTGATCATCTTTGCAGATGCCATTGCCTGATTTTCGCCTAATGCACGCTGTGCGCTTTTCTTACCCATGATTAAGCCCTCTTGCCTTTCTTATCGGCGATATGACCGTTGTATGTACGGGTCGGAGAAAACTCACCGAACTTGTGACCGATCATGTCTTCATTCACCATAACAGGGATGAATTTCCTGCCGTTGTAGACGCCAAAAGTAAGGCCTACAAATTGTGGCAAAATGGTTGAACGACGAGACCATGTCTTGACTACTTGATTGCGACCCGATGCACGAGCAACTTCCGCCTTTTTCAAGAGGTAGCCGTCTACAAATGGACCTTTCCAAACAGAACGTGGCACTATTACCTCCTATTATTTCTTTTTCGCATGACGGCGGCGCACGATGAGCTTATCCGTCTGCTTGTTGGAACGAGTGCGCTTGCCCTTAGTAGGCTTGCCCCACGGTGTAACCGGATGACGACCGCCCGATGTACGGCCTTCGCCGCCACCATGTGGGTGATCTACCGGGTTCATTGCAACACCGCGAACACTAGGCCGTTTACCGAGCCAGCGCTTGCGCCCGGCTTTGCCGAGCTTGATGTTTTGTTTGTCAGGATTTGAAACCGCGCCGATTGTGGCAAAGCATTCAGCTCGCACCAAGCGAACTTCGCCCGACATAAGACGGATCTGAGCATAACCCTGATCTTTGCCAACCAGCTGAACATATGCGCCGGCTGAACGGGCAATCTGACCGCCCTTTCCTACCTTCATTTCAACATTGTGAACAATGGTGCCCACAGGAATGTTAGAAAGCGGTAATGCATTGCCAGGTTTGATGTCAGCCCTGTCAGCAGATTCAATTTTATCGCCAACCGCCATACGTTGTGGCGCAAGGATGTATGATTTTTCACCATCTTCATAATTGATGAGCGCGATGAAAGCTGTACGGTTTGGATCATATTCAATCCGTTCTACCGTAGCAAAGCCTAGTTTATTGCGCTTGAAATCAATCATGCGATAGCGACGTTTGTGTCCACCACCAATACGACGCATTGTAATGCGCCCGGTGTTGTTACGACCGCCATTTTTACGCAGACCTTCGGTCAGGCTTTTTTCTGGACGGCCCTTCCAAATGGAAGAGCGATCAACCAGAACAAGGCCGCGGCGACCTGGGGTTGTTGGTTTATATTGCTTGAGTGCCATTTTTCAGTTCACCCTCTACTTTAAAGACCGGACGTGATGTCGATAGACTGGCCTTCGGCCAGTGTAACAACAGCTTTTTTAATATCGCCACGTTTGCCCATGTGACCACGGAAACGCTTATTCTTGCCCTTGGTGCGAAGGGTATTAACCGCATCGACCTTGACCTTGAATAACTCTTCCACGGCTTTACGTATTTCTGGTTTGCTGGCATCCAGCGGAACCTGAAAACAAACTTGGTTATGCTCAGAAATCAAAGTCGATTTTTCGGTAATAACCGGGCGACGAATAATTTCGAACATGCGTTCTTTGCTTACTACTTGATTGTCAGTACTCATTTTAGACGCTCCTGTAGCTTTTCAACTGCATCTTTTGTTAGCACCAATGTATCGCGGCGCATGATGTCATAAACATTTGCGCCCTGACTTGGCAGAACATCAAGACCAACCACGTTACGAGCGGCGCGGGCAAAACCATCGTCAACCGATGCGCCATCAATAACCAATGTCGAACCCCATGAAAGTTTTTCCATGCGTTTGATCAATTCTGCGGTCTTGGGTGTTTTCATTTCTGCTTTATCAAGAACGAACAGCTTTCCTTCTGCCTGTTTGGCTGAAAGTGCTGTTTTTAATGCCAGCGCGCGAACCTTTTTAGGTAGGCTATGGGCATGTGAACGACTTTTAGGACCAAACACGATACCACCGCCGCGCATCTGTGGTGCACGAATGGTACCTTGGCGGGCATTACCTGTTCCTTTCTGGTTGAACGGTTTTTTACCGCCACCGGAAACTTCGGAACGACCCTTGGTCTGATGGATACCGGCGCGACGCTTGGCAAGTTGCCAATTAACTGCACGCGCCAGGAGATCGGAGCGAACCTGGAGACCGAAAATCGTATCATCCAGATCGACAGTACCGACCTTCTTGTTCTCAATGCTGATGATGTCCAACTTCATTGACTTATTCCTTCACTTCGCCGGCGTCAGTTGCGGCTGCAACTTCTGCGGGGGCTTCTTCAGCTGGTGCTTCAGCAACAGCTTCACCCTTTAACTTTGCCGGGAACGGCAGATCATCTGCGTGTTTCTTTTTGATGGCATCGCGAACCAAAACCCAGCCACCCTTGGAACCGGGAACTGCGCCCTTTACCAAAATCAGACCATTTTCATCATCGGTTGCAACGATTTCAAGATTAAGCTGGGTAATGCGGCTTGCGCCCATGTGACCAGCCATTTTCTTGCCCTTGAACACCTTGCCCGGATCTTGGCACTGGCCAGTAGAACCGTGCGCACGGTGAGAAATTGATACACCATGAGTTGCACGCATGCCGCCAAAGTTATGGCGTTTCATGGCGCCTGCAAAACCTTTACCGATTGATGTTCCGCTTACGTCAACCATCTGGCCATCAACAAAGTGACTAGGAGCAATTTCTGCACCAACGGCAACAAGGCCATCGGCAGGAACGCGAAATTCAACCACTTTCTTTTTAGGCTCAACCTTTGCCTTGGCGAAATGTCCGCGCATGGCTTTGGTTTGGCGTTTGGCTTTGGCTTTGCCTACGCCTAGTTGAATTGCGGTATATCCATCACTTTCCACAGTTTTCTGGGAAACAACTTGGCATCCGTCCACTTTGAGGACTGTCACGGGGACATGGGTGCCGTCTTCCTTGAAAACGCGGGACATGCCGACTTTAAGTGCGATCATTCCTGTGCGCATTGGTCCCTCTTCCTTGTTCTTGGGGTCTAATTTTTAAGACCCTAGGTTAAAGTTTAATCTCAACGTCAACACCAGCTGCAAGGTCGAGCTTCATAAGCGCGTCCACGGTTTGTGGTGTTGGGTCAACAATATCTAGAACACGCTTGTGCGTGCGAATTTCAAACTGTTCGCGCGATTTCTTGTTAACGTGCGGCGAACGCAAAACGGTGTATTTATCTATCCGTGTAGGAAGCGGAATAGGACCGCGAACTTCGGCGCCTGTGCGACGAGCTGTGTTAACGATTTCGCCTGCGGACTGATCCAATACACGATGATCATAAGCCTTCAAACGAATGCGGATGCTTTGATGTTCCATCTGCTTTTAACCTATTCCTAAAATTAACGACCCCCCGGAAATCGGGGGGTCTATATTTTGTTTAAGCAATCACCTTAGCTACAACGCCGGCACCAACGGTACGGCCACCTTCGCG
>CBFDBQ010000002.1:0-92400 GCA_965603095.1 uncultured Thalassospiraceae bacterium | reverse complement strand
GCTCTTTGTCGTTTGGTGCAACGGCATCTTCAAGATCTAAAAACACAACATCGGCTGGGCCGCTTGCGGCTTTTTCCATAAACTTTGGGTTTGATCCCGGCACTGCCAATTCTGAACGATTAAGGCGTGCGGTTGCTTGGTCAATAATTGTAAAACTCATCTGGATGCCTCCGTAAAATTTATGATTATTTATGATTATTTATGGTTTTTATAGCACATGGAAGGTTTTTTACTAATCCTCATCCGCCAGAGGATGCGCGCTTGTAACCAGCTGTTTTAAGCGCTCTTCCAATACATGGGTGTATATCTGGGTTGTGGCAATATCAGCGTGGCCCAGCATTTGCTGTAACGAACGCAAATCAGCCCCATGGGCCAAAAGGTGGCTGGCAAACGAATGCCGGAGCACATGGGGCGATACCTTATGTGCATCGATTCCGGCCTCAAGCGCCAATTCTTTCAATAACTGGCCAAACCGGGCCCTTGTCAGAAAACCGTAACGTCCGCGCGAGGGAAAAACAAAAGCGGATGGTTTTTTATTTGCTCCTAAAAAACTGTCTCTTATTTTTAAATAAGTTTTCAAGGCATCGCTGGCCGGTTCCGATAATGGGACAAGCCTTTCTTTGCCCCCCTTGCCCTTGATAGTAAGAATGCGACCATCGCGAGAAATTGCCCTTAACGGCATACCTACAAGTTCGCTAACCCGAAGCCCGGTTGCGTATAGAAGCTCAACCAATGCGGCCAGCCTTAGGCCATCAATTCCACCATGCAAATACGACGCCTCTATTAAACGCTCAACCTCATCCTCGCTCAAATACTTGGGCAGGCTTTTGCCCTGACGTGGGCCATCGATAGCTGCGGTAGGGTCATCTTCACGGATACGTTCGCCGTAAAGAAAGCGAAAATATTGCCTGAGCGTTGAAAGCCTGCGCCCGGCTGTTCTGGCTGATAATCCAGCTCCTGAAATCTTTGCCAGATATTTTTTTATTAGCTGGGCATTTGCTTGTTCTGCCGGCTCTCCTTCGGCTGCAGTAAATTCGGTAAAATCCATAAGGTCGCGACCATATGATTCAATTGTGTTTTTTGCCGAGCCCCGCTCAGCAGATAGCATTTCGAGAAAGCTCTCGGTGTGCCTTGATAGCGGTTCAGTTTGAACACGGCGTCTTGCCATATTTAATTTCCCGCAAAAGTGTTCATCTGTTGTGACCTTAAAAAATTAAAGTCCGGCACTAACCACTGCCTCCAATGCAATTTCACGGGCCTCTTTTTCAAGACCAACAGCGCGCAACGCCGTTAATAGGCGGTGAAGCACCATGGGCTCGGCACTAACCGGTCCGCCGTTGCCCATTATCACCAATGAAAGAAGCACGGTTTCACCCACATGCGCACGTTCTGACGCCGCCGTCAGGCGGAACCAAAGTGCGGGATGGGGGGCCAAGACCCCAAGACGTTCAGGGCCAGCAATAAGCGGAACCCAAAATTCATGGGGCACCACATCACCAACGCCATCAAACACCGAACCAAGAAGCGCCGCACGGTTGCGTGCCTCGTCCTTGTTTCCTTTTTTACTGCTAATTACGTCCCACCACAGGGAAAGATTTTTTAAGCTCCAGTCGCTAGCGCCCTCAAAACCAGAAAGCCTAGCCACAGGCATAAGCGATGTTAATTCGCCCGCCAGTTTTTTATTATTCTCGGCGCTCTTTTTCAGAATTTCAAACCACGGTTTGGCCTCAAGGGGACGATTGGTAATAAGAAATGCACGAATTGCCTCTGGGGCAAACCATGCTAGCTCTTTGGTTGGAGGAACCCTGCCCAAAACTGGCAAGAATGCCCGTGCGGTAGATGCATATCTTCCGCCAGAACGGGCCAAATTTAATGCCCTAGAAAGAGCTGATGCTTGCGCCGAGGGAACCGTCTGCATTAACGATGCCCGGTAAAGCAATGCCCTGCTCATTGGGCCTGAACGCCTAGAGGCACTTGCCAACGGGCTGGCAAGTTCACTATTTTTGAACTGAATAGATGCATAAAGCTGACGCAGGGCATCAACCGGCAATGCACCGGCCACCTCTGCCCGTTCGGCGGCTTCGAGGCGAAGCTCGGGCGTTGCATTTGGGCTTATGGCTATGGCGCGTAAAACACCGGGAAGATTTGATTCAATAACATCCGAAGGAAGCCTGACTTTTGCCGCCCGGGCCAATGCCAAATGCAATGGTTTGGGGTCGCTTAGCGAATCAATGCTTGGCGCTCTTCCACCAATGGCTAGCTGGTCAATCAGGGTGTAAAATACTTTGTCTTTGGTTCCCATTTCCTGCAACAGCGACACACCCAATGCTGCGGCATCGTGTTCACCGGCAAGGGCCTGACAAAATATAAATACCTTTTGCCAATAACTGGAGCTTTGATCGGCCATATATAACTGTGCCAATTCACAAGCCCGGGCATTATCGCCAGTTAGCAAACGGGTATCGACCTCGATACGCAAAAGATCTTGATGCAACACCCTTCCCGGTAGCGCGTTCATCAATTTAGCAACACCAACGAAGTCGCCCATTTCAGCTAAAAGCCTTGCGCGGATTGTGATTAGCTTTCCGGGCTCGCCTTGGGGTACGCTGGTGGCTGATAAAAGCATGCGCCGCATAATATCGCGTGTTGCAGGAGACGAGGTTGTTACCGGTAGCTTAACCAGCAAACTTTCAAGTTCGTTTCGGTTCATGCCGTACCACAGGTCTTGGCTAAATCCGCCTTCGGCAACAGGAAGAACCCCGATAACATCAAGGTTTATTCCGGCAAGACTTTCGACCCTTACTTCTGGTTCATTATTTTTTTTAATTTTAGTATCATCTGCTGGCTGTGCTTCGGTTGTGGGTTCGTTTTCAATGCTCAAAGGCGGTTTTAATTGCACTGGGCCTGCCGAGCTAGATTGTGCAAGCGCAACTGATGAAGCCAACAAGGATGCGGATAAAACTGCGGCCATAACCGTGGCCAGAGATAATTTTTGTTTAGCGCTGGAAACGTTCATTGGGAATGACCTTCTCAACCTTGGCCTGGGGGGCAGGAATATCCCATGACGACAAAAAAAGTCCGCCACCGACTAGGGAAGCAATAACCAATATAAATATCAGGGTGGATAATTTTTTCATTAGGTCTCCGGGCCAAATGCCAATTTATTTAAATAACAATATTATTTAAGTAACTATACTATTTAAGTAACCGTACTATTTAAGTAACTACATTATTTAAGTAACTCTATTATTAGTGAATACATGGTGTTGCAGCACTTTTCCAACTTTGCCGCTTATGCTAGGTTTCGAGTGTGGCAAATTTTCGGCAGTGTATAGGCTGATATCAGCTATTTCAACGCCTCCAACCATAAGAAATTGCGGGAATCCGCCATTAATTACTAGTAAATCGGATTCTGAGCACAAGTATGAACAACAAACCCTCTATAAATCCCCCGTCTGATGATGCAAATGACCCCACAATTGTGCTGGTCGGCCTTATGGGTGCCGGAAAAAGCAGTATCGGCAGGCGCCTGGCCAAGCATTTAGGCCTAAAGTTCGTTGATGCAGATGATGAAATAGAGAAAGCCGCCGGGCTTTCCATAGATGATATTTTTGAAATTTATGGCGAGGATGAGTTCCGTGCAGGTGAACGTAGGGTGATATTGCGAATCCTTAGCGAAGGCCCCTCAGTACTAGCCACCGGCGGCGGGGCATTCATGGATATAGCCATCAGAAATGCCATAATGAAAAACGCGGTATCGGTTTGGTTAAAAGCAGATTTGGATACACTATTGGAGCGAACCTCAAGACGGGGCGGCAGGCCATTACTGAAAACCGGAGACCCGGCCAAGGTGTTAAAAAAACTAATGGATGAACGCTACCCCGTTTATGAAACAGCGGATATAACCATTGAAAGCGGCGATGACACGTTAGATAAAATGGTTAGTAAAATAATAAATGCCCTGGAGGGGCAAAAAAATTGAACACATCTTCAGTTACAAAAAATATCGAAAAACTAAATGTTGAACTGGGTGAGCGCAGTTACGACATTTTAGTTGGTGCTGGGCTAGTTGCAGATGCCGGACCGTACATAACAAATGTATTGCCCCAGCCCCGGGTTGTGGTTGTAACCGATGAAAACGTTGCAGCGCATTACCTTGGCCCGCTTATGGCTTCGCTAAAAAAGGCGAGTGTTGAGGCAACCGCAATAACGCTTCCGGCGGGCGAAGAAAGCAAAAGCTTTGCCATGTTAGAAGAATTAACCGAAAGCCTGCTTGAATTAAAAATTGAGCGCACCACCACATTAATTGCATTGGGCGGCGGTGTAATTGGTGATTTGGTAGGCTTTGCCGCCGCTATAACATTGCGCGGTATTCCCTTCATTCAGGTGCCAACCACTCTTCTGTCGCAAGTAGATAGTTCGGTGGGCGGAAAAACCGGTATTAATTCACGCCTAGGCAAAAATTTGGTTGGAGCATTTTATCAGCCGTTACTTGTATTAAGCGATATTGAAACCCTTAACACCCTGCCCCGGCGCGAAGTTCTTGCCGGATATGCCGAGGTTGTAAAATACGGGCTTATTGCAAATGCAGATTTCTTTGACTGGTTGGTTGATAACGGCGCTTCAATAATTGACGGCGATGCAGGCGCACGCATCCATGCGATTGTAACAAGCTGCAAGGCAAAATCAGATATTGTTACCAAAGATGAATTAGAGCATGGCGCCCGCGCGTTACTTAACCTTGGCCATACTTTTGGTCATGCATTAGAGGCCGAAACCGGATATTCAGATAAATTACTGCATGGGGAATCTGTGGCCATAGGTTCCATAATGGCATTTGATGCATCACAACGAACCGGGCTTTGCGGATTAGAAGATTTTGAAAAAGTTCGCGCCCATTTTGAGGCCATTGGTCTGCCAGTTGGGTTGGCCAACATAAAAGGTACTGACTGGACATCATCACGCCTGCTTGAACATATGAGCAGAGATAAAAAAGTAAAAGATGGAAAAATTACCTTCGTTCTTGCCCATGGAATTGGGGATGCTTTTGTTACTTCGGATATAAGCAGCGATGCCGTGGCAGGCATGCTTGAAGATTATATCGCCAATTAACCTTTAAATTAGGAGGCCGGGCCGCAAGGTTCCGGGTGCAACCAGATGTTGCTAACAGCAGGTGCAATTTTTATTTTGCTTGTATTGTCGGCGTTTTTTTCAGGTTCAGAAACGGCATTAACAGCGGCGTCAAAGCCATTAATGCATCAAATGGAACTTGGCGGCAATCGCCGGGCCGGGCTTGTTAACCGAATGATGGCGAAAAAAGACCGCCTAATTGGTGCAATCTTGCTTGGCAATAATCTGGTTAATATTCTGGCAAGTGCGCTAGCCACTAGTTTATTAATTACCGTTTTTGGTGAAACAGGTGTTGTTTATGCCACCATTGGCATGACGTTACTGGTTCTAATTTTTTCTGAAATCCTGCCTAAAACATACGCTTTTCGCAATGCCAGCCGGATGGCGCTTGCGGTTTCGCCATTGATCAATTTTATATTGATTGTTCTTTCGCCGTTTGTTTATTCAATAAACCTTTTTGTAAGGGGATTATTGTTTTTGTTTCGGGTCGATCTTAATGCCGAAGATGTTTATCACTCTCCAACCGAAGAAATTCGCGGCACCATAGAAATGCACGCCGACCATGATGATGTAGAACAACACCGCCATATGCTAAGAAGCGTTCTTGACCTTGCCGATGTGCAGGTAGGCGAAATTATGATTCACCGCCGCATGGTGGCAACGCTTAACGCCGGAAATTCAATAGAAAAAATAATTACCGAGGTTCTGGATAGTCCCTATACAAGGATACCCATCTGGAAAGGAAACCAAGACAACATTGTCGGTGTTTTACATGCCAAAGCATTGTTGCGTGAAATTCGCGCACACGAGAGCGCAGGAAAAAGCCTTGACGACATAGACATAGTATCTATTGCCGCCAAGCCGTGGTTTGTCCCTGAATATACATTGCTAGCAGATCAGCTTCAGGCGTTTCGTTCTAGGCGAGAACATTTCTCGCTGGTAGTTGACGAATATGGAAGCCTGCTTGGCATTGTAACATTAGAAGACATTTTAGAAGAAATAGTCGGCGATATATCCGACGAGCACGATATTTCCGTACCCGGTGTACATCTGCATCCTGATGGCAGCTTTGTGGTGCAAGGCGACGTTACCATTCGCGACCTTAACCGCCAATTTGACTGGCGTCTGCCCGACGAAGAAGCGGCAACGGCGGCCGGTTTAATATTACACGAAGCCAGGCGCATACCCGAAGTTGGGCAAAGCTTTATGTTTCATGGATTTAGATTTGAAATTATGCGTCGTCACAACCAGCAAATAACCGCGCTAAGAATTACACCGCCGCTACAGCCCAAAGATAACGCGTAAAATTATTTAAGCACTCAATAATTGATCGTTGCTTGAAACATTTTCACTTGCTGGAAACGTGCCGTGGCCGGCATTTTTGTGACCTTCTTCGGTGGATGCCGTACGGAAATAATTTACCGCAAACGCACGCACCGCAGCGGTACGACTGGAATCATGTCGATTATCATCAATCATGGTGCATAGCTGATGCGAACTCAGATTCTCACGCGCACATATTTCGTCAAATGCTTTCCACATGTGGACTTCAAGACGAATGCTGGTTCTGTGACCTGAAATTGTTACGTTTCTGCTAACAAGCTTACTATCAATAGAGGACAAGATATTATTCCCTTTTTGGGTTTTGTGCTTTATGCCCTCCCTCTAGAACGAGGTCATAAAACAATATTACAAAAAAGTACGCAAGGTATATTTTAACAATTCTTATCTACCAGTAAATTTAATAAAATTTTATCTATCTTCGGCTTCCGTGGGCGTTAGTGTCTTTAGCTCAAGGGCGTGAACATGGTTGCTCATCTCGTCTTTTATTGCCTCATAGACCATGCGCTGACGTTCAACTCGATTTTTTCCATTAAATTTATCCGATACCACAATCACCTTGAAATGGCTTTCACCTTCGGGGTGGGCGCCTGCGTGTCCGGCATGGCTGGCAGAATCGTCAATAACCTCCAAACTGACAGGTGCCAGTTGAGCGGTAATCTTTTCCTTAATTGCGCTTTGGATTCGCATTAAATTCTCCTAAGGATTTGTGGTCTTATTACCTAAGACTAAAGAAATGGTCATCCGACACCCTCCAGTCAAGATAAATGCTTAACTCCCCCTATCCTTGCAAGAAACAGGCAGGAAGCCCATAGTTAAACTATGAACAAGAGAGCTATAAATACTGGTTTTAACCCCTCTTTCATTGATGATGCCGTCAAGAAAGAAAATGCTCAGTCATGCGAATGGCCTGGATGTGATAACGAAGCTGAGCACAAAGCCAATCGCTCGCCCCGGCATATAAATGATTATGTCTGGTATTGCGTTGACCACGCCCGCGAACACAATAAATCGTGGAATTTCTTCGAAGGTTTGAGCGAAGATGAGGTCGAAAGCGAAATAAGAAACGATACCGTTTGGCAGCGCCCAACATGGAAACTGGGTTCCGGCCCAACAATGCACAAAGCACGCTTTAGACCCGACGGGGCAAAAATAAAGGATGATTTTGGCGTTTACGAAGAAATGACAGGCGACAAAGCCCAGAGTAAAAAAAATGGGCACGAAGAAAGGCCGCGTCATGATACAAAATTAATGCATGCTTATGCCCTGCTGGATATTGACCCGCCATCAAACAAAGAAGAAGTGAGAAATAAATATAAAAAACTTGTCAAACTGCACCACCCAGATGCCAATGGCGGTGATAAAAAATCTGAAGAGAAATTCAAAGATATTTCAGAAGCATATCAATTAATCATGGATGCGTTTGATAACTATCTTTTGTAGACAATTTGCAAAAATACTTAAAAATAGAAAGAAATACTATGAGCACCAATAAACAAAATTCAGCTTCCCCCGCTTCTTCTGGTGAATTTCCGTTAAATGCACCGGATATATCGCTAGATGTTCGTCAGACGTTTGGTCTCGACATCGATATGGATGTTCCGGCGTTCAGCGCAGGTGAAGAACACGTACCGGCAATAGATAATGCCTATCAATTTGATTTTGATACAACGCTGGCAATTTTGGCTGGCTTCAAACACAACCGCCGGGTAATGGTTCAGGGATATCATGGCACCGGTAAATCAACCCACATTGAACAGGTGGCCGCGCGGCTTAACTGGCCAATGGTAAGGGTTAACCTTGATAGCCATGTTTCGCGTATCGATTTGGTGGGCAAGGATGCGATTGTATTAAAAGACGGCAAACAGATAACCGAATTTCGCGAAGGTCTTTTGCCGTGGGCATTACAGCACCCGGTAGCCATAGTTTTTGATGAATACGATGCCGGTAGGCCCGATGTAATGTTTGTTATCCAGCGCGTATTAGAAGTTGAGGGAAAGCTTACCCTGCTTGACCAAAGCAGGGTCATACATCCCCATCCTAGCTTTAGGCTTTTTTCCACAACTAACACTATTGGCCTTGGTGATACCACCGGTCTTTACCATGGCACCCAACAAATAAACCAAGGCCAAATGGACAGATGGAATATTGTTGCCACCTTGAACTACCTGCCGCACAAGGACGAGGTAGCCATTGTGCTGGCCAAGACACCGCATTATGACACCGCCAAAGGCAAAGAAACCGTAGCCGCCATGGTTCGGGTTGCCGAATTAACCCGGGAAGGTTTTGTGCAGGGTGATATTTCAACAGTAATGAGCCCGCGCACCGTAATTACCTGGGCGGAAAACGCTGAAATTTTCAACAGCGTTGGAACGGCGTTTCGCCTTAGCTTCCTAAACAAATGTGATGAACTTGAGCGTTCAATAGTTGCTGAATATTACCAACGTTGTTTTGGCAAAGATTTGCCGGAATCGGTAACATCTAGCGTCGGCAACCAGCCCGATTGAGAAACAGTTGTTTAAAAAAGAAACAAATCCAGAAATTATAAAACGCGTAACGCAGGCTGCGTTAAAAGCCATGGCTGGACGCAAGGAAGTAACTATAAATTTCTCTCGTGGAATGGAAACCGCTAACCTTTCAGGTAGCTCGGCCATTTTGCCGGAACCCGCCGATAAACCAAGCCTAACAGATATAAAACAGCTTCGCGGTAATGCAGATGCCATTGCGCTGCGCCTTCATTACCATGATGAAACCATACATAAACGCCTGAGCCCCGAAGGCGTAGACGCCAAAAAACTATTTAATGTTCTTGAACAGGTTCGGGTCGAGGCATTAGGTGAAATTGACTATCCCGGGGTTAGAAAAAATCTTAGCGCAATTCATGCCAAGGCGGCAAAAGATTACCGTGGCATTACCGAGCGCGACCCTGCCAACACATTGCAAGCCATTGGTCTGCTTGCGCGTGAACGTTTATCTAAAGAAACCCTGCACCCAGCGGCCAAGGAACTGGCCAATCTATGGCGTGGGTGGTTGACCGAACGTGCGCCTGATGCGCTCGATAAATTATCGCTGGTTCTTAATGATCAAAAATCATTTGCCGAGGTCGCCAGCGAAATGTTTCATCAGCTAGATTTTGCCGATATTCCACCGGCAAACCAGAACGAAGAAGAAGAAGCCGAAGACGATGCATCCCAAGACGGTGACAATAACGAACAAGACGAACAAGGCGAGGGTGATGCAGCCGATGATGCAGCCAGCAAGCTAGGGCAACAAGCAGCAAGCGACATGGCCTTTAGCGACGAAGGCGGCGGCGACGGCGAGGGCCAAGACATGATGACCGGCGGTGAAAACCCGGCTGGGCCGACCGAGCAAAGCAACAACTGGCCGGAAAATGAACCACGGACACCGCCCTATCACACATATTGCAACGAATTTGATGAAATAATCCGCGCCGAAGATTTAGGCGAAGCAATCGAGCTTACCCGTTTGCGTGAACAGTTAGACAAACAATTATCAAAGCTAGAGGGTGTTGTTGGCAAGCTTGCCAATCGCCTGCAACGCCGCCTAATGGCCAAACAATCACGTTCGTGGGAATTTGACATGGAAGAAGGCATGCTTGATGCCGGACGCCTATCACGCGTAGTGACCGACCCACTGGGCCCACTTTCGTTCAAACAAGAAATTGATGCAGATTTTCGCGATACCGTGGTGACGTTGTTGATTGATAATTCCGGCTCCATGCGTGGACGACCCATAACAATTGCCGCAACCAGTGCCGATATACTGGCGCGCACGCTGGAGCGTTGCGGGGTCAAGGTTGAGATATTGGGATTTACCACCCGGGCATGGAAAGGCGGCAGGTCGCGAGAAAAATGGGTAGAAGACGGCAAACGGCAAAATCCAGGTCGCTTAAACGATCTCCGCCATATTATTTACAAAGAAGCAGATGCCCCGTGGCGGCGCTCGCGTAAAAACCTTGGCCTTATGTTGAAAGAAGGCATTTTAAAAGAAAATATAGATGGTGAAGCATTGTTGTGGGCTCACAACCGACTTTTGGCTCGACCCGAACAACGGCGCATTTTGATGGTGGTTTCCGATGGTGCGCCGGTTGATGATGCAACGCTCAGCACCAATGCCGGAAACTATCTGGAAAAGCACCTGCGCGATGTAATTGGCTGGATTGAAACAAAATCTTCCGTGGAGCTAATGGCCATTGGTATTGGCCATGATGTAACCCGTTATTATCGCAGAGCGGTTACCCTATTGGATGCCGAGGAACTGGGCGGAACAATTATGAGCGAACTAGCCGACCTTTTTGAAGATACCCAAGAAAAAACCAGCAATCCCCGCTCTAGGCGCGCTTGACCAAATACATTGCATTCCATACCAAAGCGATGGAAAATACCCAAACAACCCGCTAGGAGCTATCGTTGCAAACCGCTAAGAACCACATGCCAACAAAGCCAAAAAACCGCCAAAGCATTCGCCAAGGGGTTAGATTGTGGTCGCTTAAAATTGCGCTTTTGGCGCTGGCTATTCAGGTTTTAATGCCCATCAGCATGGCATTTGCGGCAAACAATACTGCTTTTGATAGAACGCTTGCGTTTTGCACCCAGTTTGGAATTCAGCTTCAATCTATCGACCAAGATGGAAATCCAGTGGGCCCACCCACGGCAAAATCGACCTGGGAATGCCCTATCTGCCAATTACAAATTGGTGCCGACACACCAAAGGCACAAATATTTACATTCGCTGTATTGAGCCTTGAAAATAACAATGTGGTTACCGCCCCAGATAGCATGGCGGTATATAAATATTACAAAGACCCTAATTCTCCGCGCGCGCCCCCTGCCGCTTAAATCCAATTTTTATAATCTAAAATCAAATCTTTCTCATCAGTAGCGGTGCGCCCAATTGCACCCACTTTGAGATGGTAATTAGTATCTAAATAAAAGGAAATTAAACAATGAAACAGAGCAACATTTTCGTAACAGCATTTACTGCAAGCGTAATTATTTTTGGTGCCGGTAGCGCACTGGCCGGTGACATTATGGTCAAAAATGCATGGTCAAGGGCATCTGCCGGAATGGCCAACGCCGGAGCCGCCTTCATGGAAATCCACAACATGGGCGCGGCCGATGACAAGATGATATCCGCAAGCGCAAACATTTCTAAAAAAACCGAACTCCATACCCATAAAATGGACGGCGACATAATGAAAATGCGCAAGGTTGATTTTATACCCGTAGCAGCAGGCGGAAGCACCGACCTTAAACCCGGCAGCTACCACGTAATGTTTATAGGCCTAGAAAATAAACTTATTGAAGGGTCTTCTTTTCCTTTGACGCTGACATTTGAAAAAGCCGGCAAAATTGAACTAACCGTCAATGTTATGTCACCCGGAGCAAAGGGTGGTATGCAGGGCATGGGTCATGGCAATATGGAAAATATGAAACATAACTAATATTCAAATAAATTTGAAAAAAATTGGGGTCGGGATTTTTTCCGGCCCCCTTTTTAATTTTTGCTATCGGGTATGGAGCTTCGGCGCCCAATTGAATCAGCTGAACCAGATGAATCATTTGCACCGTGGCTATTCAGCCAATCATTTTTTGCGCTCATGGAAACAAGGCGCATCATTCTATTTATACTTGCAGGATGGGTTGAAAAAAGACTGCCCGGTTTATGCGCCATAAGTGGATTAATTATAAACATATGTGCTGTAGCAAAGTTTATTTTTATATCTTCTTTATCTGTAGCCAATGCATTTTTTTCAAGCTTGCCTAACGCACTGGCAAGCCATGATGGTTCTTCGATAATTTCAGCTCCGACACGATCTGCCTCATATTCGCGTTCGTTAGATATTGCCATTTTAACAATAATTGCTGATAACGGGGCAAACGGTAGCATGCTTGCAATAATTGCGGTTACGCTCATTACAAATGTGTCGTGATTTTTAATGTGTGCCAATTCGTGGCCTATTACACCGGAAAGTTCATCTTGATTTAATAAATGAAGCAAGCCTGTGCTGATGACCACGGATGCGGTTTTGGGGTTGCGTCCGGTGGCAAAAGCGTTTGGCTGGATCTCATCAATTATATAAACTGCTGGCATCAAAATTCCAGCATTTGCGACAAGCCTAGAAATAATTTCAAATAATTCTGGTTTGCTATCTTGATCGGTTTTTTTTGCACCATGCATTCGAAGCACAATTTTATCTGCATTCCAATAAATGGTCGCACTTATAATTACAGCAAGCACAAGAGCAATAACCATCCCGCTTTCCCCGCCCAGCAATAACCCAACGAGCATGAAAAGTAAGGTTAGCGCGCTAAGCAGACCTGCTGTTTGTATGTATCCATTTATATATTTTGGCATTGATTATGGTCTTTTTTCATTTTCCAATTTACAGACGTAAATAATAAGCACTTGAATAACATTGTGTTTAAGCCCTTCCCATTCAAGACTTTTATCTCTTTAATATTAATATCATAACAATAATAAAAGTATGGAGGGACTTAAATTATGGAGCGAGAAATAGAGCGTAAAAAAGCATCAGAATTCGACCAAGAGCTTCTCAATCTTTATGATAGCTACTGCCATGGCTTAATTGAACGTAGAGATTTTCTCCGTGGTGCAGCCAAGTTTGCGGTTGGCGGTACAACCGCAATGGCACTATTAAATACCCTTTCGCCCAATTACGCGTTGGCCAATCAGGTCGATGAAAAAGACCCCCGCATAAATGCTGAAACTATTACCTATTCATCACCAGATGGGCACGGAAATGTAAGCGGATATCTTGTCAGGCCTGCAGGTGGTGACAAAAAACTTGGAAGCGTGGTGGTAATTCACGAAAACCGTGGTCTTAACCCCTATATCGCCGATGTTGCCCGCAGAATTGCGCTTGCTGGCTTTACAGCACTTGCCCCAGATGGCCTAAGCCCCATTGGCGGGTACCCCGGCACCGATGATGAAGGCAAGGTAATGCAAAAAACCATGGACAAAGGAAAATTGCTGGAAGATTTCATTGCCGCCTACGGTTACCTAAAAGCAGACAGCAATTCAAACGGCAAGGTCGGTGCAGTTGGTTTTTGTTATGGTGGTGGAGTTTGTAACGCCATGGCTGTTCGCTTGCCCGATATGGCGGCATCGGTTCCATTTTATGGAAGCCAGCCTAGTGCCGAAGACGTTGTAAAAATTAAAGCGCCATTGTTATTGCATTACGGCGAGTTGGATAAGCGAATTAATAAAGGCTGGCCAGATTTTGAAGCGGCCCTTAAAGCGAATAACAAAGAGTATACCGCGCACGTTTATCCCGGCGTAAACCACGGCTTTCATAACGATACTACGCCGCGCTATGACCAAGCTGCCGCCGAATTAGCATGGGGGCGCACCATAGATTTCTTTAATGCCAAGCTTGGGTGATTAATACCCAGAACCATCGCTGTTGCTTTTGCCCAACCTGTCAAACAGCGGTCTGCGGTTAACCAGCTTTTCCAATAGGCGAAGCTCATCATCTTTGTGGTCTATTACCGGGGCTTTTTCTATTCGTGTTCGTTTTCCAGGTGGGTAAATGAAACGCGGAGAATCATGACGAGCAGTTCTAACCGTTTCTAAATGCTTGCCATCAGAACCACCCAACTCACCAATGCCATAACATACGCAGGCATAGGTACGATCTGGCTTTGAATCCACATAACATGCGGTACCGCGAATTCCGATGGATGCCAGCGGGGTTAATATGGTTGTATTGGTTTTACCAAATACCGAAAGAACCGCACCGGATATTATTTTAATAATGCCCGACACATCGCCATCGGGGCTTTGTTCAAAATCTTCGACGTAGAATTCTATTTCTGCATTTTCACGCATCATGTACGCGTGCTGGCCGATAATAATTATGGCATTGCCATCAATGCCGGTGGTTACCACGTCACCGGGTGAAACCATTTGATGAATTATTGGTTTTTTTCCATTGAGCCGGACATGGCCATTTATTTCCTGAAACCCCGGAACAATCGGAACCTTGGAATTGGCATTTGCCGTTCTAAGCAAATACATCATGGCCGGGGCAAAGCCGCTGGCTATTAATAGCGCCTGAATAAGCGATCTTCGTGATGGGTGGAATTCCTGCAAATCCATTAGAACCTCCCCGATATTTTATATATCAGTGAGCATAGCAGGTTTTTCAAGCAACAAAAAACCCGCTCGAAACAAGCGGGTTTTTTAAACTCTTAAATAGGATTCTTTGTTTTAAGCGGCTTTTTTAGCAATAGCGCGCTGAATACGGCGTTTTAGCTTTTGCGCTTCAACGGTTAGCTTGCGGTTGGATGTTCCCAACAGATAAGAATCAAGCCCACCATTGTGTTCAATGGTGCGGATGGTGCTAGCGCAAATACGCATGGAAATGGAATGACCCAACGCATCGCTTGCAATTGATGCCACATGCAGATTGGGCAGAAAACGACGACGGGTTCTGTTTTTGGCATGAGACACGTTATTGCCGGTCCGTACACCAGTTCCTGTGAGATCACACGTTCTAGACATTTGTTAAGATCCTAAAAGGTAAAAATTATGTTCAAGGCCCACCCAACAGAGGCAACCCTTAGATGGCGGTTTTTAGGGAATTGAGAGCCCCTCGTCAAGTCCAAATGGGCCCAAAGGGGCCAAAATTAGCCACAGCTGACAAAAATGCTCGAAAATACTTATGAAATCCTGGGGAAGTGGCCTATTTCCAGCTTTCCATGGCTTTTTTCAGGTTTTCATCCAACTGATCGAGGAGTTGAGTAGTGGTCATCCATTTCTGATCCGGGCCTATGAGTATGGCCAAATCCTTGGTCATGTGGCCGGATTCTACCGTATCGATACAAACCCGTTCCAAAGTTTCGGCAAAGCGGATTACATCCGGGGTGTCATCAAATCTTCCCCTATATGCCAACCCCCCGGTCCAAGCAAAGATTGAAGCAATGGGGTTGGTTGATGTTTCCTTGCCCGCCTGATGCTGACGATAATGCCTAGTAACGGTGCCGTGGGCCGCCTCGGCCTCGATGGTGTTGCCATCAGGGGTCATTAATACTGATGTCATCAAGCCCAGCGAGCCGAAGCCTTGGGCCACGGTGTCAGATTGCACATCGCCATCATAGTTCTTGCACGCCCAGACATATTCACCCGACCATTTCATGGCCGATGCAACCATGTCGTCAATTAGACGGTGTTCATAGGTTATGCCAGCGCCATCAAACCTGTCTTTGAATTCAGCATCAAAAACTTCCTGGAACAAATCCATAAAGCGCCCGTCATAGGCTTTCAAAATTGTGTTCTTGGTCGAAAGGTAAACCGGCCAGCCAAGGTTAAGGCCATAATTGAAACAAGACTGCGCAAACCCACGAATGCTTTCGTCTTCGTTAAACATGGACATGGCAACGCCGCTACCCGGAAATTGATGGACTTCGCGTTCGATTATTTCGCCATCGTCGCCAACAAATTTAACCGTAAGCTTGCCCGGCCCCGGCACAACAAAATCGGTTGCCCGGTATTGATCACCATAGGCATGACGGCCAATAACTATTGGCTTGGTCCAGCCCGGCACTAGGCGCGGTACGTTTTTGCAAATAATCGGTTGGCGAAAAATTGTGCCGCCAACAATGTTGCGAATGGTTCCATTGGGCGAGCGCCACATTTGTTTTAGGCCGAATTCTTCTACCCGGGCTTCATCGGGTGTAATGGTGGCACATTTAACCCCAACCCTAAATTCCTTGATAGCGTTAGCCGCATCAATGGTTATTTGATCGTTGGTTTCGTCACGCTTTTCAACACCAAGGTCGAAATATTTAAGATCAATATCAAGATAAGGCAGGATCAGTTTGTCCTTGATAAAAGACCATATAATACGGGTCATTTCATCGCCATCTAATTCAACGACGGGATTTTTGACCTTTATCTTAGACATTGTCATTTCTCCTGCATTAATGGGATGGGGCTAAAATTACCGATAAGATTAAGAAGAGCAAAATTATAATCAATATCATTAAAGGAATAATCAAAAATGGCTGGTGATGGTTTCTTCTTTTGGTTCCGGTGCGTTGGCAATTGCTTCAAAAACATCATCAACACTATCGACAACTGTAATTAGCTCTTTAATGGAAGAATGGGCAAATCCCGCATCGATAACGCTATCAAATAGATTTATCATGCTGTCCCAACATCCATCGATATTTACAATAATAATTGGCTTACTGTGCTGGCGCAGCTGTTTCCATGTTGTAATTTCCATGGTTTCATCAAGGGTGCCAATACCACCGGGAAGAACAACAAACGCATCGGAACGATCAAACATAATCGCTTTTCTTTCGTGCATTGTTTCTACGGGTATAAATTCATCGACATCTGGCTTTCCGACTTCATATTCTAATAAAAACTTTGGAATAACCCCAGTCGCCTTGCCGCCGCCTACTAATACGGCGCGAACAACAACACCCATAAGGCCAATGTCGCCGCCACCATAAACCAACCTGATGTCTCGTTCGGCAATCATCGTCCCTAGTTTGGCCGCCTGAGCCGAAAAGCTGGGGCTATTTCCGCTTCTTGAGCCGCAAAAAACACATATTGCATTGGTATTACTACTATGGCCGTTCATAGAGGTTTGCTCATGGGTTTCTACTCGCTTAAATATTGCTTTTTTATCAAGATGTTAGCTAATTATTTGTTGTAAATTTGTAACAGCATTTTATTGTTATTTCTTGTTACTACATTTAACTACATTATTACACTTTGCAAAGCGTGGTGTTTTAGACAAAATATTCTACATCACACAAACAATCGGGAGAACTTGTTACATGAGACGTTTGTTTTTATCAGTTATAGCCATCGCATTTAGCATTACCATGCTTTCTGCAAGTGGGACCGCCATGGCGCAAGACGCCGCCGCAGAGCAGGCAATTAAATACAGAAAATCAGTAATGACCGCGGTGCGCGGTAATTTTGGTGCCATGGTTGGCATAATGAAAGGCGCCGGCAACAAAGCCGATTTAACAACCCATGCCAACGCATTGGTTGATTTGTCAAAAATTGCCTCAACGGTTTTCCCTGAAGGATCAGACTTTGGCGAAACAACCGCCCTTCCCGTCATTTGGGAAAAACCTGAAGAATTTTCAAAATCAATGAAAGCATTTCAGGATGCGGCGGCCAATTTAGCCACAGTTGCCCAAGGTGGTGACATGGCGGCATTTGGTCAAGCTTTCGGCAAAACAGGTGAAACCTGCAAAAATTGCCATGAAAACTTCCGCGAAAAGAAAGAAAAAAAGTGAAAAAGTAATCTTCTAGATGACAAGTATTCCAAAATATAACATCGCCCGAACCGTGAAAATGGTTTTGGCGGTGTTATTTTTTTTAGGCGCAATTAACGTCAGCATTGCAAATGGGGCAACGGGTGATGGGGCTGAGGCTGAGCTAAAACGCGGGCAATATATATTTAATCTTGCCGGATGCGCTGGTTGTCACACAATTAAAAAATCCACCAATGGGTTTCTTGCCGGGGGCAGAAAGTTTGAAACTGAATTTGGTACTTTTTTCAGCCCTAATATTACGTCTGATGTAAACGCAGGTATCGGAAATTGGACTTTTGATAATTTTGCCCATGCCATGCGAGATGGAATTTCACCCGATGGGAAAAATTATTACCCAGCATTTCCATATACGTCATATAGAAAAATGTCAGACGAAGACTTAAAGGCGCTTTGGGTATATATAAAAACCATCCCCGCAAATAATAAACAAAACATAGCACACAAATTAGAACCACCATTTGAATGGCGTTTTTTAATTTCAATTTGGAAAATTCTTAATTTTGATAAATCCCCCTTGATGCCAGTGGAAGGGAAAAGCAAAACATGGGAACGTGGACGCTATATAGTTGAAGCCCTTTCCCATTGTCGTGAATGCCACACCCCAAGAAATATAATGGGCGGCCTTGCCATGGCTATGGATTATGCTGGAACCAATTCCAACCCAGAGGGGATTACGGTTCCAAACATTACATCTGACAGAGAAACTGGTATTGGAAAATGGTCCGTGGGCGATATTGATATGCTTTTGAAAATGGGTATGTTGCCGGATGCAGATTTCGTTGGAGGAGTAATGGCAGAATCCATAACCCATTCAACCAGCAAAATGACAAATGATGACCGGAAGGCGGTAATTGAATATCTGCGCGCAATAAATCCTGTAAATAATTCTATTAAACGCAAGAACAAGGCCGATTCAGGTGAAAGCTGGCAGTAATAGCTGATATTTTTCCCCATATCACCTAATCTAAGTTGCTATGAGAGATAAGGGGATTTAATCTCAAGACCTGAAACTAATTATTGTGGCGACATACGCGAACTTGGGGTGGCGTTTTTTTCCGCGGCTCGCACGAGAGGGCTAAAGTGCAAAAATCAATTCTTATATCGATAGTAGGTGCTGCCATTATTGCAGGCGCCATTGGCGCGAGCGTTATAATCGGTCAGGAGCAACCCGAACCGCCAAGTGCTACGCAAAAATCTGATAGCGAAATAACCAAAATAATTCCACCCACGTTTGATGTGGTTCGCGTTAACAATGAAGGCAATGCCGTAATGGCAGGAAGAGCCCACCCCAGCTCAACCATAGAGGTGCTTGATAACGAAAAAGTATTTGGAACCGTAAAAACCGATACGCGGGGTGAATGGGTTTTTGTTCCGGCTGAGGTTCTTGAAGTTGGTGAGCACAAGCTTGGCTTAAGAATGCTGCTTGATGGTCATGACCCTGTTTTATCCGATCATATTGTTCTTATGCGCGTACCCGAACGCGGTAAAGATGCGCTTGCCCTAAAAGTTCGCCGTGATGGCACCGGGGCTAGCGAGGTTTTGCAAAAACCTAGTTCAGGTGAAACAGAAAAAACATCTCAGCTTGCCATAGATAATGTTGATTATGAGAACGGTCGTCTTTCAATAAGTGGGCGGGCAGATCCCGGGTCTATAGTACAGCTATATGTTGATAACAACTTTATCGGCAGAACAAAAACTGATGAAAATGGACGTTGGACGCTGATGCCAAAAACAGATATTACGCCCGGCAATTATAAATTACGTGCAGATCAGATTGGTAAAAATATGAAGGTTGCCCGTCGGGTAGAAATACCGTTTCAACGCGCCCAATTGAGCAATATGCCAAACCTTAAGCCCGGTTCATTTGTTGTGGTTCAGCCAGGAAATAGTCTATGGCGGTTGGCGCGCAGAACCTATGGCAAAGGCCTAAGCTATCACGAAATATTTGAAGAAAATTCCGACCAAATAAAGGATGCTAATCTTATATATCCGGGTCAGGTTTTACGCCTGCCAAACAATTAGATAGCAACCAAGTAACAACAAGGATTTAACAATTTGAAAGACGTTTTAGTACCCATTAATAGTGCCGGCTGGCCATTTATTGCACTTTTTGCCGCTGTATCACTTGGCCTTGGTTATCTATCTGAACCACTGGGCTGGGTCGGTGTGGTTTTAACTGCATGGTGCGTATATTTTTTCCGCGACCCCGACCGGATAACGCCAACCAAAAAAGGGTTGGTAATAAGCCCGGCAGACGGCCGTGTATGCCTAATTGATGAGGCTGCGCCGCCAGCGGAATTGGAAATGGGCGATGGTTTAATGGTTCGAGTTTGCGTTTTTATGAACGTATTTAATGTTCATGTAAATCGCGCGCCGATGGATGGAACCATAACAAAAATAGCATATCATCCGGGAAAGTTTTTTAATGCCGAACTTGATAAGGCAAGTGTTCATAATGAACGTCAGGCCTTGGCCATGAAAACAACCGATGGTCATAATATTGCTTTTGTTCAAATAGCCGGTCTAGTTGCCAGGCGTATTATTTGTAACGCAACCGAAGGACAAATGATTGGTGCTGGCGAAAGATTTGGCCTTATCCGTTTTGGTTCCAGAGTAGACGTTTATATGCCCATGGGCACCAACCCGCAGGTAGCAGTTGGGCAATTATGCATTGCCGGGGAAACGCAGATTGCCGATCTTGGCTCTGACCGAGAAACAATAATCGGTGAAACACGCTAACCGCACCAGTTACCTAGGGAGAATTTAATGCAGCGTCCACAACGCCCACCTCTTTCCATCAACACCATGATTCCAAACATGTTGACGATGATGGCGCTTTGTTCTGGGTTAACGGCCATAAGATTTGCTTACGAAGGGCGTTGGGATCATGCCGCATTGGCGATTGCGGCGGCGGCTATTTTGGATGCGCTAGACGGACGCATTGCAAGACTTTTAAAAGGCACAACCAAATTTGGAGCCGAGCTTGATAGTCTTTCAGATATGCTTTGTTTTGGGGTATCTCCCGGTCTAATGCTTTATTTTTGGTCGCTAGAAACAATTGGTCGCTTTGGCTGGGTTTTGGTTCTTTTATACGCAGTTGCCTGCGCTCTGCGCCTTGCCCGGTTCAATACTGGCCACGATGAGCCTGAGCCGCCTGCATGGGAAGGGGCGTTTTTTATTGGAATCCCGGCACCAATGGCCGCAGGTCTGGTGTTATTGCCAATGGTTGTTTCTTTTAATATCTGGGGAGAATTTTTCCGCAGACCCGAAGTTGTAGCGGTGTTTATGTTGCTGGTTTCAGGGCTTATGGTAAGCCGTATTCCGACATATTCATTTAAAAAGGCAAAGCTCAAGCCAAGCTGGATATTGCCAATCATGTTAGTGGTGGGTTTGCTGGTCGCGGGCATGCTTAGCGCACCGTGGACAACGCTTTCAATTATATTGTTGGGTTACCTTGGCTCTATTCCGTTTTCAATAAAAAGCTATCGGGCAATGGAAAAACGAGCCGCAAGTGGCGAAGTTTTTGAACACGATGATGATTAAAGCAAAAATTAAGTTGAGCTTTCTACTTTAAGCCTGCGTTTCTCAGCCCACCAATGAGAAAAATTCACTCTAGCCATTAATGCCGATGGGGTTAGCACCAGCGTAAGTATGGTTGAAAACGCAAGGCCAAAAACAATCGAAGTCGAAAGTTGGACCCACATCTGATTAGACGGTGTGCCAAATTCTACCGTACGGTTCATAAAATCAATTCCTATGTTCATCGCCATAGGCAACAAACCCAAAATTGTTGTTATGGTGGTAAGCAACACCGGACGCATACGTTGTGCGCCGGTTAACATTATGGCTTGGCGAATGTCGGGAACGGTTTCTTTTAACCTATCGAACGTATTAATAAGAACAATATTGTTATTTACCACAATACCAGCCAAAGAAATTACACCAATCCCGCCCATGACAATACCAAACGGCTGACCAGTTAATAACAGGCCGATAAACACCCCAACGGTTGACATAATTACCGCCGAAAGAATAAGCGCGCCGGAATAAAAACTATTAAATTGGGTAACTAGAATAATCGCGATAAGAAACAACGCAACGCCAAACGCTTTTGAAAGAAATTCGCTGGCTTTTTTCTGTTCTTCGTCCTCGCCCTTGAATTTTATTTTTACCCTAGGATCAATGTTTGCGGTTTTTAACCACGCACTAATTTCCTTTACCTTATCATTGGCGAGAATGCCATCTTCAACCCCTGCCTTAATTAATATGACCCTTCTGGCATCAGTCCGGCTGATGGTGCCGACCTTTGGTTGGGCTGATAATTTAACAAAGTTTGAAATGGGCACTGGTCCACCCGGCGTTTGAACGCGAATATGACGAAGTTGTTCTAGGGTTCTGTATTTATCTGGGAAACGGGCACGAATATCTAGCTCTTGGTCCGTATCATCGGGCCTGAAACCACCCAGCTTTACCCCCCCGGTTGCCATCCGTATGGCTGAACCAACGGTTGAAATTGAAGCGCCAAATTTTGACGCTTGGGCCCGGTCAACCTCAAACTCCCAATCGATACCGGGTAGAGGACGGGAATCTTCCATGTTAATAAAACCGCCAATATCCTCCATTGCCGTTACTGTTTTGGCCGCAGTCGGGGCTAAAAGTTCTGGAAAGCGGGATGAAAACTGTAATTGAATAGCTTTACCAGTTGGTGGGCCATTTTTTGCCTTTTCGCTGGCTATTATTATGCCGGCAATATGGCTGGTTCTTTCTTTGATTTCAGCCAATATTTGCTCAGCCGGACGGCGTGTATCCCAGTCGTCAAATTCCAAAAATATGTTGCCAATGGTGTCTTCGGCCTCTTCATTTCCGGCTTTGGATCTGGTTATGGCGTAAACTGTTTCAATGCCATTAACTTTTAACACTTCATCTTCAACGCTTCTTACCAACATATCTCTTTCCCATATGGAAAGATTTCCGCGAGCGCGAATATCAATTTTTGCCTGCTCCGGTTCGGTTTCGGGAAAAAATTCAACCCCATTGCCGAACACGGCATAAATAATCTGCACGCTAACAAGAAGCCCTACGGCCATAAGCAATATTTTACCCGGTCTTGCCAATGCCCAATCAAGCACCTTGAGATAAGCCCCGGTATATTTCCCAACATGGGAAAAATCAGCTTCGTCGCCTGCCAGTGCGCGCATTTCGTTTGGGTCAGCGGTACCGGGTTTGCCAATGTATGCGCCCAGAGTAGGAACAAATACCAACGCCATCAAAAGCGATGCGCTTAAAGTAGCAATAAGTGTAATGGGCAGATAAACCATAAATTCACCCACAATTCCGGGCCAGAACAATAAAGGTAAAAATGCCGCCAGCGTTGTAAGGGTGGATGAAATAATGGGAGACGCCATAAGCTTGGCCGCTTGAGAATAAGCCCGATGCCGAGGCTCGCCTTCGCTCATTTTGCGGTCTGCGTATTCGGTAACCACAATGGCCCCATCAACTAACATTCCCACCGCCAGAACCAAGCCAAATAACACCACCATATTCATGGTAAGGCCAAGTGCATGCAAAACCAAAACACCGGTTAAAAACGACCCCGGTATGGCAATGCCGACAAGACCGGCTGAGCGTAGCCCCAGGGCCGCAACAACCACAATCATAACCAAAAGAACTGCGCTGATAACGCTGTTTTCAAGGCTGCTGAGGCGTTCTTTTATTATTTCTGATTTATCATTAACAAATGATACTGAAACTGATTGCTTTAGCGCAGTCGGCCATACTTCACGTTCAGCCATAACTACAGTGCGAACTTGCTCCACCGTATCGATAAGGTTTTCACCCGATCTTTTTGAAACATCCAACGTAACCGCACGATTACCGCCAACACGAGCAAAGCTTTTTGGATCTTTAAAGCTACGCCTAACTTCGCCAATATCCGCCAACTTGATAACCGCGTCACCGACGGTTTTTGCCGGGGTCGACATTATTTCGTCTATGGTATCAAACAGCCCCGGAACCTTTAGAGAGAATTTTCCCCGTCCGGTATCTTGCGCGCCGGCGGCAACTAATTTGTTAGCGTTTCGTATGCCAGCGGTTGCTTGGCCCGGGTCCATTCCGTAGCTTTCCATCTTTACCGGATCGATAAGGATTTCCACCATCTCATCGCGAACCCCGGTTAATTTAGCTTCTAAAACCGGTGATAACCCTTCTATGGAATCTTTTAATTCGCGCCCAATATGCAAAAGTGCGCGTTCGGGAACCTCGCCCGATAGGGTTACGGTTAAAATAGGAAAAGCCGAAATATTTATTTCTTGGATTATTGGCTCGTCACTATCGTCTGGTAATTCTGGCTGTGCCAAATCCACCTGAATGCGAACATCGCTAAGGGCTTTATCTGCATCAAAGCCGGCATCAAATTCCAACACGGCACTTGCACCGCCTTCGAAACCCTTGGCCCGCATTTCTTTGAGGCCTTCAACCGAACGTAGTTCTTGTTCAAGCGGGCGAATTATCAGGCGCTCGGCATCTTCCGGGGAAATGCCTTCGTGCATTACACGCACAATTATCAGCGGAATATTTACATCAGGTTCGGCTTCTTTTGCTATATCAACGTAAGCAACCGAACCGGCAATAAGCAGCAACACCAAGGTGCTGAGCACAGTGCGGGCATGGGAAAAAGCAAGGTCAATTACACCTTTCATTTTGTTGCCCCTGCCCCGGTAGCTATTTCCCCACTGCCAATATTAATAGCCGGAACGGCTTCTACCTTATGACCGGTTTGGACAAATTCTTGACCGACAACAATAACATTTTCTTCAGGTTGAAGCCCTGAAATCCAAATACCACGACGAGTATCAGAAACCATTTCAACAGCGTGAAACTCGACTGTGCCATCATCAGATACCGTTTTAATACCTAATGCGCCATCATCGTTAAGGGTAAGAATGGCAGGCGTTACCAAATGTGCCAAAACCGTTTCCATGGGTAAAATAAGTTCTGCAGTTACCCCTTCGGGAACTGACATGTCCGGCACATCAACAATTATTTCAACTAAATAGGTGCGGGTAGATACGTTTGAAGATTTTGATACATAGTTGACCGTACCATCAAAGGTGCGGCCATCCATCAAATGAACACGCGAAGCATCACCAAGGGCAACGTTGGCGGCATCACGTTCGGCAACCTCAGCCACAACTTTGATGCTGGAAATATCAATTACCTTGGCCGCAATTTTTCCCTTGGAAACCATGTCGCCTATTTCCACTGGAATATTGTCAACTATACCAGCAAAGGGGGCGCGAATGATTGTGTTGTTAAAATTACTTTGCGCTGTTGCAACTGCAGCCATGGCAGCCTCAAGGTCGGCTTTAGCCCCTGCGGTATTGATTTTTGAACGAAAACCTTCTTTGCTAAGCTTAGCAGCGGCTTCAAAGGAAATTTCTGCCTGCACCAATCTTGCTTCGGCTTCAGCCAAGCGTTCGGCCCGACCTTCAGAATTAAAGCGAACAAGTACTTCGCCTTTTTTAACCGCAGACCCCTTAAGCGCAACCACGTCAGATACTGTGGCATCAAACTTTGATTTCAAATCAACCGCACGGTTAGCTTTGACCCGGCCATAAACTGCTACCGTACGGGTGTGCATTTGGGCTTTGCTGGAAATGACCTGAACCTGTGCAACATGCTTAGGTGCGGCCACCATATCATCACCGCCGAAATCAATTGAAAAAATGCCGGTCAGCATCCATAGAAACGTTAGCATGGCAATAACTATTGCCGCCTTGTACGAAGATTTTAATCCTGCCCAATGCGAACGAATTTCATTAACGCTTGCGGAATTTTTTATATCTTTAGGCGTCATTTAAACTATTCCTTTTTCAGCCAATGGATGAGATACATCAACATTGCCTATTATTCTGCGTAAAAAAGAACGAAAAAGCTTTGCTTCTTCTTCGCTAAATCCATCGGTGATTGCCGCAAGAGTTTTCATCGCCACGGGAACCAACGTGTTAATAAGACCAAACCCTTTTTCGGTTACAAAAACCCTAAACCTGCGGCGGTCATGTTCATCGCGACGGCGTTCAACAAAACCATCGCGTTCCATCCGATCCAATGTGCGGGTAAGGGTTGCTTGCTCAATCACCATGCGTTCGGCTAGTTCGCGCTGCACTATTCCGTCTTCTTCCCACAACACCACCAACACCTGCCACTGGGCTGGTGTTACGCCCATGGGGGCAAGGCATTCAGCTAACATTCCCATGGTCTGTTTGTGGGCATTGGCCAACAGGTACCCGATGGAGCTGTTCCTTTTTTTACGCACTTCCGCGGCAAGGAATTCCCGGTCCATTCCAGGTTCCCACAGTGGTTCGTTTGGTGCGTCACAGCCCAGCTCGTTTTCGTGATTATTTTTTTTATGGTTATTTGGCATGCCTTAGTATTCAATCCTCATAATTTGCCTTATATAATTAGTGTGCTATTAGTTAGCATGCTAATTAACTTTAGACTATTAGGAAATTAGGACTAGGTGGTAAAGCCTAGGTTTCTGCCAAAAATTACTATGGATTGATAATTTCACCGTCGGGTGCGTAGACGCTAGCGCTGTCTTCTATTTCCATTACCCACAAATCGGGGTCGGTATTTAATTCGCGCGCAATATAGGTATCGGATTTTATTTCCATTTCTAGGTGTTGTTCAGGCCCCTGAGCCTCACCGCCAGCTACCACCATCCATACCCTATTGCCATCACCATCAAACACCCGGGCCAGAACCTTGCAGCCATTAATAAGGGTGTTAATTTTTAACAACACCCCACCAGCATCAGCATCACCGCGCTTGATAATTACCGCTGGGATATTTTGTGTATCGCAGATACGAAGTTGGGCAGAGACCCAAATTCCTGTTTTTAGTCTAGGATCGGGCAACCTAAAAATCATCTCCGCTATCACGGCGACCAATGGTTAAATCGCGGTTGATGTGAACACACATCAACAATCCAAAACCGAATAAAATTGTCAACATTGCGGTTCCGCCATATGAAACAAGCGGTAACGGCACGCCAACAACCGGTATAAGCCCCATTACCATTGCAATATTAATGAAAATATAGAGAAAGAAAGTTATGGTAACTCCCATTCCAAGCAGACGCCCGAAATGGCTGCGGCTGGAAAGCGAAATAGAAAATCCATAAAACAACAATAAAATATATAGAGCCAACAAACCAAGCCCACCGACGAGACCGAATTCCTCTGCCAACATGGTAAATATAAAATCAGTTTGTTTTTCAGGCAGAAAATTAAGGTGGCCCTGAGTTCCCATAAGGTAACCCTTGCCAAACACCCCACCTGACCCTAATGCAATTTTAGACTGAATAATATGATAGCCAGACCCAAGCGTGTCTTGCTCTGGATTTATAAAGGTTATAATACGGGCACGCTGATAATCACGTAGCAGGTAAAACCATGCGACTGGTGCGCTGACAAGACCAAGCACCCCAACCAATGCAAATTTCCATATGCGAACGCCGGCGGCAAAAAATATTCCTATACTAGCGGCCACCACCATAATTGTGGTTCCAAGATCCGGTTGACGCAAAATCAAAAATGCCGGAACCGCAACCATTAATAATGGTGGAATAAGAAATGTTGGGCGTTCAATTTCTTCGATGCTGCCGCCATGAAAATATCTTGCCAACGCCAGAACTACCGCAACTTTCATTAATTCAGATGGCTGGATATTAAATATTCCTAAGCTTATCCAGCGTTGTGCGCCCATGCCGACAAAACCTGAAATTTCAACCGCTATTAATAAAGCTAAAACAACAAAATATACGCCATATGAAAAGCGTAACCACAATTTTATGTCGGTAACCGCAACCACCGTCATCCCAATAAGGCCAAGCGCAAAACGCACCATCTGACGCGATGCCCATGGATCAAGATCGCCTCCTGCCGCTGAATACAGCATGGCAAACCCCACGGTAGCGGTAACGCACAACAAAAGAATAAAAAACCAGTGCATATGCAACAATTTTTGCCCTAATGACATCTGCGATTGTACGAAGGAATTGTTATGTAACATCTTCGCCCCCGTCCTTACCCATGTCTTTGTTATTTGCCTCGTGTGAGGATGGGGCTGGGGTGCTTAATGCAAGCTTTTGTGCTTCCAATAAAATATCCCGGGCTAATGGTGCGGCGGCACCTGATCCGCTTCCGCCGTGCTCAACCACAACCGATACTGCAAATCTGGGGTTTTCTACTGGGCCAAAGCCTACAAACAAAGCGTGATCGCGCTCTTTCCATGGCAATTCATTATTTTTAATAACACCGGTTTCGCGTTCCGACTTGGTAATACGGCGAACCTGAACCGTGCCCGTTTTACCGGCCATTTCCATACCAATATTTGATATATGCGCTTTCCTAGCGGTGCCCTTTTCTCCATTAACAACCTTGTTCATCCCGTTTTTAACAATTTGTAGGTATTCAGGTGAAACGCCAATGGATTCAAGCTCCATTTCACTGTCGGGAGCATCTTCATCAACAACTATTCGAGGAGAAACCTTGAAACCGCCATTAGCAATTCGTGCCGTCATAACAGCCAACTGCAATGGCGTAGTAAGAACATAGCCCTGCCCAATACCAGCTATCATTGTCTCACCCATTTGCCATGGTTCATTTAGCGCGCCCATCTTCCATTTACGCGTTGGCATAAGTCCATGCTTTTCACCGGGAAGGCCTAAATCTAGCGATTTACCCATACCAAGTCTTTCGCCCATGGCCGATATTCTATCGATGCCGGCACGCCTAGCGGTTTCATAAAAATAAACGTCGCATGATTGCTCTATCGCCTCTTCCATATTTAACGTTCCATGGCCGCCACGTTTCCAGCAATGGAATTTTGCATTTCCCAGCTTGGTGGAACCGGAGCAATTAATTTTTGTTTCTGGTGTTATGGAGCCTTTTTCAAGTGCCGCCAGCGCCACTGCCATTTTAAAGGTTGAGCCCGGTGAATACTGCCCCGATATGGTTTTATTGGTAAGCGGGGATTTTTCATTATTAACCAACGCATCCCATTGAGCTTGCTCCAACCCCTTGTTAAACATATTTGGGTCAAACGAAGGGCTGGAAACCATGGCCAGCACATCACCTGAATGAACATCCATCACAACAACTGCTGCACTTTCATCGCCAAGCAATTTAGATACAAACCGTTGTAAATCTAGATTAATGGTCAGACGAACTTCGTTTCCGGGCTGACCTTCCTGGCGGGCAAGTTCACGAATAACTCGACCAAGGGCATTTACTTCAACCTGTGAGCTTCCGCCCGCACCCCTTAACTGCATATCGTATACTTTTTCAATTCCCGCTTTGCCTATGCGAAACCCTGGAAGCTCTAAAAGTGGGTCACCGGTAACTTCCTTTTCAGAAACGGCCGCCACGTACCCCATAATATGGGCGGCCTCGCTACCATATATATAATTCCTGCTTTGGCCGACATCTATCAAAACACCGGGCAGGTCAGGTGTGTTTACTTCAATTCGTGCTACATCACCCCAGCTAAGGTTTTCGCGTACCGTAATGGGCACAAATGCACGCTTGCGTTTTGCTTCACGTAGAATTCTGCGCCAGTCTTTATCTCCCATTGGTACAATTTTAGAAAGAAGCTCAAGCGTTAGGGAAAGATCACCCGCTTGTTCTGGAATAACAACCACACGATAATTCTGTTGGTTATCGGCCATGGCACGGCCAAAACGATCAACTATTCTTCCCCTTGGGGGGGCCAATAGGCGCAAGTTTATTCTGTTTTCATCGGCTAATGTTTTGTAGCGATCGGATTCAACTACTTGCAAATAATACATACGGGCGGCAAGGGTTGATAATAACAACGCCTGACCCCCGCCAAGCATTGCAGCGCGACGGGAAAAAAGTTTATGCCTCTCAGAATCCCTATGCATTTTATTCCTGATTATTATTATTTAATCTTGAGACAACATTCGCTGCTGCCAAATCATCAACAGCCATGTCAAAACGGGAAAGGTTCCAAGCGTAACTAAATACTGAAAAAACATGCTCATCAATCCAGTCGACTGGCCAAAAAAGCCAGAGACCAAGGCCCATGTCAAAATGAATGCGGCCGCAGAAACCATTGCAAACCCAATCCACACAACAGCAAATGATTTACCTGTAAAGAATACTTGCTGGCTTAAAACAACCATATGCACGGCAAGGAAAACAAGCGCGTTTACCCCAAACGGTGTGCCGACTAATGCATCTTGCATTAAGCCTGCGATAAAAACAGCCCATGCCGGTAAAAGATCGGGGCGATAGATAGACCAATGGTAAACGGCCATAAGCGGCAACATCGGTGCAATGTGGGCAAATTCAGGAATTCTTGTGGGTATTGCGCTCATCACTATTAGAAGGGCCGTCAATACAAATGGTGTTGATCCGCGTGCAATTAAATCAAGGCGCTGTAAAAAACCCGGTTTCATTCTTTGCTTGCCCCCGCGTCTTTTGTTGTCTTGGGTGCATCAAGAATACCTTTAAGGCCATAATCTACAATTCGCACGAACTCTATACGTTCGCGCTGTACAAACGGTTGCACCATTATGCCTTTTTCATCAACTGCGGTTATTCGTCCAACCTGTATGCCCGGTGGGAAAGCACCGCCATGGCCAGATGTAACCACCCTATCACCGGGTGAAACCACCGCACCTGGTGGTAAATGAATTAGCTTGGGCCTATCTGAATTATCGCCCGCCATTATTGCTCTTGTTCTGCTCGATTCAACAATAACTGGGATGCGAGAGTTAAGATCGGTTATTAGTAAAATACGAACCGAGCGCGTACCAACGCCCTGCACCCTACCGACCAAACCTTCGCTTGTTACTACGGCCTGACCTTTGGCTGCGCCATCACGCAAACCAGCGCTGGCAAGAAGGCTACGTACAAACGCACCGCCTGTGTCTGCTATTACCCTTGCAGTTATAAATCCGGGTTCAGCATCTGGAGCAAAGTTTAATAAGCCCTTTAATTGTTTATTTTCGACTTCAAGCTTTCGTGCAGTAGATTGCCATTGCATAAGCAAATCATTTTCACCACGTAGCTTTTCATTTTCTGATCTTATATCAGCAAGAAGATTAATTTCAGAAATAACTTTTTCAGTGTTGGAGATTGGTCTGGACAGCGTATCAAGTATAGGGGTTGCAAAATCTGAAATTTGAGAACGCACCCTCTCCATAAATACCGGATCAGCCTTTCCCAATAACAAAAGGCCAAGCGATGCCGCCACCAAAATAATGTACATAAGTCGGTTGCCAACACCACGCCCGGGTTGGACGAAGCCTGAATGTATAGCTCTAATACGGTCTGTCATATTTTTCCCCCGCTCTCCATGGGAAAATCCCAAAACCACCAAGGTTTAAATGCGGGTACTCTAGCAATGGAAAACCCGAGCAAACACTATGCCCGGACTAGGGTTAATATAGATTAACCGAAAAAAAACGCAATAATTGCCGATAGTTATAGGTGGCCATGGGCGGTTAGAGGTGACCAAGGGGTAATTAGACGTGAAATAAAGCTAAAAAAACCGCTTAATACATAGTTGTTAGCACATTTCTGAGTTTTTTCATTTCTTCCAGCGCACGGCCCGTTCCCAAAACCACGCATGAAAGCGGGTCATCACCAATGGAAACCGGCAGACCCGTAGCGTGCCTGAGAACATAATCAATATTGCCCAAAAGCGCGCCACCACCGGTTAAAACAATACCTTTATCAACTATATCTGCGGCTAATTCCGGAGCGGTATGTTCTAGCGCAACTTTTACCGCTTCAATAATTGCGCCAACAGGTTCGGCCAAACTTTCTGCGATTTGACGTTCTGAAATAATAAGTTCTTTCGGAACACCATTCATAAGATCGCGACCTTTTATTTCCATAGTCCGGCCATCGCCTTCTTCTGGTGGGCAAGCCGAACCAATGGTTTCTTTTATGCGTGCGGCAGATGCTTCACCCACAAGTAAGTTATGATTGCGACGAATATAAGCGATAATGGCTTCATCCATTTTATCGCCACCAACCCGAACTGAACGCGCATAAACAATACCGCCAAGTGAAAGAACGGCAACCTCGGTGGTGCCGCCGCCAATATCAACAACCATTGAGCCAGTTGGCTCGGTAACCGGAAGACCGGCACCAATGGCAGCCGCCATAGGTTCTTCGATTAAAAATACCTTACGTGCGCCCGCACTTTCAGCAGATTCTTGAATAGCGCGACGTTCAACAGCAGTTGAGCCTGATGGCACACAAACCACAACCATTGGGCTGGCAAAACTACGGCGATTGTGAACCTTGCGAATAAAGTATTTTATCATTTCTTCGGCGACTTCAAAATCGGCAATGACGCCATCACGTAACGGACGAATTGCCTGAATATCACCCGGCGTGCGGCCTAGCATTTGCTTGGCTTCGTTGCCAACAGCAAGCACCTGTTTTTTACCTTTGAATTCAGTTATTGCCACAACCGAAGGCTCGTTAAGCACGATGCCTTTGCCCTTGACGAAAACAAGGGTGTTTGCAGTACCTAAATCAATGGCCATATCTGCCGAAAGAAAACCAAAAAGAGACGAAAACATTACTTAAAATCCACCAATTCTATTGTTTACATTAAGGCCCAATACGTGGCCGGATATGCGAATCCGATATGCCCTTTATACACGTTATTTATACAGGCCCAAGCCCGACAATTACTAGACCGAAAGCGCAGACGGGGCCGATTTTTCACGCTTTAGCAAAAGCTTATTAAGCGCATTGATATAGGCCTTGACGCTGGCCACCATGGTATCGGTGTCAGCCGCCTGTCCGTTAACGCTACGGCCTTTTTCCTCTAGCCTAACGGTGACCTCGGCCTGGGCATCGGTTCCGCCAGTTACCGCTTGAACCTGATAAAGCTGTAATCTGGCCTCATGGGGGAATAGCTCTTTGACCGCATTAAATGCCGCATCCACAGGCCCATCACCAGTGGAATTGCATGATTTTACCTCGCCATCAACGTTCATTTCGAGGCTGGCTTTGGGCGGATTGTGAGCCGTACCGCAGAGTATTTCCAACGCCACCATGGAAATGCGGTCATTGGCGCGGAAAATTTCGTCATCGACCAAGGCTATTATATCCTCGTCAAATACCTCTTTTTTCTTATCGGCTAAATCTTTGAAACGCACGAATGCATCTTCCAGCGCATTATCGCCAAGATCATAACCCATATCTTTCAATTTATCGTTGAACGCATGACGGCCAGAATGTTTACCCATGACCAATTTTGACTCGGTTAAGCCCACGGATTCAGGTGTCATTATTTCATAGGTTCCGGCGTGCTTAAGCATTCCGTCCTGATGAATACCGCTTTCATGGGCAAAAGCGTTCTTTCCGACAATCGCCTTGTTCGGTTGCACGTTAAATCCAGTAATCGTTGAAACCAGCCGCGATGCCTTGGTTATATTTTCGGTTTTAATACCGGTGGTATATGGCATTAAATCGTTTCTGGTTTTAAGTGCCATTACGACTTCTTCCATGGCAGCGTTTCCGGCCCGTTCACCCAGACCGTTTATTGTGCATTCAACCTGCCTTGCGCCGACGCTGACCGCGGCCAACGAATTGGCAACCGCCAAGCCTAAATCATTATGACAATGAACCGAAATAATGGCTTTATCCATATTGAGGACATTGTTCATAACGTGACTTATAAGATTGGCAAATTCTACTGGAATTGCATAACCGACGGTATCTGGAATGTTGATGGTGGTAGCGCCAGCATCAATCGCGGCCTCAACACAACGGCACAGAAAATCACGCTCGGTGCGTGAACCGTCTTCGGCTGACCATTCAACATCATCGGTGAAGTTACGCGCCAACGTCACGCTTTCGGTTACTTTTTCCAAAACTTTTTCCGGCTCCATCTGCAATTTGTATTTCATGTGCAGTGGGCTAGTGGAAATAAAAGTATGAATGCGTGAACGTTCAGCAGGTTTTATGGCATCGGCACAACGTTCAATATCGCCACGGGTGGCACGCGCCAAACCACAGACGGTTGAATTTTTAACCACCTTGGCTATTTCATTTACCGCCTCGAAATCACCTTCTGATGCTATGGGGAAACCGGCCTCAATTATATCAACGCCCATTTCCTCGAGCAAAAGCGCAATACGCAACTTTTCATCCAAGTTCATGGAGGCGCCCGGCGATTGCTCGCCATCACGCAAGGTTGTATCGAAAATTACAATTCGGTTTTTTTTGGTATTAGTCATTTGATTTAAGTCCTTGAAACTGCTTGTTTGGAACATGCAATTTATTAATGTCTATTGCACGAAAGGTTTGTTTTTCCTTTTCCCCTGCACATCACCAGCCTTTTATAAAAAATTGACCGTAGACGTCAGAGGTTCCTAAGCAGCAGTTCCCCGGCTGATAGAAGTAGAAGCGAAAGGGTGCCAAGCAATAACCATGCACCAGCGCCCTGCTCACCCGTCTGGGTGGCGGCTATTGCTTTGGATTGGGCTTTAGCCCTAGCAATGGCGCTTTTTCTTGGCATAAATTACCCTTTTTCAAGCATAAGACCGCTTTCGACCTTATTTGCCCTACCATAAAGACAGCCAGACCCCTGCTTTGTCAATATTTATTGGCGTTTATGACGGTTTTTTGAGCCATTTGCACCAACCCTTCCATTTGGCGTACATTCTGGGCAAGGATTTCACACGCTTTTAACAATAAGGATTTTACCATGGGAGAGGTGCTGGACAGGGCTTTTAAGGCGCTAAAAACGCTGCCCGAACAAGAGCGCGAGCGCATCGCCTGGGAAATAATAGAGCGGGTCGAAGACAAAACCGAATGGGATAATATTATATCCAGCGACCGGGCGCAGGAATGGCTAGAAGATTCCGCCGGCAAGGCGCTAAAGGAATACACAAAAATAGCCGACAAGTTGGCGATGAAATTTGTATCGCTGAACATGGATAATGTTCTGCGCGAAGGAGCCTATTGGGATACCTTTGAAGATCTGCCCGAAGATGTAAAAAAACTGGCGGAAAAAAATTATAAACTATGGCGCGAAAGCCATAACACACCGGGATTGCGTTTCAAGCAAATCCATAAATCCCTGCCCATATATTCATTTAGGGTGGGAATGAAACACCGAACCGTTGGGGTTGAAGCGCCCGACGGCAAGGTTGCATGGTTCTGGGTAGGCTCGTTTGAGACCTTTAAAAAAACCATCGGTAATTAATTTTTAAATTAAACAAAAAAAGGCGGAGCCATATAAACGGCCCCGCCTTTAATTTAACTAAGCGACCAAGTGGTCGCCGCCGCTTATGCGGCATTCTTTAAAAAGAACTTAGTTCTTATCTTTATCAACCAACTGATTTTTAGCAATCCATGGCATCATGGCGCGAAGTTTTTCACCAACTTCTTCGATGCCGTGTTCGGCATTGCGCCTGCGCGTTGCTTTAAAGCTTGGCTGGCCAGCTTTGCATTCAAGCATCCAATCGCGAGTAAAGCGACCTGATTGAATATCGTCCAACACACGTTTCATTTCTTTCTTGGTATCAGATGTAATGATACGCGGCCCGGTAACATAATCGCCATATTCGGCGGTGTTGGAAATTGAATAACGCATGTTGGCCATGCCGCCTTCGTACATCAAATCGACAATCAATTTTACTTCGTGCATACATTCAAAATATGCCATTTCCGGTGCATAACCAGCTTCGGTCAAAGTTTCATAACCGTTTCTGATAAGTTCGGTCAGGCCACCGCAAAGAACAACCTGTTCGCCGAACAAATCGGTTTCACATTCTTCCTTGAAGGTGGTTTCAATAACGCCGCTTCGTCCACCGCCAATGGCAGAAGCGTACGATAGTGCAATTTCAAGCGCATTGCCCGATGGGTTCTGATGAACCGCAACCAAACATGGAACACCGCCACCTTTTTGGTATTCACCGCGAACCGTATGACCGGGGCCTTTTGGTGCAATCATGAACACGTCAAGGTCTTCGCGTGGTTCGATTAAATTGAAATGAACATTAAGACCATGGGCAAAAACCAATGCCGAACCTTTTTTCATTGTGCCAACAAGGTCGGCATAATAAAGGTCAGCCTGAAGTTCATCGGGAACAAGCATCATAACAACATCAGCCCAAGCACCAGCTTCGGCCGGGGTCATGCATTTGATGCCTTCGCCTTCGGCTTTTTTGCGCGAGGTTGAGCTTTCGCGCAACGCAACGCATACGTCTTTGACGCCGCTATCGCGAAGGTTAAGCGCATGGGCATGGCCCTGACTGCCGTAACCGACGATGGCAACTTTCTTGCCTTTGATGAGTTTTACATCAGCATCCTGATCGTAATAGACACGCATTTGATTAGTTTCCTTAAAAGTTTGGGGTCAATTATAAATGGTTAAAGTGATTGGGTTCCACGAGATATTGCAACAACGCCGGAGCGCGATAAATCAACCAATCCCAGTGGTTTCATTAATTCGGCGAATGCGTCTAGCTTTCCGGTATCGCCTACTATTTCAAAAACAAAGCTTTCGTTAGAGCTATCTACCACGCGGGCGCGGAAAATATCTGCAATCCTTAGCGCCTCAACCCGGTGTTCGCCGGTACCGACAACCTTTACCAATGCAACTTCGCGCTCAACCGAAGGGCCGTCAAGGGTTAGATCGGCAACCGAATGTATTGGCACCAAACGGCCAAGCTGGGCTTTTATTTGCTCAATAATCATGGCGGTTCCGGTGGTAACAACAGTAATGCGCGAAAGCCCGCGCTTGTGCCGGGTTTCGGCCACGGTCAGGCTTTCAATGTTATAACCACGGCCTGAAAACAGGCCAATTACACGTGCCAATACGCCCGGTTCATTATCGACCAGTACGGAAATAGTGTGGCTGTTTATTGGTTCTTGTTGCACTTTTTTATTCCTTTGGGTGATGATGGCTGGTCTAAACCAACACCATGCCTTCTTCTGAAACTGGTTTTTCTGCCTTGTCGTCGGGGCCAAGCAACATTTCGTTATGCGCCGCGCCCGATGGTATCATTGGGAAAACGTTTTCGTTTTGATCGACACAAATATCGGCAACAACAAAGGTGTCGCTTTCCATCATTTCTGTAATTACGCCATCAAGTTCGGCGGGCTTGGTTGCGCGCAAACCCTTGCCGCCAAAACTTTCGGCCAGTTTTACAAAATCAGGCAGGCTTTCCATGTAGCTTTCGGAATAGCGTGAACCGTGTAGAAGCTCCTGCCATTGGCGAACCATGCCCATGTATTGGTTATTCAAAATAAATACCTTAACCGGCAAGCGGTACTGGGCAATGGCTGAAAGCTCTTGAATGTTCATCAAAATTGATGCCTCGCCCGCAATATCAACAACCAATGCATCCGGGTGCGCAATCTGTACACCCATGGCGGCAGGCAAACCATAGCCCATGGTGCCAAGGCCACCCGATGTCATGAAATGATTAGGACGCTCAAATTTGAAATGCTGGGCTGCCCACATTTGGTGCTGGCCGACCTCGGTGGTGATGAACACATCCTTGCGGTCTTTTGTCAGCTCGTACAAACGCTCGATAGCATATTGCGGCATGATGGTTTTTTTATCATCACGGTATGAAAAGCATTTCTTGGCCCGCCAAGCATCAATTTCTTTCCACCACGATTTTAATGCTTTGCCATCAATTTTCGACTGGCTGGTTTTCCATATTTTTATGAAATCTTCCAACACATGTGCAACATCGCCAATAACAGGAATATCAACCATAACGCTTTTGTTTATTGAGCTTGGATCAATATCAATGTGGATTTTTTTAGAATTAGGGCTAAACGCATCGAGCCTGCCGGTTATGCGATCATCAAAGCGTGCGCCAATGCACAACATAACGTCGCAATCGTGCATAGCCATGTTTGCTTCATAGGTTCCGTGCATGCCAAGCATGCCTAGAAACTGTTTATCAGATGCCGGAAACGCACCAAGCCCCATTAACGTCAGCGTCAACGGAGATTCTGTAAGGTGCGCAAGCTGGGTCAGCAATTGCGATGCACCGGGGCCGGAATTAATAACCCCACCACCCGCATAAATTATTGGCTTTTTAGCGCCCGCCAACATTTTTACCGCTTCTTTGATTTTTGCGGTGTCGCCTTTAACCTGTGGGTTATAGCTTTTATGAACAACTTTTGATTTCGGAACATAATCGCCAAGAGCCATTTGCACATCTTTGGGCAGGTCAATAACAACCGGGCCGGGCCGGCCAGAACTGGCAACGTGAAATGCTTCGTGCACTATGCGGGCAAGATCTTTAATGTCTTTCACCAGATAGTTATGTTTGGTACATGGCCGGGTTATGCCGGTTGTGTCTGCTTCTTGGAATGCATCATTGCCGATAAGGTGCGTTGGCACCTGACCGGTAATGCAAACCATAGGAATTGAATCGAGCATTGCATCCAACAACCCAGTAACCGCATTGGTCGCACCGGGGCCCGATGTTACCAAAACGCAACCAACCTTGCCGGTTGATCTGGCATAGCCTTCGGCGGCATGAACTGCGCCGCCTTCTTGGCGAACCAAAATATGACGCATTTTATTTTGTTGAAAAATAGCATCATAAATAGGAAGAACCGCACCACCGGGATAGCCGAAGACAACATCAACGCTTTGATCGTGCAATGCCTTGATCAGTATTTCAGCGCCGTTCATCTGTTTGTCTGCCATGGTTCTTTCCTTAAAATAGGTCATTTTGTCTTAAAAACGCAATTGGGCCACACCCCATGGGGCGGGCCCGGATAAGACGCGCAAACTAGCCCTTTAGGGATTTTCGGTCAACAGAAACTCGCCAATAAATGAAAAGATTTTACCCCTTGAGCTTTCCGAATATTGCGCGACCGTCAACACCCCGTCGCCCATTTGATGGCGCGCCCAGGTAAGCTGGCGCTTGGCATAATTGCGAGATGCGGTTTTGGCCTTTTCCATGGCCTCCTCTATGCTCAATTCACCCCTGATATGGGCCGCCAGCTCGGGCACGCCCAGTGCCTTCATGGCCGGTAAATCACTGTCTAGCCCCAGCTTTAAAAGGTTTTTGACCTCGTCCAATGCGCCGCTATTCACCATTTTATCGAACCGGGCGTTGATGGCGGCATAAAGGGTGTCGCGTTCGGGCAATAGCTGAATGGTGGCAAAATCCATATGTGGGAAAACCGCCTTCTTTGGTTCATTTCGCCAATCAGAAAATGGCCTGCCGGTTGAAAGTGATACCTCATAAGCCCTTATCAGGCGCTGGGAATCGGTCGGTGCAATGCTTGCGGCACTTATGGGGTCAATTTCAGCCAACTTGGCAATGAATTCACCCTCATCTGCCCCATCCCACAGGGCGCGGGATTTGTGGCGAATATCGGGGTCGACTTCGGGAATTGGCGATAGCCCTTCGGTTAGGGCTTTCAAGTATAGCCCGGTACCACCAACCAACAAGGGAATGCGGCCGCCTGCCAATGATTGTTCAATTTCAATTTTTGCTAACTCCAGCCAACGTCCGGCCGAGCAAACCTCGGATGCTGAAAGGATGCCAAATAATTTATGCGGGCAACGGGCCTCATCATCGGCTATTGGCCTTGCGCTAATAATTGAAAGCTCTTTATAGACCTGCTGGGAATCAGCATTGATTATGGTAGATGGATACTTTTCTGCTATATCCAATGCTAGGGATGATTTACCGCTGGCCGTAGGCCCAGCAATTATTAATGCTTTATAATTTTTTATTGGTATGGCTTTTAACAATATGGACCTCGTTTTAACAATTATAGCACCACCTGGACGAATTAAAATATCTGACGCCATTGTTCAGCGCGTTAGAAATGCGTTCAACCATTTGGGCGCAGAAACCGCACCTCCTGACTGGCTAGCCCCATCTAAAGCCTGTGATATAGCATTTTCCGGGCTTGCTGCCCAACAAGCGGTAGCATCGGCCCGCGCGGCAATTGATGAAAAAGGCCCAGTAACCATCGATGTTATCGCAGGAAATACTGCCGGGCGAAGAAAAAAAATTCTGATAGCCGATATGGATTCCACAATAGTAACGTCTGAAACGCTTGATGAGCTGGCCGATTTTGCCGGACTTAAAGATAAAATTGCCAAAATAACCCAGCGCGCCATGCAGGGCGAAGTGGGCTTTGAAGAAGCGGTGAAGGCCAGAGTATTAATGCTAAAAGGTCTTGATGAAGATGCTCTGGAAAAAACAATGAAGCGGGTAAAATTAACCAATGGGGCAAAAACCCTTGTCCAAACAATGAAAGCAAATGGGGCCCATACAATTTTAGTTTCAGGTGGGTTTGCTTATTTTACCGATAAAATTCGAGATGAGGTTGGTTTTGATAAATCATACGGCAACAGGCTGGGCATAAAAAACGGCAAGCTGACGGGTGAGGTCATGGAACCGATACTGGGCAAAGATGCAAAGCTAAAAGTATTGTTAGAAAGCACAGCAAAGAAAAAACTATCATTAGACGACACCCTTTCCATTGGCGATGGCGCTAACGATGTTCCTATGTTGGGCGCGGCGGGGCTTGGCATTGCTTTTCACGCCCACCCAATTGCCGCAGATGCTGCTAGTGGCAGACTTGATCATTCAGATTTAATCGGGGCGTTATTTGCCCAGGGCTACCGCATAGAAGAATTTGCGTCATAAGGACGCATTAAAATTATGGACAAAAAAATACAGATAGCAAAAGACAATACGGTTGATGGTCTAGACGGCCTAGATGATGCCTTGCTTAGAAAGCTAGTAAATAGTTCTCTTAATTTTATATGTGTCTGCGACAAAGATAGCATTATCACCTATGTGAACCAATCGGGCATTAAAATTATGAAAGCAGATTCTGCCAAAGATATTTTGGGCAAATCTCTTTATGAATTTCTGCACGATGATTACAAAGATTTTATCCTTACCGGAATTCACGACTTGCTTGAAAGCGATGATATATTGCCAGTACGGTTTATTGATACAACCGGCGGTGCAATTGACGCTGACGCAAGTTTTACCGAGCTTAGAGCTGGCAAAGATCTAAGCTACAAGGTTGAGGTCCGCGATATAACTGCGCGCAACAATGCGGTTTCTGCGCTACGCAAATCAATCGATACTCTTGAGCAGCGGGTTGAAGAGAGAACCTACGAATTACAGGAAGAAGTATCGGTTCGCAGGCAGGCCGAAGAAAAAATGCGCCACATGGCAAGCCATGACGATTTAACAAAATTACCAAATCGCGCACTTATGCTTGACCGATTGGATGTTTCAATTCACCGTTCGCATCGCGAAAAAAGGCTTTGTGCCGTGGCATTTATTGATCTTGATGGTTTCAAGGCGGTAAATGACACCATGGGTCACGAAGCTGGCGATAGGCTTCTATGTGCTGTTGCCGAGGGGCTTTTAAAATGCATCCGTGAAACCGACACCGTGGCACGAATTGGCGGCGATGAATTTGTTCTGGTTTTGCCCGACCTTCACGCCCGTGAAAATGCTGAAATTGTGGCAAAAAGAGTAATTGAAACGCTATCTCAGCCAATTAACGTGGGAAGTGGTGATGCCGCCATAGGTGCCAGCATTGGCATATCCATATTCCCTGACGATGACAAAAGCCCGGAAATTTTATTAAAACTTGCCGATGAGGCCATGTACAAGGTCAAAGGCAAAGGCAAAAATAATTTCGCCTTTGCCAAATAAACCCATTAATTACCTAATCAATCTTTGGGGCAATAAACCTAAAGCCAGATTGCCCTTCCACCAGCAACAAGACCGTTTTCTTTTTGTTTGAAGCCACACTATTCACAATTTTATTTACATCTTTTGGCGTGGAAACCTTTTGCTGGTTTACCTCGTGAATAATATCGCCGGGACGAATTCGTTCCTCTGCGCCCGACCCATCAGGGTCGGTATCAACAACCACAACGCCTTTGGTATCGCTAGGGATGTTAAACCGTTCGGCCAAATCAGGGGTAATAGCAGAAAGCGTTAAGCCCAATTTAGAAACATTGAGCTCGCCAACATGTGTATCTTTACCCTTATCCTTGACCATTGCTTCTACAATTTTTTCGTCAAGCTTGCCGATTTTTAAACTAAGGGTTTTTTCCTTGCCATCACGCCAAACTTTTAATTTGACCTTTTTATTAACGGCTGTTGCGGCAACCATACGCGGAAGGCTGCGCATTTCGCTGACTTCCTTGCCATCAAATTCAATAATTACGTCGCGCGGTTTAATGCCACCTTTTTCAGCAGGGCTACCATCGGATACGTTTGAAACCAGCGCACCAAGAGATTTTTTCATGTTTAATGCTTCGGCAATGGGGTCGGTTACTTCCTGAATATTTACACCTAACCAACCGCGGCTAACCTGACCGCTATTAATTAGTTGATCAATAATAACCTTTGCTGCATCCGATGGAATTGCAAACCCAATACCGACGCTACCGCCAGATGGCGAGAATATTGCAGTGTTAATTCCTATTACTTCGCCCTTCATATTAAACATTGGGCCACCGGAATTTCCACGGTTAATAGATGCATCGGTTTGAATAAAGTTATCATATGGACCAGCATTGATATTGCGTCCACGGGCGGAAATAATACCTGCGGTTACAGTGCCGCCAAGCCCAAATGGATTGCCAATTGCAAGCACCCAATCACCAACGCGGGCGGTATCCGAACTGCCAAAACCAACCGATGGTAATTTTTTATGAGATTTTACCTTTAATACCGCCAAATCGGTCTTGGCATCACGGCCAACTATTTCTGCCTCTAGACGGGTGTCGTCTTGCAGTATTGCGGTTACTTCGTCGGCATCTTGAACAACGTGGTTGTTGGTAATGATGAACGTGTCGCCGTTAGATTTATAATCTATGATAAACCCTGAACCAAGCGATGTTGCCCTACGTTTTTGCGTGCGACCATTTGGTTGGCCATTTGGTTGGTTGCGATCAAAAAATTCTTTGAAAAAATCCTCAAACGGCGAACCCGGAGGAAACTGTGGCATCTCCTGTGGGGCACGGTTTTCAATTACTTGCGTGGTTGAAATATTCACCACCGCCGGAAGAAGCTTACCTGCAAGTTCTGCAAAACTTTCCGGTGCCGCTTTGGCTTGGGCAGGTAGCGGGGAGACGGCCATACCTGAAAAAGAAATTAGTCCAACCAACAATACAATTATGTATAATTTTAGGTTGCGAGAATATTTTTTCATTTTTTTCACTTTTAAATATTTAATATAATTATTGCGGGGAAATAACCCGATTATTAATCATCATAACCATAAATGAGGAATAATTATGGCAGAACCCGGGCCAACTGCAGGCATGATTAATATTCATGCCCGCAGATGGTACAAAGGTTGCTGCTTTAACGCTTAGCCCCGGGTCTTCCTAGCTGATTCCCGAAAAAACGGAAAAAGTCGCTATCGGGGGAAAGAACCATGCTGGTATCGCTACCAGTAAGCGAAGAACGATAAGCTTTCATCGAACGATAGAATGCGAAAAATTCAGGATCCCGGCCAAAGGCTTCGCCCAGAATACGGTTTCTTTCGCCATCGCCCTCACCCACAAGAATTTTTGAGGTTCGGTTGGCATCTGCCAGCAAAATTGTTTTTTGCTTGTCGGCGTCAGCAACGATTTTGATTTTTAATTCTTCGCCTTCGGCACGAAGCTGGTTTGCTTCGCGTTCACGCTCGGAACGCATACGCTCATAAACGTTGCTTGAAATATCCGGTGGCAAATCAGTACGGCCAATACGCACGTCAACCACTTCGATGCCAAAATTTTGTGCATCAGCGGTCATTACGCTGGTAATTGAAGCCATGATTTCTTCGCGTTTTGCCGACAAAACATCGATTAACGGATAACGGGCCAACGCATTACGAACGCCTGAATTCAGTATCTTGCCAACACGGTCACGAAATATGGCCTCGGTGCGAACCGCCTGAAAGAAGCGCAGAGGATCAACAATTTTATACCGGGCAAAGGCATCAACCATGATGCGCTTGCGATCGGCCAAAATTACTTCTTCGGTTGGTGGATCAAGATCAAGAACACGTTTATCATAAAAAACCGCATCTTGAACGAACGGAACTTTTATATGTAGGCCGGGGTCGCGGATAACAATCCTAGGGTCGCCAAACTGCATGACAATCGCTTGCTGGGTTTGGCTAACCGTAAACAAAGCGGACGAAAGGCTGATGCCAATAGCTGCGACAATAACACCCAGAATAATTAGTTTGGGACTACTCATTGTGCATTACCTCCATTGTTCTTTTTCTGCAATTCTGGCAACGGTAAATATGGAACCACGCCGGAACCGCTCGCTTTGGAATCAATAATCACTTTCGATGATCCTTTAAAAACTTCTTCCATCGCTTCTAGATACATACGTTGGGTGGTTACGTCTTTTGCCACCTTGTAGGTTTCATAAACAGATAAAAACTGCTTTGCTTCACCATCGGCTTCCTTGATCACGCGCTCCTTATAAGCGGTTGCAGCTTGAATCATCTTTTCAGACTCACCACGTGCATTTGGAATTATTTTATTACGATAAGTTTCGGCCTCGTTCTGCTTGCGCTCTTTATCTTGGCGCGCACGCTGAACTTCGTTAAAGGCATCAATAACTTTTTCCGGTGGATCAACTTTTAACAACTGCACCTGGGTAATGGTAATGCCTGCGCTGTAGGAATCTAAAATATCCTGCAACAGGCGCCGAGTGCTATCTGCTACTTGTTGACGACCACTGGTCATTGCTTCTTGTAATGTAGTTTGGCCGATCACTTCGCGCATTGCGCTTTCTGATGCCAACTTGACGGTGTTTTCTTGGTCGCGAATATTAAACAGGAACTGGCTCGCATCTTTTACTTTCCACTGAACCGAAAAATCAACGTCGGCGATGTTTTGATCGCCCGTTAACATCATGCTTTCTTCCAGCACGTCACGTTCAGTTGATGGGGCGCGGCTACCAAACATACTGTTAGTGTCGCCTGCGCTTCGAAAGCCGATATCAACACGCCTGACCTGTTCTACATCAGGGGTGTAAACTTTGCCTATGGGGGCTGGAAAATACCAATGTAGCCCCGGCATGGTGGTTTGTACGAATTCACCAAACAGCATAACCACTCCTTGGCGGCCTGAATCAACGCGGTAAATACCGCTACCAAGCCAAAGGGTAACAGCGGCTAAAATCGCCAGCATTATGCCGCGACCTGAGCCAATGCCACCCGGCATCATGGTTTTGAATTTTTCCTGCGAACGGCGCAGCATTTCCTCAATATCAGGCTGACCAGGGCCGCCGGCATTACCGCCGCCACCCCATGGATCTTTTCCTCCGCCTCCGCCGCCCCATGGGCCGCCGCCTTGTGGTTTCCAGGCCATTCAGTATTTTCCTTCCTTGTGTTTAGCTACTATATATTCAGTGAAACTAAAAAAATTACTCAGCAAAAATGGGCGTATAAGTAAAAAAATCAAGCCGTTGGACAAATTATTCGTTATTTATATTTGATAAATCTAATGTATTTACCTATATGTGATGCGAATACATTATGAATGTGACGCTTATAGGGCACACAAAGGCCCCTTGCAACGCAAAGAGATATAGTTTTGGGGTCATATTGACGCCCCAATTAAACCATTTAAAACTGTTAATTCCCCCAATTGGAGTAAACCAACATGACGCAGGCTTCGCAGATATCTGAAGACCAAGTTTTAAAGGCGCTGGAAGGCGTAATGGATGGAGACGAAAGCATTGTTTCCAAGGGCATGGTGCAGGGCCTACAGGTTCAAGACGGCCATGTTGTAATGGCAGTTGTTGTTCCCCCTTCGGTAGGCGCAAAAGCTGAACCCGTACGCAAAGAAGCGGAAAAAGTTGTCCACGCCCTAGATGGCGTTCTTTCAGCGACAGTTGTGCTGACAGCCGAGAACGAACCGGGCGGACACAGTCATTCCGGACATGATCACAATCACGACCATGGGCATTCCCACGGCGAACCCGCTGAAGATGCACCATTACTACCCGACACCAAATCAATCATAGCCGTTGCATCAGGCAAAGGTGGGGTGGGTAAATCAACCACCGCTGTAAACCTTGCCCTTGCGCTTAAAGCCCAAGGATTAAAAGTTGGCCTGCTGGACGCTGATATATTTGGCCCATCGCAACCCAGAATGTTGGGAATATCTGGCGAGCCGCAATCATCGGACGGAAAAACCCTCGACCCCATGGAAGGCCACGGCGTTAAATGTATGTCCATGGGTTTTTTGGTTGATGAAGAAAGCCCCGTCGTCTGGCGTGGGCCAATGGTTCAATCTGCACTAATCCAAATGATGCGCGACATTAACTGGGGCACACTTGACGTAATGGTTGTTGATATGCCGCCAGGAACTGGTGATGTGCAATTGACCATGGCGCAACAGGTGCCGTTGACCGGGGCCATCATTGTTTCAACCCCACAAGACATTGCATTGCTTGATGCCCGCAAGGGACTAAACATGTTCCGTCAGGTTGATGTGCCGGTTTTGGGTATTATTGAAAACATGAGCTACTTTGCCTGCCCCCATTGTGGTGAGCACACCAATATCTTTAGCCATGGCGGCGCAAAGAAAGAAGCCGAAACCGTGGGTATGGAGTTTTTGGGTGAAATCCCATTGGATATCCAAATCAGGGAAACATCAGATGGTGGCAACCCGGTTGTGGTTTCCGACCCCGATGGCGCACATGCGGTGGCATTTAAAGCCATTGCCAAACGGATCTGGGAAAAGACCGAAGACGCAATACAGGCCAAAGCCGCAAGCGCACCACGAATACTGCAATAACATTTTTTATTGATTCAGCGACCAAGTGGTCGCCGCCACTTATGTGGCGTTCTTTCAAATATAAAGGCGGGTCTGATTGACCGAGCCACTAACTACATGATGGGGAATCAGCGTATCAAATGCTGATTCCCCATTATTTAATCTGTTCTACTGCTGATCCTTATTTGAAATAGCGGCTAGGCGTTGATTTTAACAAAACCAACAAAAAAATGAAAAAACTGAACCCCACCTGAACTTTACCTTCAGGGTGAGTTCATTGGGCCTTTGCTAATCTCCGGCCATGATCAAAAAGATGCTTCACCACACTGTGTTATCGACGCTCGTCATCGGCGTGCTCGCCGGCGGGTATGCCGTCACCCTAGGTAGTGGGCTTGAACCTTCCCGTAGCGCATCGCATGGGCATGGTCATGAGCATCGGGACGGATGACATGACCATGCGCATCCCCAATAGTTTTCAAACCCAGTTTCTGATAGGGTGGCACGCCACATTCTCCGGCGGGTTTGTGGTCGCTTATGTAAGCGAGGACATCTACGCCATGCATCTTTTCTCAGGTTATCTGGTATTGGTGGCCGTCGTGGTCCGGGTATTGGCCGGATTGTTAGCGCGCCCAAAATCGCCCCTGTCTCTGCCCAATCCCATGGCCGCCACCCGCGCCTGGCTGGAAAAGTTTCGTACTGATGGCAAGGCGCGCAATCCACTGATGGCATGGATTGCGGTGGCGTTGCTCGGCACCATCGGTTTGGCGGCGGTGACCGGCGGGATCGCCGATGTATTTCCCGTGCTGGAAGACCTTCATGAGGCTATCGCCGAGTTCACCCCGGTGGTGATCTTCGGCCACATCGGGTTTGTCCTGATCAAGCCACTAAAGAGATATCTGCAAAACCAGTCATTTTCGTCTATAATTATCTCTTCCGAAAACCGCTGACGATAGGAGTGATCCCATGCGTATCCTGACCATCGTTACCGTGTTGGTGGCCCTAACCGCCGCCTCCACCGCCCGATCCGAGACCTTTCCGGTGATCGACAATCAGGTCGTGCTTACCGAATGTGGTGATTGCCACATGGCCTTCCCACCGCAAACACTGCCCAAGGCGTTGTGGAAAAAAATTATTTCTAACCTGTCTGATCACTTCGGCGAAGACGCCAGCATCGACCAGACCATAATACCCGAAATATTGGCATACCACGTCAAAAACGCATCGGATGTCAGCAACGTCCGTGCCTCGCAAAAGTGGCGCTCCAACGCCAAGTTCACACGCATTATTGATGCGCCGCGTTTCATCGATAAGCATAAAGGCTGTGATGTTGTATGGGGCCACGAAAAGGTGAAGTCCCCAAGCAATTGTCTTGCCTGTCATCCGACCATGGATACCACCGGTAGCACCAAAGAAAACATCTCGTTCCTGCCGGCCAACCTGAGACGCCAATGTGGTGATTAGGTTTTGAGTGACAAGGTTTTTTGACCTGAGAATCTCAAAGCATGGCTAGCGAAAGCGAAACCCAAAGCGGGCCAACCTCTGAACGCCCACTTCTGGTCATTAACGAATGTTCGCGTCAAGCTTCTAAGAGGGCTGTTGAAACTTCCCCACATACGGTTAGTGGCTCGTCTAATTGACCTGCCTTTTTTAACTAGAACCTAATTGTTTTATTTATCATAAACTGACTGCGCCAGTTATTGTATTCATAGTTAACTATGTTTGATCTGGAATCAGATCTTTCCACCGTAGCGGTTATGATTACATCGTTTAGTTGATCAGGTAGCGTTTTGCTTTCAACAAACGATCCTATTGGTGCGCCAGCGGTTATGGACGCGCCATAACGATTGTCGCTACGTTTGGTTGTGCTGCTAATAAATGGATCCGAGGCGCTGTAGCCATCGTGATTATATGAAACCCGGCCCAACAGGAAACGCCCTTTTTCAAACACCTGGGTATGATCAAATGCCAATCCATAACCTTTAAATTCGTTATAGGTATTGCGCGCCTGCTTAACGGTATAATTAACGCTAACGCCGGAGATACCGTTTTCTATTAATGATGCTGTCTGTAGGCCAACCTTGCCATCCCAACGATTGCCGGTTTTTTCCGGTGCGGCGGTGTCGCCCTGAAGGCCATTATAAAATTGGTACTGATAAGTTCCTTCAACATAGGGGGTGTAGGTTTCGCCGGGGTTTGCATCCCAGCGTGCGCGTGCGCCATAGGTGGTCATATATGCTTTACGGTCAACATTGATACTGCTGATGTTGGTCGAAAGATCGATTTTGCCAATATCAACTTGCATGGTCGTGCCAACATCAAGTCTTCCTAAAAACATGTTTTGCGCTTTGTGATAACCCATTTGGTCTGCCATAACGGAAACTTTGCCGTAGGCGTCCTGTGGGCGTTGGAAACCTAGGTCATAGCGAACTTCACCGCTGGCGTTGACCATGGTGCCGAAATCACTTTTCTTCTTAACCCCGGAATCAAAAGTCGTATCAATCAGGGTAAGTAATCCGGATGTGGTCGCCGAATTTTTATTATCGTCATAATGAACCCCAAACCCACCGGTTAGGGTAATGTGGGTGCGCTTTTGTTTATCGGCAATTTGCCCAAGATAACCCTGCACCAATGCCTTATCAGCATTGGAAATATCACTATCGAGCAATTTATTAAATTCAGCTTCGGCATCGGCAAGGCTATCAAGACGAAACAAAACCAAGCCGTAAAGCATGCGTACCACGGAAATATCCGGATGCAACAACAGCACCCTTTCAAGGGCCGACTGGGCATCGGTCAAGTTGCCTTGGGAAATCTGATAGCGTGCATAAAGAATATTTAATTCAATGTTGTCCGGGTCTTTTAAAAGATCTTGATAAGTAACTTCGCGACCTGCTGGAACCACCCCGCTTATGCCGGAAATTGCTTCTTGGCGCTGGCGTTGGGCATCAATAGAACGTTCGACCTCGGCATCGGTTTGGGCAAGAGCAGAAAAGCCAACGCCGCTAATAAGCGCAAGCGAAACAGTGCTTAAAATAATTTTTTTCAATTTATTTTCCTCAAGAATATTTTAAATTTATTGTGGCTTGATTAGCTCAATGCCGCCAACAACATCACCAACGCCCGCAGTTGCAATAAACAAGCCTTCGCCCAAATTCGGCTTAGCGGCACCATCAAGGAACACCATCCCACCCTCAAGATAATAGTTAGAGTCAGCAGTTGACGCTCTTGATATGGTTGTTGGGTCAAAGTTGCCGCTTAAAGCGCTATAATCAAAGGTGGCGCTGGCGGTGCTTCCACTAAGAAGATCAAGGTTTTCACTAACAATACTGTTGCCGCCCAATGCCGAGCCGTTAACGTTAATGTTGGTCCAACCACCGGTAATGGTGCGGGCGGTGAAGTCTGCGGTCACGGAAAAATTATAGCTTCCCACCGAGGCTTCGTTGGCAATTTTTTTAGCGACATAATGCGCATATTCAGCTTGCAGCTGCTCTGAATTAATGGCGGTATCGCAGTTACAATTATATGGATTGGCGTACAATTTTCCGCCAGTTACGCTGTAGTTGGCGGAACCGGAAAAGCCACGAACCTCGGCATAGGTTAATAGCTTAAAAGAAGAGATTGCAGCGGTTGCGGTGGCGGTGGATATCTCTGCCACAGCGCTTTGAACCGTTTGGGCTACCCGCTGGGTAGCGGCTGCAATTTTTGTAACGGCTTTAGCCTGACCGGATTGGCCTTCGGCACCTGCCAACGTTTGCTTGCCTTCGCCATTACCGCCGCCGCCATTGCCGCCATCACCATTATCGCCGCCATTGCCGTTATCGTCATCTGATTTGCCTTGTTTGGAAACGGCTTCGTTAAACTTTGCATATATTTCTGGTGGTATTGGGCCAACGCTTCCCGGTGCACCGCCGGTTTCAACCGCAAAGCCATAACCGGGGCGAGAAACAGATGTCTCGCCTTGAGCGTTTTTGAACACGAACCCACCCGGCTTATCCCCGCTATTGTTGCCCGGTCCCGGGCCAAGCAGACCAAAGAACCAGTTGCCGTTTGTTTGTGTGGCAAAAAGATTGGTTCCGCGAATACCGATGGAACCATTTGGGGTGTTAATTGTTACATTTTGTGGATTACGCTTGCCAATTTCACCGGAAAGATAGCGAAACGCGCCTTGGGCAACGCTAACGGCAAGGGATGAATTATCACCACTGGGGTCGTAAACCATTTCATCGATTACGATTTGAGAATCAGGGCCAACGGTAAATGTGGTTTTATCCAACAGCATTAACTGCATACCTGAATCGACACCGCTGATAATTTGTTCTTCAAAATAAACCGGGATACCGCTACTGGCTTTTCTAGGGGTTTGTCCTTGTTGAATTAGTTCCACGTTGCCACGAACCGCGGCCGATACGCCTATTTGTTCTGCCGCATGGGCATTTGGTGAATACGCAATAGCCGCCAAGGACGCCGCCAAGGACATATGCCCAATAAGCGAATGATTAAATATTTTCAATTTCCCCTCCAAAACTATGCGCTAAATTTTATAGGAATTAGTTCCTGTAAAATTAATTACCATAGTAACAGTTTGCTACAAAATAATAATTAATTTCAATGTTTTTAGCATGTTGCAACCACAAGACATCCCCCATATGGGGGGTATTTTAGAAAAATCGTCTAAATACACCCTAAGATTGTTCACTGTAGTAATGACTGCACGTTTCAAAAGGCATTCATGCACATGGCTAATTAATTTCTCGCCAGTTGATTGCCAATTGATTGTAAGGGGTGGGGTGAAGACAGATTTGGCCTATGTCCTTGACTTTAACGGATAAAGGTATATATCAACCTCGTTACTACGTTGCACAGTCGTCTTGTGTGTGCCCTGATTGAACCCCGTGAATACGCGGTCGGCCAAGTTACTTTCCTGACATTGTGAGCGTTTGAACCGCGCTATCGGCGTGTTGTCGATGTGCGTAACTTATAAATGTAAAAGGAACTACTACTATGGCTAACGGTACCGTGAAATGGTTTAACGCCACTAAAGGCTTCGGCTTTATCGAACCTGAAGACGGCGGCAAAGATGCTTTCGTTCATATCTCAGCACTTGAGCGCTCCGGCATTGGATCGCTCCAAGACGGACAAAAAGTAACCTATGAATTGGTTGCTGGTCGTGACGGCAAAGAAGCCGCCGAAGAAATCAAACTTCGCGACTAATTCTATTTTTTAAGAGGTTAGCCGGGGTTCCCTACGCGTTCCCCGGCTTCCTTTTACCTAACTACAAATTATCTAACTACAAATTACCTAACTGCAAATGCAGTGCCACGTATGTTTTAATTACTACGTGATAATTTAGCCGCGAAATGCGGCATGAAAAGAGACATTACATGAATGATTTTTCCGGGCTCGAATTGATCGAGCCCCTGCGGCGTTCTATATCCGCCGAGGGCTATGCGGCACCTACGCCGATCCAGGCCCAATCAATACCCCATCTATTGGGGGCCCGCGATCTTCTTGGCGTAGCGCAAACCGGCACCGGAAAAACAGCCGCCTTTGTTCTGCCTATGCTTCAGAATTTGACCGAGACCGCTAATGGCCGACCTGCACCGGGCCATCCCCGTGCGCTAATACTAGCGCCAACGCGCGAGCTTGCCGTACAAATCGGCGATAGCGTGCGTACCTACGGCAAATTCCTCAATATTAAATCTACCAACATATTTGGTGGCGCGCCGATGAAGGCGCAAATAAAGGCATTAACCGCTGGCGTTGACATTGTTATTGCCACGCCGGGTCGCCTAATGGATTTATTGCAACAACGTAAATTGCGTCTTGATGCAGTTGAAATATTTGTTTTGGACGAAGCCGACAGAATGTTGGACATGGGATTTATTCCCGATGTTCGCAAAGTAGCCGCAATGATTGGACATGACCGGCACACAATTCTATTTTCAGCCACCATGCCGCCTGCCATCGCAAAGCTAGCGGCAGGATTGTTAAAAGACCCCGTCCGGGTTGAGGTTGCGCCACAATCAACCACGGCTGAACGGATTGAGCAAAAAATCCTGTTCGTGCAAAAAGCAAAAAAGCGTGACCTTTTAAGTGTAGTTTTGAAAAATAAAGACATTTCCCGTGCGCTTGTATTTACCCGCACCAAACACGGTGCAGACCGGGTAGCAAAACACCTTGAACACGGCGGCATTCGCAGTGGCGTAATTCATGGCAATAAAAGCCAAAATGCACGGCAAAGCGCGCTTGATGGTTTCAAAAAAGGAAAATTACGCATATTGGTAGCAACCGATATTGCCGCGCGCGGTATTGATGTTGATGGCGTAACCCACGTTATTAATTTTGACCTTCCCAATGATCCTGAAACATACGTTCACCGCATTGGTCGCACGGCCCGTGCCGGAACCGAAGGCAAGGCCATATCGTTCTGTGATAATGAAGAACGCGATTATTTGTTCGACATAGAAAAAATCACCCGCCAATCTGTCGAGGTTGATATGGACCATCCATACCATTCACCCGAAATAGCAGATGCCCCACCCGGGTCAGGCAAGAAAGCCCTGAAAAACAAACCGCAGCGTAGCGGTAAGGGTGGTGGGCGCAACTTTGGTGGCGGCAATAACAAGCCATCAAAAGGTGGAAATAAATTTGGCCCCCGTGGTGGCGGACCTAAGGGTAACCACCGCAGTGGAAACAAAGGAAACAGAGGCGGCGGTTCATCAAGAGCTGCTTAGTAATTAAAGAACGCGCCATAAGGCGCGGCCCCTATTCGGGGCTTAATTACCCAGCGACCAAACGGTCGCCGCCGCTAATGCGGCGCTCTTACAAATAATAAAGGCGGATCACAAAGATCCGCCTTTATTTATTCCTTACCCAAACTTGCCATCAATTCGCGGTATTCGCGCATGGACATTCCGCTTTGTTCATGCGTGATTTCTTCGCCTGCTAGCAACCTGCGAACAATATCCATTCCCTTGGCCGAAAGATGGGTTCCGCCAATGCGGTACTGGGTAAATGCATCATGGGTTGCGGGCATCCATTTTTTTAACATGTCGAGCATTACCTCGGCATAGACCCTTATTTCATACTGGGCATGGCTGTCGGCGCGCAGACTTAGAAAGTGCATGAAATTGTGTAAATCAATTTTCCAATACCATTGGGTATAGGTATTAATGGTTAAATTCATGCGCGCAAGTTCACGGGCTAAACCCTGGCGGCTTTCATCGATCTTGCCACCATCTTTTCCTTCGTTAATCATGTGCTCGTAATGGCTGTAACAGGTTTCGGCATCTTCTTTTAAAATCGCCAAAACCTCGGCCGCTTCATCGCCTTCTAAAACATCGCCCCGGCCCTGATGGTTGACTTCTGACTGAGCCGCAAGCTGGGATGCAGACGGAATATAAAATTCTTTATCCATTATGGAATAGCGCGCCGAATATTCATTAACGTTGGCGGTGCGATGTCTAATCCATTGCCGTGCTACAAAAATTGGCATTTTTATATGAAATTTAATCTCACACATTTCAAATGGGGTAGTATGGCGGTGGCGCAAAAGATAATTAATCAACCCGGCATCGGATTGGACCTTTTTTGTGCCCTTGCCATATGAAACACGCGCTGCCTGAACCACTGCAGCGTCGTCACCCATGTAATCTATGACCCGGACAAATCCATGATCTAAAACCGGGAACGGCTCATATAAAATTTCTTCTAAATGAGGGGCGCAGACACGCCGGGTTTGTGATGACTGGCCACGAAGGGCCTCAATGTCCGATTTTTGTTCTGCGGTTAGGTCCATCTTTGGCCTCCCCCCCCTTTTTTAAGTATTTTCATGGATAAATAGCTGAGAATCGAGAACATGACTTTAGCGTTTTGCACCCATGCGTCAAACCCCCCGAATGGGCTGTTTTTACAGTCCTTGGCCATCATTTTCCCAACCTTTGCAAAACCCCACAGCAAAGCCTATATTTAGGGTGTCGGGCAACCGACTATGACGATAAACGTTCTACGGAATAAGCGTTTCGGACCCGGGGGCGGTACCCGGCGCCTCCACCAATTAGTCCCGGCCGGGCTTTGTAATCTTAAGGCCAGGCCGGGCATCTATTGGGGGCGATATAGGATCGACGGGCGTAGTAAAGGTAAGATTTTCGTTCGGCATTGTACCACCGATATCGGGCTACTTTTACAAATGCAAACGATAATGAAGCATTTGCGGTTGCAGCTTAACAGCTAATACCACGGGGTTCGGGGGGCACCTTGCAACAGAAGCCCCCCACTTAATTCTAAAGGCCAATAGGACAAACAAAAAATGACCAACGGAAATGATGGAAATAATGAAGGAAATAATAATGACGACGAACTGCGTTACGACATATGGGTAGAGGCGGCCCTTCGTCGGGTAATTAATAATGCGCTTGACCATGTTTCCAAAAATGGCCTTCCCGGAGACCATCATTTTTACATTTCTTTCCTCACGCAAGAGCCTAGCGTTGTTATACCTGAACGCCTTCTAGCCCAACATCCAGATGAAATGACCATCGTCATGCAGCACCAATATGATGACCTGACGGTTGATGAGAATGGCTTCGGTATCACCCTTAGCTTTGGTGGCAAAAAAGAACGGCTTGAAATTCCATACGCATCGGTAATTTCTTTTTCCGATCCGTCGGTCAGTTTTGCATTGCAGCTTAAAATGCTACCGCTTGATGGCGACGATGAAGAATACGACCTTGATTCAATCGACATGTCTACGGATTCAGAGGTAATGGAATTTGAAGGCGCAAGCTTTTCTGAAAACAACAATGTTTCAGAAAAAGACAAGAAAGACGATACCAAGTCCGGTGAAGTAATCACCCTTGACGCATTTAGAAAAAAATAAAAATGAGCAAATCTGCCTTTAACGATATTTTCTCACTTGCCCAAGATGAAACCGAATATCGGTTGCTAACATCCGACCACGTTTCAACAGTTGAGGTTGATGGTCGAACATTTCTTAAAATTGAACCCGAAGGATTGAGCGAATTGGCCGCCGTCGCCATGCGCGAAACCTCGCACCTGTTGCGCCCAGCGCATCTGGCCCAACTGCGTCTTATTTTAGACGATGAACAATCGTCCGATAACGACCGCTTTGTCGCCATGGAAATGCTGAAAAATGCCTGTGTTGCCGCAGGTGGGGTTTTACCCATGTGCCAAGACACCGGCACCGCAATTGTTTATGGAAAAAAAGGTGAGCAAGTCTGGACCGGTGGCGAAGATGAAGCCGCACTTTCAAATGGAATAGAGAAAGCCTACGCCGAAAATAATCTGCGTTATAGCCAAATGGCACCACTGGATATGTATAACGAAATAGGTACCGGCAACAACCTACCGGCACAAATTGATATGGTTGCTACAAGCGGTAATGAATACAAACTAATGTTCATGGCCAAAGGCGGTGGCAGCGCCAATAAAACGTTTCTGTTTCAAAAAACCAAGGCGTTATTAAACCCAAAATCATTAAAAGAATTTCTTGAAACTGAATTGCCAAAAATAGGAACCAGCGCCTGCCCGCCCTATCATATGGCCATTGTTATTGGCGGGTTGTCTGCTGAGATGACATTAAAAACCGTCAAGCTGGCATCGAGCCATTATCTGGATAACTTGCCAACCAGTGGCGATAAACATGGCCGCGCCTTTCGCGATTTGGAACTTGAAGCCCAAGTTCTAGAAATGACGCAAAACTTTGGAATTGGCGCGCAGTTTGGTGGTAAATATTTCTGTCACGACATTCGGGTTGTGCGCCTGCCCCGCCACGGGGCATCTTGCCCGGTTGGTATAGGGGTTTCGTGTTCTGCCGATAGGCAAATAATGGCCAAGGCCACGCCTGAAGGATTATTTCTTGAAAACCTTGAAGCAGATCCGGCCAAATACCTGCCCGAGGTAGGCGGTGAGCACCTTTCCGGAGATGTGGTTGAAATAGACCTTTCCCAGCCCATGGGCCATATCAGGGCCGAGCTTTCAAAGCACCCCATAAAAACCCGATTATCGCTAACCGGGACATTAATTGTTGCCCGAGATATGGCGCACGCCAAATTAAAAGAGCGTTTGGATGCGGGAGAAGACCTGCCACAATATTTTAAAGACCATGCGGTTTATTATGCTGGCCCTGCCAAAACCCCCGATGGTATGGCGTCTGGTTCATTTGGCCCAACCACCGCCGGGCGGATGGACGGCTACGTTGAAGAATTTCAAAAAGCCGGTGGTTCAATGGTGATGCTGGCCAAGGGCAATCGCTCACCAGCTGTGCGTGAAGCTTGCAAAAAATATGGCGGCTTTTATTTAGGAAGCATCGGTGGGGTGGCGGCCGAACTTGCGGCACAATCAATTAAAAAGGTTGAGTGCCTTGAATATTCAGAAATGGGTATGGAGGCTATTTGGAAAATTGAAATTGAAAATTTCCCGGCATTCATTGTTATGGACGACAAAGGCAATGATTTCTTTGCCGATTTTAAAATGTAATGCCCAATATTCTTTTCACCGGATCGGAAAATTCAAAAATAACAATCGCCCTGGCCCACGGTGCAGGTGCGCCCATGGACACGCCATTTATGAATGCATTTGCAGATGGATTAGCGGGGCATGGTTTTCGCATTGCCCGGTTTGAATTTCCCTATATGGCTGAACGCAGAACCGGTGGGTCCAAACGCCCACCCAACCCGGCACCCATATTGCTTGAAACGTGGATGAGCATAATAAACGAACTAGGGGCGGAGGGGCTGGTTATTGGCGGTAAATCAATGGGCGGGCGAATGGCGTCCATGGTGGCTGATGAAGCCGGTGCCAAGGGTCTTATCAGCGGCCTAGTCTGTCTTGGCTACCCGTTTCACGGGGCGGGAAAAGAAGCCGATGATAAACGCCTTGGCCACCTTAAAACCATAAAAACCCCTACCCTGATATGCCAAGGAACCCGCGATACCCTTGGCAATGCTGATGATGTTAGCGGATATGAATTATCCCCAGCCATTGAAATTTGTTGGTTAGAAGATGGTGATCATGGTTTTAAGCCGAGAAAAAAATCTGGCCGAAGCGAGCAACAAAACTGGGCCCAAGCAATTGATGGTATTGCCAGCTTTACCAGCAAGCTTTAATACATAGCCCATGTTTCCAATAGATATATCAACCTTCGGCGCATACTTGCTTACGGTTTCGGCTGTGGTGCTTTCACCCGGGCCAGATACCATAATTATATTGCGCAACACCCTTTCATCCGGGCCGCGCATTGGTCTTGTAACCGTAGCCGGTGTGCAAACTGGATTGGTGGTGCATACATCATTAGCGGTTTTGGGTATTTCTGTTTTAATTGCGTCCAGCCCGGTTTTGTTCAAGGCCGTGGCATTGGCTGGTGCCATTTATATTGCATGGATTGGGGTGCAGGGTTTTCGCGATGCTGGAATGCTAGATATTAGCGGCAACAAACCAACGGTTAGTGCGGCCAAGGCATACCGTGATGCAATTTTATGTAATGTGCTAAACCCTAAAGTAATTTTATTGTTTCTTGCCCTGCTACCAAACTTTGTCGATGCCGACAGGGGCAACATACCAGCACAAATGGTAATATTTGGATTGGGCCTTATAATCATAAACACCCTTTGGCAGGCACCGCTAGCATTGGCGGCCGAGGCCGTAAGAAGGTGGTTGATGAACCCGATTACATATAAACTGGTTACTCGTGGTAGCGGAATGTTGCTTTTAATAATTGCATTAATGATGGTGTATGAAAACCTGTGGCAGGCAAATTAAACATTAACGGATATGAAATGAAAAAGCGTTCCATTCTTATCGATGGGCACGCCACCAGCGTTTCGGTTGAAAATGCGTTCTGGTCTGAATTAAAGAAAATTGCCGGTGTCAAAAATATTTCGTTAAATGCGCTTATTCAAAAAATTGACCATGGCCGTTCGGGTGGGCTTTCCAGCGCCATCAGGCTTTTTGTATTGGCAGAACTGGCAAAAAAATAGCCCTATTATTTAGCGCTTTAAAAGCCCATCCATAATTCCGCGAATTATTAATTCTTCCGGTTTTACCTGACGGGGCTGTTGGGGTTGAGGTTGCTGTTGGGGTTGTTGCTCGGGTGCGGGTGCGGCCTGTTTAGGCGCGCCTAACATCTGCTCAAGTAAAAGCTGTTGCGGGCTTTTGGGTTTTTGTACTGCGGGAGCTTGGCTGGGGTCAGTTGGATTAGTTACAGCCCTAGCTGCCGGACGTACGCCAAAATTAACCTTAGGGTTATCAAGCGCCCCTTTCAATGTAAATGGAATTTCTTGGCGACCAATTTTTCCTTTGGATAAAATACCTATAATCAAATTTGCTTCCACGCTCATTAGCCCAGAAACATCCATGCCCCACCCGGCAATATCAACCGTGCCTTTGGCATTGCCGTTGCTTATGTTTGAGGAAATAGTTGCTTGGCCTAATGTTGCCAGACCGTTTTTTATATCAAATCCGACTTTTACTTCGGCCAGCCCATTATTAGGGCCACCCGAAGACCCGGGCATGGGTATGGCAAACTGGTTCATGCCCGCAACCAGACCAATTATACCGGAAAGGGCATTGCCCTTGCCCGCCTGCTTAACATCAAGTCTTGAAATATTAAGCCCGCCTGCCCCGCTTAAACTGGAAACAAGTTCTGCCGCAGATTTTCCGTTGGCCATAAAACCCAAATCAAAATCAAGGGCACCTTTTACCCCAGACTGATTTGATGCGGCCATTAAAGCGGCACCCACATCAAGCCCATTTATTTTAATTTTGGCGTCCATGGTCGGTTTGCCGCTGGCGCTAACCACGGCCGTCCCCTTAACCGGGCCGCCATAAGCAACGGCATTAATGCGGTCTGCCAACAGCACCCCGTCTTTTACCGTGGCGTGAATATCTGCATTGCTCAGTTTATGTTTTCCATAAAAAACTGAACTTGATGTAAGCGTTACATCGGCATTGATGGTTTGTAAAAATGAAAGGCCGATGTCATCCCGCGACCAGCGCTTGTTGGCGCGTGGTGGAGCTTGAGCAGTTTCAACTGGCCGGCTCTGCTGGTTCCATGATGCCAAAACAACACCCGGTATTAATTTGCGCTTACGTTCGGCAGATTTTGAGCCATATTCGACGGGCATGAAGTGCTCGATGTAAAGATCGCCTGTTTGCATTGATGCCAATATGTTGGTTTTGCTGCCGCCGGTTGTTGCATTAACGCTACCTGCCAATGTAGTGCCGTCCAAGGTACCGGATATTTTGCTTATCTGGTGTTCTTTGCCATCGGTTTTTACGGCAAATCCTAAATCTATTCCTTTTATCGGCCCTTTGGGACGATAGGCCAAACCAAGTGTGGAAAAAATTTGTGTTGGTTTTGGATGTTTTACTGCGACGTTACCGTCAAATCCAAAACTAAACGGCAAAAGTGAAAGCCCTCCATTTGCGGAAATATTACCACCCATGGATTTTATGGAAACGTCAGTTTTTGGTTTCAACAGCGAGCCGTCGATATTAGCGTTAATTTTTACAGCGCCAATGCTTGCCGAAACCGAGTTCACCCCTAACCTGCGTGACAAAGCGGCCACGTCATTGGTTGCTAATGAAAGCGAAACATTGGTCATTTCCGGCACACCACCAAAGCCGTTAATTTTACCCTTCATCGCACCGGACGATCCGGCAAACGAGCCTAGGCGAGCATCGCGAATTTCAAGCGTGCCTGCATAAAGCGTTCCGTCAAGACTAAGATTTTTATAAACATTACCGCCCCCTGTAAGAGAGCCAATCTTTAGTTTTGCATTTGCATCAAAACCGTTAAGGGCGCGAAGGGCAGACCATGCAGATGCTGCATCAGCTATTGCAGTTGTGCTTTGGGTTTTAGATTTTTTTTCTACTGCCGAAGGTGCGTTGGCAGTTTTTTTCAAATATGAATCAAGATTAATGGAATCAATATTCAAATTAGCACCAAATGACGGGCGCTTATTCAGTGCAATGCTAACCCCTCCGGTAATTCGCGACCTATCTATGGAAATATCTATGGCTGAAAGGGAAAGCAATTCAGAATTAAGCGAGACGTTGCTGTTGTAAGAAACTTGGCGAACACGATTAATTACCCCATCGTTAACAGGCAATCCCATCCAGCTGGCAAACTCTTGAGGCTTACTTGAAATTACACTGGCCTTGCCATCAAAAACCAAGGCACCGTTCATGGCCCGGGCATTGCCATCAATATTTACCCCGGTAACACCCGGGAGCTCAGCTGAAATTTGCTCAATGGCTATTACACCGTTTGCAATGTTTGATTTAAATTGAATATCGCTAAGATTGCTGCCCTTTAATATCATTTGGGCAATTTTTAGTGATGCTTTTCCGCTTATATTTGTTGGCAATTCAAAAGCATCCTTTGCTTTGCCTGAATCTGAACCTGAACCTGACGTCGCATCTGGTGGAGAATTGCTTAATTTTAATTCATTATTTTCTGCCTGCCGCTTGCCGCCCATTTTTAATAATTGGTCGATATTTATTTTTCCAGCTTTAAGATCTAGGGCAAATTGAATTCCGCCTTCTATTCCAAGAAACAGCGTGCCTGCAAACCTATTTTCGTCTTTTTCGCCAATGGAAATTTCTAATTCTTCCAATTTGGCTTGGGTGGCAGAGGCATCAATCATGGCTGTAAGAGAAAACGGCGCCGACAACTGGATGGGCGCAACGCTATTGCGGGCTAATGCATTAACCAATTCCGATAGATTGGAGCTGTGTATTTCTGCCTTACCCTTGTAATGCGGATTATCTTCCATACCAATAAGCGCACCGGAAACATTTATTCTGCTTTCACCGGGCGCAAACAATGAAAGATTAATCGGAACAGTTCGCCCTTCAATTACCGAGCCTGAAGATACGTCAAACGAAATTGGCACCCCAAGAAAGCGTGCGCTTCCCTTGCCTGCAAACGGGCCTGAAATGGAATCAGCGCGAAGAGAGGCATCTAAGTTTTCAATTTTTTGCGCTAACGGCTTAGGCGCGCTTGAATCAAGGTAAACAACCGTCGCATTAGAAATTTCAAAATGATCTAATCGTATGTCTGCGCTGGTGGTTGAAGCATTATCTTTCTCATCACCCTTGGTGATAGTTGCAGATGATTGTTTTGTTGGTAATGCATTAAAATCCCAACTGGCACTACCATCTGATAATTTTTCAATGTTTATTACAGGATTTTTTAAAAGTATTCGTTCTACCTGCAATTCACCGCTTAATAACGGCAACAAGGCAACGCGCACTTGCAACGCATCTAGTTTTACCATTTCAGGATTAATGGCGCCTGCAACGTTGGCAATGGAAAAATTATTTACCGTAAGTGCCGGGGTTGGTAGTAGGCGCACATTTAAATCACCACCAATAAAAATATCACGTCCGGTGGCTGATTTTACCTCTGCGGCAATATCTGTTTTATACTTATTCCAATTAATAAAATGCGGAGCCAAAAAAGCCCCGAATAAAATAATAACAACTAGACCCAACACCCCAATGACAATCTTCTTACCCACGCCGCAATGATCTCCTAATTCTTATATATGACCAATGTCATAACAATTTTTATGTATTCAGCCTCATACTACCTGCAGGCACAATATACTAAACACAAAATAAACCCCCGACCATCGGCTAGAGCCAACAATCGGGGGATAAGGTCATTTAGGCCATAAGTGCTGAAACCTGGCCTTTTAAATTATGGTAATGGAGTAGTTGGTGTGGTTGTTGGAGCTGGTGGGGTTGTTGGAGCTGGTGGAATTGTCCAATCACCCACTAGTCCTGTCACCGCTGCGGGATCAACTTGGATTAGGTCACTGATTGTTCCCAATACGCCGCCATTACCGCCATTACCGCCACCATTACCGCCACCACCAGTGTCACCACCTAGTACAACTGGAGCTACTACTGCACCGCCGCCAGTTACTGTGCCTGCATTTCCGCCATCATCGTCATTGTCATCATCGTTGGCGTCATCGTTTTCATCGTCGTTTTCATCAAAGTCAGAATCATCGCCATCTTCGCCGTCATCGCCATCATCATCGCCATCATCATCGCCGCCATCATCATCATCGCCATCATCATCGCCGCCATCATCGCCGCCATCATCATCGCCGCCGTCATCATCGCCGCCGTCATCATCATCGCCATCATCGCCGCTGTCTTTGCCGTCTTTGTCGTCTTTGCTGTCGTCGTCAGCCATGGCTTTGGTGGGGCCAAGGCCAATACCGTCGGAATTTATATGTACCGGGCTCATTACAAAGGCCAAAGCTAGAGCGCTTACAGAAGTAATTAATGCAAGTTTTCGCACCGCATCACGGGTATTCAAAAATTCATTATTAACAATAGTCATAATCAAAATCCTTTAATTTCAGCACATTCTTGGCACTTAATGGTGCCTATCAACGAAACAACGCCCTAGAAAGGTCGTTTAATCCATAATTTTATAAAAAAATAAAAAAAAACCTTAAATGATGGATGATAATGCCTCAGTGGGGCGTTGTATCAATACAAAAGGCAATTAACAAATATGGTTTTCTAGCCCATTTAATAGTAATATGCTATATAAAACAAATACTTAGGTAAGTTTAAACAGGATTTAGGTACTTTAAGTTTTGGACGATCGTATAGAAAAAGAATTATTGGCACTTTTACCCCGTTTCAGGCGTTTTGCCTTGGGGCTTACCCGCAATCCGGGAGATGCCGACGACTTAGTCCAATCAGCTCTGGAAAAGGCAGTATCACGCATAGACCAATGGGAGCCTGGAACTAGGCTTGATAGTTGGGTGTTTAGAATTATTCAAACCACCCACATTGACATGATTAGAGGCAGAAAGCGAAATGATCGGTTCCTTGAAGTTGTTGAAAATTACAGCGAAAGCTCACATGACGGTGAACGGGCTATTGAGGCACGCAACACGCTAGATGCGGTACGCCATGCAATATTTAATCTACCGGAAGAACAGCGTTCAGTAATTATGTTGGTTTCGGTAGAAGGGCTTTCATACAAGGAAGCAGCGGAAACATTAGGAATACCAATGGGAACACTTACCAGCAGATTGGTTCGCGGAAGAAACGCACTGGTACACATGATGAGTTTTCCTGAAGATGCAGGACCTGGCGAAATGAATTTTAATATTTCCCGCCTAGAGAAAGGTACAAAACAATGAAAAATGAAAATATGACAATGGATGAAGCTACTCTTATTGCTTATGTGGATGGTGAACTAGACAGCGTTACCGCCCGCGAAGTTGAAGAAAGGCTCGCCACCGACGATGCTGCTAAACGCTTTGTTGAACGTCATCGGGAAATATCATCTCTGGCCCGGGTTGCATTTAATGACACCATGCACGAAGAAGTACCCGAACATCTTAAACGTGCCATTAACTCCGATAGCAGTCAGGCCCAACATATGGATAATGCCAACGTAATAGTCATACCAAACAAAAAACGCACCAGCGGCAACTGGGGTCGCGCCCTGCCGATGGCGGCGGCTTTGGCCGGACTGCTGATTGGTGCTGGTGGCGGTTATGAATTTTCCGGTAAAAAGCATGAGCAAAATATTATATTAGCGGCCCTGACGCTTGAGCAAGATAATGCGGCCATGAGCGAGACTCTCAACCAAGCACTTGAAGTAAATTTAAGTGGTGCGCCGATGACATGGTCAAGCCCCGCTAGCGGACAAAGTGCATCATTTACTCCGGTTAATACATATCAAGATAAAACTGGGCGTTTTTGCCGCGAATACAGAAAAGATGTGGTTGTTGGTGGTGAAGCTAACTCAACCTTTGGTCTTGCCTGTCGCAATGATAAGGGGGAATGGAAAACCCGTTACCTTATATTTGAAAACGGCGATCAATCCCTTTAATTTAGTAAACTCTTAATATACTTAGGTTTTGAACCACGTCCTTATATATGGGGCGCGGTTCAGCTTATATTCAGTAAGAATTATTTACATTATCTACCGTGGTAAATACTATTAACCAAAATAAACCCAAAATAAATATCTGCCCGCAATAAACGGACAAAAAATGAATAAAAATAAAATATTTTTACGCGGGACAATCGCCCTACTTGCACTGGTAACACTAAATGCATGTCAGGCTTTAAATATGCCAGCTAATTTTACTGGCGTTCCAATTGCCGCAGGCACCATGGCGCCCGCCGGATTACCCGCAAATCGGGCCGGAGATAAATATTATTATTCAAACGGTACATTTAACAAAATTGAAAAAATAAGCCCCAGCGGTATTGAGTGGATAAACAACAAAAAGCGTAAATCCATAACCATTTCTGACCCTATGGCGCCACAACTATATCTTGAAACCGGTACCCGTGAATATATAAAACAAACCGACGCCTCAGTTGGTGAGATATGGCCGCTTGCAGTTGGAAAAAGCTCTTCATTTTTTACCAATATCAAATTTAAAGTAAAAGATACCGGAAGAGAGGGTGAATTCAGGCAGTTATGGGGGTGCTCCGTAGATGGCACCGAACGCGTTCGTGTTCTTGCCGGCACGTTTGATACCTACCGCGTTTCTTGTACGCGCAAGTCCAAATCCATAACCAGCGGAAAAACCTATTATCGCCAGACAGTTGTTTATCACTACGCCCCTGAAATAGGCCACCATGTGCGTTATGAAAGCCGCACCAAAGGAAAGCCACCTTACGCGCGTGAGCTTATTGCGGTTCGACCAGACATAGGGTTTTTATCTGATAAAACAGCAAAAAATATTCGCCATACATTTCAGGATGCACTTGAAAACTATCAAAACGATAAATCTGTAAGCTGGTCAGACAAAAAGACTGGCGTTAAAACCACCACCACCCCAGTACAAACATTTCAAACAGCAGACGGAAAATTCTGCAGAAATTACAAACAGATTGTAAATCAAGGTGATGGTGACGGGCTTTACGTTGGAGTGGCGTGCCGAGAAGGCAAGCTTAAATGGCTAACCCCCAGAAGATAACCTAAAGAATTATTATAAAGGTTTTGGCCCGCCCGTTGCCCAGTCCAACAACTGAACCGTATGTGCAACCGGCATATTACCATGACCTGCAAGCTGTACCATGCAACCAATATTTCCGGTCGCAATAATATCTGCGGCGGTTGCAGAAATATTTTTCATCTTGCGTTTTCCCAGTTGTTCGGCAATTTCAGGCTGCATTATGTTGTAGGTTCCGGCTGAACCACAACAAAGGTGTGGTTCTGATGGTTCGCGTACATCAAAACCTACGGCCTTTAATAATTCAGTAGGTTGAGTTGTTAGCTTTTGCCCATGCTGCATGGAACAGGCCGAATGATATGCAACACTGGGTTTTTCATTAATATCTGCCCGCATCGAGGAAATATTGTCTATCCCAATTTCCATAATAATTTCGCTTACATCTTTGGAAAGTTCAGAAACCATGCGCGCAGGCTCAGCCCATGCTGGGTCTTCTTTCAGCATGTGGCCATAATCTTTCAATGTGGTTCCACAGCCAGATGCGTTTATGACAATACCGTCAAGGCCGTTGGATTTAATTTCGTCCGTCCATGCCCTAATGTTTTCCCGTGCCTGATCAAGCGCTTTATCTTCCATGCCCAGATGGTGAACCAGCGCGCCACAGCAGCCAACTCCGTCAACCACAACCACATCGCAACCAAGACGCGTTAGCAGGCGCACGGTAGCTTCGTTTATTGCTGGATTAAGGGTCTTTTGCGCGCAACCGGGCATCAAGCCAACTCGCATCTTTCTTTTATTAATGGCCTTATTAACGCCCGGATTATCAACCGGGCTGGCTGGGGGAATATTCTTTGGTGCCATTTCAACTAGGACTTTTAACCGTCCGGGCATATAGCGGGCTATTGGCTGAATAAGCTTTGCCCCAATTAACGAAAGCCTAAATAATTTTGAATTGGGTAAAACAAACGCCAATAATTGCCTAAGCATGCGTTCTGGTAATGGGCGGGTGTGGTTTTTTTCAATTACGCCGCGGGCATGATCAACCAAATGCATATAATCTACCCCCGATGGACAGGTGGTCATGCATGAAAGACATGAAAGACAGCGGTCTATGTGTTTGACAATTTTTTTGTTTCCCGCAGTTGGCCCTTGCTCCAACATATCCCTGATTTGATAAATACGTCCACGCGGGCTATCTAGCTCATTTCCCAAAATTACATATGTCGGACAGGTGGCAAGGCAAAAGCCGCAGTGCACACAATTCCTAAGTATGTCATTTGCAATTTGTATTGCCGGCTTATTCATTTGGGTTTCGCTGAAATTAGTTTTCATTTTATATTCAGCTCCGCTCCAGACATTCGACCGGGATTTAATATCCCATCAGGATCAAATGATTGTTTTACTCTTTTAACCAATGGAGCAAGGGCATCACCCGGGGGGTTAAATACACCTACCAAATCTCTATCATCATCGCTGGCACGAATAAGTGTTGCATGGCCGCCAAAGCCAGAAACAATGCTTCGCAATTTCTCAGCAAACTGAGTTATATTTTCATCAAGCGAAACCCAGACAAGCCCGCCCGACCAATCCATGTAAAAATCAGCTTTGGTGTTTTCCTCAATCCATTTGACCAAACGGGGGCCGTCTGTGGGTGCCAACGAAACGCGCCAAATATGTTTTGATAAATCCACTGCATCACCGCCACATAACGGTTGGATGTCGCGTATTTCACGCCACAACATGGCGGATTTTTCGCTACGCAATTCAGATATCTTGCCGAAAGAATCTAGCATTTTTGCAATTGCCCCCGCCCTATATTCAGCAGATGGGCGCGGGCCTTCGACCCTGATAATTGTAATTGATGTATTGCTGGTGGCTATTTCATCAATTTCACTTTTAATGCTGATGCTGGCAGGCAGATAAGCCGCGCCAGATGCCTCATGTGGGCTTGCCATTACCGCGCGCATTGCTTTTCCTGCTTCGTCAATGCTCAAGCCTTGCAGCAAAACTGTTCTGAGTGCTTGGGGCCGGGGCAAAACCTTGAATGTTAGCTGGCTAGCAACCGCTAGCGTTCCAAACGAGCCTGCCATAAGTTTTGGAATATCAAATCCGCTTACGTTTTTTACCACTCGTCCGCCAGATTTAAACAATTCGCCCGAACCATTAATTGCGTTAATACCCAACAGATGATCGCGGGGTGCGCCTGCACTTATTCTTCTGGGGCCAGCAAAACCAGCCATAAACAATCCGCCGATGGTCCCCTCCCCCGGTTTGAGCCCGTAAATGTGTGACGGGTCCCAAGGCTCAAACGCCAGCATTTGCCCCTTGGCGCCTAGGGCTGCTTTTATTTCTGATGTGGGTGTTCCGCCATATGCTGACATGACCAATTCTTCCGGCTCATATAGGGTGATGCCGGAAAGTGCGCTTAAATTAACCACCACATCGGCGCTTACCCTATGGCCAAGTCCGCGCTTGGTGCCATGAGCAATAATTTCCAGAGCCGTTCCGGCGCTAGCTGCGCTTTTAATAACCTGCTGTAATTCACTTTCGGTTTTGGGGAAGATATCTTCGGCCATAATATATTTAAAACCTCGGAATATCAGGGAATGGGAGCTTGTCAGCCTTGACGTGCATCCAGCCCATTTCTGCGCAACGTCTTGGCGTTGGGTAGACCTTGCCCGGGTTCATAAGGCCAGTTGGGTCAAACGCACATTTAAGGCGTTGTTGTTGGTCTAAATCAATTTCAGAAAACATCTCGCCCATAAGGTCGCGCTTTTCAACGCCTATGCCATGTTCGCCTGAAAGCACACCGCCGACCTGAACGCAAAGTTTAAGTATTTCAAAACCAAACTTTTCTGCTTTTTCTAACTCGCCCTGTTTATTGGCATCATAGAGTATCAATGGATGAAGGTTTCCATCGCCCGCATGAAAAACATTGGCGACCCTTAGATCATATTTTTTAGACATTTCCGCCATTTCACCCAATACCTCGGGCAAACGGTGGCGAGGGATTGTCCCATCCATTGTAAGATAGTCTGGTGAAATGCGCCCCACGGAAGGAAACGCCGACATTCGACCCTGCCAGAACATTTGGCGTTCCTGTTCTGAATTGCTGGCCCTGAAAAAAGTAGAACCAGATGATGCAGCTATGGCCTCAACTTTTTCCAGCAGGTAATCAACCTCTATTTCGGGGCCGTCCAATTCAACAATAAGTACTGATTCAACATCTAGCGGATATCCCGAATGAACGAATTGTTCCATTGCGCTTATGGCCATGCGGTCCATCATTTCCATGGCACCAGGAATAATTCCATCGGCCACAATGCTTGCAACGCAATCGCCGCCTGCGGTGGATGAGGGAAAGCCAATAAGAATTGCGCGCTGAACTTCTGGTTTTTGTAATATTCTAACTGTTACTTCGGTAATTATGCCAAGCAACCCTTCCGAACCCGTTATTATGCCCATCAGGTCATAACCGCCAGCGTCAAGATGCTTGCCGCCAAGACGAATTATTTCGCCCGACATCAAAACCATTTCCAACCCAAGAAGATTATTGGTGGTTAGGCCATATTTCAGGCAATGCATGCCACCGGAATTTTCAGCAACGTTACCACCAATAGAGCACGCAATTTTTGAGGATGGATCTGGGGCATAATAAAAACCATTACCTTCTGCCGCATCTGTTATGGCTTTGTTGGTAACGCCCGGCTGTGCCACCACAGCCCGGTTTTCAAAATCTATATCAATTATTCGATTAAATTTACCAAGACCGATAGTTATTCCATCGGCCAATGGCAACGCGCCACCGGAAAGACCAGTTCCTGCACCACGGGGAACAATTTTTACGCCAGTCTTATGACAATAGGAAAGTATCTGAGAAATCTGTTCGGTTGTTTCCGGCAATGCCACCACAAGCGGTAACTGGCGATATGCCATAAGCCCGTCGCATTCATAGGCGCGAAGCTCTTGCTCATCGACTATAAGCCCTTCGCCGGGAAGTATTCTGGCAAGGGCATCGATGATTTCGCGACGCCTATCTATTATCTGGCCGTCTGGCGTTGGCATCTTCATGCCTGTTACCCCTCTTTGAAGTGCTTTGAATAAAGCTTGAGCATGGTTAGATATGTAGTGTTATTGCGCCAATCAGACAAAGAAAAACCGCGCTTGTGGCGCGGATTTCTTTAAAAAGATATAATTGCCTCTCATATGGGCAATTTGCCAGATAGCAGCTAGATACCCAAGAGCCCGTTAAAGCCTCAGCCTTGGCGGGTTTTAAAACGAGGGTTACGCTTGTTAATAACGTAAACGCGGCCTTTGCGACGCACAACAACACAGTTTTTGTCGCGTGTTTTTGCCGACTTCAGTGAATTTCTGACTTTCATGTCTTCAAATCCTTAAAAAAACGGGTAATCCCACGGGTAATTCCTATGGGATATCCTCATTTTCAGATAAATCTATATTTGACCCAGATATATTAGCACCTTGGCCCTTAAGCGGCGGAAAATAAGGGCCAGATGCCATACTGTCAACAGCTCTGGATGGGTATTTGTCATTTTTTGCATTAATTCATCATAAAACAGTAAAAATCTGCAAAAATTGGCTAAAATATAGGATTTTCTGAAGGTTGTTAAATCTAGTGTGCTAGGCACCTTTCGGTCGGGAACGTAATGGTAACACTGGTTCCCACACCAGATTCGCTCTCAATCTCAAACTTTGCCTTCTGTGCTTCGGACATTTTTTGCACCAAAGGCAGGCCAAGACCTACTCCTTCGTATTTACGGCTAAGCCCTGTGTCAATTTGCTCGAACGGCTTTAATGCCTTTTTAAGCTCATCTTTGCTCATACCTATTCCGCTATCGGTAATATTTAGAACAATACAGCCGGCATCATTTACAGAAATATTTATAGTTATATCGCCGCCATCATCGGTGAATTTTACCGCATTAGATAGAAGGTTGAGGAATATTTGTTTGAAGCGACGTTTATCGGTATGAAGCAGTGGTAGAGAATCAGAAATATTTTTATGTAAATGAACATGGCTAGTATCAACAAAATTAATAATTCCACTTACCACATCAGTAATTAAAAATGTTTCATCGTTAAGGTCAAATTTGCCAGATTCAATTCGGGCAAGGTCAAGGATATCATTAATTAAATCTAACAAGTGACGGGCTGAGTCTTGTATGTCACCAAGATATTCTTTGTATTTCTCATTTCCCAATGGGCCGAATATTTCCGAACGCGTAACTTCGGAAAAACCAATTATAGCATTCAGTGGTGTTCTTAATTCGTGGCTCATGTTTGCCAAAAATTCTGATTTTACCCTACTGGCACGTTCTGCTTCATCGCGGGTGCTTATTAATTCCTGTTCTTCTTTTTTGCGCTCGGTAACGTCACGAACTATTCCGGTAAAAACGCGCTTGCCATCAATTTCTAATTCATTGATGGCAAGATCCATGGGAAATATTGTGCCGTCCTTGTGCATTCCTTCTACAACCCTGCCGATACCAATTATTTTAGCATTACCAGTTGCAGAATAATTATTCATGTACCCATCGTGTTTTTTGGCCTCAGGCGTGGGCATTAACATATTTAATGTTTTGCCCATTACTTCATCTTTGGAATAGCCAAAAATATTTTCTGCCGCCGGGTTAAATACGTTGATCATACCTTTTTCATCGATGCTGATAATTCCATCAACGACTGAATTAAGTATCTGCGCTAAGTTGCTTTCACTGTGGTGACGGGCCGCTTCTGCGGCATCTTCGATTTTTCTTCTGCTGCGTACGTACGGCCTAATAACCCAGAAAAAAAGCGGTGGGGTAGAAAGAACGGTAAGAGCGACCCCGTCAATAAATGCATCAACCCAGCTATGCGCCATGCCTAATGCTATGAAGCCGGCCATAATAAATATTTCGACAATAAAAATGATAATGCCGATTTTTAAAATTAGTGAAGTTACGTTCATAAAAACCTAGCCCATAAAGATGCACATATAGCTCATCAGCTTATCGCCGATTGCATTTATACTTTAGCTATTGCTTAATTATCTAGCATACTCGGATATGGTCAATAAATAACTGTTTTTTCTTGCAAAATTAAACTTGCGGTTATCTTGGCGCGCCCATGTGAAATTATGCCGTATTTATTAATATATGCCACTATGTAAATGATGCCAGCAACGGAGTGTAAATTACTCCAAACTAACGCAAAGGTGGTGAAAACATCAAACCACCGCGAAACCACAAATCGTTCAATCCACGTTTTAACTTGAACTTTGATTTTGAGCCAAGATTACGCTCAAATATTTCGCCGTAATTCCCAACCTGTTTTATAATTCGGTAAGCCCACTTGTCATCCAAACCCAAGCCCTTGCCTATGCCCTTGCTTACGCCCAAAAGGCGCGCAATTTTTGGAGGTGGATTGTTGTTAAGCATTTCATCAACGTTATCTGAGGTAATGCCAAACTCCTCTGCGGCTATGGCTATAAATGTTGTCCAGCGAACAATATCTTCCCACTCGCTATCATCGGAACGAACGGCGGGGGAAAGTGGTTCTTTGGAAATTACTTCGGGAAACACCACATAATCGCTTGACCCTTCAAGCCTGTCGGCATGCACGGTCATAAGTGCTGTGCGGTCGTGTATGGCCATATTACAACGCCCACCAAAAAAAGCGCTCCACATTCCATCCATAGTTTTAATCGACACCGTTTCCCATTTAAGATCGTTTATTTTAATATATTCACTAAGGTTATTGCTAGCAGTGGAAGTTTCTTCTATTGCACACACCTTTAAGTTTAATTTTGTCTGCGCTTGTTTGAGATTTTTTGCACCAATACTGGAATGAGCCAAAAATCCCTGTCCATCATAAAAAACTGTGCCGGGGAAAGATACTTTCTTTTCACTATCTCGCGATAGAGTCCATGTTGAACCTGCATGCAAAACGTCAATGTCACGCGCCTCCAAAGCCTCTAACCAAAATGACTGTACTTTTATTGCATTTGCATCTTTTAAAATTGCCGCCGCAAGGGCCTTGCAAAAATCTATGTTAAGACCAGACCATTTTCCATCGCTATGAATTAACGAAAAACCGGGCATGCGTTCGGTAATGCCGCAACTGACAAATCCTCTGTCACGAATACTGTCAATGGTGGCGGCTTCAGGTGATTTAGAAAATGAAATACTTAAAATTACCGTTGCAAAAAATAACGCAATAAAACGTGTCATGTACAAAATAAACATCCTTAGAAATAATATAATTAAATTTTTTATTATCAATATGTAGAATAATATAAAAATTATACATTACAAACGTATTAGGTTGAATATATTACATACTCCTACAATTTATAGCTTTAATGCCCTATGGTCATACATAAGTATGTCTATATAATTTAAGAGTGAGGGAAATAAACCTAGGGAAGCCTAATTAATGGCCAAAACTGGCGCGGTAATTTCAACACGGCTATTTATGGCCCTTGGAATAATAATGTTTTCTGCCATCGTTGGTGGCGGATCATCTATTTTTGCTCTTAGCCAATTTCAAAACAGCTTCAACTCCATTAGCAGAGATGAATTACCGACCCTTACAAAGGCTACCCAGATAAGCCGTATCAGTGTTTCAATTGCTGAGCGCGGGGCTTTGTTAGTTGTCGCGCCAAACACATGGATGCGCATTACCGAAATTGAAAAAGTTCGCGACGATGCTAAATGGCTGGAAGAAATTTTAAATAATATTTCTTCCGATGTTTTGCCATTGGAAAAAAAAGTAAAGCTTTTAGAACTTAAACAGCGGCTTACTAACTCATACGATGCTCTTAATTTATTGGTTGATGAACGAATTAACCATGATGAATCCATAAGTGAAATAAACGACGAAATTCATTTGCTACAAGAAGATTTAGTCACCCTTCAATTTGCAATTAACCTACCTTCGGGAAGCTTTGTTACTTCGGGTGCAATGCAGCAATGGATTGAACTTGTAAACGGTGCGCTTATTAATATGTCAGCGTCTACAGATGTAAAACACCTATCACCGCTTAACAGGCTTGAAAAAAAAATAAACGATTTAATGATAGAGGTCGCCCGCCAGCATCCATACATACCAAATGAGGCGCGTTTATTGGGCGGAGTATTTCTAGAAAAGATTGACGAATTACGCAACGGACCAAAAGGTCTTTTTTCATTAAAGAAAAATCAACTGGTAACCGATTTAAAAATTGACGCTGCGCTTAATCAAATTCGTACTGTTTCTGAACGTTTTCTTGGTGCATCTGAGGTTGTTATAAAAAACATAAGGTCTGAGATATCTAAAAGAGGAGAAAAAACCAGTAGAGACCTAACCCTGATTAAGAATTTAGTTCTTGGTCTTTTATTGCTTTCTTCTTTTATATCCGTAATGACATTTATTTATATAAACAAAACCGTTCTAAACAGGCTGGACCAATTGCGTCGCTCCATGCTTACCCACGCTGGCGGAGAAAATGAACGAATAGACACATCAGGCAACGATGAATTAGCAGAAATGGCCATATCGCTTGGTTATTTTGTTGATGCAATTCACACTCGCGAAGAAAGCCTGCTCGATGCCCGCGATGAAGCAGAACAAGCAAACATTGCCAAAACCAAATTTTTAGCCGCAGCCAGCCATGATTTACGCCAACCATTGCAGGCTCTTAATCTGTTTGTATTTGCCCTAGATGGCAAAGAAGATGACCCTGAAAAAAAGGAAATTATTTCACTTATCCGCAACTCGCTTGATTCCTTGAAAGAGCTGCTTAACACCCTTCTCGATATATCCAAACTTGAAGCAGGTGTTGTGCATCCACAACCTCGTGATTTTTCAATCAGTGACGTTATGAAGCAGATTACAACTGAAATGAAGCCGGTGGCATGGAAGCATAATCTTCAAATTAGGTGCATTCCATCTTCGGCCAATATTAATTCTGATCCTCTACTGCTTGAAACCATACTTAGAAACCTTATTGATAACGCCATTAAATATGCTGGCGATGGAAAGGTTCTTGTTGGTTGCAGGCATCGCGAGGGCAGGTTGAGAATTGAAGTCTGGGATTCAGGGCCGGGAATTGCCGATGACCAAAAAGACCTTATATTTAATGATTTCTACCAAATAGATAATGAAGCAAGGGTGCGAACGCAGGGTTTGGGCCTTGGTCTTTCTATTGTGCGGCGCATAAGCAAGCTACTTGGCCACGAAATTGGTTTTTCTTCGATAATTGGCAAAGGAACCAACTTTTGGATATCTGTTCCCATGGCAAATGAAGATATCAAGATTCAAAATATCTACAAAGAACCCATTAATATACTAGGCGGCAAAGAATGCATCGCAATAATTGAAGATGACGAAAGCGTTATTACTGGACTTGTAACGGTTCTTGAAGGCTCTGGATATGTGCCACAAGTAATTAGGAATGTTAATTCCAGATCAATAAAAGATGAACTGCCAGATGGTGTTACCCCTGATCTTATAATTGCCGATTACCGTCTTGATGCCGGAGTAACCGGGCGTGACGCCATAAACAAGGTGAGAAAAGAATTGGGCACAAATATTCCTGCAATAATTATTACAGGCGATACCGCACCGGAACGTTTGCGCGAAGCCAAAGAAAGTGGGTTTGATATTTTACATAAACCGGTAAAACCAGAAGACTTGCTAATATCTGTCAGGCGAACACTTTTAAATTCGACCCAATAAAATTAGGCCAAAAAATAATGAAGTAAAATTAACTCAGTAGTTGCGTTCCGCGGGGTATAAGGCCAATTCGCATTGCTGAATATGCTGCTTCGGTTCGGTTTGTAGCATCAAGCGCGGTTATAATTGCCGATATATGAACCCGAACGGTATTTTCCGAAATGCCAAGGTTATGGGCTATTTCTTTGTTTGAGCTTCCGGTCGCCATAAGACGAAGAACCTCAAGTTGGCGACGGGTTAGGTTTGGAGCATTGCCATCTCCACGCTTGGCGCCATTTTCACCAAAGCCCGGCGGCATGCAGACACCGCCAGAAATAACCAGCTTAAGAGAATTAATCATAACGTCGCCGGATGCTGATTTAGGGATGTACCCTCTTGCGCCTAATTCCATGGCCCGGGAAATGGTTACCTGATCTTCCATGGCGGAAAGTATTACAACTGGTATTTCGGGGTTGCTGGCGTGAATGGAAATTAATGCTTCCATTCCATTGCCGCCGGGCAAGTCCAGATCCATCAAAATCAATTCCGGATGTGGCTGGACGCCAACCATGTCAATTGCTTCTTTTCCTGAGCCAGCCTCAGAAATTTCCAAATCATCGCCAAGCTGTTTAAGCACCAGAACTAATCCGGCGCGAAATAATTTGTGATCGTCTGCAATAAGTATCCGCATTTGTTTCCCTGCTCTAGGGCGCAAAGACATGCCCCATGCAATGGTTATAGCATTTCAGGCAAAATTTAATAATATTCAATTTAATAGTCTAAATTTACTAGGCCCGTCACCCGTACGGGCAATACCAGTTTTTTCCAAAAATACTAATGTTTTCCAGTGTGTTCATTGGTATTCGTACCCATTCGTTATACCAATGAATTCTCCTTATTAGGAGAGTTAAAGGGTTACTTATCTTTAGCCGGTGAAAGCTTTTTAGTTTTCACCGGTTTTTTTTACAAAAACAACCCCTGCTGTAATGCAGTCATATAAAAAACTGTTCCCGCAATTATGCTTAAAAGAGAACTTCCCTTCCATAAATGGACTGCCGTGGTAATGCCAAGTGCAATTAATTCATTTGCCCCGTATGGCGCATTTGTTAGCTCGATAGATTTCAAAGTATATAAAACCAAAATGGTCATAACCGCTGGTGGCATATAACGGCCAAGAAAATCTAACGTAGGATGATCGCCCTTCCCCTTAAGTGCCACAAACGGAAATGCACGCGTGACAAAAGTTGCAACAGTCATAACCGCAATAACGCCAAGCAAATATGATATATCGGTCATTTTGCTACCTCAATTTTTGATTTGGCGATAAATAAAACCGTTATGGATAACCCAATAGCAACCAGCAGCATTTGTTCTGGGAAAAACCATATGGAAAATATTCCGCATGCCAATGCAATAATAAATGGAACAGGGTTTTTAATTATTTTCCATTGCTCTATCAGCAGAACCATAAACAATGCGGTTAACGCAAAATCCATCCCCCTGGCATCAAATTCAACCGATGCACCCAACAGTGCGCCCAAGGCACAACCAATAACCCAATATGAATGGTTCATTGCGGTTAGGGCGGCATAATAATTTTGATCATCCTCGCCCGCTGGCGGATGGGTAGAGGTAACCAATGAATAGGTTTCATCGGTAAGCCCAAAAATCATATATAATTTTTTAAATCCTGTGGCGCGATATCGTTTTAATAATGAAATACCAAAAAACATATGCCTTGAATTAAGAACCAGCGTAGACACCGCAACCTCAACCAAGCCAGCATGGGCGGCCAAAAGACCAACCGCCATAAATTGGGCGGCGCCTGCAAAAACAAAAACTCCCATTATGGCCGCCAAATACCAAGCATACCCAAGATTTTGAAACAAAACCCCAAACGCCATACCCAACGGCACATAGCCAAACATTACCGGCACGGATGATTTGAAGGCGTGTTTTAGGGTGGATGATTTCATGTTTGGATTTGACCATATTAATATTAAAAAACAAAACCCCCCGGTTTCCCGAGGGGTTATGATGATGGGCCAACCGTGAAGCGGCAAGGCCGCGTACGGAATTAACAATGGTGGGCCATACTGCGAAGCAGCTAAGCTGCGTGCAGCATAATAAAGGTGCTCAACGACATAACCCCAGCGTTTCCGCTGGGGTTATGATGGTGGGCACGACTGGGATTGAACCAGTGACCCCCTCGATGTCAACGAGGTGCTCTCCCGCTGAGCTACGCGCCCTATTATTTTGACCATAAATTATGCCTCGGGGACGCGGATTTTTAATCCGTTCCGGGGCCAAAGGCAAGCCCGGGGGTACGGGTGGCCAAATGGGCTGGTTTAACGGCCATTCCATGGGTATAAACGGGTTCACCAATAAACAGAAAAAGAACAAGTCTATGAATTTTACGGATTTTCATGACGACCCATTCATTAATGGCAACGAAGCGCCGTTTGAAATATCCATGCCCAAAATACAATCATCCCCGGTGGTGTATTCATCGCCTCACAGCGGACGCATTTATCCGGAATCTTTCAAAAAATCATCCGTGCTTAACCCGGTTGCGTTGCGCCGTTCGGAAGACGCATTTATTGACGAGCTATATGCAACCGCGCCTGATGCGGGTTCGCCATTATTGCTGGCGCGCTTTCCCCGGGCCTATGTCGATCCAAACCGTGAAATGTGGGAGCTTGACCCGACCATGTTTTCAAACCCAATGCCCGATTACGTTAATGTAACATCACCCAGAGTTCGTGCCGGCCTTGGCACCATTGCCCGGGTGGTAACCGATGGAGCCAACATTTACAAAGACGGTCTTGATTTTGCTGAGGCCCAACAACGCATAGAAAAATGCTACACACCATTTCACAATGCATTAACCGGGTTATTAGAAGACACATTTAATAAATTTGGTACTTATCTGTTAATTGATTGCCATTCGATGCCATCTATTGGCGGGCCTATGGATAAAGACCCCGGTCTTGACCGTGTTGATATGGTGTTGGGTAATGCCAATGGAACATCTTGCGCTGGTGCTGTTTCAAAGCTGGCCCGTGAAACCCTAGAAAGTTTTGGCTATCGGGTTGTGATGAACAAACCCTATGCCGGCGGTTTTACAACAAGAAATTATGGCAAGCCATATGCTGGACGAAATGCCCTACAAATTGAAATTAATCGCGCACTGTACATGGATGAAGACGTCATTTCTCATAGCCCTGGATTTGATGAATTAAAAAATAACTTAAACCAATTAATATCCACCCTTTCAGCCATCGACCCCGATTTACTGAAAGAGAAATAAAACAAACATGAATAAAGAAACACAAACTGCTGAAATTATAATTCGAGATTGCGAAGCCACCGACATGGACGCGGTAACGCGCATTTATGCCCACCATGTTGAACAAAGCCTTGCCAGCTTTGAAGAAACTGCGCCTGATGAAAAGGAAATGACCCGCAGGCGTGATGTAATTTTACAAAAAAATCACCCCTTTATGGTGGCCGAAATAAATGGCCGAGTATTAGGCTTTGCCTATGCATCAACCTTTCGCTCACGCTCGGCCTACGACCGCACTGTGGAAAATTCGGTTTATGTTGAACCCAGCGCAACCGGGCAAGGGGTAGGGTCAAAACTGATTGAGCAATTAATAAATACCTGCACCGAATTGGGTTTTCGTCAGATGATTGCCATAATTGGCGATACTGAAAACCATGCGTCAATTCGCCTGCACGAACGGTTCGGCTTCAAACAAGTCGGGCTATTGAATGCAACCGGGTTCAAATTTGGGCGCTGGGTAGACACCGTAATTATGCAACGCAGGCTAGGTGATGGTAATACTACTCTGGCGTGAATTACTTTCTAGAAATTTTTACGTGTAAACAATTTATGCCCTTGCCTCATACGGCTGGTACGGGTATTTGAATTGCCCAGCTAGAAATAAAACCCAGACATAAAACAATGTTGCTTTGGCCGGAACCTATAACCATATATAACCGACACCCCATAAGGAATGATTTATTAAAACCATGGCTATCCCTGACACAACAAACAGTAAAAATATTGTCCGCCCAAACAATGAAGTTCTAACCGCAGTTGTTGAATTAAATAATATGCGTGTTGTCGATATTGGCTGTGGTGATGGATCGATTGTTCGTCTGATGGCGCGCCAAGGGGCGAAAGCATTCGGGGTCGATAATAATCCTGCGCAACTTGAAAAAGCCCGTGCCGCCAAGACAGTGTCTAATGAGATTTTTCATCAGGGAAACGCTGAAAACCTTCCATTTGACGATATCTGCATGGATGTTGCTGTTTTTTTTAACAGCCTTCACCACGTTCCTGAGCAATCAATGAAAACGGCCCTGGCTGAAGCTCATCGTATATTAAAGACGGGTGGAATTCTTTATGTTTCGGAACCATTGGCAAATGGGCCGCATTTTGAATTAATGGCCCCGGTTCACGATGAAACGGAAGTTCGCGCATCAGCCAAGGCCGCACTAGATAAAGTGGTCAATCTTGGTTTTGAAAAGATAGATGAAATCAATCACACCCATATGGTGAACTTGGCTGATTTTGATGCTTTTCGTGAACGGATGCTACGCATTAACCCAGATCGCTCTGATGACTTTCCTAACTATGAGGCAGAGCTTAAAAACCTTTTTACTGAACTTGGGGTAAAGGCCGCAAATGGCCATGAATTTGCCCAACCCATGCGGGTCGAGATTTTCAAAAAAATCTAATTCCTTGTAATTTATTAGCTATTTTTAGGGATTATTTACTAACTATTTTCAGGGTTTTCACCCTTTCTTCACCAGAGAGGGCCTTATAATGGTCAAGTAATGGTTATGCTTAATGGCGAGGCCAGATATAGAGCGCTATAATGCTTGAACATGGCCGATTCTTTAACTAGGCGACACCAATGGACGATGATGACGAAATAAACGAAGCCGACAAGCAAGAGGCATTGCTTGATGTTCCGCTAGAAGTAACAGCGGTTCTTGGTACTTCGTATATGAAGGTAAGCCAGCTTCTTAAAATGGGTCGTGGTGCCGTGGTTCAGCTTGACCGTAGCGTGGGCGAAGATATCGAAATACGTGCTAACGGCAACCTGATTGCCCGTGGCGAAGTTGTGGTGGTTGAAGATCACCTTGCCGTCACCATGACAAAAATAATCAAAACCCAGATTAAAACCTAAAAATTTTCCTAAATATAAATTTATAAAAATGCGGTCATAAAAAATATCCGCCAAAATATTCGTATGGAAAACAAATGGCCCTGCAAACAGCTATCCTTCCGGTCACCAGCCTAAGACAAAATTGTTCCATCATCTGGTGCGATGAAACAAACCGTGGTGCAATTGTTGATCCCGGTGGGGACGTAGAACAAATAATCGGGGCGGTAAATGAAACCGGCATGAAACCAGAACTGGTGCTTATCACCCATGGCCATTTCGACCATGCAGGTAGCGCCGCAGAAATTGCAGAAAAATTTAACGTTCCCATCGAAGGCCCGCATCTGGAAGATAAATTCATGATAGATGGAATGGTCCAACAAGGAATTATATTTGACGCGCCATGGTGTATTCCATTTTCGCCTACCCGTTGGCTAGAAGATGGCGACAAAGTAAAATTCGGAAATATTGAGATGGACGTTATTCACACCCCCGGTCACACCCCCGGTCACGTTGTTTTTTATGAGAATGGTTCAGAATTAGCATTTGTTGGCGATGTAATTTTCAAAGGATCAATCGGCAGAACAGATTTTATCAAAGGCGACCATCAGGCGCTTATTTCATCCATTCGTGAAAAACTTTTCCCACTTGGTGATGGCGTTACGTTCGTGCCCGGACACGGTTCCAATTCCACATTTGGCAATGAGCGAAAGAGCAACCCTTTTGTCGGTGATGATGTTGTCGGCTGATTACCCCACATCCCACTTTGCTGCTAGCAGGCCAAAAAACAGGGAAGAAAACCCAAGCATCACAAAAATGATAACCATTCCCAAAATAACATAAAGAACCATCCCCTTTTCAGCCACACTTCCAATGGTGGTAGGTATGCTTCTTTTGGCGATGTCTTCGTTGGCAACATCTATCACGATGGCGCCATCTATTTCATCAATTTGCTGTCTAATAAAATTAGCCGTTTCACAGTTTTCGCCATGTTCCGCAATGGCCGAGGCCAGCATCTTATTTAGATTTTCTTTATGGGAAACATTGGCAACTGACTGATTTGACATGATTTTTTGCCTAACATTATTGTTATTGATGCTTAAGAGGCGGGCATTATACCATAAATATGTGTATATACTCCTTGACCCAAATCAGCAAGCGGCCCTAAGCATCCTTAAGCATTCTTGGGGGGTGCCCGGGTGACGGTGCACACAGCCATACTCTCCCTAAGTGCCTATAAATAATACTGAAACAATGTCTTAACGCTTATGGCGATATTATTGGAGCGAGCAGGTTCGCCTGTAAATTAAACATGAGAACAAAAAAAATGATTTTGAGGTCATTACTCACTGCGAGCCTCACCGCATCGGCGCTTACGGCAGGCGCTTTTTTATCGCTAAGCTTTTCAAACGGCCAAGCAAGCAATGGTGTTCCTGCGTTTGACGTGGTGGCTAATGGCGACAACGTATCGCTTGCGCCAATATCATTGGGCAACCCACAGGCGGCCGGGATGCTTGCCGCATTTTCCCCTGTGCCAAACAAACAAGAAAATAAATTAGGCTTCCTATCAAACCTTTTTGGTATGCCTGATAGCATCACCACTTATGAAAAAGCAGTAGTGGTAAAATCTGGTGACACCCTAGAAAAAATACTTGGTCGTGCCGGTGCCAGCAAAATTGAAGCAAGGCAAATAATTAAATCTTTGTCCGGCCTGTTTGATCCGCGCAGCCTAAAAGTAAAGCAAAAGATTTTTGCACGTTTTTCACCAGCATTTCCAAGCGAAGACAATTCAAATAATCCGGGTAAAGATGTATTTACTGGTCTGATTATACCGCTTGATTATCGCAACCAGATTGAAGTTTCCACAAACAACACATCATCAACGGGCACATCAACGAGTGAGGGCTTTAGTGCAAAAAAAGTTAGCCTTGAGCTTCATCCTGAAAATGTTCGCGCCAAAGGAAAAATTAATTCTAGCCTTTATCTTGCGGCTGCAAATAAAGGTGTTACCCCACCAGTAATAAATGAACTTATTCGTATTTTTTCATGGGATGTTGATTTCCAGCGTGACATCTGGAAAGGCGATGGGTTTGAAGTAATGTATCAGCGTTTCCATGATGATGACGGCAATGCCGTTTACGACGGCACCATAAAATATGCCGCCCTAACATTGCAGGGAAAGAAAAAAGCCATCTATCTGCACAAACTAAAAGATGGCAGTACAGATTATTTTGATGAAAATGGTCAAAGCGCGCGCAAGGCATTGATGCGCACACCAATTAACGGTGCACGGCTTTCGTCCACATTCGGTAAACGCAAACACCCGATTTTGGGATACACTAAAATGCACAAAGGCTCAGATTTTGCCGCACCCCGTGGCACGCCAATTTATGCCGCCGGTAACGGCACCATTAATAAATCTGGTCGCAACGGTGCCTACGGTAACTATGTGCGCATTCGTCATAATTCAGAATATTCCACCGCCTATGCTCATATGAAGGCAATAAAACGTGGAATGGGCAAAGGAAAACGCGTTAGCCAAGGCGAGATTATTGGCTATGTCGGCACCACCGGGCGTTCAACTGGGCCGCATTTACATTATGAAATACTGCGAAATGGTCGCCAAGTTAACCCGCTAAGGGTAAAAATGCCTTCGGGTAAAAAACTAAAAGGCGATGAATTGACCCGCTTCAAAACCGCACTGGCAGAAATAACTGCCCAGTGGGCCGTGCTTGAAAGCGAAGACGATCAATTAGCACAAAAATAAATATCACTCTTCAATATGGTCAATATGGCGACGCTCAATCAATGCCTGCCTAATAATTTGAATGGCAGAATAGAAAAATAACCCCGCCATAAGCATTGCCACAATTAAGTCAGGCCATGGGGTTGCGCTAAACCAAACCGCAGCTGCCGCTAGCATAACTGCAACATTACCAATTGCATCATTACGGCTACACAGCCATACCGACCTAACGTTGGCATCGCCGTTTTTATATGGCAGCAGCAATGCAACGCTGCCTAGATTGGCTACTAATGCCAGCAACCCAACGGCACCCATTATCTCAGGCCTAGGCATGCCCAAAATAAAAATCTGATAGATAGTTGTGCCCAGAACCCATGCGCCCATGGCGCCCAAGCTAATGCCTTTTATTAATGCCGCATTTGCCCGCACCCTAAGCGACATGCCAATTACATAAAGGCTAAGACCGTAAGTGGCGGTATCGCCTAAAAAATCCAACGCATCGGCCTGCAATGCCTTTGACCCGGCAAGGGCACCTGCCGTCAGTTCGATGGCAAACATCAATCCATTAATGATAATAACAATCCAAAGCACGCGCTTGAAATCGGCGGACAGCCCATCAAATTTTGGTTCGCAACCGCAGCCAACGACACTCATTTTTAAAACCTTTTCTTAAAATCAGCCTATTTTTTTAGAACGCATACTAGTTTGGAATACTTCCACTCTGTTTGCCATTGCCTTTTTTCATACAACTTTTTCAATAGTTCCAAGCGGATAGATGCCATAAGCTATATTAGCACTCGTTTATATTTTATTTTTTTAATTTACGATGGTAATAATCACAAATATTTTGCTAAAAAGCATCTCGATATAATTTTTGGCCCCATAATTTTTGATCATGTAATTTTTAAACAGGGCCTAACACAGTCAAAACCACAAAAGAGAGGGAGATAGTATGTCACATTTGGTTCAACCCCACGGGGGAGAGGGGCTTAAACCGTTGCTGGCAACGGAAACGGAACGCAGCGATCTCAAAAAACGTGCTGCAAACCTAAAACAGGTCCCAATGTCTAGCAAGGAAACGTCTGACGTTTTGATGTTTTCCATGGGCGCATATACACCGCTCGATGGTTTCATGGGACATGACGATTGGCATGGTGTATGCGCCGATATGAAGCTAAAAAACGGTCTGTTCTGGCCCATTCCCGTCACATTATCAGCGGACAAGGCCCTTGCCGATACAATCGGCGACGGTGAAGAGGTTGCGCTAGTTGAGGAAGAAACCGGCCTCATCATGGCCATCATGGAAGTAACCGAAAAATATAATTTCACAGCAGAAGATAAGGCGTTCGAGGCCCAGCACGTCTATACCACCACCGATAACGATCACCCGGGTGTGCAAAAGGTAAATGAACAAAAGGACGTCTGCCTAGCCGGTCCGGTGACGGTCATCGACGAAGGCGAGTTCCCTTCCCTGTTTGGCGATTTGTATCAGCGCCCAGCCGAAGCCCGCGCCGAATTTGCAGAAAAAGGCTGGTCCAAGGTTGCCGCGTTCCAAACCCGCAACCCTATGCACCGCTCGCACGAACACCTGGCAAAAATCGCGGTCGAAGTTACCGATGGCGTCTACATCCACCAAGTTCTAGGCAAACTAAAACCTGGCGACATTCCAGCCGAAACCCGCACCAAGGCTATCCAAGCAATGATAGACAACTATTTCGTGGCGGGAACGGTTATTCAGGCAGGTTATCCCATCGAAATGCGTTATGCCGGGCCACGCGAAGCATTGTTCCACGCGCTTATCCGCCAGAACTATGGCTGTTCACACCTGATTGTTGGGCGCGACCATGCGGGCGTGGGCGATTATTATGGTCCGTTTGATGCACAGCACATATTCGACAAGCTGTGGGACGGTGCGCTTGAAACTGTTTCGCTGAAAATTGACATCACGTTCTATTGCAGTAAGTGCATGGGCATGGCCACAGCCAAGACCTGTCCGCACGACGCAGAGCACCACGTGTCAATTTCCGGAACCAAACAACGCGAAATGCTAGAAGCGGGCGAAGACATCCCGCCTGAATTTTCGCGGCCAGAAGTGGTCAAGGTATTGCAAGCGTACTACGCAGATTTGAAGTAACTCCTTCAAATAGCTAAAACTGCACACGGATGTGGGGGTGCCTTAAGGATAAATCCTTGGGCGCCCCCATTTTTTATTATGCCAAATTCCCGGATTCCCCGGATTTCTATGAGATTCCTACTGGATTCTGGACAGATTCTAGGGAGGGAAAGGCCCGAATGGGCATAAAACAGCTGGCCACAGCTGAAATATGGGGAAAAAGCGCCCCAACAGCACAGCTATCAAAACATGGAATAGATCGAATATTGTTTATATCTTGCTGAAAATAATAAAAAACTTTTCATATATATTACCAAAAGATTCCAATTTCTCTTTTAATTGCGAATGATCAGACATTCTGGTTGATAAATGATAATTCATTTATATACTGTCTCGCTAATGTATGGGGACTCATCATAACTAATAACAATGTATGGGGACTTGCTTCTGTATGTTTATCAAAAATCTACCATCTCAATAGGGGAGGACTTAATGTTCACTAGTAATCCGTTCGCTGATCTTGTAACAACCATCCCGCTCAACGTTATCCAAGGATATGTCATCTTGATGGCCATCCTGGTTGTTGGCGGTACCGTTTTGGATATGCTCCACAAGAAAAGTGCTCAATTTTTCTTCGAAAAAGGCGAAAAAGCCAAAGCCGACCGCGAACGCGTGGTTGGTGCCGGTGAAACAGTCGGTATCGCAATTCAAACCGTTGTAGTCGATGTGGCCACTTCCGGTGAATTTTGCAATCCAAAACGCCGCATATCACACCTATTCACAATGTACGGGTTCATCCTGTTCCTCTTATCAACCATTGCTTTGGTATTTGCCTACCCTAGCCATGCAGCACCGAGTATCGTGTCGCAGGTTTGGCACCTAGGCGCCGCAATGGTTATGTTCGGTGGATACTGGTTCTGGTTCTTCATCCGCGTTGATGTGGCATCCGAAGGCGTTCCTTGGTATCGCATCGTGCGCGCCGACATGTTCATTCTGTCGCTACTGGGCACCACCACATTTGGTTTTGTTTGGTCATTCATGCAGGCAAATAGTGTCGAGACTTGGACCACCGTGTTCTTGGGCTTATTCATCATCGCTGCTACCGTATTGTTCGCTGGTGTGATGTGGTCGAAATTCGCACATATGTTCTTCAAACCGGCTGCTGCGTTTCAAAAACGGATGCTCAAAGCGGATGGTTCCAATCAGAACCTACCTGCGCCAGTCGATCTGACTGATCCTGAATTGCAGAAACGGTTTCCTGATATTCCGGAATACATGGGTGTTAACCCGCCTAACATGGGGCCTGGAATCAAGCGCGAAGCTCCAAACCACCACTAGATCAATCTGAAACATTCTTTAAAGATGTAAGGAAAATAAAATGCCTACTTTCGTCTATATGACAAGATGTGATGGTTGCGGACACTGCGTTGATATATGCCCGTCCGACATCATGCACATCGATACAACCTACCGTCGTGCCTATAACATTGAACCAAACATGTGCTGGGAATGCTATTCCTGTGTAAAAGCCTGCCCACAGAACGCAATTGATGTTCGTGGTTATGCTGACTTCGCACCACTGGGCCACAGTGTTCGCGTGGACCGTGATGAAGAAAAAGGCGTAATTGCCTGGCGCATCAAGTTCCGCAACGGCGAGAAAGAAATAAACCTGCTGGCTCCCATCACTACCAAGCCTTGGGGTTCGGGTATTCCAAAACTCAGCGAAGCGCCTGCACCAACTAAGGAACAGCGCGACAGCCAACTGCTGTATAACGAGCCTAAGTATATCCGCATGGATGATGGCGACATACACACCTTGAAGTCTAACGGCCTCAAGCTGAAAGAAGGGATTCAATACTAATGGCTTATAAAACCGTAGTCGAAGACAACATTGATATTCTCGTCGCTGGTGCCGGACTTGGTGGCACTGGTGCCGCTTTTGAAGCCCGCTACTGGGGTCAAGACAAGAAGATCATCATTGCCGAAAAAGCCAACATTGACCGTTCCGGTGCTGTTGCTCAGGGTCTCTATGCAATTAACTGCTACATGGGAACCCGTTTTGGTGAAAACAATCCAGAAGATCACGTGCGTTATGCACGTATCGATCTTATGGGCATGGTGCGTGAAGATTTGCTGTTTGATATGGCACGTCACGTTGATTCAGCTGTTCACCAGTTCGAAGAATGGGGCATGCCCATCATGCGCGACAAGGAAAAGGGCACTTACCTGCGCGAAGGTCGCTGGCAGATTATGATCCACGGCGAATCCTACAAGCCGATGGTGGCTGAAGCCGCTAAAAATTCGGCTGACAAGGTTTATAACCGTGTTTGCATCACCCACCTTTTGATGGATGACGCCAAGGAAAACCGCGTTGCCGGTGCCGTTGGCTTCAACGTCCGTACAGGTGACTTCCACGTGTTTAAATCCAAGACTGTGGTTTGTGGTGCCGGTGGCGCTTCTAACATCTTTAAGCCACGTTCAACGGGTGAAGGCTCTGGCCGTGTTTGGTATGCACCATGGTCGTCAGGTTCGGCTTATGCGTTGATGATTAACGCTGGCGCTAAAATGACCCAGATGGAAAACCGCATCGTGCTAGCTCGTTTTAAGGATGGTTATGGCCCAGTTGGCGCATATTTCCTTCACCTTAAAACTTATACGCAGAACGCCTATGGCGAAGAGTACGAATCTAAATGGTTCCCTGACCTACAAAAGATGGTTGGCAAGGAATACCTGGATCCGGAACTTTCACATGCTACCCATCGCCCGATCCCGACCTGCCTGCGTAACCACGCTATAATTAACGAAGTGAACGCCGGACGTGGCCCCATTCACATGGTAACCATGCACTCGTTCCAAGATCCTCATCTTGAGGAAATTGGTTGGCATAACTTCTTGGGCATGACCGTTGGTCAAGCCGTGTTATGGGCAGCGACCGACGTTGATCCAAAGAACGAAAACCCTGAACTAACCACGTCTGAGCCATATGTTATGGGCTCGCATGCCACTGGCAGTGGCGCATGGTGCTCTGGCCCAGAAGATCTTTCTCCGCCAGAATATCAGTGGGGCTATAACCGCATGATGACGGTTGAAGGTTTGTTCGGTGCTGGTGATGCGGTTGGCGGCACGCCACACGCGTTCTCATCTGGTTCGTTCACCGAAGGTCGCATTGCTGCTAAATCAGCTTGTAAATACATTGATGACGGCAAAGCCGAAGGTATCAATGTTTCCGACAAGCAGATCAGTGATCTCAAGGAAGATATCTTCCGTCCGATGGAGCATTACAAAGTGCACCGTAACGAAATCGTGGCTGGTGATGTTAACCCTAACTACCTCAACCCACGTCAGTTCCTCGACCGTCTACAAAAATTGATGGACGAATATTGTGCTGGTGTGACTGTTAACTACGTGACCAACGATAAACTGCTGAGCATGGGCCTCAAGAAGCTCAAGATCATGGAAGAAGATCTTGAAAAGATTGCAGCCAAGGACACTCACGAATTGCTACGTGCTTGGGAAGTTAAGCACCGCCATCGTACGTCCGAGTGTGTGATGCAGCATACCTTGTTCCGCAAGGAAACTCGTTGGCCTGGTTACTACTATCGTGGTGACGCCATGAAACTGGATGATGCTAACTGGCATGTACTTACCGTGTCTCGTCGTGATCCAAAAACTGGCGCATACACAATGGAAAAAGCACCATTGTATCACTTGGTTGATGAGAACGAAGCTCAAGCAGCCGAGTAATATTTTAAGACACCCCGGCAGAATCTCAAATTGAGCTTCTGCCGGGACCTAAAAAAAAGATCGGCACTCACATGTTGGTCTTTTTTTGTGCCCCTGAAAAATTCCCCTTCCGATGTGACCGAGGACGCAAATGAACATTATAGAACTAACCGATGATGAAATTCTGGCCGTTGCCGAACCGCTGTGGACCGAGCTCGTAAGAGCTTCCAACGATGGTGAGTACGGAAAATTTATCCGCAATTTTGACTACAGCCTGATAGAGGGCTTGAACGAAATTGAGGTCGGCAAGCAATTTGCAAACAGCGAACTGTCGCGCAACCTATCAGAAGTTTACGACTATCTTGGCATCATTCGCCGAGGCCAACATGTGAGCGTTCTCTATCGTGTTAGAAGCACAAAAAAAGATGGCGAATGGCTCGGCAGGCTGGTTCTCGGCTATAATGACGCGGAAGAAATCAAGATTTTTGGGGCGTCGGTTTTTTAGGTAACCCGCAATAGGCATATAACATGACAGAAAATATCGAAGAAAATAAGTTTGTCGAACTGACCTATGAAGTGGTTGACCAAAAAACAGGTCACCGCCTTAGCCATGTGGAATTCCCTTTGGGTTATGTTCATGGCACCAATTCGGTTATGTCTTCTGCTGTAACCGATGAGTTGGTAGGCAAGACCGTTGGCGACATTATCGAAGTGCCTATTGATTGCAACGTAATCTACGGCCCTCGGGATGAGACCTTGGTTTTTACTGACAATATCGAAAATGTTCCAGAAGGATACCGTGAAGTTGGCATGACCATTCACATGGAAACCGAAGACGGCAATCCTCGCAGCTTCATCGTTACACGCATGGACGACAAAACCTTGACCGTCGACGGCAACAATCCACTGTGCGGCCGCAAAGTAATATTCAAGCTGGAAATTCTATCGGTGCGCGATGCCACCGATGAAGAAATAGAATTTGGCGGTGCGATTGTGGAGGAGCCAGAAGAGCTTAAAAACCTCAATAAAGTCCCGATTTAACGCAGAAAATGGGCAAAAGTTGCTTTCCTTAGGCTCTCAAATACTATATATTTTACTATGAAAGCGGTCATTTTTCTTAGGTAACCGTAGTAATTTTTTACAAAATAATAGGTAATTTTAACAAAACAATAAGTGAGTTTAATTATGGGTAACGTAAACGCAAAAGATCCAGTTCCTGATGGTATAACCAAATATTATACAACCAAGCAGCAGCCGGTAAACGAAAAAGGCTATGTTGGCTACAAGACCGAATGGATCGAGTGGCAGAAGGAAGTTCCTTACCAAACACCGAAAAGACCTTAGGGCATTTTCGTAATTTTCTGTAAATAGCTTTGTCCGCGCGCACCATTCAGGTCGCGCGGCTTTGCTTTACCACCCCTTTCGTCATTTTATTTGTTTTGGACAAAACAAATGCTAATAGCACAAATTTCCGATACCCATATTACCGTGGCCGATGATGATCCTAAATTTTTGGAGCGCATCAAGGCACTGGAATCTTTTGTTCGCCACATCAACGGGCTGGATAAAAAGCCCGATCTAATAATGCACACGGGCGATGTCACCCACGGCGGCAAGCCGGAATATTATCAAACAGTCAAAACCGTCATGAAGGATTTAAACATCCCAACGTATTTTGCGCGGGGCAATCGCGATATTGCTGAAAACCTAGTGGCTGGACTAAAGGATTTTGACGCTGAAATTGTTGAAGGGTTTCTTATTTACAGTATCGATGGGTACCCTGTGCGCCTTATTGCCATGGATACCCATCACCGCGAACACAACATGGGAACCACCTGTTCGGTGCGGTTGGGCATTTTAGATGAATTATTAAAACAACAGCCCAGTAAACCCACCGCGTTGTTCATGCATCACCCACCGTTCGAGGTAACCACATCGAAATATCCGTTCCAATTCGATGACCCGGCATTGGCCGATGCTTTCTTGGAATTAATATCCCAGCACAAACAGGTCGCCCACATGTTCTGCGGCCACATGCACCGCCAATATGCAGTGCAATTGGCAACCTGCACCGCATCGTGCGTACCATCATTGCCGGCTGATAATCGCCTGGGCGAGTTCGAGCCGGGCCAAGAGGGCAAGCCCTTGTACCAGTTACATAATTGGAACGGTAGCGCATTTGAAACTACACTGGTTAGCGTTGATTAAACGGGCGCGATTTAAGCCGCCGCTTCTGAAATAACCTCACCATTAATCACAAGGCCATCTTTGCTAGCACTTATGGCTATGGTGTCGCCATCAGATACTTTTCCTTCTAAAATCATGCCCGCCAGTGGGTTTTGCAATGCGCGCTGAATGGTGCGTTTTAATGGACGCGCGCCATAAACCGGATCGAAGCCTTTTTCCGCCAGCCATTCTTTGGCGTTATCATCTAATTCAAGGGTGATTTTACGATCAGCCAAAAGCTTATCTAACCTGCCCAGTTGAATATCAACAATGCCTGACATGTTTTCCCTGAACAGGCGATGGAACAAGATAACTTCATCCAAGCGGTTGATGAATTCGGGCCTGAAGGCACGATTTACTTCTTCCATTACTTGACCCCGCACCGCAGACGAGTCTTCGCCTTCTTTTTGCGAGGCTAGTATTTCACCACCCAAGTTAGAGGTTAAAATAATTATGGTGTTGCGGAAATCTACCGTGCGGCCATGGCCATCGGTCAAACGCCCATCATCTAACACCTGAAGCATTATATCAAATACATCGGGATGGGCCTTTTCGACCTCGTCAAACAATATGACCTGATAGGGCCGCCTGCGCACGGCTTCGGTCAAGGCACCGCCTTCGTCATAGCCAACATATCCCGGAGGGGCGCCAATAAGGCGGGCGACCGAATGTTTTTCCATATATTCCGACATATCAATGCGCAAAAGTGCGCTGTCGTCATCAAACATAAACTGGGCCAATGCTTTGGTCAGTTCGGTTTTACCAACGCCTGTTGGGCCAAGAAACAAAAACGAACCTATGGGTCGGTTGGGGTCTTGGATGCCGGCCCGGGCCCGGCGCACCGCATCGGAAACTGAAACCAGTGCTTCTTCTTGTCCGACCACCCGCTTGCGGATTTCGTCTTCCATGTTTAGGAGCTTTTCCCGCTCTGATTCCATCATTCGGTCAACCGGTATGCCGGTCCAGCGCGAAACAATGCCTGCGATATGGGCATCGGTTACGGCTTCTTCTAACATGGAATGCTGTTCGGTATTTTCGGCAGCGGTTAATTGTTTTTCCAGCTTAGGGATTCGGTCATATTGTAATTGGCCAACCTTTTCATATTGGCCTT
>CBFDBQ010000001.1:0-182368 GCA_965603095.1 uncultured Thalassospiraceae bacterium | reverse complement strand
ATTATTCCCCAAATACCAACCGCCTCTAAAACGCGCTTAGAAGAAATTGCTATGGCCGAAGCACGGCCATCAAATGTTGGTGCGGTCCACAGCGACGGGTCTTCGCGATCAACGCAAGCAACGCTAAGGCCGCCGCCAGCCAACGCTAACGAAAGCGTGCCGCCGGCAAGTCCGCCACCGACAACCAACACATCAAAATTTTTAATTTTTTTGCTCATTTTTTTATTCTTTTAATCTCAAGAGCGCCTTGCTTCACTCTGGGTTTTTCCCGTGTGCTTGCGCCCATTATGCCAGAGTACTGCCCACTAATGGTGGTGAATTTATTGCCCTGATTATTGCCTAAATAATCATCATGTATATATCTATGCTTATTATATAGGCAGAATTATAGCCGTTATTTTAAATACGATACTGTAACAGCCTATATAACCTTTTGATTTTACAAGGTAAATAAAAAAATTCCCATACTGGCACGGGACTTGAATTGTAAAGGCCATACCGGATGAAAACCCGGTACTTAGCCGATCGGCCCTTATATGGGTTTGGTCAAATTATTCAAACCAAGACCACTACCAACAGGGGAGACCCAAATAATGAAACTTATCATGGCCATCATTAAGCCGTTCAAGCTAGACGCGGTTCGCGCCAGCCTTGGCGAGCTCGGCGTCGAAGGCATGACCGTTAGCGAGGTTAAAGGCTACGGCCGCCAGCGCGGGCAATCAGAAATTTATCGCGGTGCAGAATATGAGGTTCATTTTCTGCCCAAAATTAAACTCGAAATCGCAGTTTCATCAGACCTGGTTGATCGGGCAATGGAAGCAATCAAATCAGCCGCTGGTTCCGATCAAATAGGCGACGGCAAAATCTTTGTTGTTGATCTTGATTCTGTAATGCGAATTCGCACTGGCGAAAAAGACAGCGAAGCACTTTAAACGCCCAGTCCTCACAAACGGAGAAATCCTATGAACATCAATAAGACTAATTATCTTTCACTAAAAAAATATGGTGTGCTGGCGGCGGCATTAATTGCGTTTGCCAGTTCGCCCGCATTTGCGGCCGTGGAAGCAGAAACACAATACGTTTTTAACACGTTTGCATTTTTGTTTAGCGGTGCATTGGTTATGTTTATGGCCGCCGGTTTTGCAATGCTTGAATCCGGTCTGGTTCGCTCTAAAAATACCGCAACAATTTGTTTGAAAAACATTGTTCTGTTTGCCATTTCCGGCATCACTTTTTATGCGGTTGGTTATAACCTGATGTATATGGGTGTTGACGGTGGCTACATCGGAACATTCTTGCCGTGGATTGCAGATGATGCAGCCGCCGCTGGTGGTGATTTTAGCGGTGGTTATTCGGCAAGCTCTGACTGGTTCTTCCAGATGGTTTTTGTCGCTACTGCGGCTTCTATTGTGTCTGGCACATTGGCCGAACGCATTAAATTATGGCCATTCCTAGCCTTTGTTGTATTGCTAACTGCATTTATCTATCCCATTCAGGGTGCGTGGCAGTGGGGCGGCGGCTGGCTTTCAGAAGCAGGCTTTGTTGATTTTGCCGGTTCCACAATTGTTCATTCAACTGGTGGTTGGGCCGCACTTATGGGCGCAATCATTCTTGGCCCACGCATTGGTAAATATGCAGCCAACGGACGGGTTCAACCTATCCCCGGTGCAAACATGCCCCTTGCAACTGTTGGCACATTCATTTTGTGGCTCGGTTGGTTTGGTTTTAATGGTGGTTCACAATTAGCACTAGGCACGGCCGGTGATGCAATTGCCATGGCCAACATTTATGCCAACACATCAATGGCTGCTGCTGGTGGTGTAGTTGCCGCCGCATTGTTGACCCAGTTGCTGTACAAGAAAACCGATCTTTCGTTGGCGCTTAACGGTGCTATCGGTGGTTTGGTTTCTATTACCGCCGGGCCTGATACACCAACAATTGGTTCCGCAATTTTAATCGGTGCCGTTGGTGGCATCATAGTCGTTATCGCGGTTCCACTTTTGGACAAACTAAAAATCGATGACGTTGTCGGCGCAATCCCAGCTCACCTTCTTTCAGGTATCTGGGGAACCATGGCGGTTCCGCTAACCAACGCTGATGCCAGCTTTGCCACCCAGCTTACGGGCGTTATGGCGATCGGCGGATTTGTTGCAATTTCTTCTGCGGTGTTCTGGATACTTCTGAAAGTCACCGTCGGCATCCGTGCCGGTGAAGAAGAAGAGATGATGGGTCTCGACAAATCTGAATTGGGATTGGAAGCATATCCTGAGTTCGGACGTGGAGGCCACAGCTCTTAAAACAAAAAACTAAAACAGCTAATCAACCTTTCCGGGGTCTTAACCTCTCCTCGATCTAGCCCCGGGAAGGTGGGTTGCATAAAAACCAAGCTCAGAATTATGCCTACACATTCTTCTAAGCAGACACTTTAAAAAACTTACCCCCGGAAGCGATGACCTCCGGGGGTTTTTATGCCAAAATTCAAAAATGCACTATTTTTGGGCACAATAGGTGCCCGTGCCTAGCAGGCAGGCACATAGGCAAGCGCATTAGCGGCGGTTATTTTCAGCTTTCGTAATAATTTCATATGCTTATACCTGATTCCCCGCCATGGCACGGAACTTGATATCTATTGAGCATACTGAGATGTCCCGGCGCATTCGGCCCGGGCACCACGCAAGCGTAACGAACCATTGGCCTGCGTGTGGGGAAATATCAAAAATTATTACTAAGGCGGAATAAATTATGGATAACAGCAATGGAATGGACGTTTTTTTCGTTCTAATGGGCGCTGCAATGGTCTTGGCCATGCATGCGGGGTTTGCATTTCTTGAGGTTGGAACGGTTAGGCGCAAGAATCAGGTCAACGCCCTGGTAAAGATTATTGTGGATTTTGCCGTTTCGACCATTGCCTATTTTTTCATCGGCTATTCCATCGCCTATGGGGTTAACTTTTTTTCTTCCGCAAGCGTATTGAGCGGGGCAAGTACGGTCGATGGCGGCACCTTCGGATTTGCTAAAAATGGCTATGACCTTGTTAAGTTCTTCTTTTTATTGACCTTTGCAGCCGCAATCCCGGCTATTATTTCTGGCGGTATTGCTGAGCGTTTCCGTTTCTGGCCCCAAGTACTGGCCACCGCCATTTTAGTGGCCGTTGTTTATCCAACATTTGAAGGCATGGTCTGGAACAATAATTTTGGTTTCCAAAATTTTATGGAAAACACCTTTGGTGCACCATTTCATGATTTTGCCGGCTCCGTCGTGGTTCATGCGGTTGGTGGCTGGTTGGCCCTTGGTGCGGTGGTTCTGCTGGGCGCGCGCATGGGCAGGTATAAATCTGACGGTCGCGTAGTTGGTATTCCGCCATCAAACATTCCTTTTCTAGCGCTTGGTTCGTGGATACTTGTGGTCGGCTGGTTCGGCTTTAACGTAATGAGCGCACAATCCGTTGACGGCATTAGCGGCTTGGTTGCGGTTAATTCATTGATGGCCATGGTGGGCGGTGTGCTGACCGCATTATTGTTTGGCAAGAACGATCCGGGCTTTACCCATAACGGGGCATTAGCAGGTTTGGTTGCGGTTTGTGCCGGATCAGACATCATGCACCCAATAGGCGCATTGGCCACCGGGTCCATGGCAGGCGGGCTTTTTGTTTGGGGTTTCAGCCAAGCGCAAAACAAATGGCGCATCGATGATGTGTTGGGTGTGTGGCCGTTGCACGGAATGTGCGGTGCATTTGGCGGTATTGCTGCCGGCATTTTTGGCCTTGAAGCATTGGGCGGAATTGGCGGGGTTACATTTGCGTCCCAGTTAATTGGAACCGTGATAGGTGTTTCTTTTGCAGCCATTGCGGGCTTTGCAATTTATGGAATTATCAAAGCCGTCATTGGAATTCGCCTTAACGAAGACCAAGAATACCTTGGCGCAGACCTTGCCATACACCACATTAGCGCCTACCCAGAGGAAGACGTAAAGGCATAAGGCTTAAAGTTTTTATTGAGCTTAATAGTGTGTGCGTTTTAAGCGGCGTGTGTGCCTGCATAAACGTATGACAGCGATGTGATGCCTGCGGCAGCCCACATAACCAGCGCCACACCACCAACAACTTTTAGAAAACCAAAGTTCATTGGTGTGCCTTCGGTTGTCATGCGCGTGTACTGTGCATGAGCGATTACCAAACCAGCGAACGACGCCATGGCTGCATAAGCGATAAAGTAAAACGATTGCATAACGATCCTCCTATTTCTATTTTCTGGTCTTTAACTAATGCCCAAACGAGCATTGCTGTTGAGTTTATACACGTCATTGGCGATAGTGAGCACTGGTCGAATTTACTACCCAGCATTGCGCACAACGCATAGCTAAAAGCATTAGCCATGAAATTTTCGTGGGCGATTGAGGCATTTAAAAACAAAAATTGCCCTTTTTGGCACATCTGGCCCATATTTTCCTATCAGGCCACCATATATTGGGCCTTCCTGTGGCTGCCGGGAGGCCTTGCAAGCAACATCAAGATATGGCGTTAAGGTATTGTAAATGCTTAAGAGTGTAATAATTTTACATGGCTTGGATTACACAAAAAGCAGGCAGTGGGCCTCTTCTGCCGAAAGGCGGGCAGACCTATATAACCAACCGCCTTAGCGAGACCGCAGGCATAGCAATTATTGCCGTGGCCGTGGCCTATGGTGTGGCATTGGCAAGCTTTGCCTCTGCTGATCCTTCTTTAAATTCTGCCGCAAGCGGGCCCATACAAAACCTGTTGGGTAGTCCCGGTGCAATTGTTTCTGATGTTGCTCTTCAATCGTTTGGCCTTGGCGCGTGGTTGCCGGGGTTTGCGTTATTTGCATGGGGGTTTTTGCTGTTGCGCAAGGCCGGGCTTTCACACCTGTGGTTGCGTATTGTTTTATCCATTTGTGCGCTTATTGCGCTTTCGGTTTCGGCAACAATTATCAAACCCTATCAAAGCTGGCCGCTGGCAAGTGGGCTTGGCGGTGTTAGTGGTGAAATACTTTTAGAGCGCACGGTTTTATTTTTACAAAATGCTGGGGCGCCGAAAGCTTTTTTCAACCACATCACCATAGCCGCAATAATTGCGTTACCGGGAATTGCTGCGTTTGTTTTTTCATTGGGCCTGCCAACATCTGACTGGCAAAAAGTTACGCGCGCGCTTATGTGGATTAATGCAAAACTTGGCGCATATATTTTAAAAGGCGCCCATCACATTTCAGCGCACAACCAAAACGATGATTATGATAATCTTGTTGATGACGCGCGGCGAACAACAAGCACAGGCCCGCGTGCACGCAAGACAGAGCGCACAGCGATTAAACCAAGACCAAAAAAGAAAGACTTAATTGCACCAAAAGTGCCAAAAGCAAAAACCGGTCGCAAGGCAGAGGCACAGCGTCAGCGTTCATTAGACCTGGGCACAAATGGCGAATACAAATCACCGCCGCTAGACCTGTTAGATACCCCAGACCCATCGCGCAGCGATAATGCCCCAACACCAGTAGCATTAGAACAAAATGCCGCCATGCTTTCAGGGGTGTTAGAAGATTTCGGTATTCGTGGTGAGATTGTAAAGGTAAGACCGGGGCCGGTTATTACCCTTTATGAATTAGAGCCCGCACCGGGAACAAAATCATCTCGAGTAATTGGTTTAAGCGATGACATCGCCAGATCCATGAGTGCAATTTCTGTCCGCGTTGCCACCGTGCCGGGACGCAACGTAATTGGCATTGAACTGCCCAACCAAAGCCGTGAGATGGTTCACCTGCGCGAGCTTTTAGCATCTGCTGATTTTGAAAAATCAAAAGGTGCGCTAACAATGGCATTGGGTAAAAACATTGGCGGTGTTCCGGTTAATGTTGATCTTGCGCGTATGCCGCATCTTCTTATTGCTGGTACCACCGGCTCAGGTAAATCGGTTGGGTTAAATGCAATGATATTGTCGTTGCTTTATCAAAATTCACCCGAACAATGTCGTTTTATAATGATTGATCCAAAGATGTTGGAGCTTTCAGTTTATGACAACATTCCCCATCTTTTATCGCCGGTTGTGACCGACCCCTCCAAAGCGGTGGTCGCATTAAAATGGACGGTCCGCGAAATGGAAGAACGCTATCGCGCCATGAGCCAGATGGGCGTTCGCAATATCACCGGTTATAACCAACGCCTTATTGATGCAACAAAACGTGGTGAGGTTATGACCAGGCGCGTGCAGACCGGGTTCGACGAAGCCGGAAAGCCGATTTTTGAAGAACAGCCCCTTTCCATGGATCCACTGCCATACATTGTGGTGGTGGTTGATGAAATGGCTGACCTAATGCTTGTCGCTGGCAAAGATGTTGAAGCCGCAATCCAGCGTTTAGCACAAATGGCGCGCGCCGCGGGCATCCATATTATAATGGCGACCCAACGTCCTAGTGTTGATGTAATTACCGGTACTATTAAGGCCAACTTCCCAACCCGGGTAAGTTTCCAGGTAACATCAAAAATTGATAGCCGCACTATTTTGGGAGAGCAAGGTGCCGAGCGTTTGCTAGGTCAGGGCGACATGCTGTACATGGCCGGTGGTGGGCAAATTACCCGCATTCATGCGCCATTTGTATCGGACGAAGAGGTAGAAGAGGTTGTTAATTTCCTTAAAGATCAAGGCGCTCCTGATTATCTTGATGAAGTAACCGAAGAGCCCATTACCCCTGATATGACCGGGCCAGTAGCCGGTGGCGGCACCAAGGATGACGAACTGTATGATCAGGCCGTGGCCCTAATTGCCCGCGAAGGCAAGGCATCCACAAGTTTTATTCAACGCCACCTACAAATAGGTTACAATCGCGCTGCCCGTATAATTGAACGTATGGAAGCGGAAGGCGTGGTAAGTAAGGCAAACCGTGTTGGCCGCCGTGAGGTTTTAATCGGTGACGTTAGTGCACAAGCATCCTAAGACAATATTTAAAAATATATTTTTTAAACTAGAAATTAAATTGGCAATTAAACTGACAATGCTGTTTGTCGGTTTTGTTTTGTTGTTGCCCCACACGGCCATAGCAAAAGATGCGTTTGGGCTAAATGCTGCCCAAGTTATAAAAGTAAAAAAAGCTCAAAACTATCTAAACAAAATGACCACGCTTAAAGCAAAATTCATTCAAGCCACAAGCAGGGGTGGTTTTGCCCGTGGTAAGTTATGGATATCAGTGCCGGGGCGAATGCGTTTTGATTATGACCCGCCGCTAGAAGTTACCATCGTATCTAACGGTAAAACTGTTTTGTTCAAGGATGATGTTCTTGACCAATTAAGCTATATAGCTTTCGATGCCACGCCTGCGTCTTTGTTGCTTGGCGGAAATGTAGATTTTTTCGGGCCAACTGTGCTGTTAACCGATTTTGAAAACAATGATGGCGCCGTTCGCATTACCGTAGTCCGCGAAGAAGACCCAGCCGAAGGGTCGCTTACAATGGTTTTTAATGCATCTAACATGGCCCTCATAAAATGGATGATTATAGATGCCCAGGGTATCGCCACCACAGTTTCGCTGCTGGAGCCCAGCTTTGGCACAAAGATTGATTCAAAATTATTCAAGGTCGAGCAACGAACCCTGAATAAAAATGCTGATTAATCAACGCATAATAAACCAGACTTTTTATGTGGTTTTTATTTTATGCTCTAGACAGCCCCCCAAGGGTTGAATAGCAACAATACCATCCCCAAGTATAGTTCAACGGGCCTTCCGCAAAGGAAAAGTGCCCATATTCGCCGGAAGTCCCCCCCATCAAATCCGGCGGATTTTCCCATACGGGAAGCGACTAAAAAACCCGGCCTTCCCCAGGGCCGGGTTTTCTTTTCGTATTTATCAAAATTTTACTAGACCTTGTTCTATATTTTGCTGGCAAAAATTTAAGTGGCCAAACGATAGCCGCCTTGCTCGGTCAATAAAATTTCTGCATTGGTTGGGTCGCGTTCAATTTTTTGTCTAAGACGATAAACGTGGGTTTCAAGTGTATGGGTGGTAACTTGTGCATTGTAACCCCAAACCTCGCCCAACAAATCTTTGCGGCTGACCGCTTGTCCGCCTTGTAAATAAAGAAACTTAAGTATCTGTGCTTCCTTGTCCGTAAGGCGAACCGTTCTTTCGGTTGCCGTATCGGTTGCGGCCTCAACCAATGTACGTTGCCCGGGTTGAAACCCAAACGGCCCAATGTGCAACATGGCTTCGTCGCTCATTTCAAATTGACGAATGTGGGCGCGCAATCTTGCCAACAGCACCCCTAGCTTAAATGGTTTTGTTATGTAGTCAGTAGCCCCAGCATCAAGTCCGGTAATGGTGTCTACTTCATCATCGGCGGCGGTCAACATAACAATGGGTGCCAACAGACCCTGGGCGCGTAATGATTTACACACCTCAAACCCGCTTATGTCGGGCAGGCCCACATCAAGCAAAACCAAATCGAAATATTCACTGGTACCCAGCGTAATTCCTTCGTTACCAGTTGAGGCGCCGACGCAAGTATAGCCCTCCAGCTGGGGCAATTGTTCTACCAGCATAGAGCGCATGAATGCATCATCATCAATGATCAGAACGCGCTTATTATTACCCATTGCCCACCCTTTAATTTTGTTTTTTTAACCAATGCGTCCCCGTAATCATTATAATATGACATAACACAAAATAGCTATACTGATTACCCGTGGTCGGGGTAATGTGCGCTTTGTAAAACCTTTGTATCGATTGCAAACGAGATCTAGACGAATGACGCAACACCAAGATAGCAAGTGGGCACCAGCCAGCCGCAGTAACGTTTCGTTGCTGGCGGTAGACCGCGCCGTACACGAACTAAGGCGTGGACGTCCGGTTGTTATAGCCGCGGGCGATGGTGCGGCGGTTTTAGTCTTGGCGGCAGAAGCGTTGACGCCCGAATTGCTTGAAGCCTTAATTTCTACAGCCAGTCTTGATGCGGCTGGTGGTGTTAATGATAAAATTAAAGCCGAGCTAACAATTACCCGCAGACGGGCAATAAGGCTTGGGCTTGGCGGTAATGCACTTGGCGATGAGCATTCGGTGCTAGCGGTTTCGTTTGTGGGCAAACCAGACGCCGCAAGACTTGCGCGTTTGACCGACCCCATACTAGAGCCCGCAACAAACGACACAAGCGATGCCGTGGTGCGAGCATGCGCGCGTCACGGCGGAGAAGCGGCCGCGGTTAGTCTGGCAAAAATGGCCCGCCTGCTGCCGGCGACCATAGTTATTCCCATTGGCGACAGCACAACATTTGATACCGCCGGATGGGCGGCCAGACACGATATCCAGCTGGTTGATGGCGGCGATATATTTCAACACGAACGCACAACCGCACGCACATTAAAGCGCGTAAGCGACGCCAGGGTGCCGCTTGAGGGCGCTGAGAACGCACGGATAATTGCCTATCGGCCACAGGATGGCGGGGTTGAACATCTGGCCATAGTTATTGGTACGCCGGGGGATGATAACAAGCCCGCATTGGTTCGGCTCCATTCCGAATGCTTTACCGGCGATCTTTTGGGCTCGCTTCGTTGCGATTGCGGCGACCAGTTGCGTGGTGCAATTTCTGAAATTGGTAAAGCTGGTAGCGGCGTTCTGTTGTACCTTGCACAAGAAGGGCGTGGCATTGGTTTGGTAAATAAACTGCGCGCATATACCCTGCAGGACGGTGGGCTTGATACGCTAGATGCCAACGAAGAACTTGGTTTTGATGCCGACGAGCGGGTTTACCTTCCGGCGGCACAAATGCTGAAAGATCTAGGTCTTAAAAAAATAAAATTGCTCACCAATAATCCGGACAAGGTAGTTGCGCTTTCTACCTTTGGCATCGATGTGGATGAGCGCGTGCCCCACGCGTTTCCCGCCAATAAACACAACGAACATTATCTGGAAGTAAAAAAAGCCAAGGGCGGCCACCTGTTTTAACGGCCCCAATTTTTTTACCATCGCCCGGCCTGCCCTTGAGCCCTCTTGGCTAGTGGGGGCAATTTTTCCCCTTTATTTAGTTAACCCCTTTAAAAACGGCAGATTTTTCCCTATTTTTTGATTATTTCGATTACGCAACATCCAATAACTCCTTGAAATATATACATAAGCTTTCTGGCATTGCTATTGCATTATATATGATAGGAACTTGTCAAATCCCTTGGGCCAAACCCCTCAGGCCACGGCCTGAGCGGGGTCTTAAGCGGGATATGAGTTGTTGTGAACAGGAATAGTTATTAATGGCCGTAAACGCGCTTAGTATTAGCAGAGAAGACCAGGCGGCAAAGATTGCGGCTGAGGTCCGCGCCCGCATTGATGGCCCCAAACAAAGCGGGCAAACAGAAAATGTGGACAGTGGTGGCAACCTGTTTGATGCCGCCCTTGATGCGGTTAACCCGTTACAACACATTCCCGGTGTTTCAAGCGTTTACCGGGCAGCCAGCGGAGACGAGATTAATCCGCTTGCATCCATGGCTGGCGGTTTTTTATTTGGCGGCCCAGTTGGCCTGGGAATTGGTGCAGTAAGCAGTTTCATTGAAATTCTAACTGGTAAAAGCCCGGCCGAACACGCAATGGCTTTGTTGGAAGGCGTGGATGACGATGAAAATACAAATATTGCGGCCAACAAATCCGACGGGGGGGCTGATGGCCTCATGGGAACTGACGCGCTAGTTGGTTCGGTCGACCTCCGCGCTGAAAATGATGCAAACATTCTTGGTGATGCAGGAACTGCACGCCGACCCGGGTTTGGCGCAACACAAAGCACGGTTGAATATTCATCAAACATATGGACCCAGTCAGCGATTATGGGGGCTACAGATAAATATGACAGCGCCGGACGCCTTGGTGACAATGGCAATAACAAGCCAGCCACAGCGCGATCTGTTTGAGCACTAGGCAGTAAGCGTTTTCCTGATATTTCTTTTTCATAAAAAACTTCTTAACCGCGCCAATATCCTTATACTGACTGTTATGCCATTATGAGAGTTAGCCTGATTAAACATGCCTATGCAGCCCACCAACGTTATTAACAAAACCCTATTGGATGCAGCTAATTTGCACCAACAAGGCCGCCTTGATGATGCTGAAGCGCTGTACCTTCGGGTGCTTAAGGCCAACCCCCGAAGCCCGGATGCCCTAAACAATCTTGGTTATCTATATTTACAAAAAAAAGAATACGCCATCGCAGTAGATATTCTTTCCAATGCCGTTGCCGTCGGTCCCAAAAATCCTGAATTCCATCTAAATCTTAGCATCGCGCAAAAAAACACGGGCCAACTAGACGCGGCAATAAAATCTCTTAAGCTTGCGTTAAAGTATGAACCCGATCACCCTTCTGCAAATTTAAATATTGCCAATGCCTATATTGAAAAAGGTAATTTTAAAATTGCAAAAAAGTTTCTTAAGCGCACGCTTTTAAAAGAACCCAACAACCCGGCCGCACTAATGAATATGGGTGCCGTGTTTATAAACGCGGGCGATTTCCCGGCGGCAATAAAAATACTTGCTAAGGCAGATAAGGTTGCGCCGAACCAGCCAACCCTAATGTGTAATTTGGGTGTGGCGCTTATGTCAGATGGTCAGCTGGATAAATCGTTAGTGATGTTTGACCGTGTGATTGAAATACATCCACGTTTTGCCAATGCTTATATTAACCGTGGCAACGCGCTTGTCGCCATGAACCGTTCGGGCGAAGCGGTTGAAAGCTTTAGCCAAGGCAGAAAGCTTGGTGTTGGAAATTCCAAAAACCTCCGTCAAATGACAGAGACATCAGTTGACGCCGGTGATTACCCCGGGGCAATAGAATTGCTGGATATTATATTAGAGCGCGAACCCAACGACATTGATGCCATAGCCAGCCTTGCTAGGGCGTTACAAGTTGTGGGGAATATTGAACGCTCATATGAGCTGGGCCACCAGATGTTGGCCCAAGACCCCGACAGTATTGATGCTTATTATTTGCTTTCTACCAACAAAGAAACCGCCGCTGACCCTAATTTTCTTGCCAACCTAGAACGCCTAGAAAAAAATGACAATTTAAGCCCGGCGCTACAAAATAGGATTGGCGTTGCCATGTTCAGAACACTAGAAAACTTGGGGGAACAGGGCCGTGCGTTTGCTGCGCTTAAAAAAGGTACAGATGCAATTTTTCAGGCCAAAGAAAGCCCTAGGAATGATTACGATGAAAGATTTAAGATTATAAAAAATACCTTTTCGCCACAAACGTTGAAAAAAACCATACTGCCGCTTAATACGGTGCCCGAACAAAAACCCATTTTTATTGTCGGGATGCCCAGATCCGGCACAACCCTGACTGAACAAATTATTTCCAGCCATTCGCAAGTTTTTGGTGCCGGCGAACTGCCGTTTATTGGCCTACTTGATATAGAGCGCGGAACCGGGTTGCGCGCAAAAAAGTTTTCAAACCCAAGTTTTGAAAACTTGCCCAGCCTTGATAACGAACAACTGCAAGATTTAGCCCAAACCTATATAGATAATGTGCCATCTCATGCGGAGCCATACTTTACCGATAAAATGCCTAGTAATTTTTTACATATAGGGCTTATTCATAAATTATTTCCCAATGCCACAATAATTCATTGTCGACGCGAACCGGCCGAAACATGCTTTTCGTGTTTTAAGCAGAGCTTCCAAAGCGGCCATGCTTATTCTTACGACCTAGATGAATTGGGCAATTATTATAATTTTTATGAAAAAATTATGGCCTATTGGCATGAGGTTTTACCCGGACACATTCTTGACATTGAATATTCTGACACGGTTGACGATGTCGACGCCCAGGCCAAAAAATTAATAAAACATTGTGGCCTTGATTGGGAAGATTCCTGTCTTGATTTTCATAAATCTAAGCGCGACGTTCTAACCGCAAGCGTGCTACAGGTTCGAAAGCCAATTTATAAATCATCGCTTAACAGCTGGGCGCCCTATGAAAAAGAGCTGGATGAATTATTTACTGCCTTGGGCGAATACGCCCCTAAAAAACACCAACAACCTTAAGCCAACTATCTTAAATCAGCGCTGGGCGATTGCCGAATATGGCACTGCCAACACGAACGTGGGTTGCGCCAAATTGAACTGCGGTTTCATAATCACTGCTCATTCCCATGCTAAGATTTTTTATGTTGTTGCGTTTGGCAATTTTTGCCAACAAAGCAAAATGCATGCCCGGCACATCATCAACTGGGGGTATGCACATTAAACCCACCACATTTAATTTTAGCTCATCACGACAAAGGGCAATAAAGGCGTCTGCTTTAACTGGGGCTATGCCTGCTTTTTGTTCTTCTTCGCCGGTATTGATTTGAATAAAAACCGGAATATTTTTTTTAGTTTTTTCCATTTCTTTGGCCAGGGCGCGGGCCAGTTTTTCCCGGTCTACGGTTTCGATAACATCAAATGTTTTTACCGCGTCCGATACTTTGTTGGTTTGCAGTGGGCCGATAAGATGAAGCTCAACCCCTGAAAATTGTTTTTTTAAATCGGGCCATTTTGCCATTGCTTCTTGCACTCGGTTTTCACCAAACACCCTGTGTCCGGCCGCAAGAACAGGGATAATTTTTGCACCATCATGGGTTTTTGAAACGCATACAAGCGTTGGCGTGTCATTATCATGCCCAGCGCCACCCTTTGCGTTATCGCTGGTGGCATTAATTTTTTGTTTTATGGCCTCAAGGTTAAAGGCCGCGTCATTACTATCTGTCATATTAATGTGATGCTTTGCTATAATTAAACCAGTCAATTGCTGCTTATATATTACCAATAGGATACCCGCCGGTGAGACTTCAAACAAACAACAATAAAAACAAAACATGGATGTTGGTTGCCGATGATGACCGCCTGCCCGACCCAGAACGTTTTTTAAGCCTGCTACCGCCAAAATCAATGGTTCTTTTACGGTCAAAAAACCAAAGAAATCTCTGCCAACTGGCCGCCCGGGTTATTCCCATGGCCCACAAAATGGGTCACCTAGTATTGTTAGCGGGGCCCATACGTCTGGCGTTGGCCATGGGAGCAGATGGCGCCCACCTATCAGAAGCAATAATTAGACGGGGGTCCATTAAAGACATGGCCCCAAGCCCAATGCCAAAAGGGTTTATTATAAGCGCCAGCGCCCACGGAAAAGTAGCATTAATAAGGGCCAAAAATGCGGGGGTGGATTTTGTCATTTTGGGATCGGTGTTTTCTACTAAAAGCCACGCAGACACAGCCCCATTAAGAATAATTAGGTTTACATATCTTGCCCACAACAGCCCACTGCCGATAGTTGCCATAGGCGGCATAAATAAACTGACGGCTAGGCGGCTAAACGGTGCGGGAAAAAATCTAATTGGGCTGGCAGGAATAGAAACATTCACCACAAAGAATTAAGCGGTCAAAAACAAAGAAAAAGCTAAAACAATAATAAATAAAAAGGGCGACCCTTTATGGGGGCCGCCCTTTCCATAACGTAAAAGTTTTTTTCTAAATCAAATTAGAATGAAACTTCGATACCAGCAACAATGCCGCTAACAGACTGAGTTTGTCCAGCGTTTTCAGCTTTGTTTTCTGCATCATAATAGCTAGCAGCAAGACCAACGCCTGCGCCTAGGTCATAAGAAACACCCAAAACCCATTCGGTTGTTTCGTTAGAACCGCCGCCTACAGCGCCGTCAGCTTCTGAATCTAGGTAAGAAGCTGAAACAGTCATAGCACCAGTTTCGTAAGCAACACCTACGCTATAAGCTGTACCATCAAGAGGAGAGGTGGTAAGGCCGTTTGCCTGTGTGTTGTCTTCTTGTGTTTCATAGTTACCACCAACGGTGAAACCGTTCATGCCAACGTTAACACCAAAAGCGGTGGTGGTAAGGTTATCTTGTGCAAAGTGGTTTACAACACTTACGTCAACAGCTGCACCAGACATTTCGCCACTGTAAGCAAGAGCTAAAGAAGCTTGGTCTTGGGTTGCTGAGTATGGTGAAAGTTGACCAGCACTTGGTTCGTTAGCGAATGAACCGATGGTGTAAGAAACACCAACAGATACGCCACTGAAGTCAGGCGAAATGTACTTGAACTTGATAGTGTCGTTCGAGAAGTTGCCTGTACCGTTACCAGCACCAGTGGTTGTGGTTTGGTCTGTAGAAGCCCAATCCCATGCATCACCAAAACCAACAGGGCCGGTCATAGGTGCGCCAACTGCCATTGCGTCGGCAGCGTGGTTGGTTTCGCCAAGAACAAGTGCGCCCATGGCATCGCTTGAAATGGTGATGTAGTTGCGATCAACACTGTCAAGATCACCGGTACCGCCAGAAGCTGTGCCAGGGTTTGAACCAGTTTCGAGTTCAATTGTAACGCCAACAGATACGCCGTTGTCGAGAGTGGTTGAACCTTTAACGTGGATTTCACTATCGTGTGACATGCCAAGGTCGCTAACGAGATTAGCGGCGTCTTGATCGTTGGCAAGGCCAACCATAAAGTTAGAGAAACCGCCAACGCTAACAGCGATTGGATCGGCAGCAACAGCTTGTGATGAGAAGGTAGCCAGAGCAACAATTGCTGTGGTCCCCATAAGAATTTTTTTCATAATATCTCCTTTAGTGTTTTCCTATTAACCGCGACGTTCTGCGTTTTATTTTAGTGTGGCAGTAACGACACGGCAGCTTTATCCCTTAGTGGATGGCGAGATACTGTGCTTTTGGCCCGAATTCGTCTAGTAAAAATCACCATAAAAACAACATCTTTTGGGATTAGTGATATTTCTGCCACACCCCAAATCTGCGTTTGGGCCACACGCGGGCCAGGTTTATTTTGGGTTAATCCATTGAAAATAAATGATTTTTTAAAATTTTTAAGGAAAAATTGCGCAAATTAACCATAACGCATTGATATGATAAGATTATGTGTAATTAACAATTTTGCCCTCACGTTTAGGTGCCACCCGAGAGTGGGTGGGGAAGTTCATGGCAAATAATTTCAAAGAGTGAATGGGTAATAGGTGAGGGTGAATATAATTTCTAATTTAATTTTTGTTTTTATCTAGCTTAAATCAATTCGCCGATTGATAGGTGGCGACATCTAAGTATTATGTGCCTAGTCATTAACTGTGATTGATCTATCATTCGCCAATTCAAATTTATTTATTAGCCAAAGGTTGTCCCAAGCATGCCCAAACCCACCGTTAAAATAACCCGCAGAAAAGCTCTCATGCTTGGATTTACCGGAATATTTCTGCTGGGGGCTTGTTCTGCTTTGCCAACACCAACTGGTGGCCCGAAGATCCCAAGAAGAAACCGGATTACAGAAATGGGCAAACAATATGGTGAGCCGGACAAAATAACCGGCGAAGGCGGCATATTTGGTAGTGGCGATAAATCCCGCGACGGCAACCAAGGTGGTGGCATTGGGGTTAACGCTTATTTGTGGCGCGCCACATTAGATACCATTGCTTTCATGCCCATCGCATCGGCAGACCCGTTTGGCGGGGTAATACTAACCGATTGGTATTCACCGCCGGAAAGCCCCAACGAACGATTTAAATTAAACATTTATGTTTTAGGGACCCAGCTCAGGGCCGATGGAATGCGCGCATCAGTGTTCCGCCAAATTATAGATACCAATGGCACCTGGCGTGACGCCCCGGGCGAAGCCGACGCTGGGCGCAAAATTGAAGACGCTATTCTTACCCGTGCCCGCCAGCTACGTTCGGCCAACAGAGCAGCCGGAAATTAATTAAAATCTAACGGCTCAGGATGTTGATGCCTTATGTCTAGTTCTACTTCTACGCCAGCAAGCAACAAGTATAATTTTCGTAAAACCGAAACCAAGTGGCAAGCCGCATGGCGCGACAATAAAACCTTTGCCGTTAGCATCGATGCCACACGTCCAAAATATTACGTGCTTGAAATGTTTCCCTATCCGTCTGGACGCATTCATATGGGCCACGTGCGCAATTATACCCTTGGCGATGTGGTTGCGCGCCTAAAGCGGGCGCAAGGATTTAACGTGTTACACCCAATGGGTTGGGATGCTTTTGGTTTGCCGGCTGAAAACGCCGCCATACAAAATAACACCCATCCGGCCAAGTGGACTCATCAAAATATTGAAACCATGAAGGCGCAGCTAAAGACCATGGGGCTGAGCTACGATTGGGATCGCGAAATCGCAACTTGCGATGCAAAATATTACAAACATGAACAAAAAATGTTTTTAGATTTCCTGAAAAACGGTATCGCCTATCGCAAGGAATCGTGGGTCAACTGGGACCCGGTTGACAACACCGTGCTGGCCAACGAACAGGTCATTGATGGCAAGGGCTGGCGCACCGGAGCCGCGGTTGAAAAGAAAAAACTAAGCCAGTGGTTTTTAAAAATTACCGATTACGCCGAAGATTTGTTGAGCGAACTTGAAAAACTTGAACGCTGGCCCGATAAAGTTCGCATCATGCAGGAAAACTGGATTGGTCGTTCCGAAGGCGCACAAGTTTTTTTCAAATTAAAAGACCGTGACGACAGGTTGGAAATTTACACCACGCGGCCCGATACGCTATATGGCGCTTCGTTCATGGCCATTGCCGCCAACCACCCGTTGGCATTAGAGCTTGCAAAAAATAACCCGGACATGACCGCGTTCATTGCCAAATGCAGTGCGCTGGGCACATCGGAGGCGGCCATAGAGCAGGCTGAAAAAGAAGGTTTTGACACAAACCTAAAAGCAATTCACCCATTTACCCCGGGCCAAGAATTACCGGTTTATATCGCTAACTTTGTATTGATGGAATATGGCACCGGGGCAATTTTTGCCTGTCCGGCGCACGATCAGCGCGACATGGATTTTGCCCGCAAATATAAATTGCAGGTCATTGCTGTGGTCGCACCAAAAGATATTGCCGGCGGCGCAGACGAAGAAAGTTTTATAAAAAATCTTGGCGACAGCGGGCTTGAAGCATTTGTCGATGATGGTGTCGCGGTTAATTCAGAATTTTTAAACGGGCTTACAGTAGTTGATGCAAAAAAAGCAGCCATTAAAAAATTGCAAGATTTAAACTGCGGCGAAGGCACGGTTCAATACCGCTTGCGTGATTGGGGTGTTTCCAGGCAACGCTATTGGGGTTGCCCCATACCCATCATTCGCTGTGGTGATTGCGGCGAAGTTCCTGTGCTGGAAAAAGATTTGCCAGTTGAATTGCCGGTCGATGTTGATTTAAGCGTTGCCGGTAATCCACTAGATGCACACCCCACATGGAAACATGTTAAATGCCCAACTTGTGGCAAAGATGCGGTGCGCGAAACCGATACCTTTGATACTTTTTTTGAAAGCTCTTGGTATTTTTCACGCTTTACCTCGCCCAACGCAGACGGCGCGTTTGACCGCGATGCGGTTGATTATTGGTTGCCGGTTGATCAATACATTGGCGGTATAGAGCATGCGGTTTTACATTTGCTTTATTCGCGGTTTTTTACCCGCGCCTTAAAAGACTGCGGATATATAGGTATAAAAGAACCGTTCGCGGGGCTGATGACACAGGGCATGATTTGCCACGAAACCTATAAATCGAAACAAGACGATAAATGGATAACGCCGGAAGAGGCACTGGCGCTTGGTGATGACGACTACACCGTTGGGCGTTCGGAAAAAATGTCCAAGTCTAAAAAGAACGTGGTCGATCCTGAAATAATTATTGGTGAATATGGTGCCGATACTGCGCGCTTGTTTATGCTATCGGACAGCCCGCCGGACCGTGATCTTGATTGGACCGACAGCGGTATCGAAGGTGCGTGGCGCTACGTTTCCAAACTGTGGCGCATGGTGGCTGAAAATATTTCAAGCTTGTCGGAAAAAAATTCAACCGTTCCAGATGGCCTTGAAGGCAGTGCCGATGCGCTTCATCGCCAAGTACACAAAACAATTGATGGCGTAACTCGCGACCTTGATGCGTTTCATTTTAACAAGGCGGTTGCCCGCATTCGCGAACTTACTAATGCTTTGGCAGATGCACTGGAAAACACCAAAGAAGGCGACGGCATTAAGGCGGTTCTGCGCGAAGGATTCGAGACCACAACAAAACTTATTAATCCGATGATGCCGCACTTGGCTGAGGAGCTGTGGCAGTTATTGGGTCGCGAGACCTTGCTGGCCGATGAACCGTGGCCTAAGGCCATTGAAAAGTTGCTGGTTGATGATACCGTTACCATTGGGGTTCAGGTTATGGGCAAACTGCGCGGCACGGTTGAGCTACCCAAAGATTGCGATACAAAAACGGCCGAAACAGCGGCCCTTGCTATCAAGAATGTACAAGCCGCAATGGCTGGCAAAACACCAAAGAAAATAGTGGTGGTTCCAAACAGGATTATAAATGTTGTTATTTAAGGCGCGTAATTTTTTGCTTTTGTTGGCGGCCGTTTCTGGGCTGTCATTATCTGGCTGTGGCTACCGCCCGCTTTATGGCCAAGCCGCCAGCAACCCGGGCGTAGCGACAAATTTATCAGGTATTTCAATTGCCCCCATCGGTGATCGGGTTGGGCAAAAAATGCATATAGAGCTTGAACGTCGCCTACACCCGCGTGGGCAGATGGCGGCTAGCACCCATAATTTAAAAATTACACTTTCCCAATCGAGCCAAAACGTTGCAGTTGCCAAAGATACATCACCAACCCGCGCCAACTTACGCCTTACTGCTAGTTATGTACTTATCCGCCTGAGCGATAGTCGCAAGGTTTTTTCCGGATCGCTTTTTTCTGTAGTTAGCCACAACTTATTAAGTAGTGACTACGCAACCCTTATCGCAAAAAATGATGCGCGCGACCGGGCGGTTGTTGATATGGGTGAACAGCTAGAACGACGCATGGCAATTTATTTTTCAAATCCAGTAGAGCCAGTGGTTAATGGTGCCAAATGATAATAAAGGGCGCAGCAATTAGGTCGTTTTTAGAAAAGCCTGATACGTCCTTACGCGCAATTTTACTTTACGGCCCTGATGTTGGGTTAATTAAAGAACGCGCCGAAATACTGGGCCGAACTGAAGTTGCAGATTTAAACGATCCATTTTCGGTGGTCGAGCTTTTTACATCCGATATTAAAGCTGACCCAGCAAGATTATCCGACGAAGCAAGCGCGCTATCATTTGGTGGCGGTGGCCGGGTTGTGCGGGTGCGCCAAGCAACCGATGGCTGCAGTGGTGTTTGCGCAGCGCTGCTTGAAACTAACACCGGGGCAGGAGCAATGGTTATTGTTGAAGCGGGCGAGCTAACGCCGCGCTCTAGTTTGCGAAAACTTTTTGAAGGCTCGACAAACGCCGTTGCATTGGCGTGTTATGGCGATGATGCCAGATCATTGCCCGATGTTATTCGCAATTCACTTAAAACACACAACATAACCGTCAGTCGTGACGCCATGGCCCTATTGCAACAAAGCCTTGGGGCTGACCGTTCGCTAACCCGAAGCGAGCTTGAAAAATTGGCCATTTACAAAGGCGCGCCTGGAGAAATTTCCGTCGATGATGTTCGGGCCTCATTAAGTGAGGCCGCCGCCACATCAATGGACGATGTGGTTTTTGCCGCCGCCAGCGGCAACATTGATAAACTAGACGTCGCATTGGAAAAAACTTTTGGCGAGGGCGTCCATGCGGTTGCCGTGGTAAGGGCAAGCTCGCGTCATTTTCAACGCCTGCATCTGGCTCGCGGCGAAATAGACGAAGGCAAATCATCGGAAGACGCCCTTAGGTCTTTGCGTCCGCCAGTTTTTTATATGTTTAAAGACCAGTTCAAGGCGCAGCTAAATATTTGGCCACGGGAACGATTGGCGCGCGCGTTTGAGCTATTAACTCAGGCCGAGCTTGATTGTAAAACAACCGGTTTGCCGGCGCCGGCCATGTGCCACCGCGCCCTTATCCAAATTGCACAAGCCGCGCGGGCCGGTAGGCGCCGTTAAATTTCACCAAAATTATATAAGATTGTCCCCGGGTTTCCACTGAGTTTCCACCGGGTTGTGTTAATAGGAAAATACACCCATGCCCCGTCAAGGTTAAGGAGGCTGGCTGTTTTCCTTATCTTTCCACTATTTTTTACTCATTATTTCAAGAGCGCATAAGCCGGGCCAAGACGCCATCTAGCTGTTCGAGATTTTCATAATTAATTACTAGCTGGCCTTTGCCTTTTTTATCGCGAACCTCAACCTTTAGGCCCAGTTGATTGGTAAGGTCGCGCTCCAGCGCCACGGTATCGGCGTCTTTTGTTTTGCCTTTACCTTTATTGCCCGCACCCGTGCCGCCACCTGTGCCGCGGCCTGACTTTACCAAGCTTTCAGTTTGGCGAACATTAAGGCCTTTTTTCAAAACCTCAGCCGCAACTGCTTCTGGATTTTCTGCCCCCAGCAACGCCCGGGCGTGGCCGGCTGAAAGCCTGCCGTCATCAAGCATGTCTTTTACACTTTCGGGCAGGGATAAAAGCCGCAACATATTGGCAACGTGTGGCCGACTTTTTCCCAATGCATCGGCTAGCACTTCTTGTGTATGGGAAAATTCATCGCGCAAGCGCTGATAGCCTTGGGCTTCTTCTATGGGGGAAAGGTCTTGGCGTTGCAGGTTTTCTATTAGGGCGACTTCTAATGTTTCTTCGTCGTCAAAGTCGCGGATTATTACCGGTAACTCATGAACTTGCGCCAACTGCGCGGCGCGCCAACGACGTTCACCCGCAATAATTTCAAAGGCACCATCAATGCCCGGATGTGGCCGCACCAACAATGGTTGCAACACGCCTTTTTCACGAATGGAGCTTGCAAGGTCTTTTAATTCGTCTTCGTTAAAACCGTGGCGCGGTTGATACTTGCCGGGGTGCATATTTGTAACCGCAACTTTTTTACCATTTTCTACTGCGCCTGTTTCTTGTGCTGGCGCGTCATCTTCGTCATCACCAAGCAACGCTGACAAACCACGGCCCAGACCACGCTCTTGACCACGCCCTGGGGTTTTTTTATTTTCTACCGACATAACAAGCTCCGCTTATAATAATAAAAATTTTTAAACCACGCACTAAACCATGCTGTGACCTTCGCGTTTTAAAACCTCGCCCGCCAAATGCAAATATGCTTGGCTACCACGACACGCCATGTCGTACATCAAAACTGGTTTGCCAAATGACGGTGCTTCGGAAACACGAACGTTGCGCGGTATGACAGTTTTATAAACTATGTCGCCAAAATGTTCGCGCACGTCGCTGGCAACCTGATCCGATAAATTATTGCGCTTATCAAACATGGTAAGCACGATGCCTTGTATTTCCAACTCAGGGTTAAATGCTTTTCTTACCCGTTCGATTGTTTTTACTAAATGGCTTACGCCTTCGAGGGCAAAAAATTCGCACTGCAACGGAACCAATACCGCCTGCGCCGCAATAAGCGCATTAAGTGTCAGCAACCCAAGTGCCGGCGGGCAATCAATTAGAACGTAATCGTATTCGTCGGCGCCGTTGCCAATTGCTTTTTTTAATCTGGTTTCACGTTCTTCGACATCAACCAGCTCAAGCTCGGCCCCTGATAGATCCATTCCCGCTGGAACAATATCAAGACCGGGGATGCCGGATTTATGAATTGCATCTTTTAATGACGCGCCGCCGATTACCACTTGATAGGTATCTATCTTGCGCTCGCGCCTATTGATGCCCAACCCGGTGGAGGCATTGCCCTGTGGGTCAAGATCCACCAAAAGCACCCGCTGTTTAACCGCCGCCAGCGCGGTCGCTAAATTAATGGCGGTGGTGGTTTTGCCCACGCCGCCCTTTTGGTTGGCGATGGCTATTATTCTGGGTCGCCCAGAACCGCCGGAGACGCCATTAAGGCCATTATCGGGGCTAGTGATATTTGTTTCGCCATCATTCATGTTGTTATAACCTATTGATTATAAACGAGAAATATCGTTTATTTCGATAACGGCCGCATTTGCATTGGTTATACTGGGCCATGTGTTGGCGCGCATCTTCCAGCGTTTCTTGGCCTCGGTCAATTCCTCATCCCAGCTCTTTCCCTTTAAAAACAAACATTTCCCTGTGGATATCCTGTGGGGGAGAGCCAAATCCAGCAGCTTTTCCAGTGGCGCAAGAGCCCGCGCCACCACCACGTCAGCCCCCATGGGCTTGGCTTTTTCTATGCGCCCCGTATGCACCGTAGCCCCTGCTGAACACTGGCGATTAACGGTGGATAAGAATGTGGACTTTCTTTCGTCGCTTTCTAGCAAATGCACCTTTTTGCCCATTATGGCCAAGACCATTCCGGGAAAGCCGGCACCGCTGCCAAGGTCGGCCACCACATCATCGGGGCCGATGTGCGGGGCCAGCTGGGCTGAATCGAGAAAATGCCTACTCCACATATGCGCCACCGTATCTGGCCCCACAAGATTAATGGCCCCCTGCCATTTTTCCAATAACTGGGCATAGGTCTCCAACCGGGCTAAGGTGTCGTCGTCCACCCCGGTAGCGGTCTGAAACTGACTAGCGGTCATATGCTTGCTCATTTATGGCTTTCCTGGTTCTTGACCTTAGTTATTGGCCTCCGATCGTTTCACGTGAAACATTTTATCTGAGACTATGGGCAAATTGTTTCACGTGAAACATAGTCACGGTACGTGAACCATAGCCCCTGAAGGTAGCTAAAAACAAGGAAAAGTGGTATTAAGTGTGGCCTAGGCGCCAGTATGGTCACGCCTGACATGGGCCAAAAGCCGGGTCAGTGCCGCTGGGGTAACCCCTGAAATACGGGCCGCTTGGCCTATTGTGGCGGGCTTGACCGTGTCCAGCTTTGAGCGCACCTCGTTGGAAAGGCCAGCTATGGAGCCATAATCCAGGCTTTGGGGAATGGACAACCCCTCGTCGGCACGAAAGGCCCTAACATCTGCGTCTTGGCGATGAATATAATCGGCATATCCGGCCTCAATCTCTAGCTGGGTCACGGTTTTAGCATCAATTTCCACCAGCTCCGGCCAGTGGGCGGATAGGCTCTGGATCGTGTTTCCGGGTATGCCCAGCATTTCAAATGCAGACCTTTTCCTGCCGTCTTGTTTGACCAAAATGCCTGATTTCTGCAATTTTGTAGGTGAAGACACCAAGCCCCGGGTCAATGATAGCGCGCCCTGCAGGCTACTCAGCTTTTTAACAAAGACATGGTGGCGCGCTGTGCCCACCAGCCCTACTTTATGGCCCTTTTCCGTCAAGCGCTGATCGGCGTTATCGGCCCTAAGGCGCAGGCGGTATTCGGCACGGGATGTAAACATGCGGTAGGGCTCTTCGGTGCCCAGGGTCACAAGGTCATCAATCATGACCCCCATATAGCCCTCTGCCCTATCCACAACAAAATTTTTCCCTGTTATTCCACTAGCAATCCTCATGGCCGCATTGGCGCCAGCCACCAGCCCCTGGGCCGCGGCTTCTTCGTATCCGGTGGTGCCGTTAATTTGCCCAGCAAAGAAAAGCCCCTTAACCCTGCGGGTTTCAAGGGTTGGGCCCAGCTCCCGCGGGTCAACAAAATCATATTCAATGGCGTATCCCGGCTGGGTAATGGTCGCTTTTTCAAGACCGGGGATAGTTTTTAGCATTTCCAGCTGAACTTCCTCGGGCAACGATGTTGATATGCCGTTGGGATAAACAACATCTGTGTCATAGCCTTCGGGCTCTAGAAATATTTGGTGACGGTCCCGCCCGGCAAAGCGCACCACCTTGTCCTCGATGGATGGGCAGTACCTTGGGCCGGTACCTTCTATTTGGCCCGAATACATTGGCGCATGTTCAAGATTTGCTTCAATCAATGCATGGGTAGCGGGCGTGGTTCCGGTTACAAAGCAATCTATTTGCGGCTGGGTTATGGCGTCATTCATAAATGAAAATGGAACCGGCGGGCTGTCGCCCGGTTGTCGCTCAAGAATATCCCAATTAATGGTGCGGCCATCTATGCGTGGCGGGGTTCCGGTTTTTAATCGTGAAGTGGGAAAACCGTGCAATTTCAATGTGTTAGCAAGACCAATCGAAGGCTTGTCCCCCATCCTTCCGGCGGGCCAAGTTTTTTTACCAAGGTGGATCAGGCCATTTAGAAAAGTGCCCGTAGCAAGCACCACAGATTGCGATCTTATGGTTTTGCCGTCATACATAACAATTCCTGATACGCGCTGTGAGCCACTGTCACCATCAATTATAAGGTCCTCAACCGAGCCCTCCATTATCTGTAAATTATTGGTTTGGCACAATAATTCCAGCACCGCTTTTTTATAAAGGGTTCGGTCTGCCTGCGCCCGTGGGCCCCACACCGCTGGGCCTTTTGATTTATTTAGCATGCGAAACTGGATGCCGCCCGCATCAATGGCCTTGCCCATTATGCCGTCCAACGCATCAATCTCGCGCACCAGATGACCCTTGCCCAAACCGCCAATGGCTGGGTTGCACGACATTTCACCAATTGTTTCAATGCGCTGCGTCAGCAAAAGGGTTTTGGCCCCCACCCGCGCCGCTGCGCCCGCGGCCTCAGCGCCCGCATGGCCACCACCAATTACGATTACATCGTACTTGTCGCCACCGGTTTTATTGCTACCTTTAATCATGGGCAGAACGTAAGAAGCACCGATGCCAAAGTCAAACAGAGTCCTATAAAGCGGAGCGAGATATATGCCAAGAGAAATGCCAGGAAAAATGCCAGGAAAAATGATTGTCACCACAACCGATTCAATCGAAGGGCAGCAAGTTACCAAATACCTCGGCATTGTTGCGGGCGAGGCCATAATGGGCGCAAACATTTTCAAAGATATGTTTGCCGGCATTAGAGACATAGTCGGTGGACGTTCCGGCGCTTACGAAGACGAGCTGGCAAAGGCAAAAGAATTTGCATTACAAGACATGCAAAGTCGCGCCAGCGAATTAGGCGCCGACGCAATTGTTGGTGTTGATATTGATTATGAAACCATTTCCGGCAAGGTCAGCATGCTGATGGTGATCTGCAACGGCACTGCGGTAAAATTTAAATAATCCGCCCGCTTAATAGTTAAGCTATTTACCGATACAAAATTCTGAAAAAATAATGTCGAGCAATTCTTCCACATCGACCCGTCCGGTAATATGGCCAAGGGCGCGCACCGCAAGGCGCAAATCCTCTGCCGCCAATTCATCAATGGCTTTGTTTTTATCACTTATAAAACGCTGTAGCGCATCAACACATTGGGCCAGCGCATGGCGATGACGTTCACGGGTTGGTAACGGTGCATCGCCACTAACGTGTAAAAGTTTTTCCAGCCGTTTTTCAATATGGCCTAACAATGCGTCCATGCCGTCGCCGGTTTTAACCGAAACAGAAAACACATTTAGCGAAGAAATATTTTGCGGAACATCGGCGCTTAAATTATCGGACTTATTAATGCAAACAACCGCATCATCATTTATTAGCGCAACTGTTTCCTCATCAAGTTTTGGCAGGGCGCTACCGTCAAACATACAAAGTTTTAAATCAGCCCCCGCCGCCCAGGCCCGAGCGCGGGCGACACCCTCTAATTCAATGGCGTCAAAGGTTGCGTTATCAATGCCCCGCAATCCGGCAGTGTCAGCCACCAACAACGGATAGCCACCAAGGTTAAGATGGACTTCAACCACATCGCGGGTGGTGCCGGCAATATCAGAAACAATTGCCGCATCGCGCATGGCAAGCGCGTTTATCATTGATGACTTGCCCGCATTTGGCGCTCCTAAAATTGCCATACGCACACCGGTGCGCAACCGTTCGCCTTTGCGTCCATCTTTCAGATGAATTTCAATTTCATCCATCACTGCGCCGCAGGTTGTTATGGCGCCCTGGGTAATATCATCGGGCAATTCTTCGTCAGAAAAATCTAGGGCCGCTTCGGTCAAAGCCAAAACATGCACCAATCGTTCGCGCCAGCCATCATAAACTTTGCCCAAACCCCCTTCGGCCTGCACTAATGCTTGGCGTCTTTGCGCCTCGGTCTCGGCGGCAACTAAATCTGCCAAACCTTCGACCTGAGTTAAATCCAATTTGTTATTTAAAAAAGCCCGCCTAGTAAATTCTCCCGGCTCTGCCGGGCGCAACCCATCCATTTTCGAAAGCACGCCAAGCACATCTGAGACAACCGCAATACCACCATGCAGGTGTAGCTCGCAAACATCGTCGCCGGTAAAGCTGGCGGGTGCCGGAAACCACAACACCAACGCGTCGTCTAATGTTTCATTTAAGCTGGGGTCATAAATGCGCCTGATGCTGGCAAGCCGTAGCGGAGGTAAAGTTTTTTTTGAAAGGGTTTCAAGTGCGGCGCCCGCACCCGGGCCAGAAATGCGAATAACCGCAACGCCGGCAACGCCCGCGCCCGATGCCTTGGCAAAAATTGTAACGGGTTCGCCCTTAGCACCCACCGCAATCCTCGCAATCGCTATCGCTTAGGTTAGAACAATCACGCCCCGTTGATCTGGGCATCAAAAGGTTTCGCGCCCGTCCGCCATCAATTAAATGCTTTTGCAATATTTCACCTATGTCTTCGCGGGTGGCAGCCGAATACCAAACGCCTTCGGGATAAATTACAATGGCCGGGCCCTCTTCGCATCTATCCAAACATCCTGCCGAATTAATCCGCACATCGCCAAGGCCCATTTCCTTGGCCCTAACTTTCATATAATCGCGCAATTTTACCGAACCTTTTGCCGCACATGAGCCCCGCGAATGCCCGTCCGGGCGCTGGTTGGTGCAACAAAAAACATGAACCCGAAAATGAGGGTCATCTTTAGGGGTTTTGGTCATTCGTTTTAGTGCCTATATCTATTAAAGTGGGGCTATGATGCCTAACAATAACAAAAATGCCAACCACAACCGTAAAGGACCCCCCCCAGCAATGAGCACCACCATAAAAACAGTTCGCGTCCATGAAGCTGGTGGAACGGACAAGCTTGTCCTTGATGAAATTGAGCTAACCCCGCCCGGCCCCGGCGAAGTATGTATTCGCCACACGGCCATCGGGCTAAACTTCATTGACGTCTATATGCGTTCGGGCCTTTATCCGCTGGAATTGCCTCATGTTTTGGGCATGGAGGGCGCAGGCAAGGTTGAGGCGGTTGGTGATGGTGTGGGCGGTTTAAAAGTTGGTGACCGGGTTGCCTATGTATCACAACCACCCGGTGCGTATTCTGAAGCCCGCAATATTGCTGCCGACCGGGTTATAAAATTACCAGACGCAATTGACGACAAAACCGCGGCCGCCATGATGTTGCAAGGCCTGACCGCACAGTATCTTTTGCGCCGCACATATAATGTAAAAAAAGGTGACACCATTTTAATGCACGCCGCCGCTGGTGGAGTTGGATTAATTGTTTGCCAGTGGGCCCACGCATTGGGGGCAACGGTTATTGGAACCGTTGGCACCGATGAAAAGGCCGAAATGGCCAAAGCCCACGGCTGTGATCACACTATTATTTACACCCGAGAAAATTTCAAAGACCGGGTAATGGAGCTAACCAATAACAAGGGTGTCGAGGTAGTTTATGATTCCATTGGTAAAGACACTTTTGATAATTCGCTCGATTGCTTAAAGCCCCTTGGCACCATGGTAACCTTTGGCAACGCAACCGGTCCGGTTGACCCGGTTAACCCCATGGTACTGGCGGCCAAGGGATCATTGTTTTTAACCCGCCCGACACTGTTCACATATATTGCCGGGCGCGATGATTTGGTTTCTATGACCAACGATCTTTTAGATGTGGTCACATCGGGCAAGGTAAAAATAGAAATCGGACAAGAATATAAACTGGCCGACGTGGCCCAGGCCCATAACGATCTAGAGGACAGAAAAACCACCGGATCAACGGTTATTATCCCCTAAATACTGTGTGCGGGCAGTCACATCATGGCCGTGTGGCTGATCATATAATACCGCCAGCGCTGGGTAGCCCCAGATCCAATTAATGGAGGCAGTCTAATGAAATATATAAATTCACCCATTGCCATGTTGGCCCTGATGTTTGCGCTGGGCACAGCGCCAGCCATGGCCCAAACCACCGATGGCGAAACCAAATCAATTTTTGATACAATAATCGACACCATTACAGGTGCCGCACCTGAAGATGATGGCACCACAACTGATGGTGCTGGCGAAGGCGACGACACAGCAGGTGAAGGCGAAGAAGAGGTCGATGGTAATTTCTCTCGCGAAATCCCTGAGGGCCTAAAAAAGAACCTAAGCGACGAAGACATCGCTGAATATCAGGCCCGTCTTGATGCGGCAGAAACCCCACAAGAAAGAAATGAAATTCGCCGCGAGCTTCAGCGCAAAGCAAAAGAAAGCCATCTGGAAAAAGTCCAGATGAAGAAAGAAGAGAAAAAAGAAAAGAAAAAGGAAAAACGCGAGAAGCGCGAGAAGCGCGACAAACCTGACCGTGGTAAAAACTAAATAAACCACCAACAATGCCGACAAAACAAAAAACCGGGGCCTTGCAAAAGCGAGGCCCCGGTTTTTATTTATCAAAAAAACAATTAGGTATTCATGCTGTCGAAGAAATCAGCGTTATTTTTAGTTTCCTTCAATTTAGAAACCAAGAACTCCATGGCGTCGGTAACGCCCATGGGCATAAGAATACGGCGCAACATCCACATCTTGTTCATGGCGGCCTTGTCGATCAAAAGCTCTTCTTTACGGGTGCCGGATTTGGTTACATCAATGGCTGGGAATATGCGCTTGTCGGAAACCTTGCGATCAAGAATAATTTCCGAGTTACCGGTGCCTTTGAATTCTTCGAAAATAACTTCGTCCATACGCGAGCCGGTTTCGATAAGAGCGGTGGCGATAATGGTTAGCGAACCGCCCTCTTCGATATTACGGGCCGCACCGAAAAATCTTTTTGGCCGTTGCAGTGCATTGGCGTCAACACCGCCGGTTAGCACCTTGCCCGAACTTGGGACAACGGTGTTATAGGCCCGCGCCAAGCGGGTAATTGAATCTAACAAAATAACAACGTCGCGTTTGTGTTCGACCAAACGTTTTGCCTTTTGGATAACCATGTCGGCCACCTGTACGTGGCGCTGGGCCGGTTCATCAAATGTTGATGAAACAACTTCGCCTTTGACCGAGCGCGAAACGTCAGTAACTTCTTCCGGACGCTCATCAATTAGCAAAACAATTAAATAACATTCAGGGTGGTTGGCCTCAACCGAGTGGGCAATATTTTGCAGCATCACGGTTTTACCTGTACGCGGTGGCGCCACAACAAGCGCGCGCTGGCCTTTGCCAATTGGGGTTATCAAATCCATTATGCGCGAAGTAAAATCTTTGTTTTCTGGGTTATCAATTTCCATAATCAACCGCTCGTCAGGATAAAGCGGTGTTAAGTTATCAAAATTAATACGGTGCTTTACCGCGCCCGGGTCTTCAAAGTTGATGGTATTTAGTTTTAGTAATGCAAAATAGCGCTCGCCTTCTTTGGGGCTACGAATTTCGCCCTCAACCGTGTCGCCGGTACGCAGGCCAAAACGCCTTACTTGAGAAGGTGAAACATAAATATCATCGGGACCGGGCAAATAGTTTGCCTCGGGGCTACGTAAAAAACCAAATCCATCTTGCAGCACTTCAAGCACGCCATCGCCGTATATGGCGGTTCCGTCTTCGGCCATCTTTTTCAAAATGGCAAACATCATGTCTTGTTTTCTGAGAGAGCTTGCATTTTCAATCCCCATTCCTTCGGCGAAAGAAAGCAAGTCTGCGGGTGCTTTAAGTTTGAGTTCCTTGAGGTTCATTTGTCCTGGTCACTTTTTTGCTGATGGGGTTGATTGGATTTAAAGGTGGGGTGTAAAAATATTTTGAAAATTTGCGTAATATTTGCCAAGTATTTGGAAGGTGTTGCCCGGGCCGGACTTTAAGACCGGGCTTAATAAAAATGGTGTGGACCCTGGAACGGGCCGCTTGAGGTTTGAAAACTTAAAAAGAGAATTAGACCAAGGAGCTGACTTTGTCAAAAAAGAAGTCTTTTTAAGCCCCCAGCCAAGAAGAAGCAAGGATAGCAATTTGTTTCGAAAACGTATTGATTGCACATAAACAGCAGAAATTAAAGGATTATTTCCTTAGAACGGCCTCACAATAACCATAATAACAATAATTATCATCAATGCTGTGGGGACCTCGTTGGCAATACGATAAAAAATATCAGGGCGAACATTGCGGTCAGCCTCAAAATCCTTGCGCCAGCGCGCCATAAGCCCATGGGCAACGGTAAGGCCAATTACCCCAGCAAATTTTATATGCATCCATATGTCAGAGTAATCACCCAAAGAAACATAAAGCCACAATCCAAGCGCCCACGTTGCAATCATCGCCGGGTTCATAATGGCGCGAAGAAGGCGGCGCTCCATAATTTTAAAAGTTTCAGATGCTTGGCTGCCACGGGTGGTTTCGGTGTGATAAACAAAAAGCCTTGGTAAATATAAAAGCCCCGCCATCCACGCAATAACCGCGATTACATGCAGCGCCTTTACCCACAAAAAAGCATTTCCTTCGAGCATTTGTTTTTCCGCCTTAAATTATTAAGAACCTATTTTAAGTATCACTCAGACGCGACCGCCGGACAAGCCATTGGTTTAGGCTGGGCGCTAGACTTGGATTTGGGCTGGCACCTATTGGCACAACCAGCACCCGGTAACGGATTACATTTTGCCTGCAATGCCAAACCAACAAGATCCGCCAGACCATTTATAAAATCAGGGTGGGTGCCAACCGCCGGCACCCGAATATAATTTTTTACCCCAGCTTTTTTTGCTACTGCTTTATATTCAATATCTAGCTCGACCAAAGTTTCAGAATGTTCAGAAACAAAGGCCAACGGAATAACTATTAACGCCGCTTTTCTTTTTCCAGCCCTCTTTATTTCGTCTTCGGTATCGGGCCCAATCCACTCCAGTGGGCCAACCCTGCTTTGGTAGCTTATCTTCCAACTGAACTTGCCCACATTGCCCGGCGCAAGCTTACCAGCGGCGTTTACAATTTCTTTGGCACCGGCCATTACCTGTTCCGGGTATGGGTCGCCTGTGCGTTCAACCGTGCGCTTGGGCAGGCCATGTGCAGAAAATAAAACTTCAACTGGTGTGTTGGGGGTGGCGGTCGCCGTTGCTACGGCCACCGCTTCGTTTAATAGTTTTGCTTCAGCCGTAATAAACCCCGGCTCGGTTGGCCAACAACAAATAGATTGCGTTGGTGCCAAAATACCAATGTTCGCTGCAACCGATTTCCATTCAGCAAGCGATGATGCGCTGGTGGTGGTTGAATATTGTGGATACAGCGGCAGTAATATTATTTTATCGGGGTTAAACTTTTTTACCGCCTGTGCGGTTTCCAAAGCAAATGGATGCCAGTAGCGCATGGAAACGAAGACCTCGGTTTCAGTTTCCGCCATGTTTGTTTTTAAAGCATCTTGAAGGGCCCCCGCTTGGGCTTGGGTTTGTTCAAGAATGGGCGAGCGCCCACCCATTTCTGCGTATATATTTTTTGCCACCGGCGCGCGCTTAAAAGAAATCCATTTTGCCAGCAACCAACGAATTGGCGCAGGCGCGCTTATTATTGCCTTGTCATTGAAAAGATTAAATAAAAACGGCTTTATCGCATCTGGGCCGTCGGGGCCACCAAGGTTAAACAGCACCACAGCTAGTTTTTGCAGGCCTGCTTCTTGCCCATCTTGTTTTTTATCATCTTGTTTAGAATTAGGCATTTCATTTTTCGCCCATCTTATTTTTTACCCTGGATAATTTCTGCAAGTCGGGCAACGTTTTCCGGTGGGGTGTGGGGAACAATGCCGTGGCCAAGATTAAAAATAAATGGCCCTTTGCCTAAAACATCGATTATGCGACGGGCTTGGGCGTCCATCGCTTCCCCGCCCGCAACCAACAACAGGTTATCCATATTTCCCTGCACGGTAGTGTGCGGCTGAATATTGTCACGCACCCATTCAAGCGGTACTGTTTGATCAACACTTACGCCATCAACGCCTGTTTCTTTTACAAAATCCACATACATCGGGCCGGCCCCACGGGGGAACCCAATAATTTTTACATCGGGGTGAACTTTTCTTACTCGCCTAATAATTTCTGCATTTGGTTCAATTACCCAACGCCGAAATTCATTTTCCGCCAAAACCCCTGCCCAGCTATCGAAAAGTTGTAACGCCTCGGCTCCGTTTCTAACTTGTTCGATAAGATAGCTAGACGTTGCATCAATCAATAAATCAATTAAGCGTTGGAAAAAAATAGGGTTGCCTAGCGCTATGCCACGTATAATTTCATAATTTTTACTACCCTTTCCTTCGACCATGTAGGTCGCAACCGTCCACGGTGCACCGGCAAAACCAATTAATGCTGTTTCGGGTGGTATTTCCTTGGATAGCCTTCGCAATATTTCATAAACCGGAGCTAGGTGTTCATGAAAACCATCAAGCTCAATATCTAATTTTTCCAATCCCGCTTCATCGGTAATTGGTTCTAAAATCGGTCCTTCGCCTGTTTTAAATTCAACTTTTTGCCCCAAGGCATCGGGAATAACCAAAATATCAGAAAATAATATGGCCGCGTCCATGGCGTACCTGCGCAATGGCTGCAGGGTTACCTCAACCGCAAGATCCGGCGAATAACAAAAATTAAGGAAATTTTTCGATTTTGCCCGGGTTTCCATATATTCAGGCAAATAGCGACCAGCTTGGCGCATAAGCCAAAATGGGGGTGGGTATACTGTTTGCCCATCAAGGGCCTGGAGGAATTTCTTTTTCATCATGGGTCAAACTTTTATCAGGTTTTGATCTATCAACACACCTCTAACAATATATATATTTATATAAATACTTAGGTAGTAGTTGTTGTAGTAGTCTGAATAACGGGGATTGTTATTTTCCACAAGTTATCCCAAAAATAACCCAGATACCGGCTTTAGGTAAATTTATCTATCTAAAATACTGGATAACTGATGATTTAATTTGGAAATAAAGGCCGCCATAGCAAGGCCCAGACCATTTTTAATTTTCATGGGCAAAGCGGGTATAGTGTGGAAAGTATTAGTCAAATAACCCAAGAATGGGTGTTTGTCATAAAAGTGTAGAATATTATACATACAAGAATATCGCGGGACGATTTAAGGCAAGAATGGGAGAAATAAATTGTATTTATTAAAATACACCTCTTTTCCACAACTCATCCCCACACCATCAACAGCACGGCTGAACAACGAATCCGGCAATAAGATTAAAAAATGAGAAAATTTCAATTTCATAAGATATCCGATTCGACTGGCGAAACGCTAGAAGTTGTAGCGCGCGCATGCTTAGCACAATTTCCCGAAACCATTGCCGATGAACACACTTGGTCAATGGTGCGTTCACAAGAACAGGTGCAAAACGCTCTTGATCAGGTAAGGGCCAATCCTGGTTTTGTAATATTTACAATCGTTGATGACCACCTGAGCGAAAAATTGGTTCAGGGGTGTCGTGATTTAAAAGTTCCGTGCATCGATTTGTTAAACCCGGTTTTGAGCCAGCTTGGGAATTATCTTGGTGCCGCGCAAATAGCGCGCCCCGGAAGCCAACACGTCATGGATGCGGACTATTATTCAAAAATTGACGCGCTGCATTATGCGCTCGCCCATGATGATGGGGTCTCTGTGCGCGACATTGAACAGGCCGATGTAATTTTATTTGGCGTATCTAGAACATCAAAAACCCCAACATGTATTTATTTAGCTAACCATGGATTAAAGGCAGCAAACATTCAGGTTACACCGGGCATTCCGGTTCCGCCTGAAGCGGCCAATGCAGAGCGTCCGTTGAAAATTGGTTTGACCAAAGACCCAAAACGGCTTGTGCAAATACGCAAGCAGCGATTAGAAATAAACGGTCAACACGAAGAAACTGATTATGTTGATCTCGGTTCGGTGACGGATGAAATAAAAGAAGCAAACGCACTTTATAAAAAACATGGTTGGTTGGTAATTGATGTTAGCAAAAAATCTGTCGAAGAAACCGCCGCGACCATTATTCAAATGCATCGCAGACGGCTGGAACAAGCATGAATGCAGACGGTAATACCAAAACAATTATAAAGGCGGGCGTAATCGGCTGGCCGGTGGATCATTCGCTTTCACCGTTGGTGCATGGTTTTTGGCTAAAACAGCTTGGCATTAACGGCACTTATGAACGCATTGCGGTAGAGCCACAAAATTTGAAGCGTGAACTGCATAGCCTTGGTCAAAACGGTTTTGCCGGGGTTAATATTACCGTCCCCCATAAAGAAGCGGCATTGACAATGGTTGACGACGCCGATGACATGGCAAAAAAAATCGGTGCCGTTAATACTATTATTGTTGATAATGATAAAAAACTTTTTGGTCTTAACACCGATGCTTTTGGTTTTATTCAAAATTTAAGAGAGGGCGTTTCGGGCATTAATCTCAATGGTATATGCGCAACTGTTTTAGGTGCAGGCGGTGCTAGCCGCGCGGTGGTTTCTGCATTGTTGGCCGCTGGTGTGGGTGAAGTTCGCATTGCAAACCGTTCTATGGAACGGGCTGAAAAATTGGCGGTTGATCTTGCAACACACTGGGCCGACGGCGCAATTGGTGAAATTGCAATAGTACCATGGGAGCATCGCGCTGCGGCATTAGATGGCGCCCAGCTTTTGGTTAATACAACTACGCTGGGGATGCGTGGCAATGCGGAACTTGAAATATCCTTAGATGCACTTTCCACAGATGCGGTGGTGAACGATATTGTTTATTCCCCGCTTGAAACAAAACTTTTGTTTGATGCCAGCCAGCGCGGCAACCCGGTGGTCGATGGAATAGGCATGCTTTTACATCAGGCCCGTCCCGGGTTTCATATGTGGTTTGGACAGGATCCAAAGGTCACCCCCCAATTGCGTGCCCACGTTTTAAAGGGCATCAACCAATGAGCAGGCCTTTTGTGTTGGGCCTTACGGGCGGCATCGGCATGGGAAAAACCCAAACCGCGGCTGGTTTTTTAATGTATGGCGTTCCGGTTTTTGATTCTGACAAAGCCGTTCACAAGCTTTTAGCCCCGGGCGGGAAAGCAAGCAAAGATGTGGCGGTTATGTTTCCGCTTGCGCTAGTTGACGGCGTTATAGATAGAAAAAAACTCGGGCGTATTGTTTTTAAAAATTCAGAAAAACTGCACAGCCTTGAGGCAATACTCCACCCATTAGTAGAAGACATGCAAAAATTTTTTATCGCCACCCACGCCCGCAGACGGACCAGCGCGGTTGTGTTGGATATTCCGCTTTTGTTTGAAACGGGCGCCGATGTAAAAACTGATATGGGTGCCTGCGTTTATGCGCCTAGTTTTGTGCAGCGCCCACGGGTGTTGGCGCGGCCGGGAATGGACGCCACCCGAATGAAAGCAATAGAAAAAAATCAATTTTCAGGCGAATTAAAATGTAAACTGGCTGATTTTGTTATATCAACCCGAGCCGGGCGAGTTGAAAGCTTGCGTCAGGTGCGGGAACTGGTAAAAATAATAAATAATTTCCCGGCGAATGTTTGGTCGCCCCACTGGGGCCATAGTTATTGAAATTAAAAGATAAAAATATATGCGTGAAATAGCTTTAGATACAGAAACAACCGGCCTTGACCCAAAGGCAGGGCATCGCATTGTGGAAATTGGTTGTGTCGAAATGATAAACCGGGTTTCCACTGGCAAGGTTTTTCATCAATACGTAAACCCCGAACGCGACATGCCAGCTGAGGCCGAAGCCATTCATGGGTTAAGCGAAGATTTTTTAAGCACCCACCCGGTGTTTGAAAAAACTGCAGATGAATTTTTAGAATTTATTGGTTCGTCACAATTGGTAATTCACAACGCCGAATTTGATATGCGATTTATAAACGCTGAACTTGCTTTGTTGAAGCGCGATCCAATCCCAATGGATCGCACAACCGATACGGTTCGCATGGCGAGAAGAAAATTTCCCGGTGCACCAGCTAATCTTGATGCCCTCTGTCGGCGTTTTAATATTGATAATTCAAACCGCGAACTGCACGGTGCGTTGCTTGATGCACGCTTGTTGGCCGATGTTTATCTGGAACTTACTGGCGGTAGGCAAACAGACCTTGGCCTTGCAACTGCTGGCGCAACCGAAACAAGCATAGGTGATACTACCGCCCGAACCCAGCGCGAGGCGCGCGCATTTGCACCCAGCGCCGAAGAAGAGGCGGCCCATGCCGCATTTCTTGATACCCTGACAAATCCTATTTGGCGGGCCTAGGCAAACAATTTAATTTTTTGTATTTGCCGCCGCGTTGTCTTGGGCATTCTTTTGGTACATTGCGACAAAATCAATTGGCTGCAACGTTAGTGGCATAAAGCCGCCATCACGGGTTACGTTTGAAATAACATTGCGGGCATAGGGAAACAATATGCGCGGGCATTCGATCATAAGCATTGGTCCGGTATTTTCTTCGGGAACATTAATCGTAAATACGCCTGCGTATTTTAGTTCGGTAATAAAACCAACTTCGTCGCCTATTTTCATTTCTGCGCCCATGTTAAGCGACACCTCATAGGTGTTTTCTATGCCCTCCATTTTAGCGACCCCTATATCCACAGTAACGTTGAGGTCCGGCTGGGTCTCTTGCATTTTGTTGAAAATCATCGGGGTGTTCGGGGCCTCGAAAGAAAGGTCCTTGATGTATTGTCCGCTGATGACTAGGGGCGGGGCTTCGCTGTTGTTTTGTTGGTTCGCGCCCGTATCGTTGCTGTCTGCCATGTTATTAACTTTCCCGTTTATCTAGGTCTAATGTGATAAAATATTAATTGATTATAGATTTGCACTAATTATTGGTCATCGTCTTTTTTAATTTCTTCAAACTCACCCTCTATGACCACACCCTTTTCAACCCGATGTTCGCTGTAACGCACACTATCTTGGGCCCGGTCATGGGGCTGGCCGGGGTGCTGAGCGCGCCCAGCGTGGACGTTAAAATGTGTCCGGGCTTGCAGTTTTCTCCCTAAAAACGTTCGTAACGGCGGTATTAAAAGCAAAAACCCCAGCGTATCTGTCATAAATCCGGGCGTTAATAGCATGGCGCCCGCCAAAAACAAGGCTATACCGTCAAAGGCGGCCCCGGCTGGAAAAACCCCGCCCCCCATACCATTATTGAGCTTTTTTATTACCCCAAGCCCCTGTGCCCGCACCAGAGATAGCCCGACCACCGCGGTTAGTATAACCAAGGCAACGGTAGTCCAGCCCCCAACCCAGCCACCGACCTCGATAAAAAGGCCAATTTCGATTAGCGGAACCGTAATGAGTAATAATAAAATTAGTAAACCCAACACTTGCCCCTTTCACTACTAAGGCTTATTTAGTCTGAAATTAAACCGATGCAAGCAACATGGCTTTAATTAGTTTACAGTTATACCCAAAGATAGACGAGCTTAGGTATAATGCCCAACTGTTGCCCCAATCATCCAGCATCTTTAACGTGCTAGACCATTAACTTGTTAGATAAGGCTATAATTAACCCAAGGCCAATCTCTAAGGAACCCCAGAGAACCAATATGCAGTATTTTGACATAATTCTTTTTGCCCTGGTCGCAGTTTTTCTTGTGCTCAGATTACGTTCAATGCTTGGCGGCCGCGGTGGCTTTGATGGCAATAATGATGGCGATCAATCCAATGATATGGGCGGCGATATGGGCGGCGAAAATAACGTAATTCGTTTACCTGAAAATCGTGCCGATGAAACGCCCGCAGTAGATATTGATGTTAGCGCATCAACAGAGGCCGATACGTTTGAAGACGGCCCATTGAAAGATGGCATCCTGGCCATTGTTGCGGTTGATCCCACGTTCAAGGTTCGCGATTTTGTTGACGGCTCTAAAATGGCGTTTGAAATGATCCTTTCATATTATTCCGAAGGAAACGAAAAGGCACTAAAGCCATTATTAAGCGCCGAAGTTTTTGCAAACTTTAGCCACGCAATTCGTGAACGCGAAGAAAAAAGCCAAACCCTCGAAGAAATATTGGTTGGCATAAGTAACGCCCAGTTAGTCGAAGCATCTATGGAAGATGCCAGCGCGATGGTTACGGTAAAATTTGAAAGCGAACAAATAAGTTCGTTGCGTGACGAAGACGGTACAGTTATCGAAGGCGACGACAGCCGGGTTGATAAGGTGGTTGATTTTTGGACGTTCTCGCGCAACACCCGTTCGCGCGACCCCAACTGGGCGCTTGTTGCCACCGGTAGCCTTGATTAAGCCAAGCACAATAATCGTGGCTGTGGCGGCCATGGTGTCGCTTGCGGCCTGTGCCCCTCCAAAATTTTTCGGCGCACCAGTTCCGGCGCCAACACCCGAAAAAGAAACGGAAAAAAAACAAGCAGTTCAGCTTGAACCACGGGCGTTTGCTTCCTTGCAGGGCTGGAACAATGATGACCAGCAGGGCGCGTTAAGTGCATTTTTAATATCGTGTGGACGAATTAAAAAAATGCCTCCGGGAAAATTAATTTCTGGCAGTGCAAAAATACCCGGCGGCAGAGCGGCTGATTGGGCGCCCGCATGTATGGCGGCTGAAAAAATCAATGGAACAAATAAGGCAGAGGCAAAACAGTTTTTTGAAATTTGGTTTACCCCTTATTTAGTTAACGATAAAAACGCAGATGCGGGTAGCGACCAAGGATTGTTTACCGGCTACTTTGAACCGGAACTTAAAGGCAGCCTTAAACAAGGCGGCATTTACCAAACCCCGCTGTATGCCCGTCCGGTTGATTTAATCAGCGCATCACTAGGCGCGTTTGATGATGATTTATCCGGGGCCACCATTTGGGGTCGGGTCGAAAATGGAAAACTAAAACCGTACGCAGGCCGCAAGGCCATAGAAAATGGAACTTCTGGCGCCCCGCTAAGGCCGCTGGCTTGGGCGTCCGATCCGGTGGAGGCATTTTTTCTTCATGTTCAAGGGTCGGGCCGCATTCGCCTTGAAGATGGTTCGGTTGTGCGCCTTGGCTTTGCTGGAAAAAACGGTCTGAAATATCGCTCCATCGGCAGACTGCTAATTGATCGGGGTGAAATACCAGCAGACCGCCTGACCATGGATTCAATCGCCGATTGGGTGCGTACAAATCCTGAAAAAGGTCGGCGGCTAATTCAGGAAAATCCATCATTTGTTTTTTTTAGCGAACTAACTGGGCCCGGTCCCATTGGTGCGGGCGGCTACGCCCTAACGCCTGGGCGTTCATTGGCGGTGGACAGGCGCTATCTGCCGTTGGGTGTTCCCCTGTGGCTTGAAACCGCCCACCCGCTTGATAAATCAAGGGCTTTCAACCGTTTGATGGTAGCCCAAGATTCCGGCGGCGCTATTAAGGGCGTGGTTAGGGGCGACATATTTTTTGGCGCAGGCGCTGATGCCCGGCGTATGGCAGGCAACATGAAGCGGGGCGGTAGGTATTTTGTTTTACTTCCCACATCTCTTTTGGCACCATAAATTTGAACATGCAAAATCAGACCTCCCCCCACCCGAAAACAAATTTTGAAAATAAATCCGTTGCGCTTTTTGCCACCTGTTTGGTTGATGCCATGCGCCCGAACATTGGTTTTGCAGCAGCAAAACTTTTAAGCGACGCCGGGGTTCATGTTGTTGTGCCCGATGGCCAAACCTGCTGTGGCCAGCCGGCGCTTAATTCAGGCGCGCTGGACGACGCCAGAAAAGTTGCCCGTACATTAATAGATGCATTTACCGGCTATGATTTTGTAATCGTTCCTTCTGGTTCGTGTGCCGGAACGGTGGTGGCGCATTATTCGGAACTTTTTAAAGATGATAAAAAATGGAAAATAGCCGCCGATGAATTGGCCAAACGAACGTATGAGCTAACCACTTTTTTGGTAGACATAATGGGCGCAGACATTGGTGATGTTTCCTATGATGGCGTTGTTACCTATCACGATTCATGTTCTGGCTTGCGCGAACTGGGCATCAAAGACCAGCCACGTAAATTGTTAGCCGGCGTCAGTGGGCTTGAATTAATAGAAATGAGTGAGGCAAATGTTTGTTGCGGCTTTGGCGGACTTTTTTCAATAAAGCTAGGCGAAATTTCAACCGCCATTGTTGATAAAAAAACAGACAATATCATTGCCACTCCGGCCGATACATTGTTGGGCGGTGACCTTGGTTGTTTGATGAATATGTCGGGCAGGCTTTCACGCCGGGGCGAAAATGTAAAAGTATATCATATTGCCGAAGTGCTGGCGGGCATGACAAATATTGCTCCCATTGGCGGAGGTGATAAATAATGCCTTCTCAGAAAAGTGAATTGTTTACCCACGACCATCCCACCTGCCATAATTTTAGCGCCAACGCGCACGAGGCATTACAAGATAAAAATTTGCAAACGCAACTTTCGCGCATTACCCGCGAAGGTTTCCAACAAAAACGCTTTGACGCCATTCAGCGCCTAGGCGGTGGTAAGGACAATGGCGAATTTGATTTGTTGCGTGACCGGGCCCAGGAAATAAAAACCGATGCTCTAGCTAACCTTGATGTTTATCTTGAACGGTTTGAAGAAAACGTAATCGCCGCAGGGGGCAAAGTTCATTGGGCGGCCAGCGCAAGCGATGCCCGAGAAATAATTTTAAAAATATGCCAAGACGCCGGTGCCAAAACCGTGACCAAGGGCAAATCCATGGTCAGCGAAGAAATAGGCCTCAATCAGTATCTTGAACAAAATGGAATGCGCCCGGTTGAAACCGATCTGGGCGAATATATTTTGCAATTGCGCGGCGAACCACCCAGCCATATTATTGCGCCCGCATTTCATTTGGCAAAATCCGAAGTCGAAGATGTGTTTAGGCATCACCATACCGACCTTGATAGCGCGCGGGATATTTCCGAGCCTGCTCAATTATTGAACGAAGCAAGGCAGATATTAAGGAACGATTTCATAACAGCAGACGTGGGAATAACAGGCGCCAATATGCTGGTGGCCGAAACCGGAACCGCGCTTATTGTTACCAACGAAGGCAATGGCGACTTAACTCAATCGTTACCACCGGTTCATATTGCGCTTAGCTCTATCGAAAAAATTGTTCCCACGCTGGAAGACGCATCAACCCTTTTGCGAGTTTTGGCGCGTTCGGCCACCGGGCAGGACGTGACCGTATATACGACATTTTTTACTGGGCCTGCGCGCCCAGGCGACCTTGATGGGCCAAAAGAATTTCATTTGGTGTTGCTTGATAATGGCCGCTCCAAAACCTTGGCCAGCGAATTTAGCGAGGCGCTGCGTTGTATTCGTTGCGGTGCCTGCATGAACCACTGCCCGGTGTTTGGTAGCGTCGGCGGCCATGCCTATGGCTGGGTTTATCCCGGGCCAATTGGTTCGGTGTTAACTCCGCTAATGGTTGGCATGGATGAAGCCCACACCCTGCCCGATGCATCAACCCTATGCGGACGATGCGAAGCAGTTTGTCCGGTGCGTATTCCATTGCCAAAATTACTGCGCCGCCACCGGGAAAAATCTTTTGCCGCGGGCAAGGCCACCGTGCTTGCAAAGGTTGGGCTAAAACTGTGGGCGTTCGTGGCGTCAAAGCCAAAACTTTATCACGGCATTGTGTCATTTAAAGTTAGGGCGTGGAAAATAATTTCCGGCAAGCGCGGCTATATTTCCCGCGCACCGTTTATTGGTGGCTGGACCAATACTCGCGATATGCCGGGGCCCGAGGGAAAAACATTTATTGAATTGTGGAAACAAAAAAACAAATGAATTCACGATTAGCAATATTTAAAAATATTTCAGCCGCCCTTGATGCTCAGGGCTCTAAAAATGTGCGCGAACAAAATGCCAGCGCCAGAATTAATGCGCGTGTTCGTGGCCCCATACCATTGCGTGGGAAAAAAACCGGGACCGCATTAATTGATGAATTTGTGTCTGAGGCAACCCGCACCGACGGTGAGGTTATAAAGCTTAAATCAGTAAATGAAATTCCAGCCGCAGTTATGACAGCGGTTGGCAAAACAATTGGTAAAGCAGTTGGTAAAGCAGGGCCCAAAATCCGCCTTGCGCCCCATCCAATATTAAATGCACTTGATTGGGGCCCAAATATTAACAAGGATACAAACAGCGGCCCGGCGGACCCCAGCGATGGTGCGGGCGTAGCGGTTGCTAAAATGGTGGTGGGCGAAACTGGAACTTTGGTTTTGCTTTCCGGGCCCCATAGCCCGGTTACCATAAACTTTTTGCCCGATGTTCATATTGTTGTGCTTTTTAGCGAAGATATTTTGCCCACCCACGAAGATGTATGGGATAAAATAAGGACAGATAATTCGGGTGATGTAATAATGCCCAGAACCGTAAATTGGATAACCGGCCCATCGCGCACCGCCGATATTGAACAATCAATATTATTAGGTGCCCACGGGCCAAGACGATTGGTTATACTTTTAATAGATGACAAAAAAACCTCACATTCCGACCGATGATACCACCCTGTGGGATGGCGTGGCCTCGTCCGTGCGCGAACTAAAGGGGCGCGAATTTATGCGCGGCAGTGCCGACGCTGAATTATTAAATAAAAAAGCACCGCCCCCGCCACCGGGCAAAACTCCTAAGAAAAAATCTGCACAAACTCCCGGCCCGCAAACGGCGGCTAAACCCAAGGCCCCCTTGCCCGAGTTAAGCCACGAAAGTCAGCCGGGCTTGGACAAAGCAACCGAACGCCGTATGGCCAAAGGCAATGTTAAAATCGAAGGCCGCCTAGATTTACACGGCATGACCCAGCTTGAGGCCCAAGGCGCGCTGGAAAATTTTATTGAGCATGCTTTTGGGGCGGGCAAACGCGAAGTAATCGTGGTAACCGGCAAGGGAACAAGGGCAACTGGTGAAATAGGCGTCTTGCGCCAGATGACACCTAACTGGCTGAATGGGGAGCCAAACCGTTCGCGCATTGTGGCGTTTCGGCACGCGGCCCCAAAAGACGGTGGCGAAGGTGCTCTTTACATCAGGATTAGGAAGCAAAATAAATGACCCCGTTCGGTGCAAAAATGCGGGATTTACGTGAAAAAAAGGGCGTAAACCAAAAGGAAATGGCCACCGCCCTAAAGGTTTCGGGAGCGTATCTATCAGCGCTTGAGCACGGAAACCGGGGCCGTCCGGGGCCGGGGCTAATCCATCAAATATGCGAATATTTCGAGCTTATATGGGATGATGCCGAAGAGCTAAAAACCTTGGCCGAGGGCTCTCACCCCCGTGTGGTGGTGGATACAGCGGGCCTTTCGCCCAAGGCAACCGAGCTTGCCAATCTTATGGCTGGCGCCATAGCCGAGATAGATGATGATACCATCCAATGGATTATGGATGAAATAGCGGCCCATCTCAAAGGCGGGGCCAAGCGCGGGCCATCACACTAAATCAAATCGAGGAAAGTCCCTCGCTATTCGCTCGGTGTACTTTCCCCGAATTAATTTTAATATTTTTTAGGCAGCGTTTTGACGGCGCCATGGGTAATTATCGCCCTTGCTACGGTTATTCTTCCAATGTAGCGGCTGAAGATTACTAAGGTCATCTGGGCCGCCTTTTGAGACGGGTCGAATGTGATCTATTTCCCAACCATATTTTGAATTGGTATCTCCGTGGTCAGAGTATTTCATTGCATCTCTGCAGATATCCCTTCGCCATACGGCAGGATCGTAACCTTTTATGGGAGTTCCTTTGTTCCAGACAAGTTTTTTGGAATTTTCATCGGTATTGCTAAATGGATAACGGTACGTCATTGTTGGTCTCCTTGACCTTAATGGTTGAGATTAAAGTGCCCGTTGGATATGCCGTGCAAGGTAGCCAGCGGGCGTTTGCTTTTTACTGTTAGCAACATCAAGCTGCTATTAACACCACCCCTTGTCAACAAATTTTAAGTAACCACTAAGTATTGCTGTGACCACAAAATGTAGTGGCTAAGTAATTAAATGGACATTCAAAACTAAAGCGTATTGATTATTTGCGATAATTAAATATAGTTGTGCACCAAACTACATTTATATATGAGAAAAATGATATATTTTAGCACAAAAGAAGTAACAAGATATGCTGGCTTCAAATCGGAGCAGATGGTTCACTATCTGCACAGAACTGGAGTTGCGATTCCCTCCGGACGTGCAACGCCCGGACGCGGAAAAAAACGGCAGTACACCCTTGGGGACGTTGTTGTTCTTAAGGCTATTAATAGATTGCTCGAAAGCGGCCTTCCTGTGTCCCGCCTTAAGGAGGGGATAAATAAAATAAGAAAAGACCTTAAAAACATCAGCCCAGATTCAGCCATTCACCGATATATGATAACCGACGGGAAATCAGTTTATTTGAACGAAAGCCCAGACTACATAACCGAACTTAATGCTGACGGTCAGATGGCATTTGCGTTTATTATAGATATTAAAGAAGTTAAAAAAGACGTTGTTCAAAAGGCTACTGATGCAGGTAAGTACGCCAACAAAAGCGCTTAACGTTTGTTGGGATATACTTTTATAGAGCTTATTGCTGGCAACGCCGCAGTTAAATTGTTAAAAGTCTGAGTGTTAATTTTATCGGTGCAAAAAGGCCAAATACAATGCGTACAGGTTCCGTCAGTCGAAAAACAAACGAAACCGAAATAACCGTCGATATCAATCTCGACGGAACCGGCAAGTATGATATTTCTACCGGCATTGGTTTTCTTGACCACATGCTAGAACAACTGTCGCGCCATTCGTTGGTGGATATCACCATCAAGGCAACCGGTGATCTGCACATTGATTTTCACCACACCACCGAAGATATCGGAATTGCATTGGGCGAATGCGTCACCCAAGCATTGGGCAGCCGCGCCGGCATTACGCGTTATGGCTCAGCGCTCGCACCAATGGATGAAGCACTTACTCAAGTAGCGCTTGATGCATCTAACCGCCCATACCTTGTATGGAAGGTTGAATTCGTGCGCGATAAGCTGGGCGAAATGGATACGGAATTATTCAAAGAATGGTTTCAGGCATTTGCCCAAGGGGCTGGCCTAACGCTTCATGTTGAATGTTTTTATGGCGACAACAATCACCACATTGTTGAAGCGGCGTTTAAGGCGCTTGCTCGCGCCCTTAGGCAGGCAATAGAAATTGATCCGCGCAAGGAAGGCGAGGTTCCGTCAACCAAAGGTGTTCTTGGCGGCTCGCTTTAAAGGCTGATGAACGTTTATTCAATTCATTTTCGCGACAGTGCCAATGGCAATATCAATGGCAACGAAAGCGATAAAAAAAACCAAACAGCAAAGCTGGTTCTGGTCAAGGACGGCTATTGCTTATCGGCAACTGCGTTTGGCCCGTTGTGGGCGCTGGTGATGGGGTTGTGGGAATTGGCGTTGCTAATTTTTGTTTTTCAGGTGGCCGTGGGTTTTTTAATAAATGAATTTGTCCCGGGCGCAAATGCGGCAATGGTGGCGCAAGTGGGCATTGCGGTGTTAATAGGCATCGTTGCAAATGAATTAAGGCGCTGGAATCTAGCAAGACAGGGCTTTGAAGAGCGCGCCACGGTTTTAGGAAACGATAGCGCCGATGCCGAACGGCGTTTTTTTGAAGCAAACCCCCATGTATTGGCCCAACTTGAAGGGGCAGCATAAATGAAGCTTGTGGTTGTTGATTATGGTTCGGGTAATTTACGTTCGTGCGCCAAGGCTTTCGAACGGGCCGCGAACGAACAAAACATTCAGGCTGATATAATTGTTAGCGGTGATCCCAAAGATGTTTTATCGGCCGACAGAATAGTTCTCCCCGGGGTTGGTGCATTTGCCGATTGCCGTGCCGGTCTTGATGGTGTGCCCGGTTTGGTTGAGGCCATGAATGATGCGGTTATAAAAAACGCAAAACCATTTTTTGGCATATGCGTAGGTATGCAGTTAATGGCCGATGTGGGTCGTGAATTTGGCGATAGCAAAGGCCTTGGCTGGATAGCTGGCGAGGTTGTTGCCATTAAGCCCGCAAATAAAGAATTAAAAATTCCCCACATGGGATGGAATAATCTTAAAATTAAAAACGCCCACCCACTGTTGGCAAGCCTGCCCAATGGTGGGCACACATATTTTGTGCACTCGTTTCAGTTTGTGGCCAGTGATGAAAAAAATGTGGTGGCAGAGGTTGATTATGGCGGCCCCATTAGCGCAGTAATTGCCAAGGACAACATGGTTGGAACCCAGTTTCACCCGGAAAAAAGCCAACGCCTAGGCCTTGAAATAATTGCTAATTTTCTTTCATGGAACCCCTAAAGGTGAGATAACCTGAAGTTTTTTGGGTGGCCCCAACGATTGAGGTTTGCCTGCCATTGATTTGAAAGAAGGAAATTGTGTTCGCCTACTGCGTGGCGACATGGCACAAGCCACGGTTTTTAATGATGACCCCGGCCAGCAAGCCGCAGATTTTGTATCGGCAGGTGCCGAATGGTTGCACGTTGTTGACCTTGATGGTGCGTTTGCCGGTAATCCAAAAAATGCCGACGCGGTTCAGTCTATCATTAACGGCCTTGGCGCAGTGCCCATGCAGTTGGGTGGCGGTATACGAACAATGGAAACAATTGCATTTTGGCTAGACGCGGGCGTGCGCCGGGTAATTTTGGGAACCGTTGCGTTAACCGACCCTGAATTGGTATTTGAAGCATGCAAAAAATATCCCGGGCGTATTGCGGTTGGTATTGATGCCAAGGACGGAATGGTAGCAACCGAAGGCTGGGCAAAAGTTTCAGATATTAGCGCAATTGACCTGGCCCGTAAATTTGAAGCGGCAGGTGTTTCGGCAATTATTCACACCGACATTGCCCGCGATGGGGCGATGGCTGGGCCGAACTGGCAAGCCAGCCTAGAAATTGCGCGAGCCATTTCAATTCCGGTAATAATTTCAGGCGGCGTTTCATCGATGGATGACCTTGTTATATTAAAAGAAAATTGTGAAACCCGCATATCAGGCGTTATTAGTGGACGCGCAGTTTATGATGGCGCTTTCAGCGTGAAAGAAGCAGTTGATATTTTGCGTCATGCTGGCGCGCACGAAGCGGGCCTTTAAAAGTTTAAAAAAGAAATTAGAAAGACAAATGTTAAAAAGCAGAATAATTCCATGTTTAGATGTCGAAGATGGGCGCGTTGTTAAGGGCGTCAACTTTGTTGATCTAATTGATGCCGGTGACCCGGTGGAGCAAGCGCGCATTTATGATGCGGCTGGTGCCGATGAGCTAACATTTTTGGATATCACTGCGTCACATGAAAATCGCGACACTATATTTGAAGTTGTAAATAAAACAGCAGAACAATGTTTTATGCCGCTAACCGTGGGTGGTGGTGTGCGCACCACCGATGACATAAGAAAATTATTATTGGCCGGCGCCGACAAGGCATCAATTAATACTGCCGCGGTTACAAACCCCGAGTTTGTTAAAGAGGCGGCTGAAAAATTTGGTAGCCAATGTATTGTGGTGGCCATAGATGCCAAAACAGTGGCCCCCGGAAAGTTTGAAATTTTTACCCACGGTGGGCGCGAAGCCACCGGTATAGATGCGGTTGGGTGGGCCAAGCGCATGGCCGAATACGGTGCGGGCGAAATATTGCTAACCTCTATGGATCGTGACGGAACCGGAAAGGGTTTTAATATTGAACTTACCCGCGCAATTTCCGACGCTGTTCCCGTGCCGGTGATAGCATCTGGCGGGGTTGGTACGCTGGATCATTTGGTTGAAGGCGTTGTCGACGGCCACGCTTCGGCCGTATTGGCGGCATCCATATTTCACTTTGGCACCTTTACAATTACTGAAGCTAAAAAATATATGAACGATCATGGGGTTCCCATGCGCCTAGATGGTATCTAGTCTGAATAAACAAAATTTTTAAAAACACACGACATTTAAGGAACGGTCATGAGCAAGGGAAAAACGGGAAAAAGCGCCAGCGGAAGCATTGATGTGGTTGAGCGTCTGTTTGGTGTTATTGAAAGCCGCCGGGGCGACAGCCCTGAAACATCGCACACGGCAAAGCTGTTTTCCCGTGGCCGAGGCAAAATTTGCCAAAAACTGGGCGAAGAAGCGGTTGAGGTTGTGGTGGCGGCGTTAGATGAAAAACCTAAACATGTGGCTAGGGAAAGCGCGGATTTGCTGTATCATCTTTTGGTGTTGTGGGCCGAGGTTGGCCTAACGCCGGCACAGATTTGGGCCGAATTAGAAAGCCGCGAAGGCGTATCGGGGATTGAGGAAAAAAATTCGCGCCAATAATTCACACCAGTAATTCACACCAGTAATTTACGGGGTAAATAATTTAGGGGTTTTATAGATGGCCTATGATCAAGCAAACATTTTTGCCAAAATACTTCGCGGTGAAATCCCCTGCGATAAAGTTTACGAAGACGAATGGGCATTGGCCTTTAACGATACAAATCCACAGGCACCAATTCACACACTGGTTATCCCCAAGGGGCCATATGTTTCTTGGGATGATTTCTCAGCCATGGCGACACCAGATGAAATAGTTGGTTTTGTTCGCGCGGTTGGAAATGTGGCAGAAAAACTGGGCGTTAACGATGATGGTTACCGGATGCTTGCCAATATCGGTAGCAACGGCGGTCAGGAAGTCCCCCATCTGCATATACATATATTTGGAGGCACCCAGCTTGGGCCAATGTTGGCAACGCAAACAGGCGCCACGGTAAATACTTAAATTTAGGGGAGGAGCTAAAAATGAAACGCATTAAACCCGCACCAACATCAACACTGGCATCAACACTGGCATTTACAGCCGCCACCATGCTTGGGGCGGTTATTTTTTCAAGCACCGCACTTGCGATGCCAAAAGATATGAAATTTACAATTACCAAGGGCGGTAACCCCGTTGGTACCCATGTTTTTAAATTTTCAGGCGATGAAAATAAATTGAGGGTTGATGTAAAAACCCACACCAAGGTGAAAGTTTTGTTTTTAAACTTTACTTATGATCACACACGCACCGAACAATGGAGCGGGGCCAAGCTTGTGTCGCTTAAATCAAAAACCGATGATGACGGCACCCCACACAAGCTTTCAATAAAAGCGACAAAAACAAAAATATCTGGCATGGCCAACGGCAAGCCAATTTCAAAAGATGGACTTGCCCTGCCGGTTACATTTTGGAACGCAGATGTTCTTTTAAATAAACACCTTTTTAGTGCATTACACGGCAAAGATTTTAAACTTAAATGGAAAAAACTTCTCGATGAAGAGGTAATGGTTGAAGGAAAAATGGTAAAGGCAAAAGTATACGAAACAAAATCTGTCAGCGGCGATTTGGATCGTAAACTTTGGTATTCAAAAGATGGTGAATTTCTTAAAACCACGTTCAAGAAAAAAGGTTACGACATTGCCTGGATACGCGAATAATTAATCATGGTAGCTGACAAAAAAATAATCTTACAATCGGTTCTTACTTGCCCCGAATGTGGGCACAGTGAAATAATGGAAATGCCCACGGATGCGTGCTTGTTTTTTCATGAATGCACGTCGTGTCATACATTGTTGAAGCCTAAAAAAGGCGACTGTTGCGTTTTCTGTTCTTACGGAACCGTTCCTTGCCCGCCCATACAGGCCGATGGTAAATGTTGTTAAAGGAGAAGCTTTAATGGTGTGGAGTCCCCCGCTTAACTTTGCTGAAAAATTAAAAAAATGGCTCATACCACCGCGGCTCTATATTATAGGCAAGGCCAGAAAAGAAATTCGTCGGGGCGAGCGCGAAGCCGCAATATTGGATAAGCTGGTCGACCCCAGTCGTGATGCAATAGATATAGGGGCCAACAAGGGCGTTTACGCAGAACTGCTTTCTAGAATTTGCAATAGGGTTTATGCGTTTGAGCCTAATCCAAAAATGTATTCTATATTGAAACGTTCGTGTGCAAATAATGTTGAAACGTTTTACATGGCGCTTTCTAATAAGTCAGGCGTAGCCGAGCTACGCATTCCAATTAGCCCCAGTGGTTATTCAAATCAGGGGGCGTCACTTAGTACGCATAAAATTACCGAAAGCTATGCCAGCATTGAGGTCGATAGTCGTCGTCTGGACGAGCTTAATTTGCAAAATATTGGATTTATCAAAATTGATGTTGAAGGGTTTGAGTTAAGCGTTCTTAAGGGCGCGGTTGAAACCCTTAAGCGCGAACGCCCGACAATGTTGATAGAAATGGAAGAAGCCCATACCGGACAGCCAATTGAACAAATGGTGAAAGATGTTGAAAGTTATGGCTACCAGTGCAAGGTCTTGCTTGCTGGCGATATAGTTGATTTTTCTAAAATGGATGTTGAAAAACACCATCGCAACGCGCAAGCCCGTAGCGACTATATATTTAATTTTATTTTTTACCCGACCTAAATTTTTATTTTTGTCCAATGGCCACGATACCAGACCACAGCAAAGATTATATCTTGCAAAACCCGGTATGAAATATTGGCAATCCATATCCAGGTTAGACCCCAACCTAAATAAGGCCCAACCAACCACGCTAACGGCAGACCGATCATCCATTGGGTGGTAATGGAAATCACCATAACGCTTGTTGCCGCACCCGCGCCTAAAAGCGTGCTTAGCAATACCAAGCCAACCCCTTCAAACACCATTGATGCACCCAATATTTGTAAAGGCACGATTCCTAATTCAATTACATCTTTATCTTTAATAAATCCGCCAAGAATTACACCGGGCAACACAACCGCGATAATGCCAAAAAGCCCAAGCGCTATGCCGCCAAGTTTGGCCGCATCCCAACCCCATCTTTTTGCTTCATCGGCGTTTCCTTGGCCGAGGGCTTCGCTAACTAGCGTAAGCGCCGCTAACCCCAACCCCATGCCGGGTAAAATGGCGACCATTACAAGGTTAATCAGCACATTGGAAACCGCTACTTCATTGACGCCAACTTGACCGACTATCCAGAAAAATGCGGTAAAGCCTGCGGCAAATAAAAATTGTTGTATTGAACCGGGCAGCGCCAATTTTAACATTGTAACCATGGTGTCGCTTCGGGGAATGCGGGTTAGAAACCCATGTTTGCGAGCAAGACGAAATGCCATAACCGTATGAATTGCGGTACCAATATAAAGGGCCGCCGCTGATGCTACGCCCGCTCCTTCGGCCCCCATTTCAGGAAAGCCAAAATTTCCAAAGATTAAAAGATAATTAAAAACAATATTAAGCGAATGAATAACCAACAAGGTTTTCATATATAGCGCCGAAAGACCAACCCCGTTCCAGTATCCACGATAAGAAAAATTACAACCAACTGCAACGGCGGCCACAAGCCGGGCCTGTAGGTATGGTGTGCCTTCGGCAATTACGCCCGCGTCACTATTGATTAACGGAAACAGCGCTGGCGCTGAAAAATAAAGAACAATGCTTAGGGGCGCACCAATTATAAAGGCTAAAAATAATCCACCATTAAGCGGCACCGCCATTTCATCAACCCGGCCTTCGCCCTTGCGCCGAGACGCCATTGCCTGCACGCCCGATGCCAACCCGATGATAGCGGCCACCGCTATAAAATTGGCAAAACTACCAACCCCAACACCGGCCAGTGCCGCCGGGCCAAGGGTGCCAACCATGGCAGTATCCACAAGGTTAAGAATGTTTTGTGAAACCATAGCCCCAACAATGGGAAGAGACATAACGGCAATACGTCGGGTGCGTTCAAGGTTGAGCATGGCTGTATCCTGTCATGCAAGCATATTGGGGAAAAGGTATTTCGCTTAGGTTTTTTAGGCGGCGCCTTTAACCGCGCCATTAATTACAGATTTGCCAGAGCCAAGACGAGAGCCAAGACGAGAGCTGTGGCGGCGGTATGAAAGCGCCTCGCTGATATGGGTTTGGTTAACCCGGGGCTTACGCTCAAGGTCGGCAATGGTGCGTGCCACCCGTTGGACACGATGATAGCCACGGGCCGAAAGGCCCAATGCTTTAGTGGCATTTGTTAATAGCTCGCGTGCCCCATTATCCATAAGCGTTGTTTCTTCTAATAATCTGCCGTCTACTTCGGCATTGGTAATTCCCGCCCCACCATAACCATCAAGCCGGGTTTGCATGTATTCACGTGCCGCCTCAACCCGAGACAAAACATCGGATGAATTTTCTGCCGCTGGCGGCAAAGAAAGATCACCAGCAGAAACGGCGGGCACATCCACAAACAAATCAAAGCGATCTAACAATGGCCCGGAAATTCGGTTTTGGTATTCTTCTGCGCAAATTGGTGCGCGGGTGCAGGTCCGTTCATCATCATCAATATACCCACAACGGCATGGGTTCATGGCACCAATTAATTGAAAGCGTGCCGGGTATGTAACATGGGCGTTGGCGCGCGCTATGGAAACCGTTCCAGTTTCAATGGGTTGGCGCAATGCTTCAAGTGCACCACGGCTAAATTCCGGCAGTTCATCTAAAAACAAAACACCCCGGTGCGCCAATGACACCTCGCCCGGTTTTGCCCGCGCCCCACCGCCAACGATGGCCGCTTGTGATGCGCTGTGATGCGGGCTTTGAAATGGTCTGGTGGTTACAAGCCCGCCACCGGGAAGCGTGCCCGCCAGCGAATGTATCTGGCTTAGCTCCAATGCTTCACCCGGGGTAAGGCGCGGTAAAATTGTCGCAAGCCGTGCCGCCAATAATGATTTACCCGAACCGGGCGGTCCCGACATAAGCATTGAATGGCCTCCGGCGGCGGCAATTTCTAATGCCCGCTTGGCGGTTTCTTGACCCTTGATGTCAGATAAATCAATTTGCCCAAATGCAGGGCTTGGTTCTGCCGCCGCTGGTCGGGTCGGTGGGTTTAATAATTGGGTTCCCTTAAAATGATTTATTAATTCCAACAACGATGTTGGCGCCAATATTCCAATGTCGCCAGCCCATGCGGCTTCAGGCCCCTGCCCGCCCGGACATATAAGACCAAGATCTAAACTTGATGCATGAATGGCCGCGGGCAATACGCCGCTAACGTTTGCAATGCGCCCGTCTAATGAAAGCTCGCCCAGCGCCAAATAATTTTGCATTTCATCGGCCGATAAAACATCCATGGCCACCAAAAGTCCAAGCGCAATTGCCAAATCAAAATGCGAACCTTCTTTTACGGTGTCGGCGGGCGCTAGATTTATGGTTATGCGTTTGGGTGGCAAGGCCAAGCCAATGGCAAATAACGCGGCCCGCACACGTTCACGGGCCTCAGAAACCGCTTTATTGGGCAGGCCCACAATGGAAAATGCAGGCAAGCCGTGGCCAATGTGCACCTGCACCTCGACCGACTTAACCTCGATGCCTTGAAATGAGACGGTTTCAATAGTAGCTACCATGGTCCCAGTTTAACAGAACGAAACAAGAACGCTATAAAAAATATCAATCTTTGCAAAACGCCAATTATTTATGCCGACAAAGGCTACAAAAAGCCGCATTTATGGGAAAAACTGGCTGAATTGTAGGTTTTCTAGGTCCCAATTTTTTTGGCGCTCTTTTGGCACAAGAGTTGCAAATACTTATCCACAACCACACATATAACCCTAAGGGGCATCTTGAAAGGAACTAAACCATGCAATCAAGACAGGGCCCATTTACCCGTTTCGCTATTTTTAAAGACAGCCAACTTATCGAACGTGCCAATGGTGACGCCCAGCAGGCCAAAGCTAGGCTTGAACATTATTCAAACACGACGCCCGATCATAATTGGTGGTTTGTTATCTATGGGGCCGATGATGAAATGCCTGCGCCCGCCAGCCGGACAATTCACTAGCGGCTCACTAGAGACGTTTTTCTATGGCGTCCCACAGGCTTTTTTCAAGCTGGTTGCCATCAAAGCGGGTAATTTCTTGTAAGCCCGTGGGCGAGGTAACATTAATTTCTGTTAGGCACCCGCCGATAACATCAATGCCGGCAAACAACAGTCCGCGTTTTTTTAAATCAGGGCCAATGACGGCACATATTTCTTTGTCGCGCGCGCTCAGTTCGCATTTAACCGCCTGTCCGCCTGCGTGCATATTGGCACGGGCATCGCCGTCTGCCGGAATACGATTAATCGCACCCAAGGCCTCGCCATCAATAAGAATAATTCGTTTATCACCTGCGCGCACATCGGGCAGGTATGCTTGCACCATTATTGGTTCGTTGTTTCCCGCAAACAGCATTTCTAAAAGCGCGCCCATGTTTTCATCATCGGGCCCGACATGAAATACACCAGCCCCACCATTTCCATAAAGTGGTTTTAAAATTATATCTTTGTGTAATTTGCGAAAACTGGAAATTTGTTCCGTGTTGCGGCTAACCAGTGTTGGCGCCATTAATTCAGGAAACCGTGCAACGTAAAGCTTTTCAGAATTGGCCCGGACTTCGCTGGGGTTATTTACCACCAATGTTTTTGGATGGATCATATCCAACAAATACGTGGTGGTGATGTAAGACATATCAAATGGCGGGTCTTGGCGTAATAAAATCACATCCATTTCTGCAAGGTTGCGAATTTTTTGTTCTGAAAGTGAAAAGTGATTTCCTTTTTCACGCCTTAGATCCAGCCGATATGAATTTGCAACTACAGTTGCTCCATCAAGGGCAATGTCTTGTGGTTTATAATAATAAAGCTCATGCCTGCGTGCCAATGCCTCCACCCCAATAACAAACGAGCTATCGGCATCGATGTCGATGTTTTGGACCGGGTCCATTTGCAGGGCTACTTTAAGAGACATAAATTAATCCTAATGCTGTCTTTATAACTATCTAGATCCATCAAGACGACCATACAATTGTTGTAATAGCTGGCTTGCTTGATAGCGATGGGCCTCTGATCCGGGGATTGTAAGAAATTTTTCCAATGCCAAAATAGCTTCTTCCACATGGTCGAGCCTAGAATGTAAAATGCCGACCTCGCGCCAAAGTTCAAGTTCGCCTGGCGCTATCATAAGCATGCGTTCAACGGTTGCCAGCGCAGCATCGGTTTCTGCGGTACGTAAATGCTGGTGTTTAATTTCACCTTGTAACTGTAGCAATAATCCGCGGTTTCCTGTGTTTCTTAAGTGGCGCGGCCTCAGTTCGGTTTTGTCGCCAAACAGGTCTTTCATGATGGCGCGCATGGCCGGCGCCTCTAGTTCTTGCCCGCCTTCGAACGGGTCAATAATTATGCGCCCACCCGGTGCAGTTACGCCAATTAATGGGCGCGGTGGGAAATCTATTGCCTCTGCATCAAGGCCTAGCTTGCGGGCCACATGCAGATAAATTACGCACAAGGTTCCGCCGTTGCCACGCCTGCTGTCGATGGTGTGGATTAGATTTGCGCTTTCATCGGTTTCAAACACATTGTATGACCCGGCGTAACCGTATCTTTTTGCCAGAACCTGTTGCATGCCCTCTGCCACTAGGTATGGGTCGCTTAATTCCCCGGCGGCGTAGTTAGTAACATCTGTTACCAGACGCTCAAGATGACGACGGTAACTATTTAACCGTACTCCACCTAATAGCTCATGGGCGGCCAACAACAATGCGGCATCGGCGACATCTATATCTTCATCGTTTTGTAACCCGATTTCACGTAGTTGGTGCGAAAGATCAAGATGTTGCGATGCCATGTGCTTAAACCCTTCTTGTTTGCCCTTATTTAATTCTACCTATTTAATTCTTACGTGGCTGATTATGCGCTGAACATATGAAATTGAGCGAGCGTGATTTTTAACCATTTCTAGCTCAACATCACTTTGGGCTATTCCTATTAGGTAAACAACGCCGCCAACAGTCTCTACCGCATAATTAATAGCCAAAATGTTATCATCAAACGTAATCTTTGAATGCAGCGTTCCGGTTATCCATGCATCGCGGGCGGTATCAATAATGCTGCCATCGGGTGTGACAATAATTTCATTTATAACTTCCCCAACTCCGTCTGCTTGCCAAGCAAGCCGTACAGCAGTTGCGCGAACATCTTCATCGGCCACATGCCCGGTTAATAAAACACGGGCCTCGTAAACCTCTATCCCTATATCGGTTAAAAGTTTGTGGTCGTGTTGCAGGAAGCGATCTTTAATTCTTGTTGCAATTTTAAGGTCGCGGGCAACGCCATCAATGCCACGTTCCTGATAGGCCGCCACTCCGGCGGCGGCACCCACACCTACAACTGCGCCAATGGGCGTGCAGGCAGCAAGATAAGATGCAAAAAATAAAATAAAAATGAGACGAAAATAATTCAACTGTTTATCCCTATATAATTTTTCATTTATATTTTCTTATTTGTCGATTAATAAACCATAAAGGTTGCAACTATATTGCCGCCTTTAGCTACCATCCGGGTCGCCAAGCGTCTTTTATTAGCCTGCCGCCTATGCCACCGCTTGAGACGAAAGCATCAAACCTTATATCTTGATTGTATAGATGGGGGTGTTTTTTTAAAAAATATTCTGCCGCGCGTTCTATGCGCGCCTTTTGGTTGGTCGAAATTGCATAGATGGCGTCATTAATATTGCTGCGCGCCTTTACTTCTACAAAGCAAACCACCCCACCCCTTGTGGCTATTAAGTCTATTTCACCGACCGGGGTTCTAAAATTTTGGCAAAGTATTTTATATCCGCGCATCCTTAACCACCACTTGGCCAGTCGTTCGGTACGTTTTCCACGTTTGTTTGCCAAAAATCCACGAGTGCTGGCGGCGGATTTTGCAGGTGGTTTGGGTTTACTCAACTGATTACTCCCGCTACCTTATTTTTCTCGAACCAGCCTTATTATGGCGACGATAAAGAGCATAAACAAATGAATTGGATTACAAGCAGAGCCAGGGCTTATTCAGCCGCAACGTTAGTTGCGGTGCTAATGCTTGGCGCCTGTGCACCGGGGCAAAGAACGGTTAAATTACCGGATTGGCTGCAGGGCCCATCTAGTACAGATGATAAACAAACAGCCGAACCTGACACTACCCAAAATAAATCTCGCCCCACCACCGATACAAAAACAGCAGGGGCCAGGCCACCGCAACTGCCATCATTACAAGAATTACTGGGCCGTATGCCCAAACCAGACAGCTCATTCGTTGTTCCGCCCCCCCTGCCTGCTAGTGATGGAATTAGGGTTGCCCTGTTATTGCCGTTAAGCGGCGCCAATTCGCGCATTGGCAATGCCATGTTAAATGCGGCTGAACTTGCGCTTTTCGATTTTGCGCCTGATAATTTTGAAATACTTATTCGCGACACCAAAGGAACCCCCGAGGGCGCAAACGAAGCCGCCCGTTTGGCAATTGGTGATGGCGCAAGGGCCATTATTGGCCCGCTTTTGTCCAGCTCGGTAAGCGCCATTGCCCATCAGGCCCGTGCCGCAAATGTTCCGGTAATAGGTTTTTCTTCAGACCGCCGCATTGTTGGCAATGGTGTTTTCACCATGGGATTTTTCCCCGAAGACGAGGTAAGGCGTGTGGTGCATTACGCCATGTTACGCGGCCACAACCGCTTTGCCCTGTTGGCACCCGACAATCCATATGGTGCGGCGGTGGCTAACGCGCTTAATAATATAACGGCGGAGTTCGGTGCATTGGTGGTGGCCCAAGACCTATATGATCCGCAGGCTACCGATTTTTCCGGGCCGGTCCGCCGCGTTGCTGATTTTGATATTCGTAATAATGCACTGGTTGAATTAAAGGACCAGCTTGTCGGGCTGGAGGACGCTGAATCCATCGCCCAGCTTGAAGCATTGAAGGACCTGCAAACAATTGGCGAGCCGCCGTTTGATGCATTGTTGGTGGCCGATGGCGGAAAACGTTTAATCGAGGTTGCGGCACTATTGCCTTTTTATGATGTCGACCCGACCAAGGTCAAAATACTTGGAACCGGGCTCTGGGATGAGCCGGGCCTTGGCGCAGAACCGGCATTATTAAAAGGCTGGTTTGCCGCACCCGACCCAAAGGCACGAGAAGAATTTTTTATCAGGTACAAGAATGCTTTCAGCACCCAACCCCACCGCTTGACAACCTTGGCCTATGACGCCTTGGCAGTTTCAATTGTGTTGGCCCGTGAAAAAAATAAAAACCCGTTTGCGCTATCACAAATAACACAATCTAGCGGTTTTGTTGGGCGCGATGGAGTTTTCCGTTTTGGTGCTGACGGTCTGGTTGAGCGCGGCTTAGCGGTTTTGCGAGTTGGAAAAAAACGTCCCACAACCATAAGCCCCTCGCCCAATAAGCTGTAGAGCCCTATTCAAGCAAGCGTTCGATTATGGCGTTTAGTTTTATGCGTCCATTATTGGTTGCCCGTATTCCAGCATCATCTATTTCAATTAAATTTAACTCAACCAGATGGGCAAGCTGTTCGAGGTTAAGCACGCTTTCTAGTGTTTGTTTAAAATCTTTTTCAAATTTTTTGCGCTCAATTCCATTTGTTATCCTTAGCCCGGTCATTACCCGCTCTTCAATTGATTGGCGGGTTTCAATGGTTTTAGTTTTAGCGGTGCCAAAGCCATCGGTTGCAACCCGGTTTAGCCAGCGGGTGGGATCAGCAATTTGATGGTAGGCCGTTCGTGCCCGGCCTGTGCCAATGCGCCCATGGGCACCGGGGCCGATGCCAACATATTCACCGCCCTGCCAGTAAACCATGTTGTGACGGCTTTCGTGACCCGCGCGCGCGTGGTTAGAAATTTCATAAGCGGGCATTTTGTTTGCGCTCATTATTTCTTGGGTAATCTCAAACATTTGGACCGCGCTGTCTTCACCCGCCGGTGAAACATTATCGCGGAAAAAAGCGGTGCCCGGTTCGATGCTTAATTGGTACAGGGACATATGGTCGGCCCCCAGTTTTATGGCCTGCAATAGCTCGTCCCGCCATTCATCAACGCTTTGGTTTGGGGCGGCATAAATAAGATCAAAATTAAAGCGGGGGAAAATACTGGCGGCGGTTTCCAGCGCGTATACGGCCTCACGCCCGCTGTGCTCGCGGCCAAGGAATTTAAGGCGTTCATCATTTAATGACTGCACCCCAATGGAAACCCGGTTTACCCCGGCGCTGGCAAAATCCTTTAGGCCCGCCACCTCCACCGATGTGGGGTTGGCCTCTAGGGTTATTTCCACGCTATCTTGCAGGCCCCATAAATCGCTGGCGGTTTCAATAATGCGGCCTACGGTCTTGGCCGCCATGGTCGATGGGGTGCCGCCGCCAAAGAAAATGCTGGAAATAGGAACTTTCCCGGTCAGCGAATTAAAATATTTCATTTCGGATACGTAGGCATCCGCCCACTGGGCATGGTCGGGGGTCTCGGTGGGTACTTTTGAATTAAAATCGCAATAGGGGCACTTGGCCTTGCACCATGGCCAGTGAACGTAGAGGGCTAGACTTTTGCTTGAAGCAGTATTCATTGTAGCACCAAAAACCTATGGCCAGAGCGAGATTCAGGTCATGTTAAAAAATAAGATTAAATGGGTAATCTTAATGTGTATGGTTACATAACTTTAAGATTAAGTAGATAATCTTATTTTCATATAAAAAACTTAATTAAAACAAGCACTAACCAGTTGGGCAAATGCATTGGCCCGATGGCTCATGGAATGTTTCTTGGCCGGATCCATCTCGGCAAAGGTTATATCAAAGCCATTTGGAATAAAAACCGGATCATAACCAAACCCCTTATCACCCCGCATGGGCCATGTCAGGGCACCGCTCACCGTGCCTTCAAATGTTTCCGTGTGTCCGTCGGGCCAAGCCAGCGTCAGCGCGCAGGCAAAATGCGCGCTTTTATCAGGATTATTAGTTTTTTGAAGCTCTGCCTCAACCTTTTCCATGGCCAAGTTAAAATCTTTCTCATGCCCCGCCCAACGGGCCGAATAAACCCCCGGTTCATCGCCAAGGGCATGAACACAAAGGCCGCTATCGTCGGCCAATGCCGGCAGGTTAGCAGCCGTGGCGGCGGCCAATGCCTTGATTTCTGCGTTTTTTATAAAGGTATCGCCATCTTCTACGGGTTCGGCTAAATTTAGCTCCCCAGCCGAAACAACTTCGGCTCCAAATGGGGATAACAATTCAGCAATTTCACGCACCTTGCCCGGATTGTGGCTGGCAATTACCAACTTCCCCCCGGAAAAATGACGGTGACCGCCCCCGGCATGGGTTTTTAAGCTACTTTTATTCAAGCCCTAGAACCTTTTTTTGGATATCCACCAGCTCGCCCACGCCTTTTTTGGCCAGAGCCAATAACTGCATGAACTGTTCTTCGGAAAATGGGAAATCTTCAGCTGTGCCTTGGATTTCAACAATTCCGCCCTTGGCGGTCAGGACGAAGTTGGTATCGGCTTCCGCCGCGCTGTCTTCGGGGTAATCAAGGTCAAGCAGGGCGGTGCCTTCGTAAAGCCCGCATGAAACTGCGGCCACTTGATCCGTAAGCGGAATGGTATCAATAAGCCCATCTTCTTTGGCTTTTTGGAAAGCCAGATGCATGGCCACATAGGCCCCGGTTATGGATGCGGTGCGGGTGCCGCCGTCTGCCTGAATTACATCGCAATCCACCGTTATTTGCATCTCACCCATGGCCTTAAGGTCGGTAACGGCCCGTAACGAACGCCCAATAAGACGCTGAATTTCTTGGGTGCGGCCAGATTGCTTGCCCCGGGCGGCTTCCCGGCCCATGCGCTCGGTTGTGGCCCGTGGTAACATTCCATATTCGGCCGTAACCCAACCTTCGCCCTTGCCCCGAAGCCACGGTGGAACCCGGGTTTCAATGGATGCGTTGCAAAGAACATGGGTATCGCCAAAGCGCACCATGACCGAACCTTCGGCATGTTTGCTAAATCCGGGCTCTATTGAAATGGGGCGCAGTTGGTCAAAGTCGCGGCCAGAGGGTCTTGCGGTGGGGCTTACAGATGGGCTCATTAAGGTTGGGTGCTCCAAGTTAAACATTCATAATAATTTAAGCTGGGCAGGCTACTTGGGCCGGTCCCTGCTGTCAAAGACAAGTGTCAAAATAACTACCCAATAAAGTTTGCGTGCGGTGCGTTGACTGGGTTCGTTAGCGGGACTACTTATTGCCAAATGATTACAGAATTAAATGAGCGTTCGCGCGAAATATTTAGATCCCTTGTGGACGGTTATATAAAAACCGGCGAACCGGTGGGCTCGCGTACGCTTTCGCGTATGGCGGGCATAGACCTTTCACCCGCCACCATCCGTAACGTGATGGCCGATCTGGAAGACACCGGACTTTTATATTCACCCCACACATCAGCCGGGCGCATACCGACCGAGGTGGGACTAAAACTTTTCGTTGATGGATTGCTAGAGGTTGGCAACCTAACAAAGGATGAGCGCGAAAGCATCGAGGGCCAATGCAAAACATCCGGCTCGTCGGTTGAAGGCATGCTTAAACGCGCCACCGGTGCGCTATCGGGGCTTTCCAATTGTGCTGGTTTGGTGGTTGCACCAAAAACGCAAACACCATTGCGCCACATTGAATTTGTTGCCCTAAATCCCGGGCGTGCGTTGGTGGTTTTAGTAACCGAAAGCGGGGTGGTGGAAAACCGCATTATAGAAGTACCATTAAATATTCTTCCGTCTGCATTGGTTGAAGCAACAAACTATCTTTCAGCGCATTTTGTTGGGCGTTCGTTAGACGAAGCGTTGCTTTCAATAAATGAGGAACTTAAAAATCATCGCGACCAACTAGACAGCCTAACTGCACAAGTTGTCAAAGAAGGTGTCGCCGTTTGGTCGGGCGCCGATGGTGATAATGCCCCAGCGCTTATTATTCGCGGGCAATCGCATCTTTTAGAAGATGTAGATGCGACAAATAACCTTGAACGCATTCGCGCGCTTTTTGAAGCATTAGAAGCAAAAGAATCAATGTCGGCGTTGTTGGAAAAAACCGATACTGCCGACGGTGTGCAAATTTTTATTGGCTCTGATAATAACCTATTTTCACATTCGGGCTGTTCATTAATTGTCGGCCCCTATAAAGACAGCAGGCAGCAAATAGTTGGGGCCATTGGTGTTATTGGCCCAACCCGCATGAATTATGCCAGAATTATTCCCATGGTGGATTATACCGCAAGACTAGTCAGCAGATTAATCGGCTAAGCAAAATAAACGGATCTAAAAAATGACAAACCAAGAAAACGAAAACGAAAATACCGAACAACCCGCAGATGACGAAATCGCGGCGGCCAATGATGCCGAAATGCAAGCGGAGTTGGACCAAGAAATTGCCGACGCCGATGGCCTTAATGATGAAGGCATGGGCGACGAAGACATGGGCGATGGGGGCAGGGAAGAAATCCATGACCCGGTGGCCGAACTAGAAGCCGCCAATGCCGACCTACAAGATAAATTGCTACGCGCATTATCAGAGGCCGAAAATACCCGGCGCATAGCGGCCAGAGAAAAAAGTGATGGAGCCAAATATAAAAATATGGATCTTGGCCGTGATTTGTTAGGTGTTGTTGATAACATGACAATGGCACTGGCATCCATTCCCGAAGAAACCCGCGAAGCAGATGCCAATTTGAAAAACCTGTATGTGGGCATTGAAATGACCATGAACGAGCTATTGGGCGCGTTTGAGAGAAATTCCATCAAACCTATTGATGCCCTGGGCAAACAGTTTGATCACAATACAATGGATGCCCTTGGGCAGGTCCCCAATACCGATGTAACTGACGGCACCGTGGTGCAGGTAACACGCCGGGGCTTTATGCTTCATGACCGCCTGTTGCGCCCGGCCCAGGTGCTGGTTGCCACTGGCGGGCCTAAGCCTGAAAAGGCGGGTGCCGAGCAAGCCGATGCAGACGGGGAGGCGGAAAGCCAAGGTGGCTATGAAAAAACGAACACCGACCCCGGATCCAACCTAGATCAGGAGACCTAAGGTTAGGCGGGGGCAAGGGAGCCCGAATAATAGGCACGAATATAGCCACTAAAAAAATGTGTGAATTACCCCCAACCCCGCTTGCCCAGGGCTTGCACAGCCATTTACACATGATTATATAAGCCTCGAGAATTGGTCCTGTGCCACATAGTTTAAGGGCAGGGCAGGAAAACAGAAAAATTTGAAATTATATCGGGGCCGCACAAATGGCCCGAGACGGAGAATTATTATGAGCAAGGTTATCGGCATTGATTTGGGTACCACCAACTCGTGTGTAGCAATAATGGATGGCACTGAAGCCAAGGTTATCGAAAATTCCGAAGGTGCACGTACAACACCGTCGATGGTTGCGTTTACCGAATCAGGCGAACGCCTTGTCGGTCAGGCGGCTAAACGCCAAGGTGTTACCAACCCAGAAAATACCTTGTTCGCAATCAAGCGCCTTATCGGTCGTCGGTTTGATGATCCACTAACCAAAAAAGACCAAGGCCTTGTTCCTTATTCAATCGTCAAGGGCGAAAACGATGACGCATGGGTTGAAGCCCACGGCGAAAAATATTCTCCTTCACAGGTTTCTGCGTTCATTTTGCAAAAGATGAAAGAAACAGCCGAAGGGTATCTTGGACAAAAAGTATCCCAAGCAGTTATCACCGTTCCTGCATACTTTAACGATAGCCAACGCCAAGCAACCAAGGACGCGGGCAAAATTGCCGGCCTTGAAGTTTTGCGCATTATCAACGAACCAACCGCAGCTGCACTTGCTTATGGTCTTGATAAAAACGAACACGGCATCATCGCGGTTTATGATCTTGGTGGCGGCACGTTTGACGTTTCAATTCTTGAAATTGGCGATGGCGTGTTTGAAGTTAAATCAACCAATGGCGATACGTTCCTTGGTGGCGAAGATTTCGACGCGCACATTATTGATTTCTTGGCAGACGAATTTAAAGCCGAACAAGGCATCGACCTGCGCCAAGACAAGCTTGCATTGCAACGTTTGAAAGAAGCAGCAGAAAAAGCAAAAATTGAACTTTCATCTGCTACGCAAACCGATGTTAATTTGCCATTTATTACCGCAGACGCATCAGGGCCAAAGCATCTTAACGTTAAGATGACCCGGGCTAAATTGGAAAGCATTGTTAGTGAACTTATCAAACGCACAATCGATCCATGCAAGGCGGCATTGAAAGACGCAGGCGTAAGCGCATCTGAAATTAAAGAAGTTATCCTTGTTGGTGGCATGACCCGTATGCCAAAAGTTATAGAAACGGTTAAAGAATTTTTTGGCCGCGAACCACACAAGGGTGTTAACCCTGACGAAGTTGTTGCCTTAGGCGCTGCCATTCAGGGCGGCGTGTTAAAAGGCGAAGTAAAAGACGTTCTGTTGCTTGATGTAACCCCGCTTTCGCTGGGCATCGAAACATTGGGCGGAATATTTACACGGCTTATTGATCGCAACACAACTATTCCAACTCGCAAATCACAAGTCTTCTCCACGGCCGAAGATAACCAAACCGCTGTGACCATTCGTGTGTTCCAGGGCGAACGTGAAATGGCCATGGACAATAAAATACTTGGCCAGTTTGATTTGGTTGGTATTCCACCCGCACCACGCGGCGTGCCACAGGTTGAAGTGACCTTTGATATTGATGCCAACGGTATCGTCAATGTTTCAGCCAAGGACAAGGCAACCGGTAAAGAACAGCAGGTTTCCATTCAGGCATCCGGCGGGCTGGGCGATGAAGACATCGAACGCATGGTAAAAGAAGCAGAAGAAAACGCCGAAGACGATAAAAAGCGTCGTGAATTAATCGATGCTAAAAACCACGGCGAAGCATTGGTTCATAGCTCTGAAAAGAACTTGGACGAATATGGCGACAAGGTTTCAGAAGAAGAAAAAACCGCCATTTCTACCGCCATTGAAGAGCTTAAAGCATCAATGGAACCGGAAGATGCCAGCGTCGAAGATATCAAAACCAAAACCGATACCCTTATGCAGGCTTCTATGAAATTGGGCGAAGCTATGTATAAAGCGGCCCAAGAAGAAGGCGCCGCTGAAGGCGAAGGTGGCGAAGGTGGCGAAGGTGAAGGCGCTGGTGACGGTGCCCCTGGCGACGATGCCAAGGTTGTGGATGCAGATTTTGAAGAAGTTGATCCCACTGATTCAAGTGCCGAAACAGACGCCGACGCCGACGCCGACGCAGATAAAAAATAAAAACCGCTTATACGGTTTATATTAATAGTTACATTTCCTAATAATCCGGCGAGCTTTATTGGCTCGCTGGATTTTGACGGATTTATAAGATTTAAAGAAGTAGGGCGGGTTTATGTCGAAACAAGACTATTACGAGCTTTTGGGAATCTCGAAAGGCCAAAGCGGCGACGAGATTAAAAAAGCATATCGCAAGCTCGCCATGAAATATCATCCCGACCGTAACCCCGACGACAAAGCGGCGGAACAAAAATTCAAAGACATCAACGAAGCCTATGACGTTTTAAAAGACGAGCAAAAACGCGCGGCCTATGATCAGTTCGGCCATGCCGCCTTTGAACAAGGTGGCCCCGGCGGCGGTTTTGGCGGTGGCGGTGGCGGTGGCGGCGGTTTTGGCGGCGGTGGTTTCGCAGATATTTTCGAAGAAATGTTTGGCGGCTTCGGTGGCGGCCATGCCCACGGCGGTGGTGGCCAACAGCAATCAAACCGCGGTTCTGATTTGCGTTTTAATATGACCATCACGTTGGAAGAAGCATATTCTGGCAAAAACACCGAGGTTCGCGTTCCCACATCGGTTGAATGTGATGCTTGCCATGGCAGTGGTGCCGCACCCGGAACCGAACCGGTTTCATGCGTAACCTGTCACGGCCACGGTGTTGTTCGTGGACGCCAAGGCCCATTTACGGTTGAACGCACTTGTCCTTCGTGTCATGGACAGGGAAGTGTAATTAAAGAACATTGCAAGTCTTGTTCCGGCAACGGCCGTGTTGGTAAAGAAAAAAATCTAAACGTAAATATCCCAGCCGGGGTAGAAGAAGGCACCCGCATTCGCTTGACTGGTGAAGGCGAAGCCGGATTGCGCGGTGCACCGGCGGGCGATCTTTATATTTTTATTTCCATCCAACCGCACCGTATTTTCCATCGTCACGGTTCGGACATTGTAGTCCATGTTCCGGTTCCCATGACCACGGCGGCCCTTGGTGGCCATATTGAGGTACCGTCGGTTGATGGCGGACGTTCGCGCATAAACATTCCTGCCGGAACCCAGCCGGGCCAACAGTTCCGCCTCAAGGGCAAGGGCATGAGCGTTCTGCACGCAAAATCCCACGGCGATATGTTTGTTGAATTGTTGGTAGAAACGCCAGTTAACCTAACCAAAAAACAAAAAGAAATGATGGAAGGCCTGCAAAAAGCAGGCGCCGAAAATAAAAAACATAGCCCCGAATCTGGCGGTTTCTTTTCCAAGGTAAAAGACCTGTGGGAAGACTTGAAAGATTGATTATTTAAGAACGCCATATGATTTAAGTGCGCGCCATAAGGCGCGACGCTCGCTTGGGCGCTTTGCATAAAGTTAAAACCATTATGCCGCTTGGACGCCAGTTGCTCAGCCAACCCTTTCTGCTATTATCGGTTTAATTCAAACTGAAACGATGGGACACGTTCCATGAATATAGGTATTATTGGCGCCGCTGGGCGCATGGGAAAAATGCTAGTTGCGGCGGTGAGTTCCGCCCATGGCGCGTCCCTTGCTGGTGGAACCGAAGCCCCCGGCCATGACTATATGGGTCAAGACCTTGGCGTTTTGGCGGGAACTGGTGCGCTGGGCATAGCGTTAACGCCGGATACGGACGCACTGTTTGCCGCAAGCGATGTGGTTGTTGATTTTTCTTCACCGGCGGTTACCGAACACCATGCCCAATTGGCGGCCCAACACGCCACCGCCTTGGTCATTGGCACCACCGGGCTTGAAAGTGCCCAGCAAAACGCGCTGGAAGGTGCCGCCAAAAAAACCGCCATTGTGCAGGCGGCTAATTTTTCCATTGGGGTTAATTTGTTGTTGGGCTTGGTTGAGCAGGCGGCAAAAGTTTTACCCGATGCCTATGATATTGAAATATCCGATATGCACCATCGTCATAAAGTTGACGCCCCATCGGGCACGGCACTGGCACTTGGCCATGCGGCGGCCAGCGGCAGAGGCGTGTCATTATCCGATAAAATGGTAACAGCCCGTGACGGCATAACGGGCGCACGCCGTGATGGCGATATCGGCATGGCGGTTTTTCGTGGTGGCGATATTGTTGGCGACCACACGGTTATGTTTGTAGGCAGCGGCGAACGGGTTGAGCTAACCCACAAAGCATCATCGCGCGAAGTATTCGCGGGCGGCGCGGTTCGTGCGGCATTGTGGTGCGAAGGCAAAGCACCGGGTATTTATTCCATGAAAGACGTCTTGGGTTTTTAGTTTGGGGCTTTTAAACGCCTAAGAATATTTTCAAGCTGATGTGCAACCCGAGTCTTTTCTGCCGCCGAAAGAAATTTTCCAATTTCAACTGTTTCACCGTGGGAGCGTATTTCCAAAGCGGTGTTTTCTGTTGGCGATCCGCTAAAGTGCACCTGTGCCCAATAGGGTTGAAAATCTTTTGTTTCGCTAACACCGCGCTCACGTTTTGAAACGCTAACTTGTTTGGATGATATTTCTATTGTTTCAATAATCTCGGTGCGCTTTAAAAATATATGCACCATAATTGTGATAAAAATAAATTCACCGCCAAAAAATCCCATCACCGGCCAGCCGCCCATAAAAACAAAAAATATTCCTGCCGAACACCATATGACCGCTAACCATCCGCACAAAATATACGCGACCTTGGGGTCGGCCGAACGGCGCGGACGCAGTATCATTGAAAAATCAAAGTGATTATTCTCGTCGTCGGTGTTGGCGACATCATTAATTGTAATTGATTGAACCATGGGTATTAATTTGGCAAATGATACTAAAAATTTCCAGAGAAAATTTTAGTATATTAGGCGCTTGTTTTTGCTTGTTCCCAGCCAATCATCGCAACCTTGCGCTCAGTCCCCCAATAATAGCCATCAATTATGCCCCCTTCGCGAATAACCCGGTGGCACGGTATTAAAAATGAAATTGGGTTTTTACCAATTGCCGTGCCTACGGCACGGTGAGCGCGGGGCCGGCCAATTGCTTTGGCAATGCGGCCATAGGTAGTTAATTGCCCGGGCGATAGTGTGATAAGCGCCTGCCACACCTGAACCTGAAAATTAGTTCCACCGACAAAAACTTTAAATGGGTCGGTGTCAGCGTAAGCTTCTAGTGCAAAAACTTTTTTCACAATGGGTGCGGTGGCGGCAGTGTCTTCAACAAAGTTGGCATTGGGCCAACGGTTTTTCATGCGGGCTTCTTCAGCGGGACGGGCCTCAATTGTTGCAAATGAAATTCCACAAATGCCCCGCTCAGTTGCATGTACCAACACGTTGCCAAACGGCGATGAATGATAGCCGGTTTTTATAACCAGTCCTTTACCGCCAGATTTAATTTCACCGGGGGTGGCGGCTTCAAGGTTTACGCATAAATCATGCAACCTGCTCGGCCCGGAAAGGCCGACCTCCAATGATGCGCTTAACACATCACCGCCAGCCATTAATAATTCGCGTGCATGGCTTCCGGTTAGGTAGCCCATAAATCTTTTCGGGCTGACACCGACCCAGTTGGTGAACAGGCGTTGAAAATGATGGGGGCTAAGGCCCACGGCATCTGCAACATCGGCCAATTCCGGCTGTTCCAGCCTGTTGTTGCGAATAAATGTAATGGCTTTTGCGACGCGCCGGTATTTTGCGTCTTCGCCTTCATCTATGCTTTTCAGAACGGTTTGGCGCATTCTTTGTCCCTTTCGTCCGGATTAATCCCAACATCGGCTAGAATATGTTTATCAAGCTCGGCCATTTCGCGCCTGCCTTTTATGCGCGCCTTCCAAACATCCTGGTAAATATAAAGCACCTTAATCGCGCTGGCGAGAAAAGCCTTGAGGCGGCTTTGGCCCACGGGTTGTTGCATAACAATATTAAAAGCCTGCATTTTGTTAAGTCCTTTCATCATGACCCAACATTGCCAAAACCCCGGGCGGCCACCCACCCGATTCTTGCTCTTGGGTGGTGCTGGCTTTAGGGTGCTTCTCATGAAAAAAGCAGACGTAATAGAATTTTTTACCCGCCTTCGCAAAGCCGACCCCGCCCCAAAAAGCGAGCTTGTTTGGAAAAACCCATTTACGCTGGTGGTCGCGGTGGTGCTTTCGGCACAATCAACTGACAAGGGTGTTAACAAGGCAACGCACGATTTATTCAAAAAAGTTGATAGCCCGGATAAAATGTTAAAATTGGGCGAGGCTAGCTTAAAAAAACACATAAAAACCATTGGGCTTTTTAATACCAAGGCAAAAAACATCATTAAACTTTCGGCCATGTTAATTGATGAACATGGGGGCCTTGTCCCACAAGACCGCGCCGCATTGGAAAGGCTTCCCGGTGTTGGACGCAAAACTGCAAACGTTGTTTTAAATGTATGCTGGGGCGAACCAACCATGGCGGTTGATACCCATATATTTCGCGTTTCAAATCGCACCGGGTTGGCGCCGGGTAAAAATGTGCTAGAGGTTGAAAAAAAACTTTTAAAAAATATTCCAGATGAATTTATGGTTTATGCCCATCACTGGTTAATTTTGCATGGGCGCTATACCTGCAAGGCGCGCAAACCCATGTGCGCTGAATGCACCGTGCGTGATTTATGTAAATTTAAAGAGAAGGCTTTATAATTATAAAGAACGCGCCATAAGGCGCGGCGCACAGTCATGCGCTGTTTAGTTATTCCAGCGGCCAAGCGGCCGTCGCTGCTTATGCAGCGCACTTAAAATTAAAGGTTATTAAGACATAGCTCGCGGGCAATGGATTTACCCTCAAGGTCGCGACCATCAAAATGCAATACCCGGCGCTGGCCACCGTTTACATCTTCATAAATAAAAATATTCAACACGCACTCTGCGCTTTTGTATTGCCATAATTCCGCTTGTCCGTCTTTGCGTTTGAATGTGGGTTGGCCAAGGTTGGCGTTTACCCATTCGGCATTTTGACCAAGCAATTGTTCGACGGCAATTTTTATTATCGGTTGTTTGGGCGCACTGTTGGCACACGCGCCCAGCAACAATACAAACGGCAAAATTAAAAACAAATTTAATTTTTTCAATTATTCATCTTCCAGTCGGGCTTCCAGTTCGGTTTTGTGTTCACGAACTTCTACCACGCCATGCCCGCCATCTTGTTTATCATCGCGCCAGCTATGAAACAAATGCACCATGGCGGCAGTCGCAATTACGGGCGTAATAAGGTTTAGCAACGGCACGGTTAACATAAATGCATAGGAGGTGCCTATTATTGTTAGCAATGTTTGTTTTTTAACCCGCAATGCTTTTGCATCAACGTTGCTTAGCCTTCTAGTGGCGGCTACTTCAAAATATTCGCGGCTTAGCAGGTATCCGTTTAATGGATAATAAACAAATGGGAAAATTACCGGCACCAACAATAACGGCAAGCATAAAAGGTTAAGCCCCAGCGTTGTTCCCAATAGGCGAACTGCAGATGATATTCCGCCCATCAGGGATTGCCCGCTGGCTTGGGGTAGGCCGGGGTAATGGCGTTCTTCCACCGCAACCGCAACCCGCTCCAGCAATAATCCACCCACAGCAATAACCACCGGTGGAAATAATAGCCATGTCAGGAAAAGCGCGCCAAAACCGCTGACGAAATCGAAAATTATTTCCAACCAACCAATGGCAATAAAGGTGGTTACCTTCAATACAATCCAGATGCCAAACCACGTCAGCACAACAATAAGCCCGGTCCAGCCGATGGAGGCCCATACCACCGAACGGGTTTTGAGGTCGGAAAGTTGGGATAAGCCCTTGAAAAAGGCCGAAATTATATTGCTCATATGGAAATGTTCCTTTTGGCTGCACCACCACAGCATTGGCATATGTCTAGCAACCCTTATGGCTGTGGGCAAGGCCAGGGACAAGGATGGGGAAGCGCTGGACGGAGCTGGTCTTTAATCCTTTACCCGGCGCACTTGGTGGCTATACTGCCGCGCAACCCGGCCCCACATGGGGGCTGGTGCTAAATTATGACCCCCGTTTCAGGAGCAACCCTAGATATGAGCGACCCCCGTTTTGATGTAGTGGGCATTGGCAACGCTATTGTTGATGTTCTGTCCCATGCCGATGATGCGTTTATTGAACGCCACGGCATGAACAAAGGAACCATGGCGCTTATCGATGCCGACACGGCCGACAAGCTTTATGCTGATATGGCATCGGGGATTGAATGCTCAGGTGGCTCGGCCGCCAATACCATCGCCGCCATTGCCAGCCTTGGCGGGCGGGGCGCATACATTGGCAAGGTCAAGGACGACGAGTTGGGAAAAGTTTTTCGCCACGACATGAAAGCAATCGGTGTTGAATTTAAAACCAATGCCGCCAGTGAAGGCCCGTCAACCGCGCGCTGTCTTATTAATGTAACGTCCGATGCCGAACGCACCATGAGCACATTTTTAGGCGCCTGTGTTGAGCTTGGCCCAGCCGATGTTGACCCATCGGTAATTGCTGACGCCAAGGTCACATATTTAGAAGGCTACCTGTGGGACAAAGATGAAGCCAAGGCCGCGTTTATTGCCGCCGCCGAGGCAGCCCACGGTGCTGAGCGCGAAGTAGCGCTTTCGCTTTCTGATCCGTTTTGTGTTGATCGCCACCGCGAAAGCTTTCTTGAGCTGGTGGAAAGCCATGTTGATATTTTATTCGCCAACGAAGACGAAATCATGTCGCTCTATCAGGTCGATACTTTTGATGCGGCCCTGCAACATGTTCGCGGGCATTGTAAAATTGCCGCCCTTACCCGTTCGGCCAAAGGTGCGGTCATATTAAAAGGCGATGAAGTCCACATGGTTGACGCCGAACCCGTTGCCAAAGTTGTCGATACAACTGGCGCGGGCGATGCCTATGCCGCCGGTTTTTTGTTTGGTTACACCAGCGGTGGACACGATGATTTGGTTCATTGCGGCCGTATTGGTGCAATAGCCGCCGCAGAAATAATCAGCCATTTTGGCGCTCGCCCGGAAACACCACTTAATGAACTTATTGCCGAAAAACTCGGCTAAGGAAAAGAATTCAAAATGAAAATCAAAAACATCGCCATCATCGCCCACGTTGATCACGGTAAAACAACCTTGGTTGATGAATTGCTGAAACAGTCTGGCACATTCCGCGAAGGGCAAAAGGTTGCCGAGCGCGCTATGGATTCTGGCGATATTGAACGCGAACGTGGCATTACCATTACCGCCAAGCCAACATCGGTTGAATGGAAAGATACCCGCATAAATATTGTCGATACCCCCGGTCACGCTGATTTTGGCGGCGAGGTTGAACGTATTCTTTCAATGGTTGATGGGGTGTTGTTGCTGGTTGATGCCGCCGAAGGCGCAATGCCGCAAACAAAATTTGTTACCGGCAAGGCGTTAAAGCTTGGCCTTAAACCGATTGTGGTTGTTAACAAAGTTGATAAGCCCGAACAGCGTGCCTACGAAGTACAAGACGAAATTTTTGATTTGTTTGGCGCGCTCGATGCCAACGAACAACAGCTTGATTTTCCAACCATATTTGCTTCGGCTAAAAACGGCTGGGCTTCCGATGTGCCCGAAGGCGAACAAAAAAACATGGACATAATTTTTGAAACAATTTTGTCCCATGTGCCCGGGCCAGTCGTAGTAGAAGACAAGCCCTTTTCCATGCTGGCAACGACGCTGGAAAGCGATAATTTTTTGGGTCGGGTTCTAACCGGGCGGGTTGAAACTGGCGTGCTTAAAACCAACGCTACTATCAAATCGCTCAGCCGCGATGGCGAACTTATTGAACAGGGCCGGGCCAGTAAACTATTGGCCTTTCGCGGGCTTGACCGGGTTCCGGTTGACGAGGTTCGCTCCGGCGATTTGGTTGCCATTGCCGGGCTGACCAAAACAACCGTGGCCGATACCATTTGTGATGTATCGGTAAATGAACCACTTGATTCCCAACCGGTTGATCCACCAACGCTGGCCATGACATTTTCAGTAAACGATGGCCCCTTGGCTGGACAAGAAGGATCCAAAGTAACCTCGCGGATGATACGCGAACGGCTTTATAACGAAGGCGAAGGCAACGTTGCACTTCGTGTTACCGAAACCGAAAACAAAGATGCGTTCGAAGTTGCGGGCAGGGGTGAATTGCAATTGGGCGTGTTAATTGAAACCATGCGCCGCGAAGGGTTCGAGCTTTCAATTTCTCGCCCCCGTGTTTTGATGCAAGAAATCGACGGCAAGAAAATGGAACCACAAGAAGAAGTCACCATTGATGTTGACGAAGAATTCTCCGGCATTGTGGTTGAGGCTCTTTCTTTGCGTAAAGGCAAGATGGTTGAAATGAAACCATCTGGCGGCGGCAAAACCCGGTTGGTCTTTCATGTGCCATCACGCGGCATGATTGGTTATTATGGTGAATTTCTAACCGAAACACGTGGCACCGGAATTATGGCCCGCATGTTTCATGAATATGTTCCATTCGTTGGCGCCCTTCCGGGTAGACGCAATGGCGTTCTTATTTCCAATGCACCGGGAAACACGGTTGCTTATGGTTTGGCCAACCTCGAAGGTCGCGGCCCATTGTTTATTGGCGCCGGTGTAAAAGTATACGAAGGAATGATAATTGGTGAACATTCACGCTCGGGCGATCTCGAAGTAAACCCGATGAAATCCAAGCAGCTAACCAACATTCGTTCTTCGGGCACCGACGATGCTGTCAGGTTGACCCCGGCCCGACGGATGAGCTTGGAACAGGCCATCGCCTACATTCAAGAAGACGAACGGGTTGAGGTCACGCCGGAAAACATACGTTTGCGCAAACGCCACCTTGATTTCAACGAACGTAAAAAACAATCACGCTCGGCGGCTAAGGATTAGGCCTCAAGCTTGAGGGGGGTGACGCCCCTCTCGGCATGGGTATAAACTCTGCCCATGGTTTATATAACTGACAATATCGAAATTCTTGACGATGAATTGGAAGAGCGATTTATTCGCTCGCCCGGGGCCGGTGGGATGAACGTCAACAAGGTATCGACCGCGGTGCAATTGCGGTTTGATGCAAAAAATTCACCTGCCATATCGATGCCTATTTTTCAGCGTTTGAAGGTTATTGCCGGCAGCCGCATGTCCAAGGCAGGCGTGTTATTAATTGTTGCCACCAGCTTTCGCACCCAAGATCTAAACCGTAAAGATGCCCGCGCCCGGTTGGTTGAACTTATCCAACGCGCCGTGGTCCCGCCCAAAATCCGCCGTGCGACTAGGCCCAGCAAAACCCAAAAGGCAAGGCGGGTGGAAACCAAAAAACGCGAAGGTATGGTTAAAAAAAACCGGGGCCGGGTAAATCCTGACAAGGATTAATAGCGGGGATTAATAATAGGGATTAATGGCGTTAACCCAAATGAAACCGCCGCTGATGCAATCTTTTAAAAGATAGCTATTAAAGGGACTGGCATGAACACACTTTTAGACACAGGTGAAAAAACCCGCAGTTGGGGGAGCGCGGTGCGAGCCTTTATGCACCCCAAAGTTATTACCATGTTATTTTTAGGTTTTTCCGCAGGCGTTCCCATATTGCTTATTTTTTCTACCCTGTCGGTATGGCTACGCGAAGCAGATGTGGCCCGTTCGACCATTGGCTTTTTTAGCTGGGCGGCACTTGGTTATGGGTTCAAGGTTGTGTGGGCACCATTGGTGGATAAATTGCCATTGCCAATTTTATCAAACCTTCTTGGGCGCAGGCGTTCGTGGCTTTTATTTTCACAGGCTTTAATAATAAGCGCAATGTGTGCAATGGCCTTTAATGACCCGGTCATAAGCCTTAGCGCCGTTGCAGTGGGTGCCGTTATGTTGGGTTTTTCATCCGCCACCCAAGACATAGTAATTGATGCCTACCGAATTGAATCTGCAACCAAAGAATTACAGGGCTTGATGAGCGCCACATATGTTGCCGGCTATCGTATCGGCATGGTTGTGGCTGGTGCAGGCGCGCTTGAGATGGCGGGCACGCTAGACGTTATTGATGGTTATGATTATGGCGCATGGCAAACAACCTATCTTGCCATGGCAAGCGTCATGTTAATTGGTGTTGGCACAACCTTTTTTATTAAAGAACCGGAAAGTGAATCAACCAGCGAACACCTGCAAACAATTGGCGATTATGCGCGTTTTGTCGGGCTTTTTGCTGTTGCGGCCTGTGCCTTTGTCGCCGTGTTTATGCTTAGCGCCGATATGGCAAAATCGTTAAAGGCAATCTTTATTGATAGCGGAATTATAAAACAGTTAGCGGGATTTTTGGTTGAGACCTTGCGTTTGTTGGTCGCACTTTTCACAGCCTATGTTAGCGCCATGATTATGGTTAAAACTAAAATTGTGTCGGGAGAAATGGTGCGGGCAACATATATTGCGCCTTTTGCTGATTTCTTTCAGCGCTATGGTCGGGTTGCATTTGTAATATTGGCATTGGTCGCAACGTATCGTATTTCCGATATTGTTATGGGCATTATGGCCAATGTGTTTTATGTGGACCTTGGGTTCGAAAAACAAGAAATCGGACGTATTTCAAAATTCTTTGGTTTGTTTATGACCATTGGCGGTGGTTTTTTAGGTGGTCTTTTAACGGTGCGCTACGGGGTAATGAGAACCCTTTTTGTGGGCGGGGTTTTATCTGCGCTTACCAATGTGTTGTTTGCGATTATGGCGGGAATGGGTGCGGACGTTTATATGCTTATGGCCGTAATATCAGCCGATAATGTGTCAGCCGGTATCGCCATGGCGGCGTTTATTGCTTATTTATCCAGCCTGACTTCAAGTTCGTTTACCGCTACCCAGTACGCGCTTTTTAGTTCAATGATGTTGTTATTGCCAAAAATAATTGCTGGCTATTCCGGCATGATGGTTGAAGCAGTTGATTATGCACCGTTTTTTATCGGCACCGCGTTAATCGGCATAATCCCTCTGGCGTTGATTTGGTGGCTTGTTGTCAACGGCCCGCGCAATTAAAATCATTAGATTGAACCATGATTAGTGGGTGGACGAGGTCACGAAGGCGTGGCATATACTCCCCCAAATACTCCCTAAATCAAGGTCAGCTTAAAAAATTATAGGTATATAAAATGGATGTCAGCAAAATTTCCATCGGCGACGATGTTCCAAACGAAGTAAACGTAATTATTGAGGTTCCCATGGGTGGTAGCCCGGTAAAATACGAACTGGATAAGGCATCCGGCGCTATGTTCGTCGATCGTTTTTTGCATACCGCCATGCATTACCCGTGTAACTACGGTTTTATTCCCCACACCCTTTCAGATGATGGCGACCCGGTTGATGCCGCCGTTCTTGGCCAGCATGTTTTGGCTCCGGGCGTGGTCATTCCATCGCGCCCTATCGGGGTGTTGTTGATGGAAGATGAAAGCGGAATTGACGAAAAAGTTTTGTGCGTTCCGGTTGATAGGCTGCACCCATATTACGAAGATGTAAAATCATACAAAGATGTTCGTCCCATATTATTAGAACAGATTGCGCATTTTTTCAGTCATTATAAAGACCTTGAAAAAGGCAAGTGGGTTGAAATACGCGACTGGAAATCTCCAGAGGTCGCGTTTGATTTAATCAAACAGGGAATTGAGCGCGCAAACGCCGTAAAATAACAAAAACAAAAAACCTCGGGAGTATATTTACTCCCGAGGTTTTTACTGATTCTTTGGTAAGAGCGCGATCGATGCCCTATATTTATAATCATGGCATGCATTAGAGGATACATGGCGAGCAGCGTAGATAGCTATATCGCCGATAACAATGGTGGCGTTGATTGGCTTGAGCCGTTCAATGTCGTTGATTATGGTTTTGCGACCTTTTTCAGCGAAGTTCAAACCTTGGTTATGGGGCGCAAAACCTTCGACCAAGCGCGTACATTTGGTTCGGAATGGGTCTATAAGGGCAAACGTACATTGGTCGTTACATCCACGCCAATTATGGATCCGCCAACGGGTGTGGAATGCTGGACCGATGGTGTTCTAAGTCTAATGAAGCATCTTCGTGCCCTTGATGACGGAGATGTCTGGGTCGTCGGAGGATCACAGTTACAGACTCGACTAATAGAATCTAACGCCATAGATAGACTGCAGCTTTTCGTCATCCCAATTTTATTGGGCGATGGAGTTCCCTTATTTCATAAAATGAATTCCCCTCAAGGCCTCTCTCTTCACAGCACCAGTCAACACGACATGGGTGTAATTGAGCTGGATTACAGAACAGGGTCATCAAAACAGCCATAAAAAAGAAAAACGACCGAGGACTTAACCCTCGGTCGTTTAGTATTTAAAACGCTAATGTTCTAAGCCTTAAGCGCCAAGCCCAAATCCCATAAGCAACAAGAACAATGCACCGGCAAGAACCGCCGCTACTGGCACGGTAATAATCCATGCCGCCGCAATGGTCCATGCGTGGCTGCGACGAACCAGTTTGCGCTTTTTGGATTTTTTCATTTTTTTCTTTAATAACTTTTTATCCAGCCCATCAAGTTCGTGCTCCAGTTCAGGTGTTATGTCAGCAACGGTTTTAACGCCCGCCTCCATGCCAGATTCAGCCGCGGCCAATGGCGAAGGACGGGCTGTTGATGCATCGCTCAATTTTTTACTCAATTTTTCACTGTCACGCTTTGCTAGGTATTCACGTAAAAAACCAACTCCAAACACACCGCCAACCGCAATGTGGGTGGAGCTAACCGGCAGGCCAAGGGCCGATGCAATAATCACCGTAATGGCCGCTGCCAATGCTACGCAAAATGCCCTGACCGGGTTTAGCTTGGTAATTTCAGAACCAACTTTGCGAATAAGCTTGGGCCCAAACAACATCAACCCCATTGAAATGCCCAGCGCACCAACCAGCATTACCCAAAGCGGTATGCCGGCCTTGGTCACAATTTCACCGCTGTCGGCGGCGGCCACAATGGCCGCTAACGGCCCAACCGCGTTGGCAACATCATTGGCGCCGTGGGCAAATGAAAGCAGTGCCGCAGAAAAAATAAGCGGAATAACAAATAATTTGTTTACTGATTTTTTGCGGTTTTCCATCTGGGCCGAACGCTTGATAATGCGCGCCCTGACAATGGCCCAGGTAACGCCAAACATTACAGCACCGGCTGCAAACATTTCGCTCCAGCTGGATTTATAAAGTTTCTTTATGCCCTTGTTCATCAAATAAATGGTGAAGGCGCCGGCCATGATGGCAACCACAATGGGAACCCAACGCCTAGCCGCGGCAATTTTATCTTCTTTATTAAGGACGGTAATCTTTAACAATAACAAAAATCCGGCCGCGATTACTCCACCCATTAACGGCGATATAACCCAACTGGCGGCAATTTTGGACATTGTCACCCAATTAACCGCGTTAAAGCCAGTGGCCGCAATGCCCGCACCCATAACCCCACCAACGATTGAATGGGTGGTTGAAACCGGTGCACCAACATAGGTCGCAAGGTTGAGCCAAAGTGCTGCTGCTAAAAGCGCAGCCATCATTGCGGTCATGAAAGTTTCGGCATCGGGCATATAGCTAGGATCAATGATGCCTTTTTTAATTGTCGAAATAACATCGCCACCGGCGAGTATCGCGCCGCCGCTTTCAAAAATTGCGGCAATAATAATTGCGCCAAAAAGCGTTAGTGCTTTTGATCCAACCGCCGGGCCAACATTGTTGGCCACATCGTTGGCACCAATGTTAAGCGCCATGTAACCGCCGATAACGGCAGCGGCAATAACAAACGGTGAAGCCCCGACGATGCCCGTTTGCATGGAAGCAAAGACCCAGACACCAATTAAAAATAAAAGCCCTAAACCGATACGGGCCATACTTTGACCCTGGGTTAGGACTGCTGATTCTACGCTAGCGATTTTTTTGAGATCTTTATCAAGCCCAGTTTTGGGCTTGTATGCATTAGGTTCCATATTGAACCGTTCCCTCTATCTGTTTCTCTTTTTACCCCGGCCTTGTCGGCAATTTTGGCTTTTATTGCAACCGTTATTTTGTTCTAGTTCAGAGCGTTGAAAAAAATGTCAGGAACTGTGGTAAAAATGCCGCTTTTTCAAAGCGCATCATGAACGGCCATGGCCGCCATGTTGACGATATCTGAAACCGTAGAACCCATGGGCACAATCTGTACCGGGCGCGAAAGCCCAACCAGCAGTGGGCCAATAACTGTGCCGCTACCCAATTGTTGCATCAGCCCCGGCGCCACAGACGCCGCATTTAGGCTAGGCATTACTAAAATATTGGCGGCACCTGAAAGACGGCTAAATGGATAGGCGCGTTTTTGTAATTCGTAATTAAGTGCCACTTCGACGCTCATCTCGCCCTCATATTCAAATGATGCTTCCATTTCATCTAATATTTTTACCGCACCACGCATTGCTTCGGTGCGTTCGGGCATGGGGTTGCCAAAATTTGAAAATGAAACAAGCGCAACCCGTGGGTCTTGGCCCATGCGCCTTACTTGGGCGGCTGATTGAACTGCAATTTGCGCTAGCTCCTGGGCTGTGGGCACTACATGCACTGCAGTATCGGCCATAAATATTGTGCGTCCTTCGGCCACTAACATGGTCAGGCCAAATAATAATTCACCATCCAATGGATCCATCACCTTGCCGACATCGGTTAACGCCACGCTATAGTTACGGGTTAGGCCAGTTACCATTGCATCGGCATCGCCTTGGGCAATCATCGATGCGGCAAACACATTGCGGTTTTGGTTTACCAAACGTTGGCAATCGCGAAACAAAAGCCCATTGCGTTGTTGGCGCTCATAAAGCATGTCGGTATAGCGCTCATCGGCGTCTGATAATTTTGCATTGGTTATTTCAACGCCATCAATCACGGGCAAGCCCAGCTCGCGCAATTTGGCATGAATTTCATCTTCGCGTCCGACCAATATGGGGTAGCCGTAACCGGCGTTAAAAAAAGCCACTGCGGCGCGGATGGATTTTTCTTCTTCGCCTTCGGCAAAAACCACACGGCGTGGGTGTAATGCTACATTTTCAAATATTGCTTGGAGCGAAGGTGCGGTCGGGTCAAGGCGTGCGGAAAGTTCATTTTTATATGCCGCCATATCAATAATAGGTCTTTGCGCAACGCCTGAATCCATTGCAGCACGGGCCACAGCGGGCGGTACAAACAAAACAAGCCTAGGATCAAACGGGGCCGGAATTATATATTCAGAACCATAACGCAGGTGTTTGTCGGAATAGGCCATGTCAACTTCGTCGGGCACGTCTTCGCGGGCCAGCTCGGCAATGGCGTTGGCGGCGGCTACTTTCATTTCTTCGTTAATGGTGGTGGCGCGAACGTCTAGTGCGCCACGGAAAATATAAGGAAATCCCAAAACGTTGTTTACCTGATTGGGATAATCCGAACGTCCTGTTGCAATAATGGCGTCTGAGCGAACTTCTTTTACGTCATCGGGAGTTATTTCTGGATCAGGATTGGCCATGGCAAAAATAATTGGCTTATCAGCCATACTGGCCACCATGTCTTGTGAAACTGCACCTTTGACCGACAGCCCTAAAAATACATCGGCACCAACCATGGCATCGTCCAAGGTGCGGGTGTCTGTTGCAACGGCGTGGGCCGATTTCCATTGGTTCATACCATCTTCACGGCCTTGGTAAATTACACCTTTGCTATCGCACATAATTACGTTGTCGTGCTTTACACCCATTGCTTTTATTAATTCAACACAGGCAATGGACGCGGCGCCCGCGCCATTAGCAACAAGTTTTATTTCAGACAAATCACGGCCGGTTAAATGGCACGCATTGATAAGACCAGCCGCGGTAATTATTGCGGTGCCGTGTTGGTCGTCATGAAAAACTGGAATGTCCATTAGCTCGCGCAAGCGTTGTTCAATAATAAAACATTCAGGTGCTGCAATATCTTCAAGGTTGATGCCGCCAAAGCTGGGGCCAAGATAGCGCACTGCGTTTACAAATTCGTCTACGTCGGCTGTGTCTACCTCAATATCGATGCCATCAATATCGGCAAAGCGTTTAAATAAAACTGCCTTGCCCTCCATTACCGGCTTGGATGCCTGCGCCCCTAAATTGCCAAGACCCAACACCGCAGTACCATTTGAAATCACCGCAATTAAATTTCCCTTGGCGGTGTAATCGTAGGCCAGGGTTTTATCACGCTCAATTTCAAGACAAGGTGCGGCAACGCCAGGGGAATATGCCAACGATAGGTCGCGCTGGCTGGCCAGCGGCTTGGTCGCGCGAATTTCTATTTTTCCGGGACGGCCTTCCGCATGAAATGCTAGGGCTTCTTGGTCTGTTACCTTGTTGTTTTTATCGCTCATGTGGGGGGAGGCTCTTTTTTTATAAAGTTTATGTAATGTTTGGATAAATCTAGGGCCCTATGGCTTCAGAGTCCAAGCCGATTTTAAAGTTAATATTAAATATTGACCTTACATCTACTGGAGGCCTGAATATTTACACCATGAACACATATCAAAGGCTTTTCGGTACCGGCCCTAGGGGTCTTTTATTAGGACTATTAATGCTTTCCGTCGCCTGGTGGGGTGAAAAAACCTATGGTTTAGACCCAGTCCATGGCATAGCCGGGGTCGGCTGGGCGGCACTTATAATAGGCTCAGTGATTACGGCATTAATTCTTTTTTGGGCAGTTAAATCATTGCCCCCGTCCGCGCGCGGTAAAAAATTGATAACCACAGGTGCGTTTAAGTATTTTCGCCACCCCCTATATGCGGCGTTTCTTCTCGGTTTTGGCCCGGGCTTGGTCATTTATCTTGATGGTTGGTTCTATATTTTAAGTTCGATTTTGCAGTTTCCCATGTGGCATTGGAATATTCGGGCCGAAGAAAAATTAATGGCAACCGCATTCCCCCAAGAATATGAGCAATATTGCCAGCGTACCGGACGATTTTTCCCTAAACTTTGATAGCAAAACCGCACTAGTATGCTTTCATGGCAAAAATAATAAATCCCCGCAAAATAATTGACCGCAAGCGCCTCACCGGCGTGCTTGAAAAGGTTATTGCCGATGCTCCAGCTGGCGAGGATGAACAAGAAACACGGCTTAAGGTTCTAGCCATATTTAAGACCGCGCTGGAAAAAGGCCGCCTTGAAATAAAGCGCAGGTTTGAAGATGGCATCGACACCGGCAACGCAACTTACAAAAATGGCACACACCTGTTGGATCAATTGGTGGTTAGCCTGCATGAATTTGCATCGGTTCATGGGGTTAAACTAGGTAAAAAAGATGCAAATCAGCAAATGTCCGTTGTTGCATCCGGTGGTTACGGCCGGGCCGAAATTGCTCCTCATTCCGATATTGATTTGATGTTTTTGTTTAAACGCAAGCCCGCCCGACCAGAAGAAAAATTGGTTGAGTGGATGCTTTATATGTTGTGGGACCTTGGCCTAAAGGTTGGCCACTCTACCCGTTCAGTTAATGAAGCTATAAAAACCGCTAAAGAAGACCACACCATTCGAACTAGCCTGCTTGACGCAAGGTTAGTATCTGGTTCGAAAGATTTATTTAAAACGTTTAATGAACGCTTTGCTCGCGAGATGCTGTCTGCCAATCAAATGGATTTTGTAAAAGCAAAACTTGATGAGCGCGACAACCGCCATGAACGCATGGGCGATAGCCGATATGTGTTGGAGCCTAACATTAAGGAAGGCAAAGGTGGCTTGCGCGATTTGCAAACGCTTTATTGGATAGCCAAGGCTATATATCGAATTAAGGATGTTTCTGAACTTGTGCCGTTGGGCGTTTTTAATTCTGTTGATGTAAAACGATTTATGAAGGCGCAGGATTTTTTATGGACGGTTCGCTGTCATTTGCATTTTTCAGCAGACCGCGCCGAAGAAACATTAAGCTTTAACGTACAGGGCGATTTAGCAAAAAGAATGGGTTATCGCAACCGGGCATCCAGTTCCGGGGTCGAGCGTTTTATGAAGCATTATTTTTTGATAGCAAAAGATGTGGGCGACCTTACCCGCGTGCTTTGTTCTATGCTCGAAGAAAATCATGGCAAAAAAACTAAACGTACATTTCTTTCGTTTGGATTTTTTAAAGGCAAGCTAGATAATTTTAATCTTGATAATGATCGGTTAAATATAAAAAACAAATCTGTTTTTTCAAAAGACCCGGTTAATTTACTTCGTCTTTTTGCCGAGGCCGAACGGCTAGAATCAGACATTCATCCCGAAGCATTACGTAGTGTTTATAAAAACCTCAAACTGCTTGATGCAAAGGTTCTAAAAAACGTCGAAGCAAATGAAATGTTTATTAACATGCTTATCAGCCCCAAGGGGCCAGAGATAACGTTACGCCGGCTAAACGAGGTAGGAATATTAGGGCGTTTTATCCCTGATTTTGGGCGCGTGGTAGCGCAAATGCAGTACGACATGTATCACGTCTATACGGTTGATGAGCATACCATAAATGCCATTGGTATCTTAAACCAAATCGAACGCGGACTGTTGACCGAAGACCATCCGCTATCAACTAAAATAATTCAGGAAATTAAATCACGTCGCGTTCTTTACGTTGCGGTGTTATTGCACGACATCGGCAAGGGTCGTGGTGGCGACCATTCAGAAATTGGTGCAAAGATTGCCAAAAAACTTTGTCCTCGTTTTGGTCTTGATGAATGGGAAACCGAAACAGTTGTTTGGTTGGTGATGCATCATTTAGATATGAACCGGACAGCGTTTAAACGTGATCTTGATGACCCACAAGCGATTAAAAACTTTATTGAATTGGTGCAAACACCGGAAAGATTACGCCTGCTTTTAATTCTTACCGTGGCCGACACCCGTGCGGTTGGACCAAACGTTTGGAACGGATGGAAAGCAACCTTGTTGCGAGAACTTTATCATCGCGCATTAGAAGCCATGACCGGAAAAGCCCCCGGTGGCCGCGCCGAAGCACGCGCCATGGACATAAAAGAAAAACTTGAAGCCATACTAACAGACACCGCCGATGGTTGGAGCAGAGAAGAATTAGATGCCCACATGGCGTTGGGTTATACTGATTACTGGCTTAGTTTTGATATGGATCATTTAGTCCGTCATGCCAAATTAATTAGAAGTGCAAATAATAAAGAAAGTGCGCTTTACCTTGAAAGCACAACCGCCCCGGGCACGGATATTTCTGAAATTATTGTTTATACCGCAGATCATCCGGGCTTGTTTTCGCGTATTGCAGGTGCAATGTCGCTTAGTGGCGCAAACATTGTTGATGCCCGCGTGGTGACAATGGCCAACGGCATGGCACTAGATACTTTCTGGGTACAAGACATTGGCGGTGGCGCTTATGATGGGGCCGGGCGAATTAAACGCCTTGAAGCAAAAATAGAGGCCGCATTAACTGGTAAAATAAACCCTAAAGTCGAAATTGAAAAAGAAACAAAGCGTCAAATTGGCTCACGGACTGCTGTTTTTACCGTGCCGCCCCGGGTTTTAGTTGATAACAAGGCAAGCATGACCGCAACGGTAATAGAAATAAGCACCCGTAACCGTCCCGGTTTATTACATGATATAACGTGGGGCTTAACGGGGTTAGGTCTGCAAATTATCAGCGCCCATATTACTTCGTATGGTGAACGCGCGGTTGATGTTTTTTATGTAAAAGATGTGTTTGGTCTAAAGGTTGATCAAAACGCAAAGATTAAATCAATTGAAAGCAAACTTATGGGCATAATTACCGCCCCAACCAACAAAAGCGCAGACAATAGCGATATAAAAACGGCAACAAATTAACAAGGCAATAAATTGGCAATAATTCGTTCCATAACCACAGTCGGTTCCATGACAATGATTTCGCGCGTATTTGGTTTTATTCGTGACGTGGTTATTGCGGCTATGCTTGGCGCGGGTGGAATGGCCGATGTATTTTTTGTTGCTTTTAAATTGCCAAATCTTTTTCGCCGCCTGTTTGCCGAAGGTGCGTTTAACCTGGCCTTTATTCCGTTATTTGCGGGCAAGCTAGAACGTGATGGCGCCCCGGCCGCGCGTTCATTTGCCGCCGAAGCCCTAAGCGCATTGCTGTTGGTATTGCTGGTGGTGGTGATGGCATTTGAAATTGCCATGCCGTGGGTGATAAGCCTGTTTGCGCCGGGTTTTTTAGATGAGCCAGAACGCTTTAACATGACGGTTGATTTAGCTCGCGTAACATTTCCTTATCTGTTGTTTATATCGCTGGTCTCGCTTTTGGCGGGTATTTTAAATTCGGTCGGTCGTTTTTGGGCCGCGGCCGCCGCACCAATATTGCTAAATATTACCTTGATAGCGGCGGTTACTCTGGCCTCGCCATATTTTGCCACACCCGCGCATGCGCTTTCATGGGGTGTTTTTTGGGCGGGTGTTTTTCAATTAATGTGGTTGGTTTGGCACGTAAAACGTGCCGGTTGGGGATTGCAGCTTACCAAGCCAACTTTTAGCGCCGATGTAAAAAAATTACTTAAACGCATTGCCCCGGTGGCGGTTGGTGCCGGGATTTATCAAATAAATTTATTGGTCGATATGATAATTGCATCAATGTTGCCAGCTGGCGCCATTAGCTATTTGTTTTATGCCGATCGTTTGCATCAATTGCCCGTGGGCGTAATAGGGGTTGCGGTTGGAACTGCGCTTTTGCCATTGTTGGCGCGACAAATAAGCGCGGGCGAAGATGAAGCGGCGCTGGCCAGCCAAAACCGAGCCCTTGAATTTGCGCTTTTACTTACGTTACCAGCCGCCGCCGCGCTTATTATAATGCCAGATACTATTTTGCAGGTGTTGTTTGAACGCGGCGCTTTCACATCTGATGCCACACAAAAAACCGCTAGCGCGCTTGCCATGTTTTCGCTGGGTTTGCCGGCTTACGTTATTATAAAAGCTTTGGCGCCGGGGTTCTTTTCCCGTGGTGATATGGCAACGCCTATAAAAATTGGTGCGCTTTGTCTGGTGGTAAATCTTGTACTTAATTTATTGTTGATGGAGCCGTTTCAGCATGTGGGTATAGCGGCCGCCACGGTAAGTGCCAGCTGGGTAAATGCCGGATTGCTGACATGGGTGCTTATACGCCGTGGGCATTTTTCTTTTGATGCCCGCTTTAAAGCCCGCGTCCCCCGTCAATTGTTAGCAACCATCGGTATGGCCGGGGTAATTTGGGGGTTGTTATGGGCTTTGGGCCATATGTTCGCCGGCTCGCTCATGGAAAGCGTGGGCGCATTGGTAATTGTGGTGGGGCTGAGCATGGCCACCTATGGCCTATTGGCATTAGCATTGGGGGCAATAAGCATTGCCGAGCTTAAATTATTGGTTAAAAAAGAAACCCCTAGCCCTGGTGCCAACCCTAGCAATTGACTAATACTTGACTAATTTGGGGCTTTCCGGCCATAACCGCCAAACAATATTTACTTAACTCATCCGGTCCAAACGGAAGGGAGCTTAAATCTATGAAACGTATTTTTTCCGGTGTTCAGCCCACGGGCAATCTTCATCTCGGTAATTACCTTGGCGCTATTCGAAATTGGGTTGCTTTGCAAAACGATTATGAATGCCTTTTTTGCGTGGTTGATTTACATGCAATTACCATGTGGCAAGAACCAACCGAGCTTCGTGCCAATACCCGCGAAGTAACCGCCGGGCTTTTAGCCGCAGGAATTGACCCAAAAAAAAATATTATCTTTAACCAAAGCCAAGTTCCGGCCCATGCCGAATTGGCCTGGATATTTAACTGCGTTGCCCGCATGGGCTGGCTTAACCGCATGACCCAGTTCAAGGAAAAGGCAGGCAAGCACAAGGAAAATGCCTCGATCGGGCTTTATGCATACCCAAACCTAATGGCGGCTGACATTTTGCTTTACCGCGCCACTCATGTTCCGGTGGGCGAAGACCAAAAACAGCACCTTGAATTAACCCGCGATATTGCGGCTAAATTTAATAATGATTTTGGAACTGATTTCTTTCCCCAGCCAGAACCGTTGATATTTGGCGAAGCGACCCGGGTTATGAGCTTGAAAGATGGCACTAAAAAAATGTCAAAATCAGATCCATCTGATCTTTCGCGAATTAATATGACCGACAATGCAGACGAGATTGCTAAAAAAATTAAAAAAGCCAGAACCGATGCCGAACCGTTGCCAGAAACGCCAATGGGCCTAGAAGGCCGGTTTGAGGCCGCAAATCTTGTGGGCATATATGCGGCTTTGGACGAAATATCCACCGACGATGTTTTGAAAAAATTTGCAGGCGAGGGCTTTGCCGGATTTAAACAGCAACTAGCAGATTTAGCCGTGGCCAAGCTCAGCCCCATACAAGATGAGATGCGCCGCCTGATGAGCGATACCACCCATGTTGACAGCGTATTGAAGGATGGCTCGGAGCGCGCCAGAGAAATGGCCGAACCAACAATAAGAGAAGTCCAAGATATTATTGGATTTCTAAGGGCTTAAGCCATTTTATGAATAACCACACTGCTGTCCGGGTTGAAAATATAGCTCATTGAGCCCATCTTCTAGACAACAGTAATTTTTAAGATATTTTTTAAAGCGGAGACGTTACTTATGTTTATTCAGACCGAAGCAACCCCTAACCCCGATACCCTGAAATTTCTTCCGGGCTGTGATGTGATGGGCGCCGGAACCGCCAACTTTACCAAGGCGATTGAAGCCGAGCCATCACCGCTGGCAACCCGCCTGTTCGCCATCGAAGGCGTGGCTGGAGTATTTTTAGGCTCTGATTTCATTACCGTAACCCGCGACGAGGCCGAGTGGGATGCCCTTCGCCCCCGGGTTTTGGCCGCAGTTATGGACCATTTCACCCAAGGCGAGCCGGTAATGACCGATGTTGCAGATGCCAATGATGACGGTGCCGGCGATAGCGATATTGTGAAGCAAATAAAAGAGCTAATCGAAACTAGGGTTCGCCCGGCTGTGGCCCAAGACGGTGGCGATATAGTTTTCAAATCCTTTGAAGACGGAATTGTCTATTTGCACATGCAAGGTGCTTGCGCTGGTTGCCCAAGCTCGACCATGACTTTGAAAAACGGCATTGAAAATATGCTTCGTCATTATGTTCCCGACGTGCAGGAAGTTCGCGCCGTCGAATAGTAAATGCCGAACAAATACCAAATATAGGGATAAATTGACCGCATATTACCGTATGTGCGAATCGTGTCAGTTAACTGCCCAACATTTGGAAAAGACCTAAAAATCATCAAAAACGCATAATAATTACCCCTGTTTTCAAGGGGTTCTAAAAAGATAATTTTTGGGGGTGGCATAATTTACTAAAATTTCATATTAACTCGCTCATGCTATAGGCCATAAGAAAGCGTTAACCATAAGAATCGCCCAAAGACTTGTTTTGTAGTTTGTTTTAATGAGGCGATGGTAATCCCAATCGGGCCAAATCGGAGGCGTCTGAGACAATTTAGTTTTGGCAATTTTTGCCCCAATTTTTGCCACTGTTTAATTTTTTAACTAACCGGAACGCACACGACAGCCATGAAAATAAACAATTTCAATTTAGGTACTCTTGCCCTAGCAGCAACCATGACAGGGACCCTGATGGGTGCCGCCATGTTTATGCCGCCTGTGGGTGATGCGGTTGTGCCTAAAGCTTCGTTTAATATGTCCGCAGCAAAAGTTCTGGGCGCCATAGATGTGGCTCTCCATATTAGGCCGACCCTAAACCAACAAAAAGTCTCCGTTGCTAGCAATGTGCGGCCTTATGATGTGATTGTGGTCGAAGGCCTTGACTATGATCTTGACGCTGTAATTATCGGCACAGATTTTGTCCCTCGTTTGCAGTTGGCCAGCATGCCGAAAAATCTTTCGTTGATTAATGCGGCTGATCGCAGAAAAGAAATTTTCTTCAAGGCAGTATTGCCGCTGGTTCTTCAAGTTAACGAAGAAATCACAGTTGACCGTCAGCGATTAAACCATATCAAAACCCAGATTAAATCTGGGCTGAAACTTGATGCTACCAATAAATTATGGCTTGCCATAATGGCGGATCGTTTTAATACCCGCCGTGGTGACGTTGATGCAATTTTAGCCCGTCACGATGTGGTGCCGCCGTCGCTTGCATTGGCACAGGCCGCAACCGAAAGCGCGTGGGGGACATCTCGTTTTGTACGCGAAGGTAATGCTATGTTTGGACAGTGGACATTCTCTGATTCTAAAAAAGGCATAGTTCCCGATAAACGGACTGCTGGTAAAACCCACCGGATTGAAGCATTCCCCTCGTTGATGGAATCTGTTCGTTCTTATGCGTTTAATTTAAACCGTCATCGCGCCTACCGCGAATTTCGCAAAGTGCGCGCTGTTATGCGGGCCAAGGGCGGCCCCATAGACGGCCACATGCTTGCCCCAACCCTTCATCGTTATTCTGAACGGGGCGCAACTTACGTTTCAGAACTGCAAAGCATTATTGAAATTAATGATCTTCGCGGCCTTGATAATGCACGTCTTATGGATATTGATCCTCTTATCTGACCCTTTTTATATTTTTAGTGATATTATTTCTGCACAATTTAAAAAATTGGCGGAGAAACTATCATGCCCCCTAAAGCAAATAAACCAACTAGCAACAAGATAACATTTACTGGCGGGCATGGAGTTCAACTGGCGGCACGGCTTGATCTTCCACAGGACAAGCCAAAAGCTTATGCATTATTTGCACACTGTTTTACTTGTTCAAAAGATATATTTGCCGCATCGCGTATTGCCAGCGCGTTGACCGGGCACGGCATTGCGGTATTGCGATTTGATTTTACTGGGCTTGGGGCCAGCGAAGGAGAATTTGCAAATACTAATTTTAGCTCAAACGTTGAAGACCTTATTGCCGCCGCTGGTTTTATGCGCGAAGATTTTGAAGCTCCTAAAATAATTATTGGCCACAGCCTTGGCGGTGCGGCAGTTTTGGCTGCGGCAAAAAACATTGCCGAGGTCGATGCAGTTGTTACCATTAATGCACCCGCCGACCCGGCCCATGTGGTGGAAAATTTTCATTGTTCAATAGATGAGATCGAAAAAAATGGCAAAGCCGAAGTTAGCCTCGCCGGCAGAACTTTTAAAATACAAAAACAATTTCTTGATGATATTAGCGAACAAAACCTTAGCAACGATATAGCAACAATGGGTAAAGCATTGCTGGTGTTTCATGCGCCAATGGATGAAACCGTTAGTATCGATAATGCGGCTACAATATTTGCTGCGGCAAAACACCCGAAAAGCTTTGTCAGCCTAGACGGGGCAGACCATTTATTGCACCGCAAGGAAGATGCCATTTACGTTGCTGGCGTAATTACCGCGTGGGCCGATCGTTATATTGATGGTGGTCAAGCTGGGGCAGAAACACCTGCTCCGGTAGCTAGCCCTAATACGGTTGTGGTGGAAGAAGCAGGTGATGGTAAATATTCGCAATGGGCATCGCTTGGTGGGCGGCATTTAATTCGCGCCGACGAACCAATAGAGGTTGGTGGTGACGACAGGGGCGGTTCACCCTATGAACTGGTTCTAGCAGGGTTAGGTGCGTGTACCGCAATGACGTTGCGTATGTATGCGGCGCGTAAAAAATTAAACCTAGATAAAGTAAGCGTTTCTATGCACCATGAAAAAATTCATAGCGATGATTGTGATGGTTGTGAAACAAATGATGTAAAAATAGACCACATCGAGCGAAGCATAACCATGACGGGTGATTTAAGCCCGGATGATAGAAAACGCTTGTTAGAAATTGCGGACAAATGCCCGGTACACAGAACCCTGCATTCGGTTGTTAAAATAACAACCACAGAGAATTCAGTTTAAAAATTTAACATTATTATCTTACGTAAAATAGTCGGCCCAACCAATACCAACGTCCATCGGCGGCCGGTGCGGTGCAGTTAAGCCGTGTCCGCCCCTTGGGCAGAGCCTGCTCCATTCGTACTTCGATGCGGGCATCGCCTAGGCGTTCGGTTTTTAACTTTCCTTCGTGGGATGAAAAACAATTAATTCCACCTTTGGGTCCAGAGATTACGCTAAAGCCTAATGCGGGCGGGTTATTCATGGCCTCGATAATTGTATCGTTCGGGGTCATGTCATCAACTTCAATGGGTAATGCCGATGCCCCGGTTTTAAAACGCGCCATATCGCCGTAGGCCTCATTCAGGGCAAAACGGGGCAGGGCAAAAATATTATCTTTGGGTCCAAATGCACCGGAATGTTGCCCAAAGCCTGCGACAAAGCCCATTTCACGAACAAGCTTGATTACATCATTTGAAAATTCACCATAAGGATAGGCAATTATATTAGGCCGGATGCCAATCTTTTCTTCAAACCGTGCTTGCGAACGATCCATATCCTTGCGATTGATCAGTTCGGTTGAGCTGGCCATGTGCAAATGCGATGCGGTCTGGCTGGCAATGGTCGCAAGCGGGTGTGTCTCTAGTTCCTTTATCTGTTCCCATGTCATGTATCTTTTATATGCTCCGCTATCGGCGCGATCTACCGCATCGGTTGCAACAAAAAGCGTAAAGGGAAAACCATATTTTTTTAACCGTGGGAATGCTATGGTATAAACCGAAAGATAAGCATCGTCGATTGTAATGGCGACGGTTTTATCCGGCAGGCTCTCACCCGTTTGCATGGCCTTAATAATTTCACCTAACGGTAAAACTGAATAGCCCCCGGTTTTAAGTTCGTCCAAGTGTTGTTCAAACTGTTCAATTTTAATATTGGTCGAAGGGTAATCTGCTTCACCAAAACGATGATACACCACAACGCTGGCGGCGGTTTCGGCTCGTGCCATAGATGGGGCTATGCTTGCCCCCATAAGGACAGCTATGAAAATAGCCATAAAGGATTTTAAAAAATTCATTTATAAAAAAGCCCCAAACTAACCACATACATATATATGATATATGACTTGAAGTTATATTGTATGGTTTACATCTTTATATAAAGTAATGAAACATAAGTTGATGTATTGCTAATTAATCTTCGAATCCGCTTGAAATAAAGGAATAGCTGGAATGGGCACCAATAAAAATGTGGTAATAACTGGCGGCACTGGGCAGCTGGGCGCGGCTGTGACGTCTGCTTTTTTGGCAAGCGGGGCCCAAGTACATATTCCAGCATTTAATGACGCTGAGATCGAACGTTTTGAATATGCATCTCATGAACGAGTGCATTTAATTGCCGGTGTGAACCTGACTGACGAGATCCAGGTCGTTAAATATTATGCGACCTTACCCACATTATGGGCATCGGTTCACATTGCGGGCGGCTTTGCCATGGCACCTTTGGCCGAAACATCAAAAGATGATTTTTTAAAACAAATGAACCTTAATGCCCTAAGCGCGTTTCTTTGTTGCCGTGAAGCGGTTGCAAAAATGGACGCGGGCGGTGGGCGCATAGTTAATGTTGCCGCACGGCCCGCGTTGGAACCGCGCACTGGCGCAGGCATGGTTGCCTATACCGCATCAAAAGCGGCCGTGGCCGCTATGACCCAAGCATTGGGCGAAGAGCTGGCCCTAAAAAATATTTTGGTAAACGCCATAGCGCCATCAATATTAGACACCCCAGCAAATCGGGCGGCCATGCCCGATGCTGATTTTAGTGCCTGGCCCAAGGTAGATGAAGTTGCCGCAACAATTGCTTATCTGGCATCAGATGAAAACAAGGTAACCAGAAGCTCGGTTGTTGCCGTTTACGGTAAATCTTGATTATTAAATTAACCAGCTGTGGTTAGGGGTTGGTCAATATCATCATCGCCAAATAGCGCATATGATTTTGAATCAAATAATTGATAATGCCACCATTCGTTACGGTAGAAATCCCACCCCGCAGTTGTCATCAGGCCCATTAACAAAATGCGGTTTTTGGTTGCCCCCGGGCTTATCTGAGTGTTGCCATGGTGGCTTTTGGGCGTAAAGGCATCAAAACCAGTGCCCATATCAAGCGCCACTCCGGTGGCCGCATTTATCAATGTAAGGTCAACCGCCACACCACGGGAATGGGGCGAACCCCGCCTAGGGTCTGCTAAAAATTCAGGGTCCGGGGTATGGTTCCACAATTTCCATTGGGATTCTGATGGGCGAAAAGCATCATAAATGCGCAGTCGCCAGCCTTGTTCGGCGGCAAGGGAAACTGCAATTTTTAAATGATGGGCGGCTACTTCGTGTAGATAGCATTGGGCTCGGCTATAAACGGGTTTACCAGTGAAATTATCCTTGGTCGCATATTTGAGGTCAAGCTCAACCTCATATTCGTGCTCGGTAATTTCTACAAGCATCTGTAGCTCCATTTTGTTATCAATAGTATACCTGTTTTACAGTTTATCAGGATAGAAAAAACCATGAACGGCCACAAACAGCCTTTAATAATTGGAATTGATAGTGCCACCAGCGGGTGCTCTGTGGCGGTGATGGCTGGCGGGCAGGTTTTGGCAACTACTGTAAAAGAAATGACCCGCGGCCAAGCAGAAGAATTAATGCCCATGGTTGATGGGGCATTAAAAGAATCAGGCATAACCCCGTCACAGTTGGATTTAGTTGCAGTTACCATTGGCCCCGGTTCGTTTACCGGGTTGCGTATTGGTTTGGCGGCCGCGCGCGGGCTTGCACTTTCATTATCTATACCGTGCATTGGTGTTAGCACCTTTGAAGCGTGCGCAGCAGCGGTTGATAAAAATGCTATTGGGCCAGACAGCCGAGGTAAACTTTTAATTGCCATTGAAACAAGGCGCGATGATATCTATGCCCAACTTTTTGATGCAGACCTAGCCCCGCTATCTACTGGTGCGGCAATGGATGGCGCCGGGCTTGTATCATTAGTTGCAGATAATAATGTTGTGGTTGCTGGTGATGGTGGCCTGCGTGCCATTGAAATGTTAAAAAACCACGATAATACACACGGCAATACAAACGCAGTATTGTTTGATGTGGGTATTTTTTCGGGCGCGGTGCATGCTTGCACCATAGCTGATTCAAAATATAAACCCGGAGCAATTCCACCACCGCCACAGCCGCTATATTTACGCCCACCCGAAGCAAAAATCCCACAGCCAAAAAACAGAACATGAAGCTAATTAAAATCACTCACGAAAATATTGAACAGCTAGCCGAAATAATGGCAGAGCTTCATCGTCGTGCATTTACCATCGCCACACCCGAAGGAAATGAAAGCTGGGGGCTGGAATCAATTCTTTCTAGCCTTAGCCAAAAAGGATCATTTGCCTTGCTTGCAACATCAAGCAGTGATGAGCCCATGGGTTTTGTTCTAGCCAGAGCAGTTGGGCCGAGTGAAAAATTTGCAGGCGAGTCAGAAATATTAACAATTGCGGTTGACCCAACAAATCATTGTCGCGGTTATGGCAGGTTCCTTATGGCGGGCGCCATAAACAAAGCCCGCAAAGTGGGCGCAAGCAAAATGTATTTAGAAGTTGCCGCCGATAATATTGCCGCAGACAACCTATATCAAAAGCTGGGTTTTAAAAAAATTGCCCGGCGCGTCGATTATTATGTTCGCAAAAACGAAGTCGTTGATGCGCTGATAATGGAAAAACCCATTTAATTTTTTTGTATCACCAGTCGGTGTGTGCCATGGACATCTGCGTCGTCTGCGGTTTCTTTGTTTAAGGAAACGACCTCATGGCCCAGCTCAATGGTCGAACGGGGCACGTTTTCCAATGGTTCTCTGCCTTGTAAGCGAACCTCTACGGTTTGGCCCGGGTTCATGCTTTCGATTAACAGTTTGGTCCTGACAAAGGTCATCGGGCAGACCAAAGCAGTAATATCCAAGAAATAATCGGCATCAGTACTGGGTTTTATGCTGTTCATGACTTAAGGATAACTCAAACCTTGCAATATTAAATGACTTAGTATTTATATGGTTTCTTAAAGAGTGCCAGTAATGGGGATGTTTAACTATAATTTATTTGTAAATCGGTAAGGCTATGACTGAAAAAATGGAATCCAATGAAGTACTTGAGCTGACCACAGAAATAGTGGCCTCGTACGTTAGCAACAATTCAGTAAAATCTGCTGAGCTAACCCAGGTTATACAGGATGTTTATCAAACACTTACCGGTCTTGGGGCAACCCAGCAAAACGCAGATAGGCCAAAGCCTGCGGTTTCTATCAAAAAATCAATTACGCCTGATTACATAATATGCCTCGAAGATGGAAAAAAACTGAAAATGCTGAAAAGGCACCTTAAAACATCATATGGCATGAGCCCGGAAGAATACCGTGAACGCTGGGGTTTGGCCCAAGACTATCCAATGGTAGCGCCAAATTATGCCGAACATCGCAGCTCGCTTGCCAAAAAAATAGGTCTGGGCACCAGCGCACGTAGTGGCAAAAAGGCCAAAAACTAGAAAAACAGCAATTATCAAACAGCTATTTTACCTATTATATACTCCTCCGGCGGGCACTATATAATGGATGACATCAGATATTTTTTTGCGGAACAAATTAATGGCCAGCAATAAGCCTTCACGTATCGAGCAGCTTTGTATCGATAAAAACATGAAGATGACGGGGCAACGCCGCACCATTGCTAAGGTGCTTTCCAATGCTAGCGATCATCCTGACGTTGAAGAATTACACCGCCGGTCGGTTAAGTTTGATGCCAATATTTCAATAGCAACAGTTTATAGAACCGTTCGTCTGTTTGAAGAATCAGGAATTCTTGAACGCCATGATTTTGGCGATGGCCGTTCGCGTTACGAAGAAGTATCTGATGAACACCACGATCATTTGATCAATATTAATTCAGGCAAGGTAATTGAATTTCACAGTTTGGAAATAGAAGCCCTGCAAGAAAAAATTGCAGCTGAACAAGGCTTAAAGCTGGTTGGTCATCGTTTAGAGCTTTATGGCGTTCCCATATCCAACGATAACGATGATGACGAGAAAGATAAACTAGATTAAAGGCGGACGGATTGGCTTCGGCAAAATCGTGGTAAAAAAACTTTTTATAAAAACTTATGGCTGTCAGATGAATGTTTATGATTCTGAGCGCATGGCAGAAATGCTTGCGGCGTTGGGTTATGTTTCAACAGATAAACCAGACGATGCTGATATGGTTATTCTCAACACCTGTCATATTCGTGAGAAAGCTGCGGATAAAGTTTATTCCGAAGTTGGCCGTTTAAATAAAATACGCGCCGCTAAAATTAAGAATGGCAATGGCGGTTCGATACTGGCCGTTACCGGATGTGTAGCGCAGGCCGAAGGCGAACAAATATTAAAGCGCGCACCATACGTTGACATGGTGTTTGGCCCGCAAACCTATCATCGATTACCACAAATGATTCTCGAGGCAACCCGTGCGCGCGGACATGTTTTGGACACGGATTTTCCAGCGGAAAGCAAATTTGACGAATTAGATTCGGCCCGAACCGTGGATGGGGCATCTGCCTTTCTAACCGTACAAGAAGGCTGTGATAAATTTTGTACCTATTGTGTTGTTCCATATACCCGCGGTGCGGAATATTCTAGGCCTGCTAGTGATGTTTTAATTGAAGCGGGACAGTTGGCAAAAGCAGGCGCACGAGAAATTACGCTTATTGGGCAAAACGTAAATGCCTATCATGGCCATGCGCCGGATGGTAGTGGCGCTTGGAACTTGTCATCGCTTATAAAATCAGTTGCAGAAATTGAAAGCGTTAAACGTATTCGTTATTCCACATCATATCCGGCCGAAATCACCGATGATTTAATCACCGCGCATCGTGACATTGAAAAGCTTATGCCTAATTTACATTTACCAGCGCAATCTGGTTCAGATAAAATATTGAAATCAATGAACCGCGGTCATAGCGGAGCCGAATACCGCGCCTTGGTTGAAAAAATTATCAGCGCGCGGCCAGATATTTCATTATCAAGCGATTTTATAATTGGCTTTCCCGGCGAAACAGATGCCGATTTTGAAGAAACCTATAATCTTGTTCGCGATATTGGCTTTGTGCAAACCTATTCGTTCAAATTTTCTGCCCGCCCGGGAACACCCGCGGCGGCAATGGATGGCCAGGTAGAAGACCACATTATGACCGAACGCCTAGATAGATTGCAGGCGTTGCTAGCTGAAAATACGCTTCGTTTTAATGCGACATTTGTTGGCAAAACTTTGCCGGTATTGTTCGAACGCTTGGGCAAACAACCGGGGCAAATAGTTGGACGCAGCCCGCACATGCAACCGGTTACGGTTGACGCCAGTCATGATAAAATATCAGAAATAATGCACCAGATAGCCAATGTTGAAATAAAGCAAAGCTCGGCTGGGTCGCTTGTTGGGGTGTTGCTTGATACAAATAACAAAGAAAGGTTCTGTGCGTGACAAAAAAAGCGCCAATTAAAAATAAAGCCAAAAATAAACTCAAACACAAAATGGCAAGTTTGACATTTTCAGATAATCATCTTGCCCAAGAACTATTTGGTTCGCAGGATCAACATTTATCACAAATAGAAGAACTTTTCGGTGTGGTAATTAATGCCCGTGGCGGAGAGATGGAAATAGTAGGCAGCCACGAAGCGGTTGAACAAACACAAAAGGCGTTAATTGGTCTTTATGATAGATTAATGCACGGTCATAAGGTCGGACCCGATGAGGTTGCGGCAGCGGTTCGCATGATACTAGATGGCGAAGGGGTTTCATCATTGGACTTAGAAGTAAAAACAAAAAAACGTACCATATCTCCACGTTCGGCAATGCAGGGTGAATATATAAATGTAATTGATAAAAATGAACTGGTATTTGCAATTGGCCCGGCTGGTACCGGTAAAACATATCTTGCGGTTGCCAAAGCGGTAGAACGATTAGTTCGGGGTGAAGTTGACCGCATTATTCTTTCGCGTCCGGCGGTTGAGGCTGGCGAGCAACTTGGTTTTTTACCCGGAGATATGCGCGAAAAGGTCGATCCATACCTGCGCCCGCTTTATGATGCGCTTTACGATATGTTGCCATCCGATGAAGTTGTGCGCCGCATTGAAAATGGTGATATCGAAGTTGCACCGCTTGCCTTTATGCGCGGACGTACGCTGGCCAATGCATTTGTTATTTTAGACGAAGCACAAAATACATCTGCTGTGCAAATGAAAATGTTTTTGACCAGGCTTGGCGAAAATGCGCATATGGTTGTTACCGGTGATTTAACCCAGGTTGATTTGCCCAAAGGCCAACGCTCAGGGTTGCGTGATGCCAGCGAAATATTGGGCGATGTAAAAGGCGTGGCATTTATTGAATTTAGTGCCGCCGACGTTGTTCGCCACCCATTGGTAACGCGAATTGTAACCGCCTATGACCGGGCAGAAGCCAGCCGCCATGCCGCAGCGCCTTATGAAAATAGCAATAACAAGAATAGTAAGAACAAGAAATGATCCATTAATGCCAAAAGAAAATATTGTAGAAAATCTTGTCATAGATATATCCATTGATGATGACGGCTGGAACGCAGAAATGCCAAGTGCAGCAGACATAGCCACCATTGCAATAAATGCCGTGTGGGACATGGCGTGCAAAAAATCACTAATTGACGAGGTTCAAAGCAAAACAGTTGAGGTAAGCTTGTTGTTGCTAGGTGATGACCGTCAGCAAATCCTCAACCGTGATTATTTGGGCAAGGACAAGCCCACCAACGTTTTATCGTTTCCAACCGGGTCATTGCAGGACGAGGGCTTGCCGGGTGACGCCCCCTTGTTATTGGGCGATATTGCTATTGCGCTACAAACCACCATCAATGAGGCCAAGGCTGAAAAAAAGACCTTAGCTAATCATTTCAGTCATTTGGTGGTTCATGGTATGGTTCATCTACTGGGTTTTGACCATATTGAGGCCAGCGATGCCGAAACAATGGAAAATCTAGAAACGACTATTTTAAAAGAACTAGGCATCGAAAACCCATATGGTTCTTGATGTGTAAACTGACTACATAACGGGCGAAATAATGAACGATCCTTCCTCTGCCAAGCCGGATGATGAAAGCCAGACAACATCACCGGCCACATCAACGATAAGACGCGAAAAAAATATCTGGAAATCATTTATTGAATGGATAAGCGGGCGCAGTGGCGAAACCGCACGAGATACGCTGGAAGAGCTTATCGAAGGAGCCGAAGTTGGCGAACAGTCCCTTGGTGCCGATGAAAGAATTTTGCTGGGCAATATTCTTGAATTAAGGGGCCGCACCGTTGGGGATGTAATGGTGCCGCGCATTGATATTCGTGGTTTACGCAGCACCGCAACCCTAAAAGAATTTATAGATTTGATGGTCAAAGAAGGCCATTCGCGCTTCCCGGTTTATGAGCGCACCTTAGATAATGTGCTTGGCATGGTTCACGTTAAGGACGTGCTGGCTAATCAAGAAACTGGCAAAGATGGGTTTGATCCGGAAAAAATTGTTCGTCCGGTTATGTTTGTTTCACCTTCGATGATGGTTCTTGAGCTTCTTTTGGAAATGCGGCTTAAGCGTTGTCATATGGCGCTGGTGGTTGATGAATTTGGCGGTGTTGACGGGCTTGTAACCATTGAAGATTTGGTCGAAGAAATTGTTGGCGAAATTGAAGACGAGTTTGATTTGCATGAACATCTGGGCCTTGAACAGCGCTCGGATGGAAGCTGGGATGCAAGCGCACGCACACCAATAGAGGAACTTGAACAAACGTTGGGTAAAAAATTACTCAATGATGATGAGCGCGACGATATTGATACGTTGGGCGGGCTTGTTTTTTCTATTTCCGGGCGCATTCCAATTCGGGGTGAGCTGCTAAATCATCCCTCGGGCGTTGAATTTGAAATTCTTGATGCAGACCCACGCAAGGTTAAACGTATGCGCATTCGCCCACCAAAAGATTACTCAGATGAAAGCCAAAATATTGATCAAGATGTGGGCACATGGGATAATGTTGAGTGGGCGCAAGATTTGCTCAAAGGTGAAAACCTTGATCTGAACAACAAAGATAAAAAAGCCAAGGTTAAATAGGGTCGCTTATCATGCTTGATGGCCACCCTGATAACACATTCAAACGCATTGATTTATATTTAATCAAATTATCGCGCTGGCGGTTGTTTGCCATTTCATTTTTTTCAGGCGCGCTTGCCGTGTTTGCCTTTGCCCCGCTTCATATGATTTTTATGCTGTTGCCGTCTTTTAGTATTTTGACGTTGTTGAGCGTCCGTCAGCAGTCATGGAAAAAAGCGTTCACTGTTGGTTGGTGGTGGGGCGCTGGTTTTTTTTCGGCAGGCCTTTATTGGATATCAATGGCATTGCTAGTGGATGCGGGGCAGTTTGCGTGGTTAATACCCATTGCAATTTCTGCCTTCGCCCTTGGCTTTGGACTTTTTGTTGCTGTAGCTGCCGCCATAACCAACCGCTTTGCTAGATCATCAATGGCCAGTGGCGCGTTATTGCTTGGTGCTAGTTGGACAATTCTTGAATGGGTTAGAAGCTGGCTTTTGACCGGATTTCCGTGGAACCTAATGGGCAGCGTTTGGACGTTTTCCGACCATGCCCTGCAAACAGCCGCCTATATAGGAACCTATGGTCTGGGTACGTTGACGGTGCTGGCGGCCAGTGCGCCAGCCGCGTTAATTCAAGGGCGAAAAGGTTTTGCATCATTGGCAATTTTATTGCCGGCATTGTTATTGGCGGTTGGCGGGATAAGGTTGATGGATGCGCCGGATGATGTTCATGCGGGTGTTCGTCTGCGTTTGGTACAGCCAAATATTTCCCAACGCGATAAATGGAATAGGGATCTTCTGGCAAGCCATATGATGACCCAGCTGGAAATGGGCGCGGCCAAACCAGTTGCAGGAAAGCCAGCGCCCACACATATTATATGGGGTGAAACACAGGCTCCATTTTTTGTGGCCGAGCATCAGCCATGGATAAATAAAATATCATCCATGACACCGCCTAGTGGGCTTACAATTGTTGGTGCGCCAAGAAAACTTAGCAAAGAAGGCGAACCATTTAAGATCGCAAATTCAATGCTAGCAATTGATCCTGAATTAAATGCGATAAGTGCATTTTATGACAAGTTTCATCTTGTACCGTTTGGTGAATATGTTCCCCTTGCAGATTTTTTACCCATAGAAAAAATAACAAAAGGGGCGGGGGAATTTACCCCTGGGCCGGGCATCACCACCATGAACCTTAAAGGTCTGCCCGCAGTAAGCCCGCTAATATGTTATGAAATTATTTTTCCTCTTGGCGTTGCCAACCGAGATGTGCGCCCTGAATGGCTTTTGAACCTGACGAACGATGCTTGGTACGGCAAGACACAGGGGCCACATCAACATTTTGCGCTTTCACGCATGCGTTCGGTTGAAGAGGGGCTTCCACTTGTACGTGTGGCCAATACAGGCATTTCCGGTGTTATCGATGCATATGGGCGCATTGTGGCAAAAACCCCATTGGGGGTGCGGGCGGTGCTTGATTCTGATTTGCCCAAAGCGTTTTCCCACAGAACTATTTATTCTATGTTTGGCAACGTCTTACCGCTTGGCTTGGCCATTTTGATAATTATTATTAGTCAAATTATAAGCAAATTGCAGAGAATAAAAAAAAATAATTATTAAAAAAGCTGGAAATTTATCTCCACAGATAACACCTATTACGAGTAGGTAAAATTACTAATTCTGTCTGCCTTGACCACCTATTTGTGCGAGAGTATAGAAAGGCGTCTAAATAGAAATTTCTATTTAAAAAAATAAATAGAATAAAAAAATAATACAGGACCCCCCGAAACATGAACGCCAAAACAAAAAATGAAATCACAGGAAATAACCCAAAGCCGGGTGCCCCACGCCCTGTTGATATCCATGTCGGACACCGTCTGCGTCAACGTCGCACCCTACTGGGTCTTAGCCAGGAAAAATTGGGCGAGGCAGTGGCATTAACATTTCAGCAAATACAAAAATATGAACGCGGCGCCAATCGTATCGGTGCTAGCCGTCTGTTTCAGCTGTCGCAGATTTTAGATGTTTCGGTTGGATATTTTTTCGAGGAAATGTCCGGTGAAGTAGAAAAAACCCGCGGTGAACGCACTGGTGCCGAACACGCCCCGACAGCACAATCGTTGAATTCTGACGATCCACTGGCCCGGCGCGAAACCCTTGAATTGGTTCGGGCTTATTACAAAATTACCGACCCCAAGGTTAGAAAACGGGTGTTTGAATTGACCAAATCCATAGCCGGCATCACGAGCGACGTTTGAATTTTCGTTAAAAACAATTGACCGCGGGCATAAAGATTGCCACAAAACCATTGTTGTTTTAAAACAAAACAACAATGAATGAATACGTGGATGGATTTGGATCACTTGCCCCCACGAAAAAAATGGCTAAGTGGGTGCGGCTTTATATATAGCTGCCCCTGGTCCGGAGTTTTAACCAGAACCAGGAGCAATAGCCATGGCGCTAAAAGATTACCTATTTACCAGTGAGTCAGTTTCCGAAGGTCACCCCGATAAAGTTTGTGATCGCATTTCTGATGCGGTTGTCGATGCTTTTCTGACCGCCGATCCGTTATCGCGCGTCGCCTGCGAAACCCTTGTCACTACCAACCGTATTGTTTTGGCTGGCGAGGTCCGCGGGGCGGAACCGTTGGTTGATAAAACCGGTGACGTCAATAAGGAGCGGATGGAACAAATCGCCCGTGAATGTGTGAAAGAAATCGGCTACGAACAAGACGGCTTTCATTGGAAAAACGCTGACGTTTCCGTTTACCTGCATGGTCAGTCCGTCGATATTGCCCAAGGGGTTGATGCATCAGGCAACAAAGACGAAGGCGCCGGCGATCAGGGCATTATGTTTGGTTATGCCTGCCGGGAAACAGATGTATTGATGCCCGCACCAATACATTTTTCGCATTCAATTTTGCGCAGCCTTGCCGAAGCGCGTCATTCCGGTGCCGAACCGGGGTTGGAACCTGATTCTAAAAGTCAGGTAACGTTGAAATATGTTGATGGCAAACCGGTTGGCGCTACTTCGGTGGTAGTTTCGACCCAGCACGCCCCCGGCCTTAGCCAAGACGAAATCCGCTCCATTGTTCGTCCGCATGTGGAAAATGTTTTGCCCGATGGCTGGATGTGCCCGGACGATGAATTTTACGTCAACCCCACCGGGACCTTTGTTATTGGTGGGCCAGATGGTGATTGCGGTTTAACCGGACGTAAAATTATTGTTGATACCTATGGCGGTGCGGCACCCCACGGTGGCGGTGCTTTTTCAGGCAAAGACCCAACCAAGGTTGACCGTTCGGCGGCATACGCTGCGCGTTACTTGGCCAAAAATGTGGTGGCTTCTGGTGCGGCTGATGAATGCACCATTCAGGTGGCTTACGCAATTGGCGTTTCGAAACCGCTTTCGGTTTATGTCGATACCCACGGCACCGGTGAAGTTGGCGAAGACGCACTGGCCAAGGCGCTACAACAGCTAATGGACCTGAGCCCGCGCGGTATTCGCGAACACCTGCAACTCAATCGTCCCATTTATGCCCGCACTTCCGCCTATGGCCATTTTGGCCGCACTCCTGAATCCGATGGTGGTTTTTCTTGGGAACAAATGGATCTTGTGGATGCCCTCAAGCGATCCCTCTAATAAAAACGATAAAAGCAACGATCCAGTTCGTTCATTTGGCCGGCGGCGAGGTAAAAAACTTCGCCCCGGTCGTGAACGTTTGGTCGATGAATTGTTGCCAGCAATCACCTTTGATGTTGAGCGCAGTCTTGCAGAACAGTTTGATGAACCGCGTAGCGATATTTGGTTGGAAATAGGTTTTGGTGGCGGTGAGCATCTGGCTCGCCAAGCCGCCGCCCACCCCGACATTGGCTTCATTGGGGCCGAGCCATTTATAAATGGTGTGGCAAAACTGGTATCGACAATAAATGATGAGGGCATAAAAAATATTCGCATCCATCCAGATGATGTGAGATTTATTTTTCCCAGCCTTCCTGACGGTTCTTTGGGTCGGGTTTTCATATTGTTTCCTGATCCGTGGCCCAAAGCGCGGCATATTAAACGCAGGCTCATTACAGCCGAAACCCTTGATGCCCTTGCCCGGATGATGCACCCCGGAGCCCAGTTGGTGGTGGCCTCAGACCACGCAGAATATGTCAGCTGGGCGCTTTTGCAGATTAGCAACCACCCGGATTTTAGCTGGATGGCCGAAAATGCGGCCGATTGGCGTACCCCGCCAGTTGACTGGGTCACCACCAGATATGAAGAAAAAGCCCTTATTAAGGGCATAAAAGCCACGTATTTGGTGTTTCAGCGTTAGCTCAGGCCATGGCTTAGGTCATGACTTAGGCTTGGGGGCACCGCCACGATCTCAGCCCCGGCCCAGCCCCGGCCCAGCAATAGCCGCACGATATAATGTGCTTGCGCTTATGCGTGCTGGGGTGTAAAAAACCGCCATTCCTAACAACTTAAGTTTCGCTGGCTCGGTAACGTGCCTTCGGTTGAGGTGGGCTTACCAAGCCCGGCTGAGGCCCTACGCGTTTCTTGGGGCATAGGGAAAAAAGTGAGGATAGATAATGGACGCATCAGCGCGTGTTGCAGCAATAATCGAACCCATTATTGAAGACATGGGTTTTGAATTGGTGCGGGCTAAAATTAACAACGCTCGGTTGCCATTGTTGCAAGTTATGGCCGAACCGATTGATGGCCGTAATATGGATGTTGAAGATTGCGCAAGTTTAAGTCGCGCAATTTCTGCGGTGCTTGATGTAGAAGACCCTATAACTAGCGCCTATACCCTAGAGGTATCGTCGCCCGGAATTGATAGGCCGCTTACCCGGCCAAAAGATTTTGATCGTTGGAAAGGATTCGAAGCCAGAGTTGAAATGGAAGATTGCGTAAGAGATCGCAAACGTTTTACCGGCAAATTACTAGGCCTTATCAACGGCAACAATATTGAAATAGAAGTAGACGGCGAAGTTTATGAATTGCCGTTTGATAATTTACTCCGTGCAAAGTTGTTGCTGAGCGATGAATTATTGCAGTCAGTAGCAAATGAAAAGCAAACTTAAATATTAACTAGGCATATAGGCTCTTAAGGAAACAGTGTTATGAGCGAACAAACTATCCAAACAACTGGCGTGCATGTACGTCCTGAACTTCTTACCGTTGCAGATACGGTTGCCCGTGATAAAGGCATCGACCGCGCCGAAGTGCTTGATGCAATGGAACAAGCAATCCAACGCGCTGGCCGTTCTAAATATGGTCAAGAACACGACATCCGTGCGCACATCGATCGTACCTCCGGTGAAATTGCACTGGCACGTTATGTCGAGGTAGTGGAAGAAGTCGAAAACGAACACACTCAAATAACACTGAAAGATGCCAATAAAAAACACCCTGAACTTGAGCTGGGCCAATTCATAATTGACCCCCTGCCGCCAATAGATTTTGGCCGCATTGCCGCACAAACCGCCAAACAGGTTATCGTGCAAAAAGTGCGCGAAGCCGAGCGTAAGCGCCAGTATGCTGAATTTAAAGATCGCATTGGCGAGGTCGTCAACGGCATCGTCAAGCGTATTGAATTTGGCAATATAATTGTTGATCTTGGTCGTGGCGAAGCACTAATGCGCCGTGATGAAATTATTCCACGCGAACACTTTAATAATGGAGACCGCGTTCGTGCTTACATTATGGATGTACGCGAAGAACAACGTGGGCCGCAGGTATTTCTTTCGCGCACCAATACTGAATTCATGGCAAAACTTTTCGCACAAGAAGTGCCAGAAATTTATGATGGTATAATTGAAATTAAATCGGTTGCCCGTGACCCCGGTTCGCGCGCTAAAATCGCAGTTATAAGCAACGACAGCTCAATCGACCCGGTTGGTCCTTGTATTGGTATGCGTGGTTCACGCGTGCAAGCAGTTGTTGGTGAACTGCAAGGCGAAAAAATTGATATCATTCAGTGGTCAGAAGACCCAGCAATGTTCATCGTTAACGCGCTTGCCCCTGCCGAAGTAAGCAAGGTTGTGCTCGATGAAGAAAACAACAAAATCGAAGTTGTAGTTCCCGATGATCAGTTGTCGCTTGCCATTGGCCGTCGTGGACAAAACGTGCGTTTGGCATCACAGCTTTCCGGTTGGGAAATTGACATCCTTACCGAAGCCGAAGAAACCGAACGCCGTCAGGAAGAATCTCGCCTGCGTTCCAATATGTTTATCGAAGCCCTTGATGTTGATGACATGATTGCTCAACTGCTGGTTACCGAGGGCTTTACCTCAATCGAAGAAGTAGCCTTTGTTCCGCTGGATGATCTATCAATGATTGACGGGTTCGATGAAAGCGTCGCCGAAGAGCTAAGCGAGCGCGCACGTAATTACCTTGAACGTCGCGATGAAGAGTTAGCGGTCAAATGCAAAGACCTTGGCGTTGCTCAAGACATGATAGACATCGAAGGCATAACAATTGAAATGGCAGTAAAACTGGGTGAACAGGATGTAAAAACCCTGGATGATCTGGCTGATCTGGCCGGTGATGAATTGCGTGAAATGCTGCCATTGGTAAAAATGAACCAAGCAGCAGCCGTTGAAATCATCATGGCGGCCCGGGCTCACTGGTTTGCCGATGAAGATAAAACTGAAGAGGCGGCAAAAGAAGACGTGCCTGAATAAGGTGGGCCTGAATAAAGGGATAGGCGGTGCATGAGCGAAAACGAAGATAGTAACGGAAATCTAAGGCGTTGCATCTTAACCGGCCAGCATCGGGCCCCTGAAGAAATGCTTCGATTTGCCATTTCGCCTGCGGGCGAGGTTGTGTTTGATGCAAACGGAAAACTGCCGGGACGGGGTTTGTGGTTGTGGCCCGGTTCGGATATGTTGCACACTGCCGCCGCCAAGGGGGAATTTACCAAGGTGCTGCGAGCAGCGGCACAAAAGTCGGCCAAAGCGCAAGTCACGGTGGCAGATGACCTTGGTTTAGAAATTGAAAGACAGCTAAAAAAACGCTGTCTGGCAAGCCTGAGTATGGCGAAAAGAGCGGGGCAGGTTACCAGCGGATTTGAAAAAGTCCGCGCCCGATTAAAAAAGGGTAACGCGGGATTATTGTTGGCAGCTCTTGATGGAGCGGCTGACGGAAAAAATAAAATAGGGCATTTGGCCCGCGCGGCATCACCGGGAACTTTGGTGGTGGCGTTATTTGGAAGAGATGATCTGGCAGGCGCTGTGGGCCGTGAAGAAGCGGTTCATATGGTTTTAGAGCCGGGGCGTTTGGCAGAAACCATGTTACGCGATGCATCGAAATTAGCCCAATTTACGGGTCAAAAATTGAACGATGACTTAAACGAGAAAGAAATCGAAAAGATATGAGCGACACCGTTGATAAAAATAAAGGCGATGACAAAAAGCCTATGCGTATTTCCAGCCCGGGCAAGCTTGAGCTGAAAAAAACCGTTGGCGCCGGACAGGTCAAACAAAGCTTCTCCCATGGCCGATCAAAGATGGTTGTGGTCGAAAAGAAAAGGAAGCGTACCTACGCCCCGGATTCTGTTGGCAATATGGCCGAGGTTGGCGCCAGCGCCAAAGGCATGGCATCTAAGGTTGCCGAACAAGAAGCACTAGATGCTTTTGATAATAGTGATTTAACGGACAAAGAAAAAGAAAGTCGCGCTCGCGCCCTTGAAGGTGCCACCGTTAAGGCCGAAGAAGATGCCCGCAAAGTAGAAGAAGAAGCCGCCCGCATTGCGGCGCTTCCGCCTGAACCAGAACCCGAACCCGAACCAGAACCCGAACCAGTTGCTCCAGTAGAAGAAGCACCTGCTCCTGAAGTTAATGTTCCACCTGCCGCATCGGAAGAAGAAGGCACAGCGCGCGCCAAGCGTAGCCAGCCCAAACGTAAAGAAATAAAAGAAAAAGATGATCGTAAGACGGCACCAACCCGCCCACGCGGAGAACAAAAACGACGCTCAGGCAAACTTACAATTTCATCTGCTCTTTCCGGTAAAGAAGGCGCAGAACGCCAACGGTCAGTTGCCAGCGTTAAACGTGCGCGCGAAAAAGAAAAACAAAAACAGCAACAAGCGCGCGCCGAAGGCAAAAAGATTATTCGCGACGTTACTGTTCCGGAAACCATCACCGTGCAAGAGCTTGCCAATCGTATGGCCGAACGTGGTGTTGATGTTATTCGTTCGTTGATGAAAATGGGCGTTATGGCAACGGTTAATCAGATTATTGATGCCGATACTGCTGAACTTGTTATTTCTGAATTTGGCCACAACATTGTGCGCGTTTCAGAATCTGACGTTGAGCTTGGCCTTGGTACTGGTTCCGAAGATGACGCAACAACAGTGCTAAAATCTCGTCCACCAGTAGTTACCATTATGGGTCACGTTGATCATGGTAAAACATCATTGCTTGATGCATTGCGGGCAACCGATATTGCCAGCGGTGAAGCGGGCGGTATAACCCAGCATATTGGCGCCTATCAGATAACGTTAGAATCAAAAGATAAAATCACATTTATCGACACCCCCGGTCATGCGGCATTTACCGACATGCGCGCCCGTGGGGCCAAGGTCACCGACATTGTGGTTTTGGTTGTAGCGGCCGACGATAGCGTAATGCCACAAACCATCGAGGCTATTCATCATGCAAAAGCCGCCGAAGTTCCCATAATTGTTGCAATAAACAAGTGTGACAAACCCGGTGCTGATGCCCAGCGGGTACGCACAGAATTGCTACAACACGAAGTAGTGGTTGAAGAAATGGGCGGCGACGTATTGACGGTTGAGGTTTCAGCCAAGGAACGGCTCGGGCTCGACAAACTAGAAGAAGCAATTTTATTGCAATCTGAAATACTTGACCTCAAGGCAAATCACGACTGTTTAGCCGAGGGCGTTATTGTTGAAGCTAAGGTCGAACAAGGCCGTGGGTCGGTTGCCACCGTGTTGGTACAGCGCGGAACATTGCGCCTTGGTGATATTTTTGTTGCCGGTTCTGAATGGGGCCGGGTTCGGGCATTGATTAATGATCATGGCGAACAGGTTGAAGAGGCTATTCCCGGCACCCCGGTAGAAGTTCTTGGCCTAAGCGGCACCCCCGATGCTGGTGACGAAGTTGTCGTGGTCGACGAAGAAACCCGCGCCCGCGAAGTTACCGCATATCGTGCGCGCAAAAAACGTGATCTTAAATCAGCAACCACCAGTCGTGGCACGCTCGAACAAATGTTTGAACGTATCCAAGAGGGCGTGGCGCAAGAACTTCCAGTTGTTATCAAGGCCGATGTTCACGGTTCGCTCGAAGCTATTTTGGCGGCGCTTAACGGTCTGGGGACTGATGAAGTGAAAGCCCGCATCCTGCACGGTGCTGTTGGCGGTATTAACGAATCAGATATTATTTTGGCCCGTGCTTCGGGTGGGTTTGTAATTGGCTTTAACGTTCGCGCTAATGCACAGGCTCGTGATTTGGCCAAGCGCGACGGCGTTGATATTCGTTATTATTCCATCATCTATGATGTAACGGATGATATGAAAAAAGCCCTTTCCGGCATGCTGGCGCCAACTATCAAGGAAAATCTTTTGGGTTATGCTCAGGTACGAGAAGTATTCTCGGTTTCCAAGATTGGCAAGGTCGCCGGTTGCATGGTTACCGAGGGCATGGTCAAGCGCGGCTCCAAAGTAAGACTGGTACGCGACGATGTGGTTATTCACGAAGGTGATCTTTCACAGCTAAAACGTTTCAAAGATGATGCCAAAGAAGTTAAAGAAGGCATGGAATGTGGTATGTCGTTTGCTAACTACGACGACATCAAAGAAGGCGACATGGTAGAATGTTTCGACATTGAAGAAGTGGCACGCGAACTTTAATTTCGTTGTTATTTTTTAGATAGATGAGCGCCTGATATTTTTTTGGCACCTTTCAAATGTCTGTGATTTTTTGAGGATTCCCAAATGACAAGACGTGACGGCAAAACCCCGTCCCAGCGCCAGCTTCGCGTAGGAGAAGAACTGCGCCACGCTCTTGCTTGGTTGTTGGAGCGCGGTGACATGCGCGATCCGGCACTACAGGGAAACCCCATAACCGTTACCGAAATACGCATTAGTCCTGATTTAAAAAACGCTACTTGTTTTTTCACCCCACTAGGTGGCGGCGATGAAGAAAAAATTGCCGAAATGTTAGAGGCACTTGAACGTGCCAAAGGATATCTGCGCCATGAATTGGCAAGTCGGGTAAACCTTAAATATGCACCGCGCATATCATTTGAATTTGACCGTTCGTTTGATGAGGCCGGTCACATTGATGCGTTGTTGCACTCCCCTGTGGTCGCCGCCGATATTGCCAAGGAAGATGCTCCTGAAAAAAATGATGACGAGGACGACGTCTAATAATGGCCACAAGAAAATGACAAGAGTAAAAAAGGGTCGCCCCATTCATGGCTGGTTGGTTATTGATAAACCCTTGGGCCTGACCTCATCTAAGGTGGTTGGCATTATTAAGCGTGAACTTGGTGCACAAAAAGTCGGCCATGCCGGAACCCTTGACCCATTAGCCACCGGGGTTTTACCCATTGCCTTGGGTGAGGCCACCAAAACGGTTTCATTTGTTATGGACGGGGCTAAAGCCTATCGTTTTACCGTTAAATGGGGTGAGGCCACCAACACCGATGACGCCGAGGGCGAGATTGTTAAAACTTCGGATATCCGTCCAAACAAGGCTGAAATTGAAACGGCCCTTAGCGGTTTTATCGGCACCATAGAGCAGGTGCCGCCAGTATATTCGGCCATAAAAATAGATGGAAAACGGGCCTATAAGATGGCCCGTGCTGGCGAAACGGTGGAAATGAAGACCAGACCGGCAATAATAGACGATTTTCGTCTATTGGACGCAACATCCCAAGATAGCGCAAAATTCGAGGTTTTCTGCCAAAAAGGCACCTACGTTAGGGCCTTGGGCCGGGATTTGGCCTTGGCCCTTGGCACCGTGGGTCATGTGGTTGAACTAAGGCGGATAAAATCAGGCCCATTTGGCGAAAATGATGCGATTTCTCTGGATTCGGCAGATGGCCTCAGGCATAGTGCCGCCCTCGAAGCTGGGATTACTCCCATTGAGACCGCGCTGGACGACATCCCGGCGCTGGCCTTAACGGAAGAGGATGCTGGCTTAATGCATCAGGGCGGGTTTATCCCCTTGGCGAAATTGCTAGAACTGAATGCTGATCACACAGTGGTTGATGGCGAAATTGTTTTAGCAACATCGAAAAGCGGGCCGATTGCTCTGGCAAGGATTATGGGTAGCGAATTGCGACCGATCCGTGTTTTTAACATTTAATTTAAAGGAGTACACGATGTCGATAACTGCAGAGCGCAAACAAGAGCTCATCGGCGAATACGCCACCCAAAAAGGCGATACAGGTTCACCAGAAGTACAAGTAGCAATCTTAACCGAACGGATTGTTAACCTGACCGATCACCTTAAAACACATCACAAAGATCATCACTCCCGTCGTGGCCTGTTGATTATGGTTGGCCAGCGCCGCCGCCTTCTTGATTATCTCAAGAAGAAGGCAACAAAGCGCTATGAAGACCTTATCCAGCGTCTTGGCTTGCGTCGTTAACTGACGCGGTTGTCTGTTTTTGGAATTCGCTAAAAGCAGACAAATTTTATACCGTTGGTCGAACGCAGCTTTTTAACAAAAGCGTATCAAATGTAAATTGTGTTCGACCTATGGGTTACCCCACAGGCGGAAGGCCGTCTGTTCGGGCGTGGCAGGAAAAAGTCATTAGACAAATTTCTGCCGCATATGTTTGAAGGAAAAGATATAAATGTTTAATGAAGCAAGAGTAGAAATTGAATGGGGCGGTCGCCCACTGGTTTTAGAAACTGGTAAAATCGCCCGTCAAGCATCTGGTGCCGTTATGGTTACCTATGGTGACACAAAAGTATTTTGCACAGTAGTTGCAGAAAAAAAAGAACGTCCGGGAATTGATTTTTTCCCACTGGCCGTTCATTACCAAGAAAAAACCTATGCTGCTGGCAAAATTCCCGGCGGCTTTTTCAAACGCGAAGCACGGCCATCTGAAAAAGAAACCCTGACATCGCGTCTTATTGATCGCCCACTGCGTCCATTGTTTGCCAAAGGCTACAAAAACGAAGTGCAGATTATTACCACCGTTGTTGCCCACGATATGGAAAACGATCCAGATATGGTTGCCCTTATTGGCGCCTCTGCGGCTGTTACTATTTCTGGCGCACCTTTCATGGGCCCAGTTGGCGGCGCACGCATTGGCTATATTAACGGTGAATATGTTCTCAACCCGCTACTTGACGATATGGCAGATAGCAATCTTGATTTGGTTGTTGCCGGTACTAAAGAAGGCGTGTTGATGGTTGAATCCGAAGCCCAAGAACTTGATGAAGACATCATGCTGGGCGCGGTTATGTTTGGCCACAGAAATTTCCAACCGGTAATTGATGCAATCATCAAATTGGCTGAACAGGCCGCCAAGGAACCAATGGACATTCCATCGGCACCCGAAGGCAAAGATGACGTTGTAGCAAAGGTTCGCGAACTAACCGAAACTGCTATGCGCGATGCCTATAAGCTGACCGACAAAATGGAACGTCAAACGGCCGTTAGTGCGGCAAAGGCTGCGACATCTGAAAAAATAGCCGCAGAATTTGATTCAGAATTGTTAGATAAAGTTCTTGGCGATGTTTTCAAAAAGCTGGAATCAGATATTGTTCGCAAAGACATTATCAAAACCGGCATGCGTATTGATGGTCGTGATACCAAAACCGTTCGTCCAATTGTATCGGAAGTTGGCACTTTGCCACAGGCCCATGGTTCTTCTTTGTTTACCCGTGGCGAAACCCAGGCGCTGGTTGTGGCTACCTTGGGTACCGGTTCAGATGAGCAAATCATTGATTCGCTATCTGGCTCTTACCGCGAACATTTCCTACTGCATTATAACTTCCCTCCTTATTCAGTTGGCGAAGCTGGTCGTATTGGTTTTACCGGCAGGCGTGAAGTTGGTCATGGTAAATTAGCATGGCGTGCAATTCATCCAATGCTGCCAACTAAGGAAGCTTTCCCTTATACAATTCGTGTAGTAAGCGAAATTACCGAATCTAACGGCTCATCCTCAATGGCATCTGTTTGTGGTGCATCATTGGCGTTGATGGATGCTGGTGTTCCTTTGACCCGTCCGGTGGCTGGTATTGCCATGGGCCTTATCAAAGAAGAAGACGGCTTTGCGGTTCTTTCCGATATCCTTGGTGACGAAGATCATCTTGGCGATATGGATTTCAAGGTTGCTGGCACCGAAGATGGCATTACTTCTTTGCAGATGGATATTAAAATTGCATCCATTACCGAAGACATCATGCAAATTGCATTGGGCCAAGCTAAAGACGGTCGTTTGCATATTCTGGGTGAAATGGCCAAGGCCATTCAGGGCGCGCGCGACGGTGTTGCCGCAACCGCACCACGGATTGAAACCTTCACCATCAACAAAGACAAAATCCGCGACGTTATTGGTGCGGGTGGCAAGGTAATTCGTGAAATTTGCGAAACCACCGGTGCTAAAATTGATCTTGATGATGACGGCACTGTAAAAGTTGCCGCAGTTGATGAAGAAGCAATGCAAGCCGCGATTAACTGGGTTAAGTCAATTACATCCGAGCCTGAAGTTGGAACCATTTATGACGGTAAAGTTGTAAAGGTTATGGACTTTGGTGCGTTTGTTAATTTCATGGGCCCACGCGATGGCTTGGTTCACATTAGTGAGCTAGCCCCACGTCGTGTCGAAAAAGTTACCGACGTCGTCAACGAAGGCGATGAAATCAAGGTCAAGCTTATTGGCATTGACGATCGTGGCAAAATGAAGCTGTCCATGAAAGTGGTTAATCAGGAAACAGGCGAAGAAATCGCCCCTGAAGCAAAGCCCGCTGACTAATAAAAATTGAGGCGGCCTTAAATAAAAGGTCGCCTCTTTTTTTACTTTAATTATTATAAATTATTTACTGCAAATAAATGCGGAGGTCTCAGGTGAAACCGCTTAAAAAATTAAATATATCGGGTAAAGAAGTTTTGCCATTAGTCGAAGGTGGCAAGGGTGTCGCCGTTTCCAATGGTCTAACCGCAGGCGCATGGGCCAAGGCCGGTGGGGTTGGAACCTTTTCTTGTGTTAACCCCGATAGTTATGACAAAGACGGCAAAGCTATTCCGCAAATTTATCACGGCAAGACCCGGCGCGAACGTTTTCGCGAATTAAAAGATTATGCCATTCAAGGCGGCATCGAACAGGCCCGCATAGCGGCCGATGTTTCCGGCGGTGAAGGCCGCATCCACATGAATGTTTTGTGGGAAGCTGGCGGCACGGTCGAAATACTCAATGGTGTTTTGTCCGAAGCCGGCGATTTAATTCACGGCGTTACCTGTGGTGCCGGCATGCCTTATGGGGTTGCTGAAATTGCGGCCAAGTATGACACCTATTATCACCCTATTGTTTCATCGTCACGTGCATTTAATGCATTGTGGAAACGTTCATTTAAAAAAATACCTGATTGGCTAGGCGGCGTAGTTTACGAAGACCCGTGGTTGGCCGGTGGTCACAATGGCCTTTCCAATGCCGAAGACCCTAAATCACCACAAGACCCCTACGGGCGTGTGGCTGAGCTTAGGAAAGTTATGCGCGCAAATGGTCTTGATGAAACGCCAATCATAATGGCTGGCGGTGTTTGGTATTTACGCGATTGGGAAAACTGGTTGGAAAATGACGAACTTGGCCCCATAGCGTTCCAGTTCGGCACCCGCCCGCTTTTAACGCAGGAAAGCCCCATATCAAATGCGTGGAAAGCACGCCTGATTACCCTAGAAGAAGACGATATTTTGCTGCAAAGCTTTAGCCCAACCGGGTTTTATTCATCGGCAGTAAAAAACACCATGTTGATGGAGCTTCAAGCTCGCAATGACCATCAGGTTGAATACCGCGCCAAGCCCGAGGACGATTTTACCGCCGAGCTAAAACTTGGCCCCCGTGGCCGCCCGGTTTATCTGCGGCCTGCTGACCTGCCCACGGCCCTAGAATACATTGATATGGGTCTTAGCGAAGGCATGAAAACACCGGCCAGTACTTTGATGTTTGTGGACCCGGAAACTGTCCAGGAAATATTGGCAGATCAGGCTGCTTGCATGTGCTGTCTATCGCAGTGTCGTTTTTCCAACTGGGCCGACAACGAAGAAGGTACCACCGGCAGGCGCGCCGACCCCACATCATTTTGTATTCAAAAGGCCCTGCAATCTATCGCCCACACCGAAGATATTGAAAGCGGCCTGATGTTTTCCGGTCATAATGGATTTATGTTCAAAAAAGATCCGTTTTATTCCAATAACTTCGTGCCCACGGTGGGCGAATTGGTGGCCCGCATAGTATCGGGTGATTGATTTACGTTTGGCGCCTGTAATACCCATAATTATTTTATGGTAGTTATATTTTGCCAGCAAAATCAATGTGTGTTAGAACAGCCCATAATTAATATAAAGTGCCGAAATGGTCATTTTATTGATTTATGTCATGTCTCGGGCACTGATTATTGGCTAGACAGGGCCCTAATAAAGGCACCTCCCCATAATAATAAGCTAGTGGCGTTTGTTGCCGCACGCTCAATTGAGGAAAAATAATTATGCGACCTTATTCCCAAGTTATTGAACAGCTAAGAACAGTTGGCCTCAGGCCAACTCGGCAACGGTTGGCCCTTGCAAAGTTATTGTTTGAAAACGCACCGCGCCACGTTACCGCTGAAACTCTTCACGCCGAAGCACAAGAGGCTTCCGTGCCAGTATCGCTTGCAACCGTTTACAACACTCTGCATCAGTTTACCGAAGCAGGTCTTTTAAAAGAAGTTGTGATTGATCCACAGCGTTCACATTTTGACACCACCATAAACGACCATGGCCACTTCTATTTTGAAGAAACCGGCCAGCTGCTAGATATTCCATCAGGCGAAGCAACGCTTGCCCAGATGCCTGCATTACCAGAAGGCACCAAGGTAAAAAGTGTTGAGGTGGTGGTAAGAGTTTCTAGCAATTAAATCATAAAAAACAACTAGTTATACAATACATTAGAATTGATTTAATATATTGACCTAGCTAATTTTATGCATTAAAAAGACAGCTAATTACTAATCACACTATCTGGCGAGCCCGCAAAGGGGCTTGCTTGTTTTTAAAAACCAACCTGAAGGATAAAAAAATGAGCCTCAAAGGCAGCAAAACAGAAGGCAATCTACAAGACGCATTCGCAGGCGAAAGCCAGGCTAACCGCCGCTATCTTTATTTCGCACAAAAAGCAGACATCGAAGGCTACAACGATACCGCGACCGTATTTCGTTCCACCGCCGAAGGTGAAACCGGTCATGCCCATGGCCATCTTGAATTCTTAGAAGAATGTGGTGACCCTGCAACCGGTCTTCCAATTGGCGGCACCGGCGACAATCTGAAAGCATCTATTGCTGGTGAAACCCACGAATACACCGACATGTATCCAGGTATGGCCAAAACCGCACGCGACGAAGGTTTCGACGAAATCGCCGACTGGTTTGAAACTCTTGCCAAAGCTGAAAAATCTCATGCTGGACGCTTCCAAAAAGCGCTCGATGCATTGGATAAATAGACTTATCCGCTAAGCAAAAGTTTCCATCTGGAAGCAATAATAAAGGTAGCGGGGACATTAAATTTAATGGCCCCGCTATTTTTTTAGTTCTATAAAAAACATTCATGGATAGGCAGCAATAAAATGAGCGAAGGCAGTCTCGGCGCACCAACCCGTCATCCAATACCGTGGCGTGAAGCTGATTTTCTTGATGAGAAAAAATTAGATGATGAATTGCGCCGCGTCTTTGACATTTGCCATGGCTGCAGACGTTGTTTTAATTTATGTGATTCCATGCCGTTGCTATTTGATTTGATTGACGATTCTAAAACTGGTGAACTTGATAGCGTTGCATCAAAAGATTTCAAACCCATAATTGATGCTTGCACCCTTTGCGATATGTGTTTTTTGACTAAGTGCCCCTACGTACCACCCCATGAATTTGACCTTGATTTCCCCCATTTAATGTTGCGCGCCCGTGCCGTCCAATTAAAAAATGGCACCAATGATAAGCAGGCCGCACGCTTGACCGAAATGGACAAAAATGGCCCATTGGCCAGCTCTATTTCCGGCCTTGCAAATTGGGCATCTAGGCGCGGCAATGCGCTAACTAGGCCCCTGATGCAGGCGGTTGCAGGCATTCATTCCGATGCCGAATTACCTGAATTTTCCGCACAAACCTGCCAGAAAAAAGCCGCCAGCATGCCTGTCGAGGTTAATTCATCTGCGCCCGCATATGGGCGCAAGGCAGTTATTTATGCATCGTGCTTTGGCGAATACAACGCACCTGAAATTGTAATAGCAACCCGTGATGTGCTTGGAAAAAATGGTGTGGAAACAGAAATTATATATCCTGAATGTTGTGGCATGCCACAGCTAGAACAGGGTGAACTTGAACGGGTTAGCATTAAAGCTAAAAATATTTCCGCACACCTCAAGCCGTGGATTGAAAAAGGATATGACATTGTTGTTCCGGTGGCATCTTGTTCGTTAATGTTAAAATTTGAATGGCCATTGATTGAACCAGATGATGAAAACGTAAAACTTTTAAGTAACTCGGTTTATGACGCCACCGAATATGTTGTTGCCATGGCAAAAAAAGAAGGCCTAGCAGATGGTCTTGCCCCGGTTGAAGGTGGCGTTACCGCCCATATTTCATGCCATACCCGCGCGCAAAACATGGGGCGCAAGGCAGAGGAATTATTAAAACTTATCCCCGATACCAGCTCGGTTGTTATTGAGCGCTGTTCTGGCCATGGCGGTTCATGGGGTGTAATGAAAAATAATTTTGAAGTTGGCATGAAGGTAGGCCGCCCGGTATTTGCCGCGGCCGCCAAGGCCGGAAATAAATATGTGGTTTCTGAATGCCCGCTGGCACGCGATCAAATTGCCCAAGGGCTAGAACGCAAAGATGCGGCCATGGATCCAACCGTCAAGGCTTTGCGCCATCCCATTCAGGTAATGGCCCTCTCTTATAAATTATGAACCTTACGGTTTGTAAGCCCAATAAAGGATAAATTGATGCCCCGCGAAAATCATACGGTAACCCGCGAAGACATTATGGACCCAGACGTTTACGCCGCCCAGCGGGCAGAATTGCGCCGTGGCGTAACGTTATTGAAAAAAAATCGCCGGGTGCACATTGGCCCGGATGCGACTGCTTATTTTGAAAGTTTCGATACTATCATTCACCAAATTCATGAAATGCTGCACATCGAAAAAGGCGGCGAAGAACAAATAGCAGATGAATTATCTGCCTATGCCACCCTGGTTCCAAACGGGGCAGAGCTGGTGGCCACCTTGATGTTTGAAATTGACGATCCGACCCGGCGGGCAAATTTTTTAGCCGGCCTTGGCGGGGTCGAAGAGACCGTAAGCATAGAGTTTGCAGGCGAAAAAATAATGGCTCAGTCGGAAACCGATATTGACCGCACCACGGCCGAGGGTAAGGCATCATCCATCCAGTTTTTGCACTTCGTTTTTAACCCTGAACAAATAAAAAAATTAAAAAGCCCGGACACGGAAGCAGTAATTGCCATCGATCACGTGAAATATGCCCATATGGCAAAGCTGTCAGAGGACGTCCGCCAAGCACTGGCTGGAGATTTGGTTTAGATAAAAAATATCTTTATATTTCAAAGCATTAAGTATAAATATAAGCAATTATTATGCTCTATAAGATGTTGATAAGTTAAATTAATTTAGCTCATCATTGTTCATAATACCCCAGAAATGCTCACGTTTCATCCAGCCATCAAATCCATCGGCCCTAACGGAGCACCAGTTTGATCCGGCTTCGCAAGATTTTAATTCACCAACCACGCCGGTCTCGGCCCGGGCAATTTTTTTTGATGCCATGTCTGTCTGTTTAAATATGGCGTGGGGTCCGTTCATCACAATAAATGTTCTTTTTCCGCTTAACATGTTTTGGTGAACCCAGCCTTGGGCACCCTCCCAATCACGAACTTGCCGCCATGTCTTGTGTTCGGCGATAATTTCCAGCGGCAGGCCCTTTAGGCGGTAAACCCAATCTATGGGGTACTGCAGACCCGGCCCAGTCCTGAGGTTAACTTCGTGCCCGCCCATGGAAACAAATCTGGGTAGCGGTAGGCCAGATGCGCTCTTTTCTTTTGCTTGGGCCCCTGTTTCTGCTGTTGGCCAAAATAGGGCAAGGACAAAGAACAAAAAAACAAACGGTGTAATGTTAAATCTTGGTAACATTTTGGCGCCTTGTTCCATGATAAATTGTGGGGATAAAATATGGGCGAATCGGTTTATCAATTAACTCCCATTAGACGCTTTGAAGATACGGGCGGTCAAGCCAGCACCCGCGCTTAGCACTCGCGCAGGGGCGAAAATAGCTTAAAAATAGATATTTTCACGTATTTTATAATTTTGGTTTGTTTGTGTTGGGGGCAAGCTGTGATAATTTCGCATATAGATAAATATTTTAAAGCCGAGGGCTAATGACATCCAATAAACCAAAAGTCGTCGTCACCAGAAAACTTCCCGACAGCGTTGAAACACGCATGATGGAATTGTTTGATGTTGAGCTAAATTTGAACGATGAACCCATGAGCGAGGCTCAGCTAATCGAAGCCGTCAAAGCATGTGATATTTTAGTTCCCACCGTAACCGATGAAATAAGCGAAGCCGTTATAAATGCGACCGGAAAAAACTTTTCCATGATTGCCAATTATGGTGCGGGTGTTGACCACATTAATCTTGATGCGGCTAGAGCCAAAAAAATTGTGGTCACCAATACTCCTGATGTTCTAACCGAAGATACCGCCGATATGACAATGGCACTGATACTTTCCGTACCCAGACGTTTGGTTGCCGGTGAAAAAGTATTACGCCAAGGAAAATGGAAGGGCTGGTCACCCACATGGATGCTTGGCCATCGTATTCATGGCAAGCGATTGGGCATTATTGGAATGGGCCGCATAGGCCGCGCGGTTGCAAAACGCGCACGTGGCTTTGGGCTTGCAGTGCATTATCACAATCGCAATCCAGTTCACGCAGATGTTGAAAACGAACTAGAGGCAACATATTGGGAAAGCCTAGATCAAATGCTGGCGCGCATGGATATAATTTCTATTAATTGCCCGCACACACCGGCAACGTATCATTTGCTTTCTGAGCGTCGGTTGAAGCTATTGCAAAAACACGCATATATCGTAAACACCGCGCGTGGTGAGATGATTGATGAAAAAGCACTAATAAAAATGCTAAAGGAAAAAAATTTAGCAGGTGCCGGGTTAGACGTTTATGAAAACGAGCCCGATATAAATTCTAAATTTTTAGAGCTCGATAACGTAACCCTTTTGCCGCACATGGGTTCGGCCACCATCGAAGGTCGCGCCGATATGGGTGACAAGGTGATAATTTGCATCAAAACATTTATTGATGGAAACATTCCGCCCGACCGGGTTCTTGGTGATGTTTAGTTGTGATATTTAAATAAAAACCATAGAGCCGTCATTTGACGCATCGTTCATAAACGTCACCACACCACCAATTTCAACATTTATGTCATCACGCAGATCTTCGCGTTTCATTCCAATGGTTTGTAACCCCATTTCGCAAACCATGAACTTGACCCCCAGCTCGGTGCACGCGCCAAGCAACGTTTCAAAATCAGCTACGTTTTTATCTTTGAACGCTTCGTTCATTTCCTTGCCATTGGCATAACCTTCGGCGGGCATGGTTTGCCACGGATAGATGCCGTTTTCATTAGGTTTTCCAAGGGCAGCCGTGGCACCCATGGTGAAAAAAATTGTTACCGGCGTTGCAATGGCCGCTGTTGCTGATGCCATAACCAATGCGAAATGAACCCGTGCCGCGCATTTGGAAAAAACTATCAACGAAAGCTTTTCTGGTCTTTTGGGGTTTAGCCCTTCATTCATGAATTGATAAATCCTTGATGCTGGGGTTTTCGCCGCACAGCGGGCATTCAGGTTCACGTTTAACGGTGATGTTTCTAAAGGTTGCGCCCAATGCTTCGTAAACCAAAAGATGCCCGGAAAGGCTTTCACCAATACCAAGAATTTCTTTTAAAATTTCCGTTGCCTGTAATGAACCAACCGTGCCACACAGCGCACCTAACACGCCCGCTTCTGCACAACTTGGAACTTCGCCCGGGGGCGGGGGTGCGGGAAATATGCAACGATAGCAATTACCATTTTCACCGCTACCCGGGCCACCCGGATAGTTTTTAAATGTTGCTACCTGGCCATCGAAACGCAATATGGCGCCTGAAACCAATGTCTTTTTTGCAAAATAACACGCATCGTTAAGCAAAAATCTGGTCGGGAAATTATCAGAGCCATCGGCAACAATATCGTAGCCGGAAATTATTTCCATAATGTTTGCAGGGTCGATGCGAAGCTTGTGTTTTATGACATTAACATCGGGGCTTATTTCGGCTATTGCCCTTGCCGCACTATCGACCTTTGCATTGCCTATGGATTTAGTTGTGTGGGCAATCTGTCTTTGCAGATTTGAAAGGTCGACAACATCATCATCAATGATACCAATTGTGCCAACACCGGCGGCGGCTAGATAAAGCAAAACTGGCGAGCCAAGTCCACCCGCACCAACCACCAGCACCTTTGCATCAAGAAGCTTTTGCTGACCAATGCCGCCTACTTCAGGTAATAAAATATGCCTGGCGTAACGCTCTATCTGTTGGTCGCTAAAGCTCATGGGGTAATAACCAAGTCCTTGAGCGCGCTATTCGATCCCAAGGTTTTCAAATAATGCGGTTGAAAGATAGCGTTCGGCGAACGATGGCAATATGGCAACAATAGTTTTGCCCGCCATGTCGTCACTTTTGGCTAGCTCAATTGCTGCGGCAATGGCGGCACCCGATGAAATGCCCACCGGGATGCCTTCTAGTTCAGCTAGCTGGCGCGAAGTTGCAAATGCTGTCTCATTACCAATTTGAATAACTTCATCAATTAATCCGGTATCGAGAATCTTGGGAACAAAACCAGCCCCGATGCCTTGAATTTTATGTGGCCCGGGAACGCCACCGGAAAGAACCGGGCTATCTTCGGGTTCAACCGCAATAATTTTTACATCTGGGTTGCGTTCTTTTAGCACGCCACCAACGCCTGTAATGGTGCCGCCAGTTCCAACGCCTGAAATTAATGCATCAACCTTGCCCCCGGTATCGGCCCAAATTTCTTCTGCTGTGGTTTTGCGGTGAATTTCGGGGTTTGCTGGGTTTTCAAACTGTTGCAACATTACCCAGCCTTTTTCTTTTACCAATTCACCGGCCCGCTCAATCGCACCCTTCATGCCAGCGGCGGCGGGCGTTAGCACCAGTTCGGCACCTAAGAAAACAAGCATCTTGCGCCGTTCGATAGACATGCTTTCGGGCATGGTAAGGGCTAGTTTGTAGCCCTTGGCCGCGGCCACAAATGCCAGCGCAATTCCGGTGTTGCCTGATGTTGGTTCAACCAAGGTATCACCCGGTTTAATTTTTCCGCTTTTTTCAGCCGCTTCAATCATGGCAAAACCGATACGGTCTTTAACCGATCCAACCGGATTATAAAATTCGCATTTGCCTAAAATTTCTGCCTTGCAATCGTTTGCCTTGGCAATTTTAGATAGCCTAATCAGCGGTGTGGCGCCAATGGTGTCTATTATGTTGTCGTAAACACGGCCACGAAATTCCGGCTTGCTTGAGTTGCTCATTATTGAAATCCCCTCCAAGATAAAGTATTTTTGTTTTTTAAATTGTAAAATCCAAGTTCTTGCGGCCTTCGCTTTCAATTCCAGCTGTTTGTGCCGAACTGCAAAGACTATCTATATCGATTTTATCTAGCCTACCCATGGTGTCGGCCTGTAATTCAAGCCACATGGGTCGCACAACCTTTATGCCTAAGTCTGAGCCGCTGTCATCGCGCAAGGGATCGTCGGTTGTTTCCATTTTTTTTACGCTACGAACAATATCGCCAATTGAAATACGCCTGCGTTCACGGGCCAAGCGATATCCACCTTTGGGACCGCGCACACCGCTTAGAATATTTTCGCGCACCAATTGCTGCAAAGCCTGTTCAAGATAGCGTCTGGGGATATCCTGCCGGCGTGTAATTTCACGGCTTTGCACCGGTTCAGGACCTGCGTGATAGGCAATATCTAGTACTGCTTCGATTGCGAACAACATTTTCTTTGAAAGACGTAGCATATTTAAAAGCCTCGTTTATTAATTTGATATTGATCCGTGGGTTCCGGTTGAGCCAAATCCATTTTCCCCGCGCACACTTTCGTTTAAATCTTTAGTTTTTGCCCAGCTAACGTGGGTTACGGGGGCCACAACCATTTGGGCTATTCTTTGGCCGCGACTAATTGTGAAATCTTCGTTTCCATGATTGATAAGAATTACCGAAATCTCGCCACGGTAATCGGCGTCGATTGTGCCGGGGCTGTTTAATACGGTTATGCCGTTTTTTATTGCCAAACCTGAACGCGGCCTTATTTGTGCTTCAAAGCCTGCGGGTAATTCTATGGCCAGCCCGGTTGGTACTAATTCGCGTTCACTCGGTTTTAAGGTTATATCGGCCGAAACTGCGGCTAATAAATCAACGCCTGCGCTTAGCGCGGTTGCGTATTCGGGCAGGGCAAGGCCTTCGCCGTGGGCAAGGTGTTTTATGTTTACAATAACGGCATTATTCATCAACTGACACCTCTTGTGAATGTCTGCCCAGAATTATTTAAAAATGTTTCCGCAATTCGCGCGGATAATTTTTTTGCCAGCTGGCGTTTATTCATGCACGGCCATTCTTCAACGCCGCTACGCGATACTAAATGCACCTGGTTGCTATCACCACCGAATGTATCGGTTTCATTTGAAACATCGTTGGCTAAAATCCAATCACACCCCTTGGCGGCTAACTTACGTCTAGCGTTTTCAATTAAATTTTCAGTTTCTGCGGCAAAACCAATTACCATTTGAGGGCGCGCCGAATTAGAAAGCCCTGCGGTTGCAACCGTTTTTAAAATGTCGGGGTTTTCGGTTAATTTAAGTTCGGGCGTATTTTCGCCGTGGTGTTTTTTTATTTTTTGTTTTGCCAAATCAGCAATGCGCCAATCTGAAACGGCGGCCGCACCCACAAATATATCTATGGGCCCCCCGGTACTAACCTCGTTAACGGCTGCCATCATTTCGTTTGCAGTAATAACATTTACTAAGGTGACGTTTTCGGGCGGGGCTATGATAGTCGGCCCGCTAATAAGCGTAACCTCTGCGCCAAGTTCCGCCAGTGCGCTCGCTATGGCGTGGCCCTGTTTGCCCGATGAGCGGTTGGCAATATAGCGAACCGGGTCTATGGCTTCGTGGGTCGGGCCACTGGTAACGGTTGCTCGTACACCTTTTAATGGCCCGCTTGCTTCAAGCGCTGTTTCAGCTGCGGATAAAATATCTTCTATGTCGGCCATGCGGCCCATGCCTTCTTCGCCACAGGCAAGCTCGCCTGCTACCGGGCCAACCATGGCCGCGCCGCGCATGGACAAGGTCTGTACATTTTCTACCGTGGCCGGGTTTTCCCACATTGCCCAGTTCATGGCAGGTGCCAATAAAATGGGCTTGGTGGTTGCCAGCAACAATGTGGTGATAAGATTTGATGCTTCGCCATGAGCCATTTTGGCTAATGTATTTGCGGTGGCAGGCGCCACAATAATAAGGTCTGCATTTCTGGCCAAGCTGATGTGGCCCATTTCATGCTCATCGGTCAGGGAAAAAAGATCCGTATAAACCCGGTTGCCCGATACACTTTGTAGGGCCAGCTCGCTTACAAAGCGGGCGCCGCTTTGGCTAAGAACGCAGGTGACATTTGCCCCAGCCTTTTTAAGGGCACGGGCCAGTTCCGGCGTTTTATAGGCGGCTATGCCGCCCGTAATCATCAATAAAATATTTTTGCCGTTTAGCATTGGTCTACAATCCGAAATTACATGAGAATTAGTGTGATAATCTAGACGTACCTGTCAATTGGCGCAAGGGCTTTGTAGTTTCTTTTAAAATAATTGTTTTTTTGAAAAATTAGTGGGCCTGTCGTTTAAAGTGCCAGCGCAAATATGGCCAGTCCCGCCACCACAGCGCCCACTAACATTAATGCCAGTTTGCCTTTTCCACCGCCCGCATGATTTCCGCGCATTGCTTTTAAGGTATCGGGGTGAAGCTTTAATCCGTCGCGTTCGAAATCTGTTAGTGCCTGTTCTAGCCCATGCACCAGCCGGGGCAGGCGTTTTATCATGGCGCCCGCTTCCATGGCTGCTTCTTTAATTCTTGCCTCGGGGCCAAGGTTTTCACGCATCCAATTTTCAATTAATGGCCTAGCGATAAACCACATGTTTGCTTCCGGGGCTAGCTTGCGCCCGGCACCCTCTGCCACCAACATGGTTTTTTGCAACAACAACAATTGTGGTTGGGTTTCCATTTGGAAGGCCTCGGTTATTTGAAATAGCTGACCTAAAAGGGTTGCTATTGAAATTTCATTTTGTGGTTTGTCTAAAACCGGCTCAGCAATAGAACGGCAAGCTTGGGTAAATTCATCAATCGATTGGCCATAGGGTATCCAGCCTGCTTCAAAGTGAACCTCGGCGGCCCGTCTATAATTGCGGGTTAAAAATGCCATTAAAAGCTCAGCCAAATGCATACGGGTGGATTTGTCTAGCCTGCCCATGATGCCAAAATCCACAACCGCGATAGCACCTTCGGGGGTTATAAATACATTTCCCGGGTGCATATCGGCATGGAAAAAACCATCACGAAATACTTGCATAAAAAATGCACCCGAACTTTTTTCTAAAATATCCAGAGGCGAAAGACCTGCCTTTTTTATTCCATCCACATCAACAATCGACATGCCGTGGACGCGGCTGGTGGTCAGAACCCGCTTGCCGGTTGTGGCCCAGTCAACATCTGGAACTATAAAATATTCATCATCCTTAAAATTATCTTGTAACTCGCTGGCAGCAGCGGCTTCAAAACGAAGATCCATTTCCATTTCAACCGAGCGAGCAAGAGTTTTAACAACTTCCAATGGCTTAAGCCGGCGCAGTTCGGGGCGGGTTCTTTCAATAAGTTTTGCCGCCCAGAAAAAAAGCTCAAGGTCACGTTTAAACGATTTTTCAATTCCCGGACGCAGAACTTTTACCGCGACTTCTCGGCCATCAATGGCGCTGGCAAAATGAACTTGGGCAATGGAGGCCGCGGCCACCGGGGTTTCATCAAAGCTTTTAAATAGCTCAGCCATGGGTTTGCCAAGCTCATTTTCTATGGCCAGGGTGGCTAGCTTGGCGGAAAAAGGCGGCAGTTTGTCTTGTAAATGCGAAAGGTCGCTGGCAATTTCTTCGCCCAACAAATCGGGCCTAGTTGCCAGCATTTGCCCTAGCTTGATGAAACTTGGCCCCATTTCTTGTAATGCCGATGCCAGTCTTTGTCCCGGTCTAAGAGAAGATTTTTTATGCCCCAATAGCCCCGCTAGCGTTACCAATAATGGTTCAATTTTTGCAGTTTTTAAAATGAACAGCGCATCATGCCGGGCAAGTATCCGGGCAATTGAAAAAACGCGTGCGATATGACGGATACTGTCCACTATGTATAATGCTCCGGGAGTTTATTTTTTTGCTTAAGTTCGCCAGCCAGAATGAATGGCCGCAATGCCGCCCGATAGGTTTTCAAACGTCACCACATCAAAACCGGCTTCTTCTATCATGCCTACAAATTTCTTTTGTTGAGGGAATTTTCGAATTGATTGGGCTAGATATTCATAGCTATCCCTGTCGCCAGCTACAAGTTGGCCTAAGCGGGGTAAAACGGAAAACGAATAAAGGTCATATATTTTATCTAGCCCCGCCATATCAACATGGCTAAACTCAAGACACAAAAAATGACCGCCCGGTTTTAAAACCCGCCGGGCTTCAGCAAGGGCGCGCTCAATATGGGTAACATTTCTGATACAAAAAGCGATTGTGTAGGCATCAAAGGTATTATCGGCAAAGGGTAGCTTTTCCGCATCACCCTCCATGAAATCGATGCCCGTTAGGTGGCCTTTATCAATGGCGCGGTCGCGGCCAACGTCTAACATTTCTGGGTTAATATCATAAACTGTTACGTCCGACCCACCCGCTCTCAAAAAACGAAAGGCAATATCGCCGGTGCCGCCACCCACATCTAATAATTTCATACCAGCCCGGGGGCCAAGCTTTGCTATTAGGTCGGCTTTCCACAAACGGTGCACGCCCATGCTCATCAAATCGTTCATCAGGTCATACTTAGATGCAACGGACGAAAAAACACCCCGTACAAGGCCTGCTTTTTCATCTTCGCCTACGGTGCGGTAGCCAAAGTGAGTAGTAGCTGATTTTTCTGGTTCGCTCATGCAGCAAATCATAGCGCAAGGGATAAGAAGTGGCTACTTTGTAAATATGCCTGAACTTCCCGAAGTTGAAACCGTACGCCGTGGACTTGAGCCTGCAATTACAGGGGCAAATATTGTCCGTGTTCAGCTCAGGCGTAAAAACCTCAGAAAACCATTCCCCAAGGGCATGAAAAAACGTCTTGAGGGGCTTAAAGTGCTAAGCGTATCGCGCCGGGCAAAATACCTATTGATAGGCCTTGAAGAAGATACCGCGCTTATCTGGCATTTGGGAATGAGCGGCCAAGTTAGAATTTATAAAAAAGGTGAAATTGTTCCACCCCCGGAAAAACACGATCACGTCCAGATAGATTTATCCAACGGCGTGGTCTTAGTTTACACCGACCCCAGACGTTTCGGCCTGATGGATTTGGGGGTTTTAAGCGAAATAAAAATCCATCCATTATTTAAAAATATTGGCCCCGAACCATTAGACAGAGGTTTCACCGGGACGGTTCTGACGGAACGATTAAAGGGCCGCAAAACAGAAATAAAGCTGGCCATTATGGACCAAAAGGTAGTGGCCGGGGTTGGAAATATTTATGCCTCAGAGGCATTATTTAAGGCAGGCATCCATCCTGCGCGCCAAGCGGGTAAGGTTGGCCCAGAAAAAGCAAATGCCCTTGTCAGGGAAATTAAAACAATTTTGAAAAAGGCCATCAAGGCTGGTGGCTCTACCCTGAAAGACCACCGCACAACCGATGGTGGCTTGGGCTATTTTCAACATTCTTTTGCCATGTATGACAAAGAAGGCGAGCCATGCCCGGGGTGTGATTGCAACGTGGCCCGCACAGGTGGTATTAAACGAATTGTTCAGGGTGGGCGGGCTACTTTTTATTGCCCTCGAGTCCAGCGCCCATAGTAAATATTAAGACTAAATATTAAGGCTGATATTATGATAAGGCTAATAACATGAAATATTTTTCAAAATGGATGCCTATTATTGCCTTCTTGGTTTTGATCCCGCTTTCAGGGCTGGGCGCTGGCGATAACAAAACAGGATTTTTAAGCGTGGTTGATGACCTGCCGCTTATGGCGGGTTTGGTTGAGGCAGGTGACGGGGTCCAATTTGAAAGCCCCCAGGGCCGCATTGTTGACGTCTCGGCTACGGGAAATGTTGACGCAAATGCCCTGCGTGATTTTTACGAAAATGCCCTGCCGCATTTGGGCTGGGCTAAAATCGGCCCCGGCACCTATCGGCGCGAGGGGGAAATACTAACAATTACCACTGGCCTCCCTTCGGGTGAGCCTAAAAATGGTCTTCGGGCGATATTTTCCATAAGGCCGGAAAAGGGGGGCTGAGATAGCCCCAAACGCGGTTTATTTCTATATTTTTGGCCATTTAATACCCCTGTTGGTGCCTGTTAGCACCCCTGTTAGTCCCTTTGGCCATACAGCCTGGTTTCCGGGGCTTGACTAGAAGTGCTACCAGCCATATAACCCGGGCTCTCGTTAATCATATAATTAAAAGGCGAGGCCTGAAATCAGGCCCGGCCTAACCTAAGAGGTTATTAAATAATGGCAAATCATAAGTCCGCCAAAAAACGCATTCGTCATACCGCGGCAGTTACCGTGGTTAATAATGACCGCCGTTCGCGCGCCCGTACTTTTATTAAAAAGATCGAGTTAGCAGTTGCCGGTGGCGACAAGGTTGCAGCTGCAGCGGCCCTAAAAGAAGCACAGCCAGAATTGATGCGTAGCGTATCTAAAGGCGCGTTTCACAAGAACACAATTTCAAGAAAGATTTCTCGTCTTTCGGCAAGCATCAAGGCCATAGCCTGAAGCTTTTAAAAAAGTAATTATATAACAATACTAAAGGGTCGCATTTATTATGCGGCCTTTTTTATTACCTATTTAAAAAATAGAAAGCATTTCATGGACTTGGTTGCGGTCGTGTCTAGCTGTATGGAGCAACCCACGAATGCTAGTAGTTTTCCACCGAAAAAATACTAGCTGTGGATGATGGGGATGGATTTGAAAATGGACCTTAGAGTCAAGTAGATTTTTTTAATTGTTACCCTTTCGGACTCTGCAAAAGTGGTTTATGACCTCATTTAATACCTAAGGCGAAGAAGCTGACGAAGATAAAAAAACTGACGAAGATACTGACAAAGGGGAACTACGGTTATACAATTATCAGGTAGCAAACCTTTGAGACTAAAAATATAAAATCAATCTTGAACAAAGCTTCCAAAATTATTTACGCACTATTTTTTACATTACATCAAAGAAAATTTTGTACTTGTGCCCATCGGGGGGGATATCCGAGCCAAGATTTCTGGTTCGGTAAAAATTAACAGATATTTTTTAACAGGGCGCTGACGAATGAATTTTGTTTTTAAAAAACTGCCAAAAATTGAGCACAGCTTTGGTCTAAAAACCTTCTTAATAAATAAAATGGGTGTATGCGGGAAAAGCGCCCTAAATCTCTATAAAAATAACGAAATTAAATGTCACTCATCTAGCCTATCTATATGTGAGGCGGGCCAATGAGCACAGTTCTTGACCCGATGGCGAGCGAACGCTGGGATGCGGTTCTTACCTCCATGCGTAGCGAAGTAGGCGAAGCAGCATTTGATAGCTGGCTCAAGCCAATGACCGTTCGTGACGTTTCAGATGATGGCGTTCGTATTTCGGTTCCAACCCGTTTCATGCGTGACTGGATAGTTGCCCATTATGCCGAACGCCTTTCATCACTATGGGAACTGAACGTTGATATTTTTGTTCAATCTGATCACGGCACATCTGATGGACAGGTTGGCGCCCAGGCAAGAAAAAAATTAGACGTTGCCGGACAAGCAGAAGGCGACGTTAGTGCGCCAAACATACAAACCAGCGCAAGCGCTAAATCAGAATTTGGCGGCATTATTCAGCCAGCACAATCAGGCCAACAAATGATATCAGGTCTGGCCCAAGCCGCATTAGATATAAGTGCGCCACTTGATCCGCGCTATACCTTTGATAACTTTGTGGTTGGTAAGCCAAATGAATTTGCTCACGCTGCAGCCCAGCGTGTTGCCGAAAGCGAAACTGCCCAGTTTAACCCATTGTTTCTTTATGGTGGCGTGGGCCTTGGCAAAACCCATTTGATGCACGCAATTGCATGGCGCATTCGTCAAATTGATCCTAATCGCACAGTTATTTACATGTCTGCTGAAAAATTCATGTATCGTTTCATCCGTGCGTTGCGCGAACAAAACACGGTAGATTTCAAGGACCATTTCCGCAATGTGGACGTTCTAATGATTGATGACGTTCAGTTCATCGGCGGCAAGGAATCAACCCAGGAAGAGTTTTTCCACACCTTTAATGCCCTAGTTGACCAAGGTCGCCAGATAGTTATCTCGGCCGATAAATCACCCTCCGACCTAGAAGGCATGGAAGACAGGCTTAAATCTCGCCTAAATTGTGGTTTGGTTGCTGATATTCATGCCACCACTTACGAACTTCGGGTTGGCATACTCCAGACTAAGGCTGAAAAGCTAGGAGTTGAAATACCTTCCAAGGTTCAGGAATTCTTAGCCCATAAAATTACCGCCAACGTGCGTGAGCTAGAAGGCGCGCTTAACCGGGTTGCGGCCCATGCCCAGCTAGTTGGTCGCGAAGTATCGTTGGAAAGCGCCCAAGATGTGTTGCATGACCTTATTCGTGCCAATGACAGGCGGGTTACCATCGAAGAAATCCAGAAAAAAGTGGCGTCTCACTTCAATATTCGCACCTCTGACATGCATTCGGCCAGACGCGCACGCTCGGTAGCTAGGCCCCGTCAGGTCGCCATGTATCTGGCTAAACAGCTGACCAGCCGTTCATTGCCTGAAATTGGGCGTAAATTCGGTGGGCGTGATCATACCACGGTTATGCATGCGGTAAAAAAGGTCGAGGAATTGACCGAGCGCGATGCTGGCTTTGCCGAAGATGTTGAACTTCTTCGCCGTATGCTCGAAGGTTAATTTTGAGGCTGATTTAAGGCCAATATCAAAGCTAATATTTTAAATTTTTAAAAGCCCTCCAAGCCTTGTTTGGGGGTTTTTTAGATGATCTCACCAGCTTGTTCTGCCATATAAAAAAATAGGGTAAAAACAGTCGTTTTTTAGCCCCCATAATGCCCAGAAAAGGCTTCTGATTGGCGCTTCTTTTGTTATAATGAAAACGCTTTAACGGGCCAATTTAACGAGCCTGAAAAGTAGTTATAAGGGGTCAAATTTTTTAGCCATTTTGGGCTATTCACGGGCAACTTAACATCAGGCCTATTTCAAGGACCTAACAGCTAGATTTTAAGGTTATCCGGGCGCACGCTTTAGCCGCCCGACAGATAGGTTGACGCTAAACACTAAAAAATATTCAAACAACAAACCGGTACAAGTGGACACAAAATGAAATTAACTATCGAGCGGGCGGCATTACTGAAATTATTAGGGCATGTGCAAAACGTTGTTGAACGACGCAATACAATCCCCATTCTTTCCAACGTCAAAATCTCGGCCAAGGACGGCAAGATAAGCCTCAATGCCACCGATATGGATCTCGATATTATCGATGATACCGATGCAGTGGTGTCGCAACCGGGCGAAACTACCGCACCGGCCCATACCCTTTATGAAATTGTTCGCAAACTGCCCGATGGTTCAGAAGTTGAAATTGATGCATCCAGTGGCGATGGCAAACTAGCGCTCCGTTCCGGACGTTCACGTTTTACGCTTTCTTCGCTTTCGCCAAATGAATTCCCGGTTATGGCCGGTGGTGATATGCCAACCAGCTTTAGCGTTTCTGCGGTGCAGCTAAAAGAACTTATCGAGCGCACCCGCTTTGCAATTTCCACCGAGGAAACTCGCTATTATTTAAACGGCATTTATTTGCACGAAGCAAAAGGCGATGGCCCGGTTTTGCGTGCAGTTGCAACTGATGGCCACCGTTTGGCATCATCTGATATTGTTTTACCCGATGGCGCCAAGGGCATGCCCAGCGTAATTGTTCCACGTAAAACAGTGGGCGAGCTTCACAAATTAATCGAAGAAACCGAAGGCGAAATTCTTATTTCATTGTCGGATTCAAAAATACAGTTTTCGTTTGATGGCGTTGTTCTTACTTCAAAGCTTATTGATGGAACCTTCCCCGATTACGAACGGGTAATCCCCCAAGGCAACGACAAGGTTTTGGTTGTTGACCGCAAGCAATTTTCAGACTCGGTTGATCGGGTTTCTGCAATTTCATCTGAGAAATCACGGGCTGTAAAAATGACGCTTGATGGCAAATCATTGGTGCTTTCGGCATCTAGCCCAGAAAGCGGCTCGGCCACTGACGAGCTGGAAACCGGATACGGCGGTGACAAGTTGGAAATCGGATTTAATTCTGCGTACTTGTTGGAAATTACCCGCCAAATCGAAGGTGACAATATGACGCTAACCATGTCCGATGCGGCTTCGCCTACCATCATTCGTGAAGAGGGCGATAACAGCGCGCTTTATGTCCTCATGCCAATGAGGGTTTAAAGCTGACGTGACACAGGGCCTTGCATCTGTTTCAAATGATTTATCTGGCCCCGCTAGCGAAGGCCACGCAAGCCATGGGCGCTTGGCGGTTACACGTCTGACGTTAACTAATTTTCGCAACTATACACATGCCAGAATGGAAACCGACGGCATGAGCGTGGTGCTTACCGGCGCCAATGGTGCGGGCAAAACAAACTTTCTTGAAGCCATATCTTTTTTAATTCCAGGCAGCGGTCTGCGTCGGGCAAAACTTTCAGATGTCGCCAGCATTGATGCAAAAAAACAAAAAGATGAAACATTTGTGCGCTGGGCGGTAGCGGCCAATTTGGCAGGATCATCTGCGCCATCAATCGGTACCGGGATAGAAAAAAGCTCATCTGCTAGCGGGCGGGAAAAACGCGCGGTTCATGTTGACGGTCAGGCAGTTCGCGCTCAATCGCAATTGGCCGAACATTTTTCCTGTCATTGGCTAACCCCGCAAATGGATAGATTATTTCAAGGCGGCGCAGACGGACGCAGACGTTTTCTAGATCGTATGGTCTTTGCTGTTGATCCTGCCCATGCCGGGCGCACATCGGGGTACACGCATGCCATGCGCGAACGTTCACGCTTGCTTAAAGATGGCAAAATGGACGATGCCTGGCTTTCGGCACTGGAAGAAACAATGGCGGCCAAGGGCGTGGCGGTAGCGGCGGCACGAATGGATGTGGCTAAGCGCCTGGGTGATTTATGCGAACACCATGCGAGCCCGTTTCCCGCCGCCCGGTTAGTTATTGATGGCATGGCCGAAGGCTTGCTTGAAAAAGGCCCAGCGCTTCAGGCAGAAGATCGTATTAAAGATGTGTTGCGCGCATCACGCACCCTTGATGGACAAAAAGGCACAACCGGTAACGCCAGCGATGGCAAGCTATCGCATCAAAGCGATTTATTGGTAACTCATTTGCCCAAGGGCCAGCCCGCATCCATGTGTTCAACCGGTGAGCAAAAAATGTTATTGACCGGACTTGTGTTAGGTGCGGCCCGATTGGGCGCGCTTGATGAAGGCAGGGTTCCGGTATTGCTGTTGGATGAAGTATGCGCCCATTTGGACGAACATCATTTGAGCGCACTATTTGACGAAGTATCAGACATTGGTGCGCAAGCGTGGTTCACCGGAACAGATGAAAAACTATTTTACCAATTAAAGGGCCGTGCCCGTTTCGCCAGCGTTGCTGACGGAAGCATAACCACTAACGATTAAATATTTAAACCTGGCGGGAAAACCGGAAGATGAGCAAAGATATAAAACCAACAGAAAATGCGGAAAACGCAGAATATGGTGCCGATTCTATTAAGGTCCTAAAGGGGCTTGAAGCGGTGCGCAAACGCCCGGGTATGTATATCGGCGATACCGATGACGGCACCGGCCTGCATCATATGGTTTACGAAGCAGTTGATAACGCCATTGATGAATCGTTGGCCGGACATTGCGATCTTGTGAAGGTAGCATTAAACGCTAATGGCTCGGTTACGGTTTCAGATAACGGCCGTGGCATCCCGGTTGCAATTCACAAAGAAGAAGGCATCTCAGCCGCCGAAGTTATTATGACCCAGCTTCATGCCGGCGGTAAGTTTGACCAGAATTCTTACAAAGTTTCTGGCGGGCTTCATGGGGTTGGTGTTTCAGTTGTTAATGCGCTGTCAGATTGGTTGGAGCTTCGCGTTTTTCGCGAAGGCAAAGAACACGTTTGTAGATTTGAAAATGGCGACACGGTTGAAAAGCTATCGGTTGTTGGAGATGCCCCGTTAAAAGACGATGGCAAACCATATTCTGGCACCGAGGTAACGTTTCATCCAGCCGCCACAACCTTTACCATGGTTGAGTTTGATTTTGCCACATTGGAACATCGTTTACGCGAATTGGCGTTTCTTAATTCCGGCGTTCACCTGTTATTGACCGATAACCGTCATGTTGATGAAAAGGCAGTTGATCTGCATTACGAAGGCGGCTTAATCGCGTTTGTTGAATATCTTGATCGTTCAAAAAGCGCACTACACAAGCCAGCCATTTTTGTTACCGGCGAAAAAAATGACATTACGGTTGAGCTATCGATGGAATGGAACGACAGCTACCATGAAACAATGTTGTGTTTTACTAACAATATTCCACAAAGAGACGGCGGCACCCATTTGGCAGGTTTTCGTGGCGCGCTGACCCGCACAATAAATAGCTATTTCACCAAAAGCGGTGCGGCCAAAAAAGAAAAAATATCCATAACCGGCGACGATGCCCGCGAAGGTTTGACCTGCGTTTTATCGGTCAAGGTTCCCGATCCTAAGTTTTCATCACAAACCAAGGACAAGCTGGTTTCAAGCGAGGTCCGCCCGGTGGTTGAAAGCATAATAGCTGAAAAACTTGAAACATGGTTTGAAGAGCACCCGTCTGAAGCAAAAGCCGTGGTCGGAAAAATATTTGAAGCCGCCGCGGCGCGAGAAGCGGCGCGCAAGGCCCGTGAATTAACTAGGCGCAAGGGTGTGATGGATATTTCATCATTACCGGGCAAATTGGCAGATTGCCAAGAACGCGACCCGGCAAAATCTGAAATATTTATTGTGGAAGGGGATTCCGCTGGCGGTTCGGCCAAGCAGGGACGTGACCGTTCCAATCAGGCCATTTTGCCGTTGAAAGGTAAAATTTTAAATGTTGAGCGCGCCCGCTTTGACCGCATGCTTTCAAGCGTTGAAATTGGAACGCTAATAACTGCCTTGGGCACATCTATTGGGCCAGATGATTTTAACGCGGACAAATGCCGTTATCATAAAATTATTATTATGACCGATGCCGATGTTGATGGCAGCCATATCCGCACGCTTTTGTTGACGCTTTTTTATCGGCAAATGCCCGAACTAATCGAACGCGGATATCTTTATATTGCCCAACCGCCTCTTTATCGGGTAAAGCGCGGGCAATCGGAAGTTTACCTTAAAGACGATTTGGAAATGGAAAATTATCTGGCCTCGGCCGCCGTTGATGAAGGCGCGGTATTTACCACCGCAAACGGCGCACAAATTGCCGGGCCTGAATTAATGGAATTAATTGTTCAAGCTCGCGAAGTAAAACGAAACCTTGCCGGCGTTGCCCGCCACGTTCCCATATTTATGGTTGAACAGGCGGCAATTCTTGGCGCGCTAAATACCCAAGTGCTAACCGATGAGGCCCATGCTGGTGAAATTGGTAATTATTTGGCAGGCAGGCTCGATGCGTTGGAAGATGAATTAGAACGCGGTTGGAAATGTGAAGTAATTGATGATGGTGGCTTGCGTATTCAGCGAACATTACGCGGCGTTACCAATGCCTACGAAATTGATAGCGCGCTTATTAATTCAGCCGAGGCTCTGCGGCTTGATGACATGGCCGGGTCTTTGCAAAAACTCTATGCCCATCACGGCACGTTTACCATCAAAGATAGAGAGGTTCTCATAACTGGCCCGGTATCGTTGTTGGACACAGTAATTGAAGTGGGCAAAAAAGGCCTTTCCATGCAGCGTTACAAAGGGCTGGGTGAAATGAACCCGGAACAGTTGTGGGAAACAACCCTTGATCCCAATGCGCGCACCCTGTTGCAGGTCAAGGTTGCCCACGCCGAAGAAGCGGGCGATGTATTTTCAACCCTGATGGGCGATTTGGTTGAACCACGGCGTCTTTTCATTCAGGAAAACGCGCTCAAGGTTTCAAATTTGGACGTTTAAATAGCCTTGCCCAAAGCAAATAATAAAGCAGGTAAAAAGCCAACCGATAAATCGTCATCATCTGTAAAGCGCGTTCTTTACTGGGGCGCGGTTGTGGGCGTTTGGGGGATAATAGCCTCTGGTATTTTGTTAGGCGTTATTGCCTGGGGTTTGCCCGATGTTAACCAAGCCATATCGGCAACTAAAAAACCGGTGGTGCGGGTGCTGTCTGGCGATGGGGTTGAGCTTGCTTTTTCCGGTGATATTTATGCCAACCCGGTAGATGTTTTGGACTTAGCCCCGGAATTACCCCAAGCAATCTTGGCCACCGAAGACAGGCGTTTTTACGACCATTTTGGCATAGACCCCATATCAATTTTGCGCGCCGCCGCAGTCAACATATGGTCAGGCGGCATTCGCCAAGGCGGCTCAACCATTACTCAGCAGGCGGCAAAAAACCTTTTTCTAAATCCTAGGCGCACCTTTAAGCGCAAGGCGCAGGAAACAATTTTAGCCCTATGGCTGGAAGCAAAGTTTTCCAAGGACCAGATTTTTACAATTTATCTTAACCGGGTTTATTTTGGCGCGGGCGTATATGGGGTAAATGCGGCGGCCAAACATTATTTTGGGGTAGGCGCCCAAAACCTGCGCCCGTTGGAATCCGCCATGCTGGCAGGGATGCTTAAAGGGCCAAATAAATATAACCCCATAACCAATCCTGAATTGGCCATGGGTCGCGCCCGGCAAGTGTTGGTCAATATGGTAAATGCCGGCTACATGAGCGAGCTTGCGGCAGACAAAGCTGTCGCAGGTAAAGTACGCACCCAACCTGCAAAACAAAGACGAAGCAATCTTGCGCGCCATTTTACCGATTGGGTTCTCAAGCTGGCACCCGATTTTGTAACCCTTGATCAAGACATCACGGTGATAACCACCCTTGATTCGAGATTACAAAAAAAGGCTGAAAAAATTGTCGCTAAATGGATGGATAAAAATGGCCCAGCCATGAAAGCAAGCGCATCGGAAGCCGCCATGTTGTCCATTTCACCCGATGGCGCGGTGCGGGCCATGGTCGGGAGCAAAAGCTGGCGACAAAATAAATTTAACCATGCGGTGCAGGCTAGCCGTCAGCCCGGATCTGCTTTCAAGCCTGTGGTATTTTTAGCTGGTCTTGAAGCGGGTCTTAATCCGGGCAGCATCTTTAGCGATAAACCACTAACAGTTGATGGCTGGTCGCCTAAAAATTTCAATCGTGAATATTTAGGCGATATAACTATGTCTGATGCATTGGAACGTTCCATCAATACGGTTGCGGTAAAAATTTCCGAACATGCGGGGCGGGAAAAGGTAAAAAATACCGCCCGCCGTCTTGGTATTGGTGGAGAATTGGCATCAACCCCGGCATTGGCGTTGGGGGTCAGTGGCACAACCTTGCTTGAACTTACATCTGCCTATGGCGTATTCGCCAATGGTGGTTTTGGAATATGGCCCTATGCCATAAATGAAATAAAAAATAGTGCTGGCCAAACCATCTATACCCGTAGCGGTTCAGGACTTGGAAGAATGATAAAACCTGAACACGTAAAACAAATGCGTTCCATGCTTGAGCGCGTAATTGTTGGTAAAAAAGGTACCGGAAAAAAAGCCCGGCTTGGTTATTTGGCGGCTGGAAAAACCGGAACTTCGCAAGGGTATCGTGATGCATGGTTTATCGGTTTTACTCCTAATCTTGTAACCGGGGTTTGGGTTGGCAATGATGATTCCAGCCCGATGAAAAAAGTTACCGGTGGCTCAATACCTGCGCAAATGTGGAAAGATTATATGATTTCTGCAACTGGTCCAGTTAGCGCATGGCGAAAAATACCGGCTGATGATAAATCACGGGGTGACTCCGCCACCAGCCCATCCGGGCCAAATATTTTTGAGCAAATATTTGAAAGCATTTTTGGGAAATAAAACCAAAAAATAAATAAGTTTTATTTTTTAAGTTTTTTAACTGTCTCGGTGGTTGAATGGCCTTGTTTAATTTCGGCTAGATAAATTTTTCCACCGTATGCTTCGACAATGTCACGCCCCACAACTTCATCAATTTTGTAATCGGCACCTTTTATTAAAACATCTGGCTTGATGGTTTTAATTAATTCAACCGGTGTATCTTCAGAAAAAATAACAATTCCATCTACGGCTGTGGTGGCACCTAAAACTTGGGCGCGGGATGCCTCGACCTGTATGGGGCGGGTTTTTCCTTTAAGCCGCTTTACCGATGCATCGGAATTAAGCCCAATTATTAATCTATCGCACTGGGCACGGGCTTCGCTCAGCAATGAAATATGACCGGGATGCAATAAATCGAAACATCCATTGGTAAAGCCAACTGTCAGGCCGCTACCCCGCCAATTTGCTGCTTTTATTTCAATTTCTTCTAGGCTCATGACCCTGGCTTCGGCCGCACCCATATCACGGTTATGAATGGCGTGGGTCAGTTCGCTGGCAGTTGCGGTGGCGGTTCCGGTTTTACCAACCACTATGCCGGCTGCAACATTGGCTAATCTTGCGGCCTGTTCAATATCGCCGCCTGCGGCCATGCCCAATGCCAATACGGCTACAACCGTATCGCCGGCACCCGATACATCAAACACATCTAAACTTTCAGCTTTTAAATGCACGGGCGCGCCTTTTGCGCTTACTAGCGTCATGCCGGCGGCACTGCGGGTTGCTAAAACATATTTAACCCCGGCTGATTTTATAACCGAACGCGCGGCAACAACAATTTCATCATCGCTTTCAACTGCCATATTGGTTGCTTCAAAAAGCTCTTTTTTATTTGGGGTTATTACATCGACGCCCCGATAGCGTGAAAAATCTCTTCCTTTGGGGTCGGCAATAACAAAAACTCCGGCACTGGTCGCTGCTTTTATAATATTTTGCAAAACCTTATCTGCCAAAACCCCTTTGCCATAATCGGAAAGAACCATGGCACCATGATTTTTAATTGTACTTTTTACATTAGAAATAATTTCTTTTTCGCTATCTGTGTCAATTGCGCTTGCGTTTTCAATGTCAGCCCGCATCATTTGTTGATTGCCCGCAACAAACCTGGTTTTAATTGTTGTTGGCCTGCCAGAAATTGTAGCCGGATTAAAATCAATTGTACCCAAGGCACGAATAAGACGGGCAACCTCAACTCCGGCACCATCATCACCAAGCATGGAAACAATTGTTCCGCTACCGCCCAAAGCCGCAATGTTGGCGCCCACATTTCCGCTACCGCCGAGCATCACCTTTTCATGGTCAATATGTAAAACCGGTATGGGTGCTTCGGGTGAAATGCGCTCAACCGTGCCATTAACATAGCGATCAAGCATTATATCGCCCACGGTCAACACCCGCGCATCTTTAAGGCGTTCAATTAACGAAGATGTGGAATTATTTTTGTTCATGTTTTTATCAGCCGCCAATATTTTTAAAATATTCAATGGTTTTATCAAGCCCTGCATCCAACGCAATAGTAGGTTCCCATTTTAACAATTTTTTAGCGCGGTTTATATCGGGGCAACGTTGCATCGGATCGTCGGTTGGCAGGTCTTTAAAAACAAGCTTTGATTTTGATCCGGTTTTTTTAATGATTTGTTCCGCCAGCTCAAGAATTGTAAATTCACCCGGGTTGCCCAGGTTTACTGGGTCGGCTGTGCCATCGGGCGCATTCATCAGTTTGATAAAACCTTCGATTAAATCATCAACATAGCAAAATGATCTGGTTTGTTTGCCATCGCCGTAAATGGTTATGTCGTCACCTGCCAATGCTTGCACAATAAAGTTTGAAACAACCCGTCCGTCGTTGGGATGCATGCGCGGCCCATAGGTGTTAAAAATTCGGGCAATACGAATTTCAAGTCCACGTTCGCGGTGATAATCTGAAAATAATGTTTCTGCACAACGCTTGCCTTCGTCATAGCACGCGCGCGGGCCGATAGGGTTTACATTGCCAAGATAACTTTCTGGCTGGGGGTGAACATCGGGGTTGCCGTAAACTTCGGATGTTGATGCCTGAAATATTTTTGCCCCAACGCGCTTTGCCAGCCCCAACATATTAATTGCACCGTGAACTGATGTCTTGGTGGTTTGCACTGGGTTGTGTTGATAATGTATTGGGCTGGCCGGGCAGGCCAAGTTATATATTTCGTCTACTTCCACATACAGGGGAAAAGTTACGTCGTGGCGCATTACTTCAAAAAAAGGGTTGTTCATTAATTTGGCAATGTTGTCTTTCGGCCCGGTAAAAAAATTATCGACGCATATTACGTCGGCACCATCACCCAACAGGCGCTCGCACAGGTGCGAGCCAAGAAACCCAGCTCCGCCAGTCACAAGTACGCGTTTTCTTGAAAAATGAGCCAATCAAACCCCCTAAAAACATCTACAATGCGGTAATATTATGCCCACAACATGGGCAAAAAGCCAACGTATTCAACATTTTATGAAGCGTCGCCCAGTGCCTTCCAGCACCAGCGCGCATAAGCGCCCACTCATCCATGCCCCGGTATCGATGCCTATGCGGTTGGGCCGTATTTCAGGCTCAGGCCTAATGGAATGGCCGTGAACCACAACAAAGCCAAAATCAACCTTGCTGTCTAGAAACGAGTGCCTGATCCATACAAAATCATCTTTGTCTTGGTCTTTTAAAGCAACGCCGGGGCGAATACCCGCATGAACAAACATATAGTCACCGATGCGGTGCCTGAGCTTCATTTTTTTTAATAATTCAAGATGGCTTCTGGGCAATTTTTGTTTGAATTCAGCTATTAATTCATCAATATCTCGGTCATGGGGGTTAATATCATAGCTTTCAAGGGTCTCCATTCCTCCATTTCCCAGCCAGTCATAGGCATCATCACGGTCTCTGATAAAATCCATCATCATGACCTCATGATTGCCACGAAGCATCACAATCTCAAATTCTTTTGCAATTTCCTTGGGCAAGCCGGTTTGAAGCAACTCTAGAACGTCACGGGAATTTGGCCCGCGGTCGACCAAATCTCCCAACGTTATTAAAACATTTTTGGCTATATTTTTTGGGGGTTTCGTAGGGTTTTTGCTGGAATTATCTGTGACATCGTCGGCAATTTTCTTGAGCAGGCGACCTAACAAATCAGCCCGGCCGTGAACATCGCCAATGGCATAAACTCTTGTGCCATCAGGGATTAATGGGACTTTCTGTGTGCTTTTGGGGCCATTGTTCATGCTCATGGTTTAAATCTTGCTTATTTGGCCCTATGCCCGCAAGCCCCCCATTTAGCCAGTTGGTGAAAAATGTTGTGCCTCTCCAGACTCTAAGCCTTTTTTGGTCATTACCTTTTAACTTCTTAACCTTAGCATTGCCCATTACAATTAAAGTATACAGATTGCGAAAGAGCTATTTTTCGGGAGCCATAATGGCCGACTATTCAACCGCATATACCGGCGGCAGCCAGACATCAAAAAGCAAGGAAGCGCGTCTGCTTGATATTTTGCAGCGCATCCGCGCGTCTGCGGGCGCATATTTTGCAATCCATCTTAATTTGTCACAACTGCGTCCATCACATCGCCAGCCTCATTTTATTCGCATGGCACATCGATCAATTGATGCGCTAACTGCAAAAGAGGATGTGCAAGCATTTTATATGAGTAACGATGATGTGGTCCTTTTGTGCCGCAACGTATCGGTTGATGATGTTGATGATACGGTTTTTCGGGTTAGGTCAGTATTTAATGAAGACCCATTAACCCATGCCGAAGATGGCTCGGCCGAAGATCGTTTCTCAACATGGTATGACATGTCGCAACAAAACGATTTCAAGGCGCTTGAAGATGCAGCCATTTTAATGGCAAAAAATGCGGCCAAGGTCGCAAACAAAAAAGGCGAAGACGCAACCGGACGTGCATCGAAGGCAATGAAAGGTGAACCGTTAGAGCCTGAAATGCTAACGGAAATAAACCAAAAACTTTTGGAGGTACGCATTGGTGATCTGGTTCGCCGTCAACCGGCGGTGATGGTCGGGGGAAAACAAAAAAACCAACTTGCTTTTCGCGAACACTTTATTGCAATGGAGGAATTAAGAAAACGCATTGCACCAAATATAAATATATTCGCCAGTAGTTGGCTTTTCCAATATCTTTCAGAAACAATTGATGCCCGCATACTGGAAGTAATGTCGCGTCTTGATTATTCATCGCAAGACTGCCCCATAAGTATAAATTTAAATATTCCCACCATCAGCGCACGCCCATTTCAAAACTTTAATACCGTGGTCGGTGAGAATGCCCAAAATGTGGTAATCGAATTTCAAATTATTGATGTATTTTCTAATATGTATGCTTACAACCACGCTCGTGATTGGTTGCGTGAACGTGGTTATCGGGTGTTAATAGATGGCCTTAATCCATTGGGTTTACACTTTTTTGACCCCAGCGTTTTAGGTGCAGATTTTATAAAAATATCATGGGGCCCGGAAATAAGTGGCGGGGTTGGTCATGATGAGACAGAAAAAATAAAAGCCGTTGTTTCCAACATGCCTGATTATGGAGTTATATTGGCGCGGGTTGATTCAGAAGAAGGCGTAAGCTGGGGCCTTGAACAAGGCATCAGATGTTTTCAAGGATATTTTACTGATCGTGTGGTTGAAGCAATGATGCAAAAAGGGGCCATCTGATATGCCCGTAAGCACCTCGCAACCCACCCACCATCGCCGCCGCACACAAGAACAATTATTGTTGGAATATATGCAACGCCTCGAAAGCAGGCGTGAAGGACGCAAGGCGGTGCGTATAAATATTTCTGCATTAATGCCAGCAAATAAACGTGACCATCATATCCGCGCCGCAGTTAATAGTTTTGAGGGTTTGGTATCAGATCTGCAAGGGCAACTTTTTACCCTTAATAATCAGGATTTATTTTTTGTATATAAATCAGATGCTCACCACCGGGTCGAAGATGTTGGGCAAAAAATAAAATTTCTTTTTGGCGATGACCCTCTTTTTGATGAAAAAGATGATAGCGAATTAAAATTTATTCAATGGTTTGATGTCGAGCATGATTACGATGATGTTCTTGGTCAAATACAAGATATGGTCGAGGATAAGCCAACCGAGACAAAGACACATACCCGTTCTAACGTTCGCGCACAATTAAAAGCCAAGCAAGATCATGGTAGCCCGCTAACCCCTGATATACTTGGTCGCACGGTAAAGGCGCTTAAAAGAACGGATTTATCAAACTTGGTTCGTCGCCAGTTTATTTGTGGCGTTAGCAAAAAACTTATCCCCGAGCAAATTTTTAGTGAGATTTATATTTCTATAAATGATCTGCGCCAAACTATGTTGCCGGATATTAATCTTACTTCTAATCGTTGGCTGTTTCAGCACCTGACCGAAAGCTTAGACAGGCGCATTCTTTCTATGCTTGCCAAATCGGATCAGTTTTCATTTTCCGGTGATATTAGCTTTAACGTCAATGTTTCAACCATATTAAGCCCAGAATTCATGCAATTTGATGAAAACATTTCCGCCGCACGTCGTGGCTCGATGGTGCTTGAAGTGCAACCGCTGGATATTTTTTCTGACATGGGCGCGTTTTTGTTTGCACGCGAATTTGTGCGGGAAAAGGGATATCGTCTTTGTCTTGATGGATTAACCTATCAAACCATGCGCATGTTTGACCGTACCCGTGTTGGTGCCGATTATATGAAGGTTCACTGGAATTCCGAGCTTATGGATGGCGGGGAAGAAACCATGGAACGCCTAAAAGGCCTAATCGATGATGCCGGCAAGGATACCATAATTATGACAAGATGCGATAACCGCGAAGCAGTTGATTTTGGCCGCTCTGTTGGAATAGGAATGTTTCAGGGCCACTTTATTGAACACCTTATTGCCGAAGATGACCGTCGCCGTCAGCTGTTAAAACTAAAACATAACATTGAACGCAATTAAATTAATGTGCTAATCCTTGTCGCTTACTCCGGCATCGGAAAATGTGGCCATGTGGTTATGGCAAGCAATTGCTGATTTTAAAATAGAAACGGCCAGCGCCGCCCCAGATGCTTCCCCTAGGCGCATATTAAAATTAAGCAACGCTTTTTTAGATATTTTTTCCAATAATAAAACATGCCCTGGTTCTTCGGAAACATGACCAACCTTGCAATGGTCAAGTGCGTGGTTGTTTACAGCATAAAGCGTTGTCGCGGCGGCGGTTGAAACATAACCATCTAATAGTACCGGCACACGTTTAATCCGCGCGCCCAATACACCACCTGCAATGGCGGCTAATTCACGCCCACCTAAACACATCAAAACATCCAGCCCGTCTTTGATTAATGGAGAATTTTTTTCGACGCCTTTGGCTACAATATCTGCTTTTAACAACATGGTTTTTTTATCAATTCCAGTTCCGGGCCCGGTCCATGTTGCGGCCGTGCCACCAAAAAGCGCCATGGAAATTGCCGCGGCTGATGTTGTGTTGCCAATTCCCATTTCACCCAAACAAACAACGTCGGATGCACTATCAATTACGTTCATGCCAAAACTAATGGCATCGACGCATTCTTCTTCGCTCATGGCAGGCATTTCAGTAAAATCATTTGTTGGATTTTCAAGATCCATATCCTCAACACATAGACCCGCTCCAACCGAATTACACAATTGGTTAATGGCGGCTCCGCCGTGTTCAAAATTTTGCACCATTTGCACCGTTACTTCGGCGGGAAATGCCGAAACCCCACGCGCCACCACACCGTGGTTACCGGCAAAAACGTGAACGTTGGGGCGTTTCATTGATGGTGGATAGCGTCCCTGCCATGCAGTTGCCCACGCTGATAATTCTTCTAAACGGCCAAGGGCACCCGCTGGCTTGATTAATTGTGGTTCACGCTCGGCGGCTGCTTTGGCGGCTTCTAAATCGGGGCCGGGAATATCACTTAGCAATTCGCGCACATCGTTTAATGTGGTTATAGTTGGAAGTGAAGTCATATGTAATTTCCCCGTTGATTGCTTATAATTGGTATTGTTGTATTTATATAGCCAACTAGCAGTCAAAATAAGTATACCCTGCTCTAACAAAGGTCAAACAATGCCGACAAAGCCCAGCAAGCCAAGCAAACCCACCCAGAACAAAATAAATACAAGCAAAAAAAACGCTGGCGTGTTGGCCCGTGTGGCTGTCGAAATGCGGACGGTTTGGGTTTTTTTCACCCGTTTGCCATGGTTAAACGTTGGGTCAAACCTTGGGTCCAAAACCACAACACTTAAATTATCAGAAGCGACCCGCGCATTTCCCTTTGCTGGCGTGGTGGTGGGTGCTATTGGCGCGTTGGTTCTTTATGGGGCCGCCAAATCCGGTTTGCACCCGCTAGCCGCATCTATATTGGCCATTGGCGCAACCGCACTTGCAAGCGGGGCCATTCACGAAGACGGCTTGGCCGATGTTGCAGATAGTTTTGGCGCCAGCAGTAAAACCAAAAAATTAGAAATTATGAAAGATTCGCGCGTTGGCACCTATGGGGTGCTGGCATTGATTGTTATAACCGGGTTGAAAGTTGGCCTTTTGGCAGGTTTTCCCAGCTCAGGCTTGGCCGCAGGTGCGCTGTTTGCGGCAAATGTTTTGGGGCGCTCGGGTCTTGGATTAATGATGCTGGCGTTAAAACCTGCAAAAAAATCAGGCTTGGCCAAGACAGCCGGAATACCAAAACAAGAAGACGCAATGATTAGCGTTATTATTGGCACATTAATAGCGGTGCTGGTGTTGGGGCCCGGAACCGGCTTGGCCGCCGCCGCAATTGCCGGGCTTGGCTTTGCCGGTGTTGGCTATATTGCCCACCGCCAAATTGGTGGCCTAACAGGTGATGTTTTAGGCGCGGGCGAACAGATGGCCGAGGTTTTTGTATTGATAGCCTTGGCAATTATAATGTCGCAGGTCTTGTAGTTTGGGTAATGTTGAAAATAATTTAGACCAACCTACAAGATGGTGGTGGGTGCGCCATGCCCCGGTGGTTGATGCCGACCCCATGGTTCGCATATCTGGGCAGTTAGATGTTGATGCAAATGTTGATGGCGCCAAAAGCAAACAAGCATTTAAATGGTTGGCACAAACGTTACCCCAAGACAGCGTGTGGTTAACCACAAACCTTATCAGAACCCAGCAAACCGCCGATGCCATTGTTAACGCCGGAATAGTATCTGGTAAAATGCAAACGGTTAGCGATTTGGCCGAACAGGATTTTGGCCGTTGGGCGGGCATGACCTGGGCAGAATTAGGAACACTAGAAAGCGGCACCAGCGCTGGTTTTTGGGCGGCACCAGCCACAACTGCTCCGCCCGGTGGCGAAAGCTTTAAAGATTTAATAAATCGAGTTAGCCCCGCCATTGAACGATTGAACGAACAATACGCTGGGCGTAATATAATTTGTGTTGCTCATGCTGGAACCATTCGTGCGGCGCTTGCTTTGGCATTAGGGTTAGATCCGGAAAAAGCATTGTCTTTTAATGTTGATAACCTATCTCTTAGTAGAATAGATCACATTGAAAGTGGATTAAAATTAAAACGCGGTGGCCATTGGCGGGTTGCAGGCGTTAATATTAATTCCTTTAATTGTGTGTAGGAACGCAAATTTTATGAACCAACCACAAAAACTTTTACCGCTTACGCTTGTGCTGGGCGGGCAACGTTCAGGTAAAAGCGCATATGGCGAAAGCATATTGGGCATGGTGGCTGGTGGCCGAGTTTATTTTGCAACCGCAGATAAAAATGTATCAAAAAAAGATGGTGAAATGGCGACCCGCATTAAGGCCCATCAAAACCGTCGCGGCCAAGGATGGGATACGGTTGAAGAGCCCATAGATATTACAGCGGCATTTGCAGCGTTGGATAAATCAAAACCGGTATTGTTTGATAGTCTTGGTATGTGGGTTGCCAATATGATAGACGCTGGCCTTAATCCGGCAGAAAAGGCGGATGAAATTGCTGAAATGCTTTTGTCTCATTCGGCTCCGGTTGTGGTAATTTCCGAAGAAACTGGCCTTGGGGTCATACCGGATAATGCGCCTGCGCGTAACTTCGTTGACGCTCTTGGCATCCTCAACCAAAGTATTGCCGCCAGCGCAGACCGTGTGGTTATGTGCGTTGCGGGAATCCCCGTTAGTATAAAAGAACAAGGCTAAAAAATGAAAATACCGGCAACTGTAATCACGGGCTTTTTAGGTGCGGGAAAAACCACCCTAATTCGTCACCTGTTGGAAAATGCAGGCGGCAAGCGCATTGCCCTTATTATTAATGAATTTGGCGATTTGGGAATTGACCGTGAAATAGTAAATGGCTGTGCCATTGAAGGCTGCAATGATGACGACGTGGTCGAGCTTGCCAATGGCTGTATCTGTTGCACGGTGGCCGATGAATTTTTACCCGTTATGCAAACCCTGCTTGAGCGCGATAACCCGCCCGAACACATTGTAATTGAAACATCCGGTTTGGCGTTGCCCAAACCGCTCATCAAGGCATTTAACTGGCCAGAAATAAAAACCCGGGTCAGTGTTGATGGGGTTATCAGCGTAATTGATGGTCCGGCCTATGGTGATGGTTTGTTTTCTCATGACCATGACGGGGCGAACGCATCACATGAAACACCATTATCAGAAGTATTTGAAGATCAGCTTCATGCCGCCGACATGGTGCTACTTAATAAAACAGATCAGCTTGATAGTGGTGCCATTAATGAACTTGAAGCAAAATTGAAAAAAATAATTCGCCCCGGTGTGCAGGTTATTGCCACCAACCACGGCAATGCCCCGGTTGATGTTTTATTGGGCATTGATGCGAGGGCCGAAGATGACCTCGACGTTCGCCAGTCCCACCACCATGCCGACCATGACCATGACCACGATGATTTTGAAAGTTTTGTTGTCGAGTTTGGCCAGATTGTTGATCCTGAAAAACTTGAACAGATACTAATAAATGTAGCCAATGACTTTTCAGTTCTTAGGATAAAAGGTTTTGTTGATGTTGCTGGCAAGACCTCTCGCCATTTGGTGCAAGGGGTTGGTACACGCTTTACCCGGTATTTTGATCGCCCTTGGGCAGAAAACGAAAGGCGCCAAAGCAGGTTGGTAATAATTGGCGAAACTGGATTAAATAAAAAAGAAATAACCACAGCAATTCAAACCTCCGCAATAGATAAGGCTGCCTAATGCATTTGCTTGCCGCCCAGCCCGGTGAAATAATTGATGGAACCGAAGCCATTGATTTAGGGCAAACAGCGGGCGATATAGTTATATTGTGTGCATCCGATACGGATATGGCCGCACTTTCAATTGCCGCATCATCGGTATTTAAATCCGATAAAAAATCATCCACAAATATCGCCAATGTTAATCCTACGGTTCGCCCCAATGTTCGTCTGGCTAATGCCACCCATCTTGGCCACAACATGTCGGTTGATGTGTATGTTGAAAGTATTATTGCCAAAGCAAAATTGGTAATAGTTCGTTTGTTGGGTGGACGTGCATATTGGAAATACGGGGTTGATGAAATTTCCGCAACTTGTGCAGAAAATAATATTCCCGTTGCTTTTATCCCTGGTGATGATCAGGCCGATGCCGAATTATCACGCCTTTCAACCGTTGGCGCGTCTGATGCCCACGCGTTGTGGCAATACATGGTTCAGGGCGGGCCTTTAAACGCAAAAAACTTTATCGCCCGCGCTAGCGCTTTGGCCGGATTTGATACAGAATTTTCCGAGCCGCGCCCACTTGTATCCGCTGGGCTTTATTGGCCAGGGCTGGATGGCGGTGAAATTAGCCTTGATGAATTAAAACAAAACTGGGCCGCAGGCATGGCGGTGACACCAGTGGTTTTTTATCGCGCTCTATTATTAAGCGGCGATTTATCCCCGGTTGATAATATGATTGATGCACTAATGCATGCTGGTCTCAACCCCATGCCGGTGTTTGTTGCCAGCCTGAAAGACCCGGTTTCAGCCGCCACCTTGGGCGAACTTCTAGACCTTGTTGACGGCAGCTCCGAACAAAGTGAAATTCCTTTGGGTGCGGTGATAAACATGACTGCCTTTGGTGCGGCAAAACCGGGCGCTGGGGTGCGCGCGCAAACGCCGTTTGATAAGCATAACCTAGTGGTATTGCAGGCAATTTTGGCCAGCGAACCCATTGAAAATTGGAGATCAAACACCCGCGGCCTTAGCCCCCGTGATATTGCCATGCACGCGGCCCTGCCCGAGGTCGACGGCCGCATAATAACCCGGGCCATCGCTTTCAAATCGGTCAAGGCGTTTGATGAAGATTGTCAATGCGATGTGGTCAGGTTCGAGCCTGAACAATCTAGAATTAATTTTGTTGCCGAACAGGCAAAGCGTTGGTCGTGGTTACGCACCGCACCTAAATGGTCAAAACGAATTGCCTTGGTATTGGCAAATTACCCTAACCGTGATGGCAGGCTTGGCAATGGCGTTGGCTTGGATACGCCCGCAGGCGCGGTTATGGCATTAAATGCATTATCAACTGCCGGGTTTGAGGTTGATGATATTCCGTCCGATGGCGATGCGTTGGTAAACCGCCTGAAGGCCGGACCTACTAATTCACATGACGTTGATAAAATAAAAACGGCAGAAAATATTTTTTCCCTTGATGCCTATAATGAATTTTTTAATTCATTACCCAGCGCGGTACAGGCGGCGGTTAACGAACAATGGGGAACACCAGACAAAGATCAATTTTTTAGAAAACATGATAAATCATTTGCCATGCCCGCATATATGTGTGGCGAGGTGGCAATTTGTTTGCAACCGGCGCGTGGCTATAACATTGATCCGGTAAAAACATATCATGACCCTGATTTGGTTCCGCCCCATGGTTACCTTGCATTTTATGGCTGGCTACAAACCGAATTTGATGCTGACGCCATAATTCATTTTGGTAAACACGGAAACCTTGAATGGTTACCGGGTAAAGCATTGGCGCTATCGGATGAATGTTTTCCCGAAGCGGCCCTTGGCCCGGTTCCAAATATTTATCCATTCATTGTAAATGATCCGGGCGAGGGCACGCAGGCCAAGCGCCGGGCATCGGCAGTAATAATTGACCACCTGACCCCACCGCTGGCCCGGGCCGAAAGCTATGGCCCCCTTCGTGATTTAGAAGCATTGGTCGATGAATATTTTGAAGCATCCGGAACCGATCCTAGGCGAACAAAAATATTAAAACGCGATATTTTAGAGCTAACTCATGTCACCGGGTTGGCGGAAGATTGCAAAATGGACGCGGGCGAAAATGATGACGCTAAATTACAAAAGCTTGATTCTTATTTATGCGAATTAAAAGAAATGCAAATTCGCGATGGCTTGCATATTTTTGGCCAAAGCCCCAAGGCTGAACAGCTAGACGCATTATTAGTTGCATTGGTACGGGTGCCACGCGGGGCCGCCACGCACGAACAAAGCATTTTGCGAACGCTGGCAGATGATTTGGGCTTAATTGATTTCGACCCATTGGATTGCGACATGGGCCAATCATGGAATGGGCCAAAACCTGATGCATTGATGGCGGTTGATGAAAACAACTGGCGAACATTTGGCGATACGGTTGAACGGCTTGAATTGTTGGCGTTGTCATTAATGGCTGAAAAAACAAAACTGCCAGAAAATTGGAAAGATGATTGGAAAAATACAAATGCGGTGATGGTCGAGCTTAAAAATCGCATTCGTCCAGCGGTGGAAATATCTGGGGAAAAAGAATTACAAGGTTTGATAACAGCCCTTGAAGGGCGCTTTGTTGAACCGGGGCCATCGGGCGCACCAACCCGGGGCCGACCCGAAGTTCTGCCCACGGGCAGAAATTTTTATTCGGTTGATACCCGGGCCGTACCTACGCGGTCGGCATGGGAATTGGGCTGGAAATCTGCTTCCATATTGGTTGAAAGCCATTTTCAGCAAACCGGCAACTGGCCCAAAACCATGGGGCTATCTTGTTGGGGCACCGCCAACATGCGAACCGGTGGCGATGATATTGCCCAAGCTCTTGCGCTTATGGGGGTAAATCCAACATGGGATGGGGCGACCGGACGGGTTACCGGGTTTGAGGTCATGCCCCAATCGGTACTTGGCAGGCCTAGGGTTGATGTAACCTTGCGTATTTCAGGTTTTTTCCGCGATGCTTTTCCCGGCCTTATTGATTTATTTGCATCAGCCGCCAGCGCCGTAAGCCAGCTGGACGAAAATGATGAACAAAATCCATTGGCGGCAAATGTAAAACTTGAAACTGCATCCCTGATATCATCGGGGGTGGAAATGGATGAGGCCACCCGCCGGGCCAATTTTAGAGTTTTTGGTTCCATGCCCGGTGCCTATGGTGCCGGTTTGCAAGCATTGATGGATGAAGGTGTTTGGGAAACCGATGATGATTTATCCCAGGCCTACGTTGCGTGGGGTGGTTATGCCTATGGCGCAGGCACAGAAGGCGAAGCCCAACATTCAATGTTTGAAAAACGACTTTCCGGTCTTGATGCGGTGGTTCATAACCAAGATAATCGCGAACACGATTTATTGGATTCCGATGACTATTACCAATTCGAAGGCGGCATGACGGTTGCCGTCCGCGCCCTTTCCGGCCAGCAGCCAGTTGTTTGGCACAATGACCATTCCCGACCCGAAACGCCCAAGCCCCGCATATTAGAAGATGAAATTGCCCGTGTGGTGCGGGCCCGTGTGGTTAATCCTAAATGGATTGCGGGTGTAATGCGCCATGGTTATAAGGGCGCATTTGAAATGGCGGCAACGGTTGATTATCTGGTATCATTTGCCGCAACCACACACGCGGTCAAAGACCATCATTTTGATGCGGTCTATCAGGTCTACGTTGATGATGAAAAAGTTCGGGAATTTTTTAAAAATCATAATCCCGATGCACTAAAAGAAATGTCGGCTCGTTTATTAGATGCAATGAACCGAGGTTTGTGGAAACCACGTATTAATTCAGCCGCAGGTGCGCTAAAAACAATTTTGGGTGAGAGCAAAGATGACCGGAAAAAAACCGCCAACTGATAACGGCAAGAATAATAGCAATGATGATGAACTTGTTTTCGGCTGGGAAGAATGGGTTGAATTGCCCGGTCTTGACCTGCCTGCGGTTAATGCAAAAATAGATACCGGCGCCCGCACATCATCGCTCCATGCATTTATGATTGAACCTTATGGCTCTGAAGCAAAGCCACGGGTACGCTTTGGCGTTCATCCTTTGCCTGATCGCCCCGATATAGAAGTTTTTTGTTCAGCAGAACTGGTCGGCCAGCGCGAAATAACCAGCTCCAACGGTGAAATTGAACTGCGCTATATTATAAAAACCCCGGTGCGTATTGGCGGGCAAGAATGGCCCATAGATATTTCGCTGACCAACCGCGAAACCATGCAGTACCGCATGTTATTTGGCCGCACCGCATTAAAAGAAAATATAATTGTTGATCCTAACCAATCGTGTGTGCAGGGCGAGCTATCGCAAGATTTATATGATGGAATGCCAAAAGCAAAATTTCGCCGCTCTAACCTTAAAATTGGCATCCTAACGCGGGAGCCTAATAATTATTCAACCAAGCGTTTGGTCGAGGCGGCGGAACAACGCAATCATATGGTAGAGGTAATAGACACAACCCAGTGTTATATGAATATTACCTCATCACGGCCCGAAGTTCACATTGACGGTAAATCATTAGAAGGTTTTGATGCGGTAATTCCCCGTATAGGTGCGACGGTTACATTTTATGGTACCGCCGTTGTTCGCCAATTTGAAGCAATGGGTGTGTGGTCGCTTAATACATCTCATGCCATTAGTGCGGCCAGGGATAAACTTTATGCCCATCAATTGTTGGCGCGCAGCGGTATTGGTATGCCCGATACCGGGTTTGCCCGCTCGCCCAAGGCAACCAATGAATTGATAAAATTTGTTGGCGGTGCGCCGTTGGTTGTAAAACTGCTCGAAGGAACCCAAGGCCGGGGTGTGGTTTTGGCCGAAACCCGCAAGGCGGCAGAATCCGTTATTGGCGCATTTCAGGGCTTAAAAGCCAATATTTTGGTGCAAAACTATGTAAAAGAAGCCGAAGGCGCAGACATTCGTTGTTTTGTTATTGGCAATAAAGTTGTCGCATCAATGAAACGCCAAGCCGAAGAAGGCGATTTTCGTTCTAATTTACATCGTGGCGGCAAGGCCAAACGGGTTCGCATTACCAAAGACGAACGCATCACCGCGGTGCGGGCGGCGCGGGTAATGGGTCTGGGCATGGCGGGTGTTGATTTGTTACGTTCGAGCACTGGGCCCAAGGTCTTGGAGGTTAATTCATCACCGGGGCTGCAAGGAATTGAAGACGTAACCGATTTAGATATTGCCGAATTGATAATCGAACACGTTGAAAAACACGCCCGACCATTGAAGGTTGGAAAATTACGCAAACGCTAAAATATAAAAACCCCATCAAGAGGATAAGCACATGACAGACAATACCCCAACTCCAGACGCTGGCGCCAAGCACAAAGAAAAAATGGAAAAGAAAAAAGCCGCGCGCGATAAAATTATGGCGGGTAAAACCGAAACTCGGGGTTTGGTTATTGTTCACACCGGCAAGGGCAAGGGCAAATCAACTGCCGCTTGGGGCTTAGCCTTGCGCGCCATGGGTCACGGGCAAAAAGTAGGCATAGTTCAATTTGTAAAAGGCGAATGGGAAACCGGCGAGAGAGCCGTATTGGAAGAACGCTTTTCCGATCTTTGCACCATACGTGCATTGGGCCGGGGTTTTTCATGGGAATCTCAAGATTTGGAAAAAGATGTTGCCGCCGCCAGCTCCGCATGGATTGCTGCCATGGAAATGATGAAAGACGAAAGCATTTCAATGGTAATTTGTGATGAAATAAATATAGCACTGCGTTATGGGCATTTGAATGCGGCAACCATTGTGTCGGCATTGGCAGATAAACGCGAAGGGTTACACGTGGTGTTGACCGGGCGAAACGCACCGGAAGAATTGGTCGAGGCAGCCGACCTTGTAACCGAGATGACATTGATAAAACATCCATTTAGAAGCGGGGTAAAAGCCCAAGTCGGGGTGGAGTTTTAAGCATAGCCTTCATAAATTTTATGACCTGTGCGGCAAAGGTGTTATTATTTTATAAGATTCGCATTAATTTTATATTCGATTTTTATTTATTGGGGCGCCGCACATGCAACGGAAAATTTTTTCTAAATTGTTCAAAATTATTACCCCATTTATTCTTGCTGGCATGCTGGCCGGCTGCACTACCTTTTCATCGGTTACAACCGAACAAAAAGCAGTTTCCATAGTTAATAAATCGACAAGTGTATTTTTTGATTTTTGGTCTTCTGATGAAAAACCCATGCAACAAATGCGCAGTCTTTATCCCGATGTTCGTGGCATTGTTATTTTACCGGGCGTATTAAAAGGTAGTTTCATTGTTGGCGCCGAAGGCGGTAGCGGTGTTTTGTTAGCACGTGATGCGTCTGGTCGTTGGGGTTACCCGGCATTTTATACCATGGCCGCAGGTAGCATTGGTTTTCAGGCGGGCGCGCAATCATCAGATATTATTTTGCTATTGTTTTCCGACAAGGCGGTGCGCTCGCTGGTTCGCCATCAGGGTAAAATTGGCGCAGATTTGGGTTTGACCGTTGGCACTGTAAGCAGCGGGGTGGAGGCTTCAACCACGGCTAATGTTGGCGCTGATATACTTGCCTTTTCCAGCGGAATTGGTGTTTTTGCCGGGGCCTCTGCCGAAGCCGCAATTATGATAAAACGCAATGATTTTAATCTTGCTTATTATGGTCAGTCCGTAACGCCGGAACAAATAATTATTGATAGTGCTGTGCAAAACCCACAAGCTGATAAGCTTCGCGCCGCTCTCGCCAAACCATAAGCAACGAAAGATGGCTGATGGCCCAATCTCAATCTCAATCCAAGCCCAAGCCCAAGCCCAAGAAAAAATCGGCTACAAATAAACTTGCTAGCACCCTAATGGTACAGGGAACCGGATCGGACGTGGGTAAATCATTACTGGTGGCGGGGTTGTGCCGCGCCTTTGTCCGTCGCGGCCTTAGTGTCAGGCCGTTCAAGCCGCAAAATATGTCTAATAATGCGGCCGTAACAAAAGATGGCGGTGAAATTGGTCGTGCCCAAGCGTTGCAAGCCATTGCTTGTGGCATGCCCCCCACCACAGACATGAACCCGGTATTGTTAAAACCCGACGGCGAAACCGGTGCTCAGCTTGTGGTGCAAGGCCAAGTTGATGGCCACGTTGGCCCAAATGATTTTCGAAATTTAAAAAGCAAACTTATGCCCCGGGTGCTGGAAAGTTTTCAGCGTTTAAAAGATGGCGTTGATTTGGTGATAGTCGAAGGTGCCGGCAGCCCGGCTGAAATAAACCTGCGCCAAGGTGAAATTGCTAACATGGGTTTTGCCCGTGCCGCCAATGTTCCGGTTATTTTGGCTGGCGACGTTGAAAAAGGCGGGGTTATTGCACAATTGGTTGGCACCCACGCGGTGCTCGAACCGGGCGAACGCGAACAAATAAAAGGTTTTATGATAAATAAATTTAGTGGCGATATTGCACTGTTTGCAGGCGCGGTTAGTGAAATTGAAACTCGTACCGAGCCATGGTTTGAAGATGCACGATTTTTACCAAAAGAAGACAGCGCATCATTACAACGCTGGATCGAAAGCGGAGAAACAAAAGCCGCGGCAATAAAAATTGCGGTATTTAAATTACCGCGTATTGCAAATTTTGATGACCTTGACCCGCTAATGAACGAAGACGATGTGGAATTAGTTTTGTTAGATACGGGAGATACCCTGCCGGTTGATATAGATATCGCAATTATTCCCGGATCAAAATCGGTTATATCTGATTTGCGCTATTTAAAAGCCCAAGGCTGGGATGTGGATTTAAAAGCATTTCATCGCCGTGGCGGCTGTGTAATTGGTCTTTGCGGTGGCTATCAAATGTTGGGCGATAGGGTGGTTGACCCCGACGCTTGCGAAAACCCCAATCCCGACGAAGAAGTCGGCCTTGAATTATTGAACGTTGAAAGCGTGCTTACCGGCGATAAAACTCTAGAGCTTGTAACTGGGGTTGAAATTAAATCAGCCGAGCGCGTTGAAGGTTATGAAATGCACATGGGGCTTAGCGAAGGCCCGGGTCGGCATAGGCCGTGGTTTAAACTGGCCGATGGCCGCATGGAAGGGGCAATTTCTGAAGACGGTAATGTTTCGGGAACTTATATGCACGGCCTTTTTCAAGACGATGGTTTTAGGCATTCATTTTTATCAAGCTTTAATGCCAGTCGCGCCCGTGGCGCCAGCCATAATGAAAAGATAGAGTTGGTACTTGATGGCCTAGCCCAGCATTTGGAAGAACACCTTGACCTTGATGCAATGCTAAAAATTGCCGAATAGTAATTAATTAAATGCCTGTTAAATACCGAGACGAAAAACCGCAATAACCGCAACCACCAAAATACTTAGCAACATTGCCACCGCGTATATATAAAGTGCGCGTTTAATATCAGATGGTAATGCTTTGGCGCTACCGCTACCAATCCATTGGGCCTTAACGGTTGTATCGGTATATTTTCGTGGCCCGGCCAATGCAATGCCCAATGCGCCGGCCATGGCCGCTTCAACCCAACCGGCATTGGGTGATGTATGCTTGCCCGCATCTTTAAGCATTGTTTTAAAGGCCCCCCATGGGTTTGCCTTGGGCGCAATAAATGATGCCAGCGCAATAATTAGTGCGGCCAAGCGCGCGGGGGCAAGGTTTAAAACATCGTCAAGGCGTGCCGCGACCATACCAAAGGCACGATAACGTTCGCTCATATACCCTATTTCGCTGTCCATTGTGTTTACCGCTTTGTAAATAAGAATGCCGGGAAACCCAAACAACACATACCAAAACATTGGTGCAATTACCGCATCGGAAAAATTTTCAGCCAGGCTTTCAATGGAAGCGCGGGCAATACCGTGTTGGTCAAGCTGGGTCGGGTCACGCCCAACAATATGGGCAACGGCAACTCTGGCGCTTTTAATATCGTCTTTTTCCAGCGCGCGCATTACATCACTGGTGCGATCAAAAAGGTCGCGTCCGGCCAAAAGGCTAAGCAATAAAACCGTTTCCAATACCCAACCAAACTGTTGATGCAGGCTAAACCATGCAATCCCCCAACCAATGGCACCAGCGGCTATTACAATTGCTAAAACAGAAAATGCCCCACGGATGGCGCGGTCCATATTGCTGCGTTTGTCGCGGTTTAGTTTTTTCTCAAGCCAGCGTATGGACACGCCAATTAAGCTGACCGGATGGGGAATGATTTTAAATATGCCCAAACGCCCGAAATAAGCTTCCAGCAAAACCGCCATTAACAGTAAAACCAACGGATCGAAACCGGCGCCTGTAATATTTGCAAGACCAAAGGTGAACATGAGGGGCAGTTTGCGGGGAGGGGATGTTTTTTTCAAGCGGTTGGTACTATAATCCCGGTCAAGAGTGTCCCCGGAGGGGATTTACGGCCCGAAGGCAAGGACCAGGCCAGCCCCACCGTCCATATATCAAATATAATTTCGCCCAGAGGCAATGACCGGGCGGAGAGGAAAAAAATTAATGTCCAATAATAATGAATACGGCGTAATGATTTGCGGCCATGGTTCCCGCGATAAGGCGGCGGTCGAGCAATTTAACCAGCTGGCGGGTGAGTTCAAAAAACACCTAAAAGAAACCGAGGTTGAAAGCGGATTCCTTGAATTTGCCACCCCGGTTATTCGTGATGGACTAGATGCCCTTAAAAGTCGTGGCATAAAAAAAATAATTTGCCTGCCGGGAATGCTTTTTGCCGCTGGGCACGTAAAAAATGACCTTCCCAGCGAAATAAACAATTACGCCGCTGAAAACCCAGAGCTTGAATTAATTTATGCCGCCGATTTGGGAATTGATGCCCGCATGTTAAGGGCGGCCCAAGCACGGGTAAATGAGGCCATTTCATCAGCTAGTGATGATGTGACGTTAAGTGAAACCATGCTGTTGGTGGTTGGCCGGGGCACAAACGATTCCGATGCTAATTCCAATGTGGCCAAGGTTACTCGCATGTTGTGGGAAGGAACCAAAGTTGGCTGGGCTGAAACAGCCTATTCCGGCGTTACCACACCATTGGTCGATGGCGCATTGGAAAGATGCGTGCGTATGGGCTTTAAACGCATAGTGGTTTTTCCATATTTTCTTTTTACCGGAATACTGGTTGAACGCATTTACAAATGGGTTGATGAGGCGGCTTTAAAAAATCCTGAAATTGAATTTATCAAGGCATCATATTTGGGCCACCACGAGGACGTAATTAAAACGTTTCTATCGCGGGTAGCCGAAGCGGTCGAAGGAGCCGGGGTAATGAATTGCCAGTTATGTAAATACCGTGAACAAATAATTGGCTTTGAAGCAGACGTAGGTGCGGCCCAAGTTGGCCATCATCACCATGTGCAGGGCATTGGCACCGAAGACAACCCCCAAGATCACGGCCACCACCATCACGGCCACCACCACCATGATGAAGATAAATAATTATGGAAACATTTGAATATATTCATGGTCCAGATGAAATATCTCAGGAAAGTTTTCGTCGCATAGAAATTGAAGCCGACCTTAGTAAATTTAGCGGTTTAATGCGCCATGTAGCGGCGCGCATTGTGCATGCATCGGCCATGGTCGAAACAACGGATATGATTTTATATTCAATTGGTGCCGCCGATGCCGGGCGTGATGCGCTTTTAAACGGTGCGCCAATATTGGTTGATGCCCAAATGGTAAAACGGGGAATTACTAAATCGTTCTTGCCCGCAAATAATTCAGTTGAATGTTTTCTTGATGCAACCGGGGTGAAGGCTGATGCCGCCGCTCGCACTGAGACCCGTTCCAGCGTGGCAGTTGAACGTTGGGAAAATAAATTAGACGGTGCAATTTGTGTAATCGGCAACGCCCCAACGGCACTATTTCGTTTATTGGAAATAGTTGGCCAAATGTCGCATAAGGAAAAGCCCGCATTGATAATTGGTTTTCCGGTTGGCTTTGTTGGCGCGGCTGAATCAAAAGATGCATTGGTTAAGCACGCTGGCGATATTCCTTTCATTACCATAAAAGGCAGGCTCGGTGGTTCGGCCATGGCGGCTGCCGTCTTAAATGCCATCGCCAAAGACGCCAAAGGCGCAAAAATATGAGCGTAGCTGACAAGCCTTGGATAACCGTTATTGGTATTGGCGAAGATGGCCTAAGCGGCTTATCGCCAACGGCATTAAATATGATTGATAATGCTGAAGTTATTGTCGGCGGTGAACGTCACTTACAAATGCTACGCGCGGGCGGGCAAATGCTACCACCGGGCGAACAGGCCCGCATGGATTGGTCGGCTGGATTTAGCAAAACCCTTGATATTATTGAACAAAAACGGGGTAAACAGATTGTGGTGCTGGCATCCGGCGACCCCATGTATTTTGGCGTTGGCGCAACCATGGCGCGGCGATTTGGCGGTAACGCATTAAATATAATTCCAGCCGTTGGTGCGGTTAGTTTAGCCGCTAGCGCCATGGGCTGGTCATTGCCCGATGTGGCGGTAACCACAATTCATGGCCGACCAGTGCAAAATATTATTTATCATCTGGCGCCAAAGGCAAAAATTATTGCCCTTAGCAATGGAGCCGAAAGCCCGGCCGAGGTTGCAAGAATTTTATCTGAACATGGCTTTGGTCAATCAAAAATAACCGTGTTGGAAAATCTTGGCGGAAAAAATGAAAACCGTATTGACGGCACAGCAGATAAATGGGGGGCGGGTGAATGTAGCCCTCTTAACACACTAGCCATAGAATGTATTGCCGCCCCCGGTGTTCAGGGGTTATCACATTTGGCTGGGCTTGCAGATGATGCCTATGAGCATGATGGACAAATAAGCAAACGCGAAGTTCGCGCCATAACCCTTGCTAAGCTTGCACCCGCTGCAGATGAAATGCTTTGGGATATTGGTTCTGGTTCTGGCTCCATCGCCATTGAATGGATGCGGGCTGGAAAAAACCTTCGAGCCACCGCATTTGAAAAAAATGATGTGCGCGCAAAAAATATAAATACCAACGCATTTAATTTAGGCATTACCCGCCTCAAAGTGGTAGAAGGCTCCGCCCCTGAAGTGTTAGCAAAAGCAAGCGGTGCCCCCGATGCAATTTTTATTGGCGGTGGTCTTAGCACCAACAGCAACATTATAAACGTTGCGTGGGACGCATTAAAACCGGGCGGCAGGTTAGTTGCCAATGCGGTAACCATTAAAAGCGAAGCAGTACTTTTTAATTTTGCCGATGAAGTTGCGGGCGAGCTAAGCCGAATAAATATTGAACGCCAAGAAAAAATAGGTGGGCAAGTTTCTTTTCGTTCGCTAAAGGCAGTAACGCAGTTAGTTGCATATAAACCGGAAAAAAATAAATGAATAATAAAATTGGAATATTAACCGGCATTGGCCTTGGCCCGGGCGATCCATCGTTAATGACGGTGGCGGCACGCAATACATTAACGGCGGCCAAGGTGGTTGCCTATATTCATGCAAACGGCAGAACATCCATTGCCAAAAATATTGCCAGTGATTTTATTTCCAAAGACGTAAAAGAAATTGCCATCCCGGTTGATATGTCTGCGTCACAAAATGATAGGCGTGGCGATTATGATGATGCCGTGGCTGAAATAATATCAGACCTTTCCTCGGGCAATGATGTTGTTTTTTTATGCGAAGGTGATCCGCTTTTTTATGGCTCGTTCGTGCATTTAGCAGAAAAAGTCTCTGAAAAAACAAATGATGATTTTACTATTAAATCAATCCCCGGCGTTAGCTCCATCCACGGGGCGGCATCGGCGGCATCTATTTCACTGGCCAGCGATAATGAAACATTTTCAATAATTCCGGCAACGATGGCTGAGGTTGAGCTTGGGGTGGCGTTGGCCAGACCCGGGGCAATGGCAATAATTAAAATTGGTGGCAACCTTGAAAAATTAAAACGCCTATTAAAGCTAGGCGGGCGTTTGGACGGCGTTACATTAGTTACCAATGCCAGCGGCAAGGAAGAAAAAATTGAAAATCTGATAGACGTTTCTGATACTTCATATTTTTCTCTTGCTTTGGTTCCGGCGGCCAATGTTTCTAATTTGTACCCGCCCCAAGGTGTCGCCATAGTGGTTGTTAATAAAGCCGGGTTTTCTGCGGGTCTCAGGCTTAAAAAGTCTCTGCCCGGGGCTAAATTATTTGCCCGTTTTGATGGCGACAGTGTGGATGAAGTTTTTTCCAGCACCCCCGATACATTGAAAAAACTTTTTACCAATGGAACGCCCATTGTTGCCTTTGTCTCAAGCGGCATAGTCATTCGTTCATTGGCGGACCTATTAAAAGATAAAAAAACCGAACCCCCGGTGGTGGCCATGTCGGCAAATGGGATGCATGCGTTGCCGTTGTTGGGTGGGCATAATGGTGCCAACCGTTTGGCTGTCGCGTGCGCAAATACCCTGGGCGGGGTCGCCGCCATAACTACCGCCAGCGAGGTTGAATTTGGAATTGCTATCGATGATTTGCCCATGGGCTGGAATTTGGCTAACCCCGATGCGGCCAAGGGTGTAGCGGCTGGGATGCTTGATGGTAAAAAAATAAATATTTCTGTTGAGGCTGGCTCAAGCGATTGGCTGATAAAAAGCGATGCACCTTTTAACATTACCGCCCAAGCTGGTGATGAGGGTGTGTTGGTAACTCCAAATAAAATAGAAAACCCAGATAAAACATTGGTGCTTCATCCGCCGGTATTGGCATTGGGCGTTGGTTGCGAACGCGGTTGCCATGGGGACGAGCTTTATTCGCTAGCTTTGGACGCACTTTCTAAAAACAATCTTTCAGTAAATTCCGTTGCCTGTGTCTGTTCACTGGATTTGAAATCAGATGAAAGCGCGGTGTTGGAGTTGGCCGCGCGTCTTGATGTGCCCGCTCGGTTTTTTAACGCAATGGTACTTGAACTACAAACCCCGCGCCTTGCCAATCCATCAGACGTGGTATTTGCCGAGGTCGGCTGTCATGGCGTCGCCGAAGCTGCGGCATTAGCAAGCGTTGGTAATGATGGAAAGTTAGTAGTTGAAAAACAAAAATCAAATCGCGCCACCGTGGCCGTGGGGTTAAGCCCCACAGATATAAACCCTGAAACCATCGGCCAAGGCCAAGGCAGGCTTTATATAGTAGGCACCGGCCCGGGGCGCGATGGTTGGCGCACCCCTGATGCCACACGAATTCTAAGCATGGTTACAGACGTTGTGGGCTACGAGCTTTACCTAGATATTGTGGCAGATTTAATAGTTGGAAAAACGCGCCACACATCGCAATTGGCCGAAGAAGAAGCCCGCGTTCGTATGTCGCTGGAGCTAGCAGCCCAAGGTCGCGACGTAGCATTGGTAAGTTCCGGCGACCCCGGTATTTACGCCATGGCGGCATTGGCCTTTGAATTGTTAGACCGTGAAAATAAACCGGAATGGAACAGATTACATATAGAAGTAGCACCGGGAATATCTGCGTTCCAAGCCGCCGCATCAAAAATAGGCGCGCCAATGGGCCACGATTTTTGTTTAATATCGTTGTCAGATTTATTGACCCCGTGGGAAATTATTGAAAAACGTTTGCAGGCCGCCGCCAGTGGCGGTTTTACGGTTGCGTTTTATAATCCGGTTTCAAAGCGTCGCACCCATCAATTAGAAACCGCCCGCGATATTTTACTAGCTGAGCGCGACCCTGATACCCCAGTGGTATTGGGGCGTAATTTGGGCCGGGATGGGGAAAGCATTCGTGTTATTACATTGGGCGAGCTTACTTCAAAAGACGCCGATATGTTGACCATGGTAATTGTTGGCGGGCCAGAAACCCGCACCATTACCCGTGGACAAAACAAATATGTCTATACCCCGCGTGGGTATGAGAAAAAAATGGGAGCAAAAAAATGATAGTCCATTTCATTGGTGCCGGGCCGGGTGCGCCCGACCTTATTACCGTAAGGGGGCTGGAATATATTAAATCTGCTGACGTTGTTTTATATGCGGGCTCGCTAGTACCCGCTGAAATTGTGGCGGCGGCCAAAGATAGCGCCCGGGTAATAGATACCGCACCCATGCATCTTGATGAAATAATTTCTGAAATGAAAAAAGCGTCTGCTGCCGGCCATGATGTGGCCCGGGTTCATTCGGGCGATCCATCCATTTATGGGGCCATTGGCGAACAAATGCGCCGGCTTGATGAATTGGGCATAAATTATGATATAACCCCCGGTGTTCCGGCGTTTTGTGCCGCCGCGGCGCTATTGGGGAAGGAGCTAACCCTGCCCGATGTTTCACAATCGGTGGTGTTAACCCGTACATCGGTGCGGGCCAGCTCCATGCCCGAAGGCGAAACCTTGGAAGCATTTGCCAAAACCGGGGCGACCCTGTGCGTTCATTTATCGGTTAATAATCTTAAAAATGTTGTCGATGAAATATCACCGCATTTTGGAACAGATTGCTCGGTTGCGGTTGTTTACCGCGCTAGCTGGCCAGATGAAAAAGTAATAACCGGAACCCTAAGCAATATCAGGGGCAAAGTTAAAAAAGAAGGCATTACCAGAACCGCGCTTATATTGGTTGGTCCGGCATTGGGGTCTGTTGATTTTACGGATTCAAAATTATATGACCAAACCCATACTCATGTGTTGCGTCCTGCTAAAGAGGGTTAAAGTTGATCAATTGATTTTTCAATCCATTTAATAGCCGCATCAATACTACCCACAACATCACCATCTGGTGTTGGTGGGCGACGAATTAAAATTATTCTAGCGCCTATGTTGCTGGCCGCTTTTATTTTTGCAAACGTTGCATCGCCACCCGATGCCTTGCTTACCAGCGCATCAATGTCATGGTCACGCATAAGTTTTTCTTCATCAGCAGTTTTAAATGGTGGGCGGGCATAAATGATTTCAAAATCGTTTAATCGCGGCTGGGCCTTAGTTTTTTCAAGGGTCTGGGGTTTTTCAATCATGCGAACAACAAAATGAACTTTTTCAATACCCTCAAAGGCACTTAGTTCATTTACCCCAATGGTAAGAAAAACTCTTCTTGCGGTTCGGGCAACAACGGTGGCGGCCTCGGCCATATCGGGAACAAAAAGCGCGTCACAATTTTCCGGTAATTTCCAACTTGGTCGTTGCAATAAAACCCTTGGCGTTTTTGTTTTGTTTGCGGCGATAGCACCATTTTTGCTTATTTGTTCGGCAAACGGATGGGTCGCATCAATAACCAGATTTATGTTTTCACTTTTAATATAGCTGGCCAATCCTTCTGCCCCGCCAAATCCGCCAACGCGCATCTCACCCGGAACTGTTGGTACGTTTTTTGTGCGCCCAGCCAGAGATGAAATTATATGAACGTCATTCCCAAACTTTTCATCAATTTTGTGAGCTAACTCGCGGCCTTCGGTGGTGCCGCCAAGTATTAGTATTTTTGTTTTCATGGGCTATCACTGGTCCCAATACGGTTACCACTACGATCAAAAATCCATATATCAATTTCTGTGCCACCGGAAAGCGTCGCCATGGCAACTTCACGGGCGCGTTTCGCAATTAGGTGGGCAAGAGCAGGGGCATGGCTTTCTGATAATTCTAGAACCTGCGCCGCAGTCTGAGATTTTTTTGCCAGCTCAATTTGCTGGGGCGTCGCGCCACACCCGCTAAGTGCTAATGCCAATGCATCTATATCAACGCTGGAACGCGATGAATGTAAATCCATTTCCCCTTGGGATAGTTTAACCATTTTTCCAAAACCACCAGCAATGGTCAGGCGGGCCACAGGCTTGGTCGCTAGGTATTTAAGCATACCGCCTGCGAAATCGCCCATATCAATTAGGGCCTGTTCGGGTAGTTCAAGAATTTTACTAGCGGCTTTTTCCGATGTCCGGCCTGTTGCGGCCAATAGATGTTTAATTTTAAGCTCGCCCGCCACGTCTATTCCTGAACGAATTGCATGTATCCACGATGCACATGAATAGGGGATTACAATTCCACTGGTTCCTAAAATTGAAATCCCACCAATAATCCCAAGACGCTGGTTCATGGTTTTTTTTGCAGCCTCAATCCCCCCGGGAACAGATATGGTGATGATTACATCGGGGTTTGTATTTTTGCTTTTATTAATGCCAAGGCTGACCGCGCCTATGGCATCTGTAATCATTGCACGTGGCCCGGGGTTTATGGCTGGCTCGCCCACGGCCAGCGGCAACCCGGGCAAGGTTACGGTTCCAACACCACGGCCGGCACAAAAACTTATGCCGCTTTTATTTGCACCGCGTTCAACCCGGGTTATTATTTCTAAACCGTGGGTTACATCGGGGTCGTCACCGGCGTCTTTTATTATACCCACTTGGGCGTAGTCTTGACCCAGTTCAAATGTGGCTAAATCAAACACCGGGGTTTGCCCACCGGGCAGGCGCACGCCCGCTTTTTCAGGGAAAACCCCACTTTCCAGCGCGCTATACGCGGCCCCAGCCGCCGCCGCCGCGCAGGCTCCGGTGGTCCAGCCCCGCTTTAACTCACCCTTAGGTTTTGCTCTATTTATTGTAGCGTTCATGGCCTAAACCTAGTGCAAGTTCACGATTAAGACCAGTTGGCAAAGCCAGCTTACAGCACCTTAGCTCAGCTTACTTCAGCTTATCATTGCCCCCAAGGATAGAGGGCTATATTGTCACATTCCAGATGCACCCAAACATATAAAAAAGGTAAAATGTCCATGTCCCGTCGTCTATTTTTCGCAATTATTGTAGTACTTGGCGTTGCCGCCATAGTATTTGTCACGCTCGGTCGTGGTTTTATGCCTGCAGATAATTCCCAGCAAAGAACGACCCAAGGCAAGGCAAACATTGGTGGGCCTTTTCAGCTGGTTGACGGTAGCGGAAAAGCGGTTAGCGATATGGATTTTCGCGGCAAATATATGGTTTTGTATTTTGGTTATACATTTTGCCCTGATGTTTGCCCAACTTCATTGGGTGAAATAGCGGCCACCCTTGATTTGCTTAGCCCGGAAGAAGTAAATAAAGTTGTGCCTATATTTATTAGCGTTGACCCTGAGCGTGACACCCCCGCCATCGTTGGTGAATATGTTACGCATTTTCATGAACGCTTGATCGGGCTTACCGGTTCGTTGGATACGTTAAAATCCGTGGCCAAGTCGTATAAAGCATATTTTTCTAAGGGCGAGGTTGATGCTGATGGCGATTATCCAGTTGATCACACCTCATATACATATGTTGTTGGTCCTGATGGGCAATTTATAACAGCATATCGCCACGCCACCCCCGCTGCGGATATGGCAAAAAGTCTAAAAAATATCTTTTTAGAGGAATAAAATAAGTGAGCGATCAAAAAAATGGTCAAAAGGGAATAATAATAGCCGCCACCTCATCGGGTAGCGGCAAAACCGTTTTGACATTGGGGTTACTTGCCCACCTTTCGCGCGAGGGCATTAATGTTGCGCCACTTAAAGTTGGGCCAGATTATATTGATCCATCGTTCCATGCCCATGCGGTAGGTCGTGCCAATGAAGGCAGCCTTAACATTGATCCTTGGGCCATGCGGCCAGAAACAATTTCTGCCGCCGCCAACTCTGCCTGCCAAGATGCAGAATTAATAATTTGCGAAGGTGTTATGGGCCTGTTTGATGGCGCAACACTTGATAGCGGATCAACCGCCGATGTTGCTCAATTAACTGGCTGGCCCATTATATTGGTTGTTGATGTTAGCAGACAGGGCGCATCGGCTGCTGCGGTGGTAAATGGATTTAACAGTTTTCGCAAAAAAACAAAATTAGCAGGTGTTGTTTTTAACAAAGTTGGAAGCGAACGCCACGAAGCAGTATTGCGGGCGGCTATGAAAGAAACAATGCCTGAAATTCCAGTTTTGGGTATGGTGCCAAATGATAGCAACCTTGAACTGCATTCTCGCCACCTTGGTTTAATACAAGCCATGGAACATACCCAGCTTGATGCGTTTATGGTGCGTGCGGCCCGAGCCATTGGTTATCATGTGGATGTTAAAGCATTGCTTGATATTGCAAGCGTGTGGAACAATGAGAAAATTTCTGCTGAAAATCTTGCTCCGTTACGTCCATTGGGTCAAAAAATTGCAGTTGCCCGCGATGAGGCATTTACTTTTTCTTATCCGCTTGTTCTTGAAGGGTGGCGCGCCCAAGGAGCAGAAATTGAATTTTTTTCACCATTAGATGATGCCGCTCCACCGCCCGATGCAGACGCCATATATTTGCCTGGCGGTTATCCTGAACTTCATGTTTGGCGCCTTTCCAGTGCGGATCGTTTTATGCAAGGCCTGCGTGAAGCAGCTACGCGAGGGTCAGCAATATATGGTGAATGCGGTGGCTATATGGTTCTTGGTCGGGGCATGATTGACGCCGATGGCACCACCCATGCCATGGCCGGGCTTCTGCAACTTGGTACATCATTTGAAAAGCGTAAGCTTAGCCTTGGCTATCGTCGTGCTACCCTTTGTGCCGAAACCCCGCTGGGCAAGGTTCGCGGCGTTTTGCGCGGACATGAATTTCATTATGCCACCATCACCAGCGAAGGGCCGGGCGATGCCTTGTTTGATGTTGAAAGCGCAGATGGAACAAAACTGGGCAAAGTTGGGCAGGTTTCCGGCAATGTATTTGGTTCGTTTGTTCACCTTATTGACCGTGAAACTAAATAGTTTGCGTGTAAATAAGTGAAATTGACAATAATTTCTTTACCGCCTTTGGGCTATTTTTACATATGAATTCAGACAAAAAAGAAGACCAGCCATTCTGGAAAGCAAAAAACCTTGCCGATATGTCGGCAAAGGAATGGGAATCCCTTTGCGATGGTTGCGGTAAATGCTGCCTTGAAAAACTGGAAGATGAAGCGACTGGCGAGATAAGCTATACCTCGGTTGCGTGTAGCTTGCTTGACCTTAAAACATGTCGCTGTGCTAAATACGAAATGCGCCATCAACATATGGATGATTGTATTCAGCTAGACCCTAAAAATATTTCTGAACTTAAATGGATGCCATCTACTTGTGCCTATCGTTTGTTGTCCGAAGGAAAGGATTTACCCCAGTGGCATCCGCTGATAACAAAAAATAAAAATTCAGCAATTGATGCCGGCATAACAATAAAAGACCGCGCGGTCACAGCCAAAGATGCGAATGATCTTGAAAAATATATTGTCGATTGGCCAGAGTAGATTTGAACAATGAACGCAAAAAACCATACAGTTGAAATTGCCGGGCGCGAAATTGCATTAAAAATTCGCCGTCATCCTCGCGCCCGTCACCTGATATTGCGTATTGATGCCGCTGGCGAAGGCGCGGTTATAACAATACCTACGCGCGCTACCATTCGCGAAGCATTGAAAATGGCAAATGATAAAGCCGGGTGGATTTTAGATGGTCTTAACAGTCACCCCAAACGCATACCGTTTGTTCAGGGTAATACAATTCCTTATCGTGGGTCGAAACATATAATTCATCATAATCTGGCGACCATTGGCATAACCGCTGTTAATGGTGAGATATTAGTTGGGGGAAAACCCGAACATCTGACCCGGCGCCTGAAAGATTGGCTGAAAAAAAATGCTCGCAAAGAAATAACATCGTTAGTAACGGAAAAAACAAATGCAATTGATAAAAAAGCCGGGCGTATAACCTTGCGCGATACCCGTTCGCGCTGGGGGTCGTGCGGGCCAACCGGAAATCTTAATTTTAGTTGGCGTTTGATTATGGCACCTGAATATGTGCTTGATTATCTTGTTGCCCATGAGGTCGCGCATTTAACCCACCACAACCACAACAAAGATTTTTGGGAACTTACAAAAAAGCTAGCCTTGGATATGACTAGTGCGCATAGATGGCTGGAAGAAAAAGGAAAAACTCTCCATAGCTTTGGCTAATTATAGTTTGCGTCCAAGCTTATGTAAAATACCCTGCACTTCCATCCATGCATCACGAATTTTTTCATCACCCTCGTCATCAAAACAAACGTGGAAATAATATTGTAATGCCTCAGCCAGTTGTAATATGGGGCCGTCGGCACCGTGGCTGGCATCGGATTGGCGAAACACTAGACCATCCATTAATTCTGAAACAATATTTTCAATTTTTGTATTGGCGGCGCCAATTTCAAAAACGTGGGCTAGCAGGCTGAAGCGTCGTGCGGCCCGGCTTAGAATTGAATGCAATTCATTTATGTTTAGAGATTTTTTTTGATCTTCGGTCAGGCGCGCAATTTCGGCCGCATTAGTTTCGCCATCGCCTTCAAGTTTGGCACGAAGATCTTTTTCAAGCTCAATAAACTGGCCCTCAACCTCGGCCAGCTCTCTTGCCGCCCAATCCAGTTCTTCTTTTACTTCCTGCAAAAGGTGGGTCATTTTTATTAAGTTCCAATTTGGTAGTCGGCTAAAATAATATATGAAAGTAGATTGTATATATATGCCCTGATGAATAGATTACCCGTAATAGATGCTAAAATGAAGGTCTGGATTATACAATGGAACTTAAATCACTAATTTTTGATGTTGATGGCACCTTGGCCGATACCGAAGATGCCCACAGGCTGGCGTTTAATGATGCTTTTGAAAGCGCTGGCTTTGACTGGGTATGGGATAGGCCACTTTACAAGGAATTGTTAGCAGTAACTGGCGGGAAACAACGCATAAGGTTTTTTCTTGAAAAAACAAATGATGCGGCCTTATCCAGGTCAGATCTGGAAATCCTTATTCCAGAATTACACGCCAGCAAAACCGAATTTTTTATAAACCGCCTTAAAGGCGGGCAGGTGCCCCTGCGCCCCGGTATTGAAAAACTTATTCAGCAAGCTCGGGGCCAAGGTATGGCCATATCCATTGCCACTACTACCACACCCATAAACGTCGAAACGCTTATAAGGGTTAATTTAGGCGATGATGCGTTGGGTTGGTTCGAAGTAATTGGCGATGGCGGCAAGGTTCCGGTGTTAAAGCCGGAGCCTGATGTTTACGACTGGGTGCTTGAACAAATTGGGCTAGCGCCGGGCGAGGCATTAGCATTAGAAGATTCCCGCAACGGGCTAGTGGCGGCAATGGCCGCAAATATTCCAGTGTTTATTGTAACCAACGATTATACTCAGGGCCAAGATTTTGCAGGCGCGTTGGCCGAGCTTTCAACCTACGATGGCCTAACCTTGGAAAGATTGCGGGAACTGCACGCCAGCGCATAAACCAACACAAGTGTTAGGTGAAGAAAATGGTGCACCCGACACGATTCGAACCTGTGACCTCTGCCTTCGGAGGGCGCCCGTTAGAATTAAATGCAAGTTAAACCAATGCGTTGTTCGGGCGCTGTTGTACACTTTTCCGAATAATGCGGGTTAAAACAGAACTAAACCGAATGGGCGTGGCACAGTTTTGGCACAGTGGTAGCAAACACAGCGACGGACTGTTTTCTGTCTGCTTCCAAGTGAATTGCAGATTATTTTTGCGACTGGTGTTTAGGTCTGCTTATGACCCAAAGAGGACATTATCAATGGGCTGACCGGGGCCACCCTTATTATCGGCAGCAGTGTTTGTGTCTGGTACTAGGAAAAACAGGTGCGTATGGTCGAGGCACGTAAGGCTAGAGCTGAGCAGAACCTTGAAAGAAATATTGCTTATATATGAACTTCAAACCTGACACTATTTCTGTTATAATGCTCAGTGTTTTTCACGAGGGAATTGTGTCTTGAAGCAACTTTTCGCCATTCCATTTTTGCTATTGACCCTGCTGGTTGGAAACCCAGCGTTTTCTGCTGATCTCCAAAAGGGAATTAGGGCTGCGGAAAATGGCGATTTTGCAACCGCATTGAAAGAATTTAGACCTCTTGCAAAAAAAGGTGATGCCGAAGCCCAATATTTGATGGGCGTGATGTACGACTTTGGCGACGGCGTTCCTCAAGATTTCAAAACTGCCGTCAAGTGGTACACCCTTGCCGCAAAACAAGGTGATGCAGCCGCCCAAAACAATCTAGGTGCTATGTATGATGAGGGGACTGGGGTTACCGAAGATGATAAAATTGCAGTCAAGTGGTACACCCTTGCCGCAGAACAAGGTGACCCGGATGCCCAAAACAATCTAGCTGTTATGTATGATGAGGGGACTGGGGTTGCCGAAGATGATAAAGCTGCCGTCAAGTGGTACACCCTTGCCGCAAAACAAGGTGATGCAGCCGCCCAAAACAATCTGGGTGTTATGTATGCAGACGGAACTGGGGTTGCTAAAAATGCCAAGACCGCCTTCAAGTGGTACAGCCTTGCTGCAGAACAAGGTGACTCGGACGCCCAATATAATCTTGGCGACATGTATGAGACCGGAACAGGGGTGGAAAAGAACAAAGTAATCGCACATATGTGGTGGAATATTTCCGCTTCCCAAGGGGATGAGGAAGCAAAAACAAACCGGAATAAGATTGAGGAAAAAATGACCTCGCAGGAAATAGAAAAAGCACAAGGCATGGCCCGTGATTGGGCGGAAAAGCACGAAGACTAGTACGAGCCAGCGCAGAAGCCTGCGAAGAAATGGTGCACCCGACACGATTCGAACGTGTGACCTCTGCCTTCGGAGGGCAGCGCTCTATCCAGCTGAGCTACGGGTGCATCCTATTTATCAAGGACTTACGTCCCTATTGTACCCCGATCTTGTGGGGAATTGTGTCAAATTGTGTCACGGTATGCCCAAATGCGTTAAGGGCAACTATGGCACGGTCTTGGTAGTCCGGGGCAAGGTGCGAATAGCGCTGCACCATCTCTAAAGATTTATGCCCCGTTAAGTGCATCACGTCATACAACGGAACCCCGCCTTGGACAAGACGGGATGCAAAAGTATGACGCAAATCATGGAAACGAACATCTTCAAGCCCCGCTTTTGTGCGGGCCTTTTCAAACGACGTCTTAACGGTCTTCATAGGTTTGCCGCGAAAGGTAAAAACGGGCCCGCTATCCTTCACGCCAATGGCCGTTAGTGTGGCCCTTGCGCGATCAGTCAGGCGGATTGTCCTGTCTTCACCGTTCTTGGTGTCCTTGAAGGTAAAGCGGTCATTGGGGAAACTAACATCCCGCCAATCAAGACGGAGTATTTCGGACAAGCGTCCACCCGTCTCAACCGCGAAAACAACAATTGGCTTTAGATGCTCAGGCGAAGCTGCAACAAGTCGCGCCTCCTTCTCAGCTGTTAACCACCTGCACCTTGCCTTAACTGGCTTGAACTTAGGCATGCGAGGGGTCTTATCAGTAAGTCCCTCCCGGTATGCCCGGTTCAATATTGCACGAAGGATAGAAACATCCTTTTGTGCGGTTGCGTGGCTAACGGTTTCAAGCCGCATGTCCATATAGTCCTCAATAACCCGTAACGTAATTTGGGATAAATTATATTCCCCAAAATACTTTTTTAAATGCTCCAAACGGTAACGTGTGCTCCGCATGAAGCCTTTTGGATGGTCACGCTTATTTACTTTTGCGTAACGCAGAAGGGCTTCGTTAAAACCGACATCAGGCGTTATGCCTAATTGCTCGGCCAAAAAATCCTTCTTTACTAACGTTGCCGCGAGAGCTTCTGCTTCTCGCTTTATTTTAGTTCCAGAACTTCGGCGATTTCGCTTTCCGTTCTGGTCTGTCCATGAGATCCACCACATTGGGGATCCTTCTCTTTTGTAGATACGCATTTTTGCCCGTATCTCCTTTTACCTTTGGATGCACGGGCGCTGTCGCAGACTTTATTCTGCTCTGCCCATGCGATGATATCAACCGTGTCCCATCTGTGATTTCTGGGGCCAAAGTCCACAAAGGGAATCCCGAGGCCATCAAAGGTATCGACTGACAGCCCAAGCCACTTGGCCGCCTCTTGGCGGGTAAAATATCGTCTGTCTGGAAGATTCGGCTTAATAGACATTATTTGTCTTTTGGCTCCCAAAAAAAATCAGTCGGCGTTTGTGACAAAAACGCGGGTCATTACTTCGGACATATTGACAAGGATAGAACTGGAGGGCGCCGTGTTGATCGGAGTATATTGATCGCGCTCTTCGCTGGATGTTTTTACAGGACCCATGTCCATTTCATCGAACAAATGCACTTCAGCGTCTGTAAAGACACCCGTAACTGGATCGGCACTCCATGAAACCTGAAGGTACGCGTTGATATCGGTTAAAGCACTGCCTCTATACAGCAAGCCTTCATCTGTATCCCATAGTTCTTCGGCGACTGGTTTGAGAATATCTACGGTGACACCGTAACGGCTGAGCTCTAGAAGAATTGCCGCAATCTCGACAGTTGGTTCCGGCTCATAAAAACGGGGCACACCTTTGCCTGTGTGTTTTTCGCTTGTTGTGCGCAACAGGTCGTTCTGTGTCCAATGGCGAATCTGACGCATGGTCTTAGCAATGCCACTTTCGGAACGATCAAAGGATATCTTTTTGGCGACATCTTTAATAGTCAGTAATTCTTCACCGCTTGCTAGGTTCATAAGACAAAGTGCCCTTTCCGTGGGTTGGCTGGAAAGGCCTTTATAAGACAAATAATGTCTTATTGCAAGATTTAAAAGACATTAGATGTTTTTCATAAGACATATTTGGATGTCTTATGAGACGTGTGCACTTTTAATGTCTGCTTTAGGTAAGTTAGTAGACGTTTTTTTATTATGTGAGCCTATGTCTGCCCTTAGGAATTATATATCATGTCTCTGGAATTTCGGGGGCATGAGGCACTCAGCCATCAAGGTCTAGACTGCGAAATTGACGGCAGGGGGGGGACATGGCATGTGATTTTTGGCTCGGCGTAGTACAAACCACCATCGGTTCCGCCGTGGGCTTCGGGCTTGGTATCTGTGCATTCCACCTCCAACAGCGCTGGCAGTCTGATAAGAAAGAGAAGGACGACTGGAGGGCGGCTCTTGACGCGCTCAACCGTCTGACGACCTCTGCAGGGGCAAATATCGAAGCGCTCGCTAATAGTAAGCTTCAGCTCATTAGTGACTTAAGGCCCGAAGTCGAGAAGATGAAAGTAATGATTGATGAAATATACAAAATACCGGGGGCAGAGCGAGCAAAGAATATTCCGGATCTGATAGCGCTCTCAGAGTCTATGCGACATTTCTACATGAGCTTGCCAGAAACTTCCGTCATGGATCCGCCGGAGTTTTACGAATATTCGTCGCTCAGCAAAGACATGCCCGCGCTAACGATGTTTGTGCATCGTGCCATGGGAGTGATGCAGGAGCTAAATGAACAGATAAAGTCTAGAAACACACTAATCGCTCAGCACGCATACGAAAGCGGGGCAGGCAATGGCATGACCGCCGAACGTATAACTTTCTTTTCAGCTATGCTGTCGGGCCATGGCAAGGCTATCTGCGATTCTACAGATATTGCACTAGACATCTGGCGTCTCGTTCTCGATCAGATCAAAGCCTACATGACGGCGAAGGCGAAAGGTGAGCACTTCTTAGAATATAAGCTCGTTCCGGAAGCGGCGAAGGCTATGCCGGAAGAGGAACTGCTCCCACTGATGCGGGAGCAGTTGGCGACGTTTGAAGGCTAGAAGGCGATTCAACTGTGAAGTTGCACCAGAAAAGGAATCGGCCTTTTGGGTAATTTATTTGGAAGCTCTAGAGACACCATACCTAATTCGGCGCAAAGGATTTCGTTCCGGAGAAGATCAGAAGCGGAAGCGCCAGAGACCTTCCTGGGGCGCCCTATAATAGCCAAAAGTGATCAAATAGCGGAACGCAATGATAGGATGTGGGGAGGGCAATCAATCATCACACCTTTAGGCGATATATGAATGGGTAAAATTGGACGCAATGATCCATGTCCGTGTGGCAGCGGGAGAAAATACAAGCGTTGCTGCTTTCTAGAAGCGGAAAAGCAGGGCGCGCAACAGCGAGCAATGACGAATATGGCTAAGAAACTGCAAAACGGCGAACTTCCCTTTCGCGCGGAAATAAAAACTGATGCTGGAAAACCAGCCTCGTTGAAAGCCTTGGGCGCTACGGTGATTAATGAATCTGGTGAGCAGATTATTTTTGAAGACGAAATTGAGTTAACTGTGGGCGAGCATGGTCCTTCAAAGGCTGTTTTTGAAGTACCCATTCAAAGGGATAAGCCTGGAAGAATTCTAACGGTTGGAGATGCTAAAGTTTCCGGTACGACGGAATTCTATAATGTCTGCTTGGCATCAAAAAGACTCAAAGCGAAAAGCCCAAACGGACTTTTCGCCAGTATAAAAACTCAAAGACAGAACAGTATCGATGTAGATGTTTGCCACATTTATTTTGGTGAAAAAGGCAGAGAAGAAAACGTTGGTGCTGACGGACAGAAAGATCGTCCGCATATCTGTCTGGCATCCACAGGTGCAGGCTTATACACCCGACTCGCTTCCTATCAATGTACAATTATGAGCAACGCTTCATACGAACGCGATTCGAAGGTCATGTCAGTTGATATGGTTTCTATAAAGGTGGAAGACTGGTGTGAGGTGTTGGAGGTTTCGTTCAGCGTCAACCACAGCGATAATAGTGTTGAAATCATACAGGCTGATTTTGTGCCGATCAAAAATGCCTAACATAGTTATTTAACGTGACACATTTTTGGCACAGCCTTGCCAAATAACCAGACCAATCCATTGTAATTACTATTGAATTATTTTCGTGCGCTGCCTGGGGTAGGTTGCGGCTTATCGAGTGCCATCACCATTAGTGATTAAATGGAGGCGAATACAAAAGTCCACCACGGGTCCACAAGTCATTGAGCCCGCGTTTTAGTTTAAATTGTGAATCTGAGCCAAGGTGACGATCAAAAATTTCACCATAATTGCCAACTTGGCTGATAATGTTAAACACCCAGCCGTCATCAAGTCCAAGTGGTTTTCCAATTCCCGGTATTGCGCCTAAGAATTTGCGCTCACTTGGGGTACCAGAGACCCTTTTCTCGGCAGCATTTTTTGATGTAATACCCAATTCTTCTGCTTGAACTAACGCGTAAAATGTCCATTGAACGATATCGCGCCATTCGTCATCACCCTCGCGAAGCGTAATAGTTAGTGGCTCTTTAGAGATGGTATCGTCAAGCATGACGAAATCGCTATTGGTTCGAATTTCTTCCCTAGAAATAAACCCCAAAAGGTTGGTCTTGTCGTCGCTGTAAAGGGCGCATTTTTCAGAAAGAAACGATGAGGCCATAACCTCAGGAGATTCAAAAACCATAGGTATTATAGATCCGGGGTGTTTCTCAGCGTAATTAACAATATTATCGAGTGAAGTAGACCTTTTTTGGACACAGACGGTAGTGTTCCTAGTATCTGATAATTTTGTAATACCCAGTTTGCGCGGAGCAATAAAACCTTGCCCGTCATAAAAAACAGGACCAACAAAGCTAAGGCCTAAGCCAGCATCTCTCCCTAAGGTTAATGTTACGCTTTGCACAATCACATCAATGGCATTTTCTGATAATGCTTCAAAACGACGGTTAACTGTCAATCTGATACCATCGACCTTATTGGCATCGCCCAATGTTGCCGCTGCAATGGCGGAACATAAGTCTTTATTAAAATTATCGGTATAGCCTCCGCCACACAACAACTTATCTCTCGCTTTGATTGCATCGAGGTCAGAGCCTGCGATTACAGGGGTAGGTAAAAAATTAACCAATAAGACTAAAAGAATTAGATAATTGCATAGTCTAAAGTTTAATAATTTCATGACAGCCCCAATATAAAAGTTTTTTAGATACACTTTATTGTTGTAACATAAAGTGTATAAAATTAAAATAAGCCAATCAAAGAAAGTTAAATAAATTTGGGGAAAGTTCTTTAATGTACACAGGGGTGCGCACAAAGATTGTGACTGCCTTCATCTTGGTTGTATTTTTTACCCTGGTCGCCATAGTCTTTGGCATAAAAACATCATCAAATATAAATTCAAATCTTCAGGAAATTTCATCAGTTAATGCCCCTGCGCTGATTGCGGCTGAGGAATTGGCGATTGAGGGGCTTAGCCTCACCTTAACTGCAACTGAACTTGCAAATTCAAAAAATAATTGGGAACGCCTGCAGATTATTGATCGCACAAAAGACAGAGAGAAGATAATGGTCTCCTTAATTATTAAATTAAATGACCTCAAGGTTGATAAGGTTTTAATTAACGAGATTGTGAACAATAAAAAAGGGCTGGTTAAAGCAATTGGCAGTTTAGATAATATTATTAAAAAAAGAATTGATTTAGAAAAAAAACAAAAATTATATATGAATAATATTATTAAAATGACCGGGTTGGAATTTGTTACAATAGGAAATAGTGACGATAATAATATTTTGACTATCAAGAAAGAGCTTAAACTGGAGCATTATTTTGATGCTATCATCAAGGTGATGCTAGATGGATTGAGGTCAGAAAATAAATATAACACAGATCTATTGAGGGGTAGTTTTTTACAATTATTAGATAATTTATCAAGAGAATACAAAAATGATAATTTAATCAATACAAAAAAAACATTGGAAATAATTGACGAGCTGCGCTTGCTTGGAGAAGGTCCTGATAATGTATTTATCCTAGCTTATGAGATAGAAAATATAGAATTAATTTTAAGAAGTACGCTGGAGAATCATCGACTAGATTCTCAGAAGTTAAAAGTTTCTTTAACCAGATTAATTAATAAATTATCGAATGACATTACTGAAATTTCTGAATCAACTGAGAAAGAATCAAAAGAGAAAAGCTCAATATTAGTGGCGTTGGGATTTTTATCGTTAATGATAGCTCTTAGCGTCGCCACATATTTGCATTACAACCTTGTACGACGTATTGAAAAAATAAAAGTAAGTATGAATGAAATTGCAGATGGCAATTTAAGTTATCCCATTCCTAGAGATGGGGGTGATGAAATTGCAGAAATGGCAGAATTTTTAAGAAGATTTGTAGGTCAATTAAGCACGAGAGAAGATGAATTAAGAGTAATTGTTAACGATAGAACTCAAGAATTAAGCATAGCAAATAAAAATCTAAAACAAGAATTAATTGACCGCCAAGAAATAGAAAAAAAATTATATCAAGCACAAAAAATGGAAGCATTAGGAAATTTGGCTGGCGGGGTTGCGCATACGTTTAATAACTTATTGCAACCAATACTGATTTTAAGTGAGATTACTCGTGATGAGCAAGCGAATGGCTCTAAGGCTAAAAATCGCATGAACCGCGTTATTGAAGCGTGCAATCGGGCGAAGGTTTTGGGGGATCGTATTTTATTATTTAGTCGCCAGACAGAACTTAAAAAAGAAAAAATAGATATATTTAAGGTGACGTACGATGCAATTAAGCTTTTGCGCGTAGGATTGCCTTCATCCATTAGTTTAGATAGCGATCTTTCCCCAAGCCTTGGAAAGGTGATGGCAGACAAGGTTCAAATTGAAGCATTGATAATGAACCTAGGCACAAATGCCGCAGATTCAATGAGCGGATATTCTGGAAAAATTGATATTTCTCTTCAGAGCGAAATAGTTGATGGTGTTAAGTATGCAGTTATTAGTGTTTCTGATAATGGGTCAGGAATAGAAGAAGAGGATTTATCACGCATTTTTGATCCATTTTATACCACCAAGGGGGTGGGCAAGGGCACTGGAATGGGATTGTCTATGGCCAGCGGCATTGTCTCAGCACACGAAGGTCTAATTACCGTAGATAGTGTGATTGACAAGGGGTCTATGTTTAAGGTCTTCATTCCCCTTTTGGACAAATAGATAAAATATAATTAGAATTTATAAAAATACAGAAGGGGGCAAATAATGACACACATTCTTGTTATTGATGATGAGGAGCTAGTGAGAATTTCTTTGGAAGAGGTTCTAGCTGGTGCTGGCCATAAGGTATCGCTAGCAAACGATGGGGAGCAGGGAATCAAAATGTGTAAAGAATCACATTTTGACGTGGTCATAACAGACATAATTATGCCCAACAAAGAAGGGGTAGAAACCATTTTAGAGCTTAAAGAGCACTATCCTGATGTTAAAATTATTGCCATATCAGGTGGCGCTAGAGATAAGGCGGATAGCTACCTTGAGATAGCCTATAGTTTAGGTGCAAATAAATCGCTAACTAAGCCATTTTCTTCTAAAACTATACTTGATTGTGTTGATGACGTTATGAGCGGGGTGCCCCATGGTGTCCAATAAGGGCTCAAGCAATAAAAAGAATATTTCTAATTCCGCCTTGTCAGAGATTCACCCTGTAGATGCACATGTTGGCCATCGCTTGCGTCAACGTCGTACAATCCTTGGATTTAGTCAGACCAAGTTGGCTGAGGCCATTGGCGTTACTTTCCAGCAAGTTCAGAAATATGAACAAGGCTCTAACCGTATAGGCGCAAGCCGGTTACATATGGTATCCAAAGTCCTTGACGCTCCTATAAGTTATTTTTTTGATGAAATGCCTAGTGAAGTTGAAACTGATGATGTGGAGCAGCCTCGGATTGAGTTAATAGGATTGACTGAGGGCATAAGTTTTGATGGAACAATGTCACGACGCAAAACTCTTGAGTTAGTTAAATATTTTTATAAGATTACCAACCCCAATACCAGAGAGCGAGTATTTGGTTTGATAAAAGCCATGGCGATGGATAATAACGAAAAAAATAATTAGAAAAAAATCATCATTTGATGCTGCATTGGTTCATACGAGTTCTTAGAAAGGCAGCGCTTGAGGTATAAATTTACGCTGTGCCAAGCTGTGCCAAAATTGTGTCAGCGCTATTTTGCACTACACGGTTTTCTGCGGTTTTAGACCGGAAAAGGCTTGCGACAGCGCCCCGGTATCCTATTGAAATTAAAAGGATTTCCCGTTTTCTTTCCCTTTCGGAGGGCAGCGCTCTATCCAGCTGAGCTACGGGTGCTTAAGAATAAGTATGTATCCGAAATGGGGCTCTTTGGCAATTATCTGTTGGTGTGGCTGGAGTGTGGCTGGGGCGGAAATATATGGCTAATTGATAGGCCGATCTAAATGTCTGCTAATGACCCAATGCAGAAATACCTAAATTCGACTTGGTGAAATCAATAGCAACCAAACAAAACCCCGCCCCATATGTGAGGGACGGGGCGATGCAAGTCATCAGCTTCTCTTTAATCGACCATATCTTGATACCCGGACGGAACATGTCAATTTGCGTTCACGTAAAGCCGAAGGATTCTTACCGGTACAAATTCTTCCAATCAATGTTCTGGCTGTAGAGGGAGACCGGGGTCGGGGCCTCTTCGGCAAAGCCGTTCCATTCCCTCAGCGAATAGCTGACGGTGTTGGAATAAAGATTGGTCCAATCGATGTTCTGGCTGTAGAGGGGAACCTTGGTCGCGGTCTCTTCGGCAAAGCCGTTCCATCCATTCAGCGTTTCGTACGAGGCTGGGGTGGAAGCGGCGGCGGGGGTGGCGATGGTGAGAATGCCAAGGGCCACCGGTGTCGCCATTACGAGGTAAAGGGCAAGGGACACAA